>JACRAZ010000016.1 GCA_016213205.1 Burkholderiales bacterium
AACGCGTCGCGTCGAACACGGGTTGCCCACCGCGGCGGTCGGTCGGTTCGTCGCAAGCGCCGACCGCCCCCCGCCGTGGACAACCCTGCGCCGCAGTGCTTCGACGGCCCTCATGAGCCGTGAGGTTGCCTTATGAGCCTGCCAGATCGCCCGGCGAGGCCGCCGGGTCAGTGGCTCTGCACGGGCCGCGCCGACATCGGCACCCCGGCCTCGCCGATGCGGGCCGCGGCCACCGGGGTCAGGCTCAGGCGCAGCACCACGCCATCACCCCCGGCGGCGCTGGCCGCCTCGACCCGGTGCGCCGCCACGCCGCGTGACAGCAGGTGCCGGCGCGCCGCCAGGGCCCGTGCGGCCGGGCCGGGCGCACCGATCTGCAGCTTGCTTGCGGGCTGGCGCTTCAGGCTCTGGCTCAGCTTGTCCAGCACCGCGGCCAGCGCCGGTTTGGGCTGCGGCGAATCGGTCTCGAAGGAATGGGCCATCGGCACCCGCAACAGCAGCGCCGCGCCATCGGGCTCGACATCGATGCGCACCGGCGTGCCCTCGAACAGCTGGCTCAGCCAGCGCTGTTCGCCCGCCAGGGGTTGGGGTCGGGGCCCCGGGGCGCTGGCGGCCGGGGCTGCCGCGCGGGGCTCGCCTCGCGCATGTGGCGCCTGGCCCGGCCCGGCCTGTGCCGCCGGCGCGGCAGCGCTGCCCGGCGCCTGGGCCGGGGTCCTGGGGGCGCCTGCGCAGCCGGCCAGCAGCAGCGCCGCACCCAACAACAGCAGCGGTCTCATGGCGCGATTACACCGCGCACGGCGGGGCCCGCACAGGCGCCGGCCCCGCCGACCTGGGGGGTCGCAGGGCCCTGGGCGTGTAAGGTCGGTGTGCATCGGTGAACCGGCCCCAGTAGAATCCCGCACTCTCCCGAGGAGCGTTGCAACGGCGTCACCATACGCCGCCAGGCTCGGGGCGCCGTCGGGCTTACCGGTCCGTCGGCCACAGCAACGGCGCTCACCCTCGCTTTCCACAGCCCAGGGTGATCCCGTCGTGAGCACTGAATCCACCACCAACACTCCCGTTGCGCCCATGCGCCTGGCCGGGCTCGAGCCCGTCACCATCGGCGCGGGCTCGTTGTTCGTCAACATCGGCGAGCGCACCAACGTCACCGGCTCCAAGGCCTTCGCCCGCATGGTGCTCGAGGGCCGCTTCGAGGACGCGCTGTCGGTCGCGCGCCAGCAGGTCGAGAACGGCGCGCAGATCATCGACATCAACATGGACGAGGCCATGCTGGACAGCAAGGCCGCGATGGTGCGCTTCCTGCAGCTGGTGGCCAGCGAACCCGAGATCGCGCGCGTGCCGATCATGGTGGATTCCTCGAAGTGGGAGGTCATCGAGGCTGGCCTGCGGTGCCTGCAGGGCAAGGGCATCGTCAACTCCATCTCGCTGAAGGAAGGCGAGGCCGAGTTCCGCCGCCAGGCCACGCTGCTGCGCCGCTATGGCGCCGCCACCGTGGTGATGGCCTTCGACGAACAGGGCCAGGCCGACACCTTCGAGCGCAAGACGCAGATCTGCGCGCGCGCCTACCGCATCCTGGTGGAAGACGTGGGCTTCCCGGCCGAGGACATCATCTTCGACCCCAACATCTTCGCCATCGCCACCGGCATCGAGGAACACGCGAACTACGCGGTCGATTTCATCGAGGCCACGCGCTGGATCAAGGCCAACCTGCCGGGCGCCAAGGTGTCGGGTGGCGTCAGCAACGTGAGCTTCAGCTTCCGCGGCAACGAGCCGGTGCGCGAGGCCATCCACACCGTGTTCCTCTACCACGCCATCAGAGCGGGCATGGACATGGGCATCGTCAATGCCGGCATGGTGGGCGTGTACGACGACCTCGACCCCGACCTGCGCGAGCGGGTCGAGGACGTGGTGCTCAACCGCCGGGCCGATGCCACCGAGCGGCTGCTGGAGATCGCCGATGCGGTCAAGGGCGCCGCCAAGGACGACAGCACGCGCCTGGCCTGGCGTGCCCACGCGGTGGAAGAGCGGCTGGCGCATGCGCTGGTGCACGGCATCACTGATTTCATCGTCGCCGACACCGAGGAATGCTGGCAGAAGATCAGCGCCGCCGGCGGCCGCCCGCTGCACGTGATCGAAGGCCCGCTGATGAGCGGCATGAACACCGTGGGCGACCTGTTCGGCGCCGGCAAGATGTTCCTGCCCCAGGTGGTGAAGAGCGCCCGCGTGATGAAGCAGGCGGTGGCCCACCTGGTGCCCTACATCGAGGAAGAAAAGCGCCGGCTCGAGGCGGCGGGCGGCGACGTCAAGCCCAAGGGCCGCATCGTCATCGCCACCGTGAAGGGCGACGTGCACGACATCGGCAAGAACATCGTCACCGTCGTGCTCCAGTGCAACAACTTCGAGGTCATCAACATGGGCGTGATGGTGCCCTGCCAGGACATCCTGGCCAAGGCACGCGTCGAGGGGGCGGACATCGTCGGCCTCTCGGGCCTGATCACCCCCAGCCTGGAAGAGATGCAGCACGTGGCCGCCGAGATGCAGCGCGACGATTGGTTCCGGGTCAAGAAGATCCCGCTGCTGATCGGCGGGGCCACCTGCAGCCGGGTGCACACCGCGGTGAAGATCGCGCCGCACTACGAGGGGCCGGTGGTCTACGTGCCCGATGCCTCGCGTTCGGTGGGCGTGTGCGCGGACCTGCTGTCCGACGAACGCGCGGCGCGCTTCATCGCCGAGCTGGAGGCCGACTATGAACGCGTGCGCCAGCTGCACGCCAGCAAGAAGGCCACGCCACTGGTGAGCTGGGCCGAGGCGCGCGCGAACAAGACACCGATCGACTGGTCCGGCAGCCCGCCGCCGAGCCCGAAGTTCATCGGCCGGCGCCTCTTCCGCAACTACGACCTGGCCGAGCTGGCCGGCTGCATCGACTGGGGCCCGTTCTTCCAGACCTGGGACCTGGCCGGCCGCTTCCCGGAGATCCTGCGCGACGAGATCGTCGGCGCCGAGGCACAACGCGTGTACAGCGACGGCAAGCGCCTGCTGCAGCGCGTGATCGAGGGCCGCTGGCTGCAGGCCAATGGCGTGATCGCGCTGCTGCCGGCCAACACGGTGGACGACGATACGATCGAGGTCTATGCCGATGAATCGCGCCAGCGCGTGCTGCTGCGCTGGCGGCCGCTGCGCATGCAGACCGAGCGGCCGGTGGTCGACGGGCCCGACGGCCGGAAGATCCGGCGCCCCAACCGCTGCCTGGCCGATTTCATCGCCCCCAAGGGCACGCAGCCCGACCACATCGGCCTGTTCGCGGTGACCGCCGGCCTGGGCGCGGACAAGAAGGTGGCGCAGTTCGAGGCCGAGCACGACGACTACTCGGCCATCATGCTCAAGGCCCTGGCCGACCGCCTGGCCGAGGCCTTTGCCGAACGCCTGCACCAGCGGGTGCGCACCGACTTCTGGGGCTACGCGGCCGACGAGGCGCTGTCCACCGAGGCGCTGATCGCCGAGCAGTACCGCGGCATCCGCCCGGCGCCGGGTTATCCGGCCTGCCCCGACCATGGTGTGAAGCGGGCGATGTTCGAGGTGCTCGGCGCCGCCGACATCGGCATGGGCCTGACCGAGAGCCTGGCCATGACGCCGGCGGCCAGCGTCAGCGGCTTCTACCTGGCGCACCCCGAGGCCACCTATTTCAACGTGGGCCGCATCGGGGCCGACCAGTTGCAGGCCTGGGCCGCGGCCGAGGGCCGGGATGCCGAGGCCGCCGCGCGCGCATTGGCCGCCTTGCTGTAAGCCGCGCTACCAGCCGTAAGCGCTGGTTCAAGTGTGAACGATTTGGCATTTCTTGCCGCCCGCCGCCGCCAACAATGCACGCACATCGTGACTTGAACGGGGGGCGGAATGGCCGCAAAAGGGAGATGGCGGGCGACGCTGAGCAGCGTCGGCCTGGGCGCCTTGCTGGTGTTGCAGGGCTGCGGCGGCGGTGACACCGCGGCCGACGACAACACCTCGCTGCAATCGACTCAACGCAGGGCGCTGGCGCTGCCCACCACACCGTCGGCCCTGCCGGCCTACACCAACGCGCACCGCCTGCTCAACCAGGCCGCGTTCGGTGCCAGCCAGGCCGCGGTGGACCAGGTGCAGGCCGCTGGCGGCCCGGCCGCCTGGATCGAGCAGCAACTTGCGGTGACCACCCCGGTGAGCACGCGCGCCCGCTGGGAGGCGGCCGACGCGGCGGCCAAGGCGCTGGATCCCAACAGCGGTGCCAACACCACCGATGTCTACAACGCCCTGTGGCAGCAGGCCCTGGCCGGCGACGACCAGTTGCGCCAGCGTGTGGCCTACGCGCTGTCGCAGATCTTCGTCATCTCGTTCGACAGCGCGCTGTCCAGCTACCCGCGCGGCGTGGCGTCCTGGCACGACATGCTGGCCGAGCGGGCCTTCGGCAACTTCCGCAACCTGCTCGAAGGCGTGGCGCGTCATCCGATGATGGGTTTGTACCTGTCGCACCTGCGCAACCAGAAGGCCGATCCCAAGACCGGCCGCGTGCCGGACGAGAACTTTGCGCGCGAGGTGATGCAGCTGTTCACGATCGGCCAGGTCCACCTCGATTCGGCCGGCCTGCCCCACATCCAGCGTGACGGGACGCCCAACCCCACCTACACCCAGGCTGATATCGCCGGCCTGGCCAAGGTGTTCACCGGCTGGAGCTGGGCCTGCCCGGATGCGCCGCAGTCGGGCTGCTTCTACAACGGCAGCTACCAGGGCCGCAGCGACCCGGATCGCGCCATCAAGCTGATGGTGGGCTACCCGGCCTTCCACAGCACCGAGGAGAAGCAGTTCCTCGGCCGGACCATTCCGGCACAGACCGTGGCCGACCCGGCCGCGAGCCTGAAGGTGGCGCTGGACACCTTGTTCCAGCATGCCAACGTGGGGCCCTTCATCGGCCGCCAACTGATCCAGCGCCTGGTCACCAGCAACCCGAGCCCCGCCTATGTGCGGGCGGTGGCCTCGGCGTTCGACAACAACGGGTCCGGCGTGCGCGGCGACATGAAGGCGGTGATCCGCGCCATCCTGCTGCACCCCGAAGCCCGCAACGTGCCCACCGGCAACACCGCTGGCAAGCTGCGCGAGCCGGTGCTGCGGGCCACGGCGCTGCTGCGGGCCTTCGACTACCGCTCGGATTCCGGTCTGTTCCGCCTTGGTGACACCAGCAACCCCGGCACCGCGCTGGGACAGGTGCCGCTGAAGGCGCCTTCGGTGTTCAACTTCTATCGGCCCGGTTACGTGCCGCCTGGCACGCAGGCCGCACAGTTGGGCCTGGCGGTTCCCGAGATGCAGCTGATGCACGAGACCAGCGCTGCGGGCTATGTGAACTACACCCGCAATGCCATCAGCTCCGGCCTCGGCAGCTACAGCAGCACCTTTGGTCGTGCTGACGTGCAGCCCAACTTCGCGCCCGAGCTGGCGCTGGCCGACCAGCCCGGTGCCTTGGTGGACCAGGTGGCACTCAAGTTGATGGGGGCGCCCATGCCCGCCGCGCTGCGCACCGAAGTGGTCACCGCGGTCACGGCCATCACCGTGCCCACGCCCACGTCCACCAATGCAACGCAGGTGGCCAATGCGCGGCGCAACCGGGTCAATGCGGCGGTGTTCCTCACCGCGGTGTCGCCCGAATTCCAGATCCAGAAGTGAGCGGCAGGGAGACCCACGACATGACGAAAATCGATGCCTCCCGCCGCCAGTGGCTGGCCCGCGCCGCGGCGTTCTCAGGCTATGCGGCCGGTGCGCCGCTGGCGCTGAACCTCGCCGCGCTGGGCACGGCGGCGGCCCAGAGCGCCGGCGACTACAAGGCGCTGGTGTGCCTGTTCCTGTTTGGCGGCAACGACGCCTACAACATGGTGCTGCCCACGGACGCGGCCTCCTGGACCAACTACCAGACCGTGCGCAACCAGGCGCCTGACCCGATTGCGCTGATGGCGCCGGGCACCGCGCCCAATCCGGCGGCCGCAGCGGGCTCACCGGCCCGACTGGGCGGCGTGCTGCCGCTGTCGCCCGTCACGCCGCTGGCCGGCGGGCGCACGCTGGCGCTGCACCCGGTGATGAGCGGGCTGCAGACCCTGTTCAACACCGACCGCCGGCTGGCCGTGCTGCCCAACATCGGCCCGCTGGTGATGCCCACGACGAAGGCGCAGTACGGCTCCTCGCTGCACCCGAAGCCGGCGAACCTCTACTCGCACAACGACCAGACCAACACCTGGCAGGCGCTGGGCCCCGAGGGGGCCACCGTGGGCTGGGGCGGCCGCATGGGCGACCTGCTGGCCGCCAACAACGGCCTGCCGGTGTTCACCTCGATCTCGGCCGCCGGCAACGCCGTGTGGCTGGCCGGCGAGTCGACCCGCCAGTACCAGGTCAGCGCCAGCGGTGCCATCCGCATGGGGGCCGACAGCAACGGCCGCATCTACGGCTCGCAGGCGGTGGCGCAGGCGATGCAGCGTGTCGTGGCCACCACGCGCAGTGCCCATGTGCTGGAGGCCGACCTGGTGTCGGTGACGCGCCGCTCCATCGATGCCGAGGTGCTGCTGCGCAACGCGCTGAAGCCGGCCGGCAGCGCGCCCTTCGGCACGCCGGTGGCCACCGGCACCTACAACAGCGACAACGACCCGCTGCTGCGCTACCCGAACCCGCTGACCGGCGCCACCGCGCCCAACGCGCTGGCCGTGCAGCTGCAGACGGTGGCCCGCATGATCGACGCCGGCCGCAGCACGCTGGGCGCGCGCCGGCAGGTGTTCTTCGTGAACCTGGGCGGTTTCGACACCCACGATGCGCAGAACCGCGGCCAGGCCGACCTGCTGGCACGGCTGAGCCACGCAATGGCCTACTTCGATGCCACGCTGGGCGGCCTGGGGCTGCGCAACCAGGTCACGCTGTTCACCGGCAGCGACTTCGGCCGCACCTTCACCAGCAATGGCGACGGCACCGACCACGGCTGGGGGGCTCACCATTTCGTGATGGGCGGCGCCGTGCGGGGCGGCGCGGTGTACGGCAACGTGCCGACACTGGGCGCGAAGAACGCCAACAACAACAACTTCGACAGCAGCCCCGACCAGCTGGGCAACGGCGCCCTGCTGCCCACCACGTCGGTGGACCAGTTGGGCGCCACGCTGGGCACCTGGTTCGGCCTGAGCAACACGCAGTTGCTGGACATCTTCCCGAACCTCGGCAACTTCTCGAACCGCAACCTGGGCTTCATGGCCTGAGGGCCGGCCCCGGGCGCGGGCAAGGCCGGCCCGGCAGGGCCGGTGGCCGTGCTCGCCGCGCCGGGTGCCTGGCGCCTTGTGGCACATCAACGGCGCGCGCCGCGGCGCGCGTATCGTGCCTGATGCGGGCCGTGCGCGGGTGTGATCGCAGCGCGCGTGGCCGCCGCTCAGGAGTGGGCCATGCCCCTGCCATCCATGCTGCAACGCCTGCCGCGGTGGGCCTTGCTGTTGCCGTGGCTGGCCTGCCTGTGCATGGCGCCAGCGGCGCTGCACGCGGCCGAGTGCGGGCAGATCACCACCTGGCAGGCGTCGGACTTCGCCGCGGCGCTGTACCCGAGCGTCATCACGGTCAATTCACCTGGCGCGCCGCCCGGTGGCCCGCCGGGTGGCGGGCTTGCCACCACCATCGCCGCGACGCCGCAGCCCAGCGGTGCCCGCACGCTGGCGAACAACACCGCCATCACGGTCTACTCGTTCACCAGTGCGGCCAACGCATCGGCCTACTACGCCCACCGCCGGGCCCACATCGTGCTGCCCCCCGTGCACGAGCAGGCGGGTCAGGTGGCCATCGTCAGCAGCACGCTGCGCCAGGGCAGTGTCACGGACCTCTACCTCGACGCGCTCCACCGCAGCAGCGTGATCCTCGTCGCGGGCTATGCCGACAGCAGCCAGCCCATGGCCTCCGGCAGCGCCGTCAGCCTGTACCTGAGCCTGCTCGCCCAGGCCCAGGCCCTGGTGGATGCCAAGTGCGGGCCGGTCACGCCGGTGAACCGGCCGCCCACGATCGCGCTGTCGCCGGACCCGGCCGCGGCGCCGGCTTTCCAGGAGCTGATGACACAGGGGCATGAGTTCGCGCTGCAGGTGAACGACCCCGACGGCATCGGCGACATCGACCTCGGCAGCTTCCACGTGTGGGTGGCTGGCGTGGACAAGACGCGCCACTTCCTCGAAACCGTGGCGCGGCATCCGAGCCGGCAGCGCCAGGTCAGCACCGCCACCGGGGCGACCTACTACCTGCGCCCCGATCCGCAGTTCCTGATGACCGAGTTCAACTACTTCAACATCCAGTGGAACGGCAAGTGGCCGGTGGCCTTCGGCATCTGCGACCGCCAGGGCGCCTGTGCGCGGGCCGACTACACGATCTACTTCGGACCCTATTTCGCGTTGACGCCCGCCACCTGGCTCGGGCAGGCCGGCGGCGGCTGCGTGGGCACGAACAAGGAGATCCGGGTGTCGTACATCCTGGGCAACAACGGCCACGACAGCCAGCACGTCGGGATCTACCTCGGCCTGCTGCGCGCCAGCGACGACGCCCTGTGGACCTACGGCCGCGACGACTCGCCGAACCAATGGCACTGGAAGGCGCTGGTGCCGGCGTGGAACTGGCCCAACGCCTTGTCCGGCGTGCGCATCAGCCCGCCCGGCGAGGTGGCGCTGACGCTGGACACCAAGCCGGCCTACCGGCCCATCGCGGCCGGCAGCTATGAATTGCTGGCCACGGCGGCGGAGCCTTCGGCCACCGACATGCTGCTGGTGTCGCGTCCGGCCGTGATCTGCGCGCACTGAGCGCGGTGTCAGCCCGGCAGCGCGCGGCGGAACTGCAGCGCCTCGGCCACGTGCGGCACGCCCAGCGTGTGGGCACCGTCCAGATCGGCCACCGTGCGCGCCACCTTCAGCACCCGGTGCAGCGCGCGGCCGGACCAGCCCAGGCGCTGCGCCGCCTGCTGCAGGAAGCGCGCCGCGGCTTCGTCCAGCGGGCACAGCGCATCGAGCTGGGCCGCGCCGAGCGCTGCGTTGGCACAACCCTGGCGCGCCACCTGGCGCCCGCGCGCGGCCGCCACGCGCGCGGCCACCACCCCCGAGGGCTCGCCCTGGGGCTGGGCCAGCATCTCGGCCGCGGGCACCGCTGAAACCTCCACCTGCAGGTCGATGCGGTCGAGCAGCGGGCCCGACAGCTTGCCTTGATAACGCGCAACCTGCTCGGCCGTGCAGCGGCAGCTGCGGCCGCTGGCCGCCGGTGCGCCCAGGTAGCCACAGGGGCAGGGGTTCATGGCCGCCACGAGCTGGAACGCGGCCGGAAAGCTGGCCTGGCGGGCCGCGCGGGAGATCGTGATGTGGGCGCTTTCCAGCGGCTCGCGCAAGGCCTCCAGCGCCGCGCGCGGGAATTCGGGCAGCTCGTCCAGGAACAGCACGCCGCCATGCGCGAGCGAAATCTCGCCGGGCCGCGGCGGCGTGCCGCCGCCGACCAGGGCCACCGCGCTGGCCGAGTGGTGTGGGGCGCGCACCGGGCGCCGGCCCCAGCGCGCGGGGTCGAAGCCGCCGGGCGCCAGGCCCTGCAGCGCGGCGCTGGCCAGGGCCTCGGCCTCGTCCATTGGCGGCAGCAGCGCGGGCAGGCGCTGCGCCAGCATCGACTTGCCGGTGCCCGGCGGTCCCACCATCAGCAGGCTGTGGCCGCCGGCTGCGGCCACTTCCAGCGCGCGCTTGGCGGCGGCCTGGCCACGCACCTCGGCCAGGTCGGGGCCGCCGGCGCCGGGTTCGGGCGGCGGCGGCAGGCTGCGGGGCAGGGGCTCGGCCGTGTCGCCGGGCTGCATGGCACGCACCACATCCAGCAGGTGGCGTGCGCCATGCACCACGACGGTGGTGGCGCGGGCGGCCTCGGCGGCGCTGGCCAGTGGTAGCACCAGCGCCCGTTCCTGGCCCGCGCGCTGCAGGCCCAGCGCCAGGGCCAGCGCTCCGCGCACCGGGCGCAGCTCGCCGGCCAGCGAGAGCTCGCCGGCGAATTCATGGCGCGCCAGCCGGTCGGCGTCGAGCTGGCCGTCCGCGGCCAGGATGCCCAGCGCGATCGGCAGGTCGAAGCGGCCTGATTCCTTGGGCAGGTCGGCCGGCGCCAGGTTCACCGTCACCCGCTTGTTGTGCGGGAAGCTGAAGCCCGAGGTCGTGAGCGCCGCGCGCACCCGTTCGCGCGCTTCCTTCACCTCGGTGTCGGCCAGGCCCACCAGCGTGAAGCTGGGCAGGCCGTTGGCCAGGTGCACTTCCACCTGCACCGCGGGCGCGGCCAGCCCGTCGAGCGCACGGCTGTTGATCACCGCGAGCGTCATCGTCTTGTTCTCTCCCTGGCCGCGCATTGTGCGCGCGCGCCGCCGAGCGCCCAAAGCGCACCGAAGCGGTGCTTTTTCTGCGAAAGCGCCAATGCGGTGCACCCGGATGCCGCATGTCGGGTCGTGTTCACCGGCTTGGGGCGATGCCGTCGAGGGGATCGAGGTGGCATGGAAGCTGCAGAACCCTGCCGGACCTTTCCTACTGCAAACCCCACCCTGGAGCCCCGCCCCATGAAGAAATCGCTGCTCGCCCTCTCGGTTGCCCTGGCTGCCGGTGCCGTTCCGACCGTCTCGTTCGCCGACCTGGCCTTCAATGTCGGCGCGGTGTCCGAGTACCGCTACCGCGGCATCTCCCAGACCCGCCTGAAGCCGGCCCTGCAGGGCGGCGCCGATTACACCAATGGCGGCTTCTACCTCGGCACCTGGGCCTCGACGATCAAGTGGATCAAGGATGTCGGCGGCGACAGCAATGTCGAGATCGACGTCTACGGTGGCTACAAGGGCGAGATCGCCAAGGACCTGAGCTACGACGTTGGGGTGCTGACCTACATCTACCCGAGCAACAAGCTCAAGCCCATCACCGGCGCGAAGGCCGACACCACCGAGATCTACGGTGCCATCACCTTCGGCCCGGCCACCGTGAAGTACTCGCACGCGGTGACCGACACCTTCGGCAACCCCGACAGCAAGAACAGCTTCTACCTCGACGCCTCGGCCAGCTTCGAGGTGACCGACGGCTGGATGCTCGCACCGCACATCGGCTACCAAAAGATCAAGGGCCCCTTCGGCGACCCCGCCACCTACACCGACTACTCGCTGACGCTGTCCAAGGACTTCAAGGGCCTGGTGCCCAGCGTCGCGATCATCGGCACCGATGCGGACAAGAGCTTCTATGTCTCGCCGGTGGGCGGCAAGAAGCTCGGCACCACCAAGCTGGTGCTGGGCGTCAAGTACAACTTCTGACCCACTGGAGACAACCATGAAGATGGTGACTGCCATCGTCAAGCCGTTCAAGCTGGACGAAGTGCGAGAAGCCCTGAGCGCCATCGGCGTGCAGGGCATCACGGTGACCGAGGTGAAGGGTTTCGGTCGCCAGAAGGGCCACACCGAGCTGTACCGCGGCGCCGAGTACGTGGTCGACTTCCTGCCCAAGGTGAAGATCGAGGCGGCGGTGGACGACGGCATCGTCGACCGCGTGATCGAGGCCATCGAGGCCTCGGCCCGCACCGGCAAGATCGGCGACGGGAAGATCTTCGTCACGACGCTGGAGCAGGTGCTGCGCATCCGCACCGGCGAGACCGGCAAGGACGCGCTCTGAGCCCCACGACAAGAGACAACCCCATCATGAAGAAACTCATTGCTTCACTGGCCCTGGGCCTGGCGGTGCTCGGCTTCTCGGGTGCCGTGCTGGCCCAGGACGCCGCCGCTTCGGCGCCGGCGGCCATGGCCTCGGCCGCCGCCGCCCCCGTGGCCGAGGCGGCTTCGGCCGCTGCCGCACCGGCGGCTGCGGCCCCCGCTGCTGCCGCTTCGGCGGCGCCCGCTCCGGTGGCCAACAAGGGCGACAACGCCTGGATGCTGGTCTCCACCCTGCTGGTCATCATGATGACCGTGCCCGGCCTGGCGCTGTTCTACGGCGGCCTGGTGCGCAGCAAGAACATGCTGTCGGTGCTGATGCAGGTGATGGTCACGTTCTCGCTGATCGTCGTGCTGTGGGCCATCTACGGCTACAGCCTGGCCTTCACCGAGGGCAACGCCTTCGTCGGCGGCCTTGACCGGCTGTTCCTGAAGGGCGTGTTCGATCCGGCCGCGGGCAGCTTCGCGATGGCCGCCACCTTCAGCAAGGGGGTCTACATCCCCGAGCTGTTGTTCGCCGCCTTCCAGGCCACCTTTGCCGGCATCACCTGCTGCCTGATCGTCGGTGCCTTCGCCGAGCGCATCAAGTTCAGCGCGGTGCTGCTGTTCATGGTGCTGTGGTTCACCTTCAGCTACACGCCGGTCGCGCACATGGTCTGGTACTGGATGGGCCCGGACGCCTACACCGGCAAGGAAGTGGTCGACGCGATGAACGCCAAGGCCGGCTACCTGTGGCAGATGGGTGCGCTGGACTTCGCCGGCGGCACCGTGGTGCACATCAACGCGGCCGTCGCCGGCATCGTCGGTGCGTTCATGATCGGCAAGCGCGTGGGCTACGGCAAGGAAGCCATGGCGCCGCACAGCCTGCCGCTCACGATGGTGGGTGCCTCGCTGCTGTGGGTGGGCTGGTTCGGCTTCAACGCCGGCTCGGCGCTCGAAGCGGGCAACTCGGCCGTGCTGGCCTTCATGAACACCTTCACCGCCACCGCTGCCGCGGTGCTGGCCTGGTGCCTGGGTGAAGCCATGCTGCGTGGCAAGGCCTCGATGCTGGGTGCGGCCTCGGGTGCCGTGGCCGGCCTGGTGGCCATCACGCCGGCAGCGGGCAACGTGGGCCTGATGGGCGCGATCGTCATCGGCTTCGTCGCCGGCTTCGCCTGCCTGTGGGGCGTGAACGGCCTGAAGCGCCTGCTCGGCGCGGACGACTCGCTGGACGTGTTCGGCGTGCACGGCGTGGGCGGCATCGTCGGTGCGCTGCTCACCGGCGTGTTCAACACCCAGGACCTCGGCGGCCCGGGCCTGGTGACCGACTGGGTCACCGCCACCGTGGGCTCCAACCCGATCGGCGCGCAGGTCTGGATCCAGCTCAAGGCCGTGTTGCTGACGGTGCTCTGGTCCGGCGTGGTGGCGGCGGTCTCGTACAAGATCGTCGACCTGGTGATCGGCCTGCGTGTCACCGAAGAGGAAGAGCGCGAAGGCCTGGACATCAGCTCGCACGGCGAGACGGCGTACAGCAAGTAAGCGCCACACCGGCTGCGGCCGACAAGGGGGCTGCCTGCGGGCAGCCCCTTTTTTCATGGGGGCGCGTCCGGCCGGGGCCTTGCCTTTGGCGCCGCGGGCACCAGCTTCCTACAATCCTTCGTCCGCCCTCCGTCAGGCCGTCCCCATGGTTCCCCACCTCATCACTGCGCTCACCGGCCCGATCAACGAGCTGGAGGCGCGCATCCTCGAATCGATGCCGGCCATCGAGCGCTGGTTCCGCCTCGAATGGATGGAGCACACGCCGCCGTTCTACACCGCGGTGGACATCCGCAATGCCGGCTTCAAGCTGGCGCCGGTGGACACCAACCTGTTCCCCGGCGGCTTCAACAACCTCACGCCCGAGATGCTGCCGCTGGCGGTGCAGGCGGCGATGGCGGCCATCGAGAAGATCTGCCCCGAGGCCAAGAACCTGCTGCTGATCCCGGACAACCAGATCCGCAACACCTTCTACCTGACCCACATCCGGCGGCTGGTCCAGATCTTCACGCAGGCCGGCCTCAACGTGCGCCTGGGCTCGCTGGACCCGGCGCTGAAGGAGCCCACCACGCTGGCGCTGCCCGATGGCAGCGAACTGGCGCTGGAGCCGCTGCTGCGCACCCGCGGGCGGCTGGGGCTGAAGAACTTCGACCCCTGCACCATCCTGCTGAACAACGACCTGGCCGATGGCGTCCCGCAGGTGCTGCAGGGCCTGCACGAGCAGTACCTGCTGCCGCCGCTGCACGCGGGCTGGTCGGCCCGCCGCAGGAGCAAGCACTTCAACAGCTACGAGGAAGTGGCCAAGAAGTTCGCCAAGCTGCTGGGCATGGACCCCTGGCTGATCAACCCGATGTTCGCCCAGTGCGGCGAGCTGAACTTCTCATCGGCCTCCGGGCTGGACTGTGTGCAGAGCAGCGTCGATGCGTTGCTGACCAAGATCCGCCGCAAGCACAAGGAATACGGCATCGCCGAAAAGCCCTTCGTGGTGGTGAAGGCCGACGTGGGCACGCAGGGCTTCGGCCTCGTGACGGTGCGCGACGCGAAGGAACTCGAAGCCGCCGGCAGCCGCGCGGTGGAGGCGCTGCGCACGCTCGATGCCGAACACCCGCTGGGCGACGTGATCATCCAGGAAGGCGTGCCCACCTACGAACGCGTGAACGACGCGGTGGCCGAGCCGGTGGTCTACATGATCGACCGCTACGTGGTGGGCGGTTTCTACCGCGTGCATGCCGAGCGCGGCGTCGACGAGAACCTCAATGCCCCCGGCTCGCGCTACGTGCCGCTGGCCTTTGCCGAGAGCCACCACCTGCCGCGCCTGGGCGAGAAGCCGGGCGCCAGCGCGCCGAACCGCTTCTACATGTACGGCGTGATCGGCCGGCTCGCGATGCTGGCCGCCAGCTACGAGCTCGAGGCCACCGACCCGGACGCCGAGGTCTACGACTGACCCGGCCCCGCGGGCCTGCCCGCTTGCGAAGCCCGCGGTGGCGGCAGCACACTGTCCGGCCCCGAAGGAAGGCCATGCACGCCAGCGAGATCGTCGTCACCAAGGACCAGCGCCTGCAGGCGCTCGCGTCCCAGCCCGCCTACCGGCCCCAGGACCTGGTCCACTGGACGGGCCTGCGGCTGGCCCAGTTCCGCCTGCCCGAGCGGGTGCACGACCGCCACATCCACGGCGCGCACCCGATCATCACGCTGCTGCGCAGCGGCCGCACCGAATCGCACCTGCGTTATGGCCAGCGCGAGGTGAACACCCAGTGCCGCGCCGGCGAGCTGATGTGCTACCGCGGCGGCCTGGAGATCGAGCAGGCCCGCTGGCAGGCCAGCGATGCCACGCTGTTGTCGGTGGAGCTGGACCCACAGCGCCTGCTGCACTGCGAGCAGGGCGACGAGCGCCTGGCCCCCCCGGTGCTGGTGGGGGCACCGCGCTTCAGCGATGCGCGCCTGGCCGCCACGCTGCAGGCCTTGTGGGACGAGGTGATCGCCGGCTGCCCGCGCGGCCGGCTGTACGTGGACAGCCTCTCGCTCGGGCTGGCGAGCCAGGTGCACACCCGCTTCGGCGCGCTGCAGCCTGATCGCCGCGAGGCCGCCGCCCGGCTGACGCCGGCCCAGCGGGCCCATGTGCAGGCCTTCATCGAGGCCCACCTGGGCGAGCCCATCGGCCTGGTGGAGCTGGCGCAGGCCGCGGGCCTGAGCCGCTACCACTTTGCCCGGCTGTTCCGCAACACGCTGGGGCACAGCCCCTACCAGCACGTGCTGCAGCAGCGCGTGGCGCGCGCCCGCCGGCTGTTGCGCAACCGCGCGCTGTCCTTGAGCGAGGTGGCCCTGCGCACCGGGTTCGCGAGCCAGGCGCACTTCTCTGACACCTGCCGGCGGCTGCTGGGCAGCACCCCGGGCGAGCTGCGCGCGCGCGGCTGATCCGGGTTAGCCCGGGGCCGGTGCGCAAGAAACTGGAAGACCCGGCCGGATGGGCCCGCCTAGAGTGCGGCCGACGCTGCGCGGCCCCCCGTGCCGGCGGCGCACCGACCTGCCTGGAGACTTCTGCATGAGACCGCAATCCTTTTCCGCCCGCCACGGCCACCCCGGGGCTGCCCGGCGCCTGCTGGCCTGCCTGTCCGCCCTGGCCATCGGCCTGGGGCTCGCCGCCTGCGGCTCCGACGACGACCTGCCGCTGCAGGTGAGCACGCGCCAGGGCGCCGTCGAAGGCCTCGAAACGGACACCGGCTACCAGTACCTGGGCATCCCCTACGCGGCGCCGCCGGTGGGCGCGTTGCGCTGGGCGGCACCGCAGCCGGCCGCGTCCTGGAGCGGCATCCGCCCGGCCCAGGCCTACGGCAACCATTGCCCTCAGGCCCCCACGCCGGGCATGGGCTACGGCTTTGCCGGCGGCCAGGAAGACTGCCTGTACCTCAACGTGTTCCGTCCCAAGAAGCCCGGCCCGCACCCGGTGATGGTGTGGATCCACGGTGGCGCCTTCGTGCTGGGGCGCAGCAACAGCTACACCCCCACCCGGATGGTGGAGCGGGACGTGGTGGTGGTGACGCTGAACTACCGCCTCGGCTCGCTGGGCTACCTGTCGCACCCGGCCCTGGCCGATGCCCAGGGCCGTTCGGGCAACTACGGTTTCCTGGACCAGATCGCGGCGCTGAAGTGGGTGCAGGCCAACATCGCCAGCTTCGGCGGTGACCCGAACAACGTCACGCTGTTCGGCCAGAGCGCCGGGGGCTTGAGCGTGCAGGCCCAGCTGGCCTCGCCGCTGGCCAAGGGCCTGTTCCACAAGGCCATCGTGCAAAGCGCGCCGGGCCTGACCCTGCAAAGCCAGGCCGCGGCCAACACCCTGGGCGCCACCATCGCGGCACGTGCGCCGGCCCCGGCCGTGCCGGCCCGCGGCGCGACGCCGGCGGTGGCCGCCGTCACCGGCTTCAACTGCCCGAACGACGCCAAGGCCGCGAGCTGCCTGCGTGGCCTGTCGGTGGACTACATCATCGCGAACCAGCCGGGCTCGTTCTCGCCGGTGAACCAACCGGTGGTCGACGGCAACTTCCTCACCCAGGACATGTACGCGGCCTTTGACGCCGGCAACTTCAACAAGGTGCCGATCATGTCGGGCACGGTCCACGACGAGTTCACCTCGTTCATGGGCCAGACCGAGCTGCGCAACGGCGCGCCGATGTCCGCTGCGGCCTACCCGTTCGCGCTGGCCGGCCAGTTCACCTCGCCCCCGGCGCCGGCGGGCTTTGCCACGCTGCTGGCCACGCAGATCTACCCGCTGAGCGCCTACCCCGGCAGCACCGGCCCGAGCCTGGCCTTCAGCGCCGCGGTGGCCGACGGCCTGTTCTCCTGCGCCATGCGCAAGGCCACCAAGCAGTTCCAGAAGGCTGGCGTGCCGGTGTACTCGTACGAGTTCAACGACCCGAATGCGCCGATGACGCTGCAGCCGCTGGTGAGCTTCCCGTACAAGGCCTACCACGCCGCCGAGATCCAGTACCTGTTCGACGTGCCGGGCTCCACGCTCACCGCCGCCCAGAAGGCGCTGGCCGACACCCTGGTGGCGCAGTGGACGCAGTTCGCCCGCACTGGCAACCCGTCGGGGGCCGGCAACGTGGTGTGGCCCGCGTACGGAAGCACCGAGTCGGTGCTGAGCCTGGCGCCCGTGGGCACCGGTGCCGGCACCGTGGTGACCACCGGCTTCGCGGCCGACCACAAGTGCGCCATCTGGACGCCGGGCGTCTGAGGTTTCAGGCCCCCGCCCGAACCCGCCGCCCGGCGGGTTTTTTGCGCCGGGTGTGACGGAGTGCGCCCCCGCTGGGCGAGCGCACTCGAAAAGCGGTGGTTGTTAACAGCCGCATGGCGCGGCCTCGCCTACAAAGAGGGCTCACGGGATGCAAAGCCCGACAGCCCACAGGAGAGGTCCACCATGCTGCACGCCACCCTGGTCGAGATGCCGATCGAAACCGACAGCGAACGCGACCCCAGCACCCTGCTCGACGTGGAAGACCGCGCGGCGATGGCGCTGCTGCGCATGGTC
This sequence comes from Burkholderiales bacterium, assembly GCA_016213205.1. Taxonomy (GTDB): domain Bacteria; phylum Pseudomonadota; class Gammaproteobacteria; order Burkholderiales; family Burkholderiaceae_C; genus Pseudaquabacterium. Next base: position 17,739 of record JACRAZ010000016.1, read on the forward strand.
ACCGTCACCGCGCTGGCCATCGGCCTGCTCGGCCTGGTGGTGCGCTGGTTGGCCTGAGCGCGCCGGGCCGCTCCCAAGCGCGAATCCCGGAGCGCTTTGCGCGGAGGGTAGTCCAGGGAGCGCCACGGTCGAACGCCGGCCGCACGGGCCGGCCAGACGCGGCGCCCGATGGCGCCGGCGCGGCGTCAGCCCCTGCTACGCGATGCGGCGGCCGGCGGTTCACGCCGCTTGAAGTCGGCCGGCACCTGCATCAGCGCCGGGTCGGGTTCACCGCGCCGCAGGTTGGTGAGCCGGTAGCGTGTTTCGCCGCTGCGCGGGTCGTAGTCGGTGGACGAGAGGGTCAGCAACAGGTCGGGTGAGCGCCACACCTCCCGCGTGATCACGATGGGCTTCTCGTTGCCCAGCTTGCCCGCCTCGATCGTCCAGGTGGTGCGTTCGCCGCCGGCGCGCAGGCCCTCGATCTCCTTGCTGCCCAGGGCCGTGAGCACACCCGGCCCGCGGGGGGCCAGTTGTCCGGCCCGGAACGCCAGCCCGAGCGGCAGCGGCAGGTCGGCACCGGCCTGGCCCGGCACCTCGCTGCGCAGGATCCGCACCTGCATCTCGTGCTTGCCGGCGCCCTCGGTGGTGACGACCACCGGCACCGGCGGCGCGGGGGGCGCCGGTGGCGTGGGCGGCACGGGCATGGCGCTGCCGGCGCCGGGCACCGCGCCGGCCGAGCCCTGCGCACGCATGCGCTCGGCCACGCCGCGCGCCCATTCGCGCATGCGCTCGGCGTACTCGCGCCAGGCGCTGGTGTCGTGTTCCACCGTGGGCCAGCCGCCGGGGCCCGCCGCCAGGCCGAGGCGCCGCGCCGTGCGCTGCACCGGGTCCAGCACCCAGCTCTCGCGTGCCACCGGGTCGCGCAGGTAGATGCGGCGGCGGCCGTCGCGCTCGACCTCCTGCCGGGTGCGGCCCTCGCCATCGCGGCACAGGCGGGTCTGCTGCCGCTTGACGATGCGGTTGCCGCCGGCGCCGCTGGCATCGGGCAGCCACTGCAGGGTTTCATGCACCGCATCGGCGCAATAGGGCGCGCCCTTCACCGGGCGCTCGGCTTCCAGCGTGTCACCGATGAAGGCCTGGCCGTCGTCCAGCGCCAGTTCGAGCCGCGTCTGCAGGCTGGCCTCGGCCAGCTGTTCGGGCCATTCGGCCTCGCCGCCGGGCGCCGCCGCCACGGGCGTGGATGCCAGGGCCGTGGCCAGGCCGGCCGCGGCGGCCAGGGTGTGCAATCGGTTCATCGTCATCTCCTGCTCATGGATGGAGCACACGCACCGCGAGCACCTCGCCCGACGGATGCATCAACAGTTCGGCCGGCACCCGCTCGCCCACGCGGGAGGGGTCGACCGGCAACCCCAGCGCGGCCAGACGCTCACGCGGCAGCTCGGTGGGCACCAGCCAGGCGGCGGCGGCGCTGTCGCCGCGCATCAGCTGCTGCCAGCGTTCGGCACTGGCCACGTTCACGAAGGCCTCGCCGGCCTGCACCGGAAACTGCGCGCCGGGCGGGCCGTCCGGCGGCGCCAGCACCATCAGCACCAGCGAGGCCGCGAGCGCCGCGCCGCACAGCGCGGCCCCAGACGCTGCCCAGGCCAGCCCGCGGCGCCAGGGTGATGCCGGCCGGGCCAGCGCCCGCCGCGCCGCTGCCGGCAGCGGCGGCGGGGCCACCGTGGCCAGGTCTTCGGCCAGGCGCCCGAGCGCGGCCGACAGCGGTTCAGGCCCCGGGCCGGGGTGTTCCGTCCTCGTCATCCTGCGTCTCCCTGCCCGGCGCCAAGGGCGGCGGCCAGGCGGTTGCGGCCGCGCAGCACGCGGGTGCGCAGCGTGTTCAGTTCGCAGCCGGCGATGCGGGCTGCCTCCGCATAGGCGCGGCCCTGCAGATCCACCAGCACCACCGCCTCGCGCTGCGGCCAGGGCAGCGCGCGCAGCGCGGCCCACAGCTGCTGCAGGTCCTGGCGCTGCACCAGCTGCTGTGCGGGGTCGGCGTCGTCATCCGGCCGCTGGGCCAGCAGTTCGTCGTCGACCTCGGCCTCGCGGCCGCTGCGGCGCCACGCGGCCAGCAGCGCATGGCGGGCCACGCCGGCCAGGTAGGCGCCCAGGCTGCCGCGGCCGGCATCGAAGGCCTGCGGCCGCTCGGCCAGCGCGACAAAGGCCTCCTGCGTGGCATCGGCCGCGGCCGCCGGCTCGCCGGCCAGCGCCAGCGCATAGCGGTACACCGCCGCCGCCTCCTGCCGGTACAGCGTGTCCAGCGCCCGCGTGTCGCCGCGCGCCAGCGCGCGCAGCAGGCTGGCGGTGTCGGCGCTCAGGCGGGGGGTCCAGGGCACGAAGGGCAGCATCGTCGGCGTCTCTCCCCGGGTATTGGCCGCAGCGGCCCCGAAAGTTCCCGCCACTGGTGCGGGCTGCGGGTAAACGCCAGGCGGCGCGCCGCCCGCGGGCCGACGGTCCCGGCCGTCGGCGCCGCGTGCGGCCTGTCCGGCCGCGGCTGCAGCGTGTCACATGGCCGGTGCATGCCGCCGGGGGTGTTGCGTACAGTCGGCCCCATGTCCTGCACCACTGCGCACCTCCAGCCATGACCACCGCGGCCGGCTCCCCCTGGACGGAACGCTGGCAGCGTTTCTCGGCCGCCAGCGTGCGGGGCTTTCATGTCTATGCCAACTGGCTGGTGGGCATCACCTGGCGGCGCTTCGTGGTGCTGTCGGTGCTGCTGCTGATCGGCACCGCCATCCTGCAGGAGCTGCCGCCGTTCCGCTGGAAGTACACCGAGGTGGTGTCGTCCAGCCCGAAACTCAGCGTGCCGCGGCCGCCCGCGCCTCCGGCCATGCCCAGGCCGCCCCGCGAGCCCGGGGTCCGGATCGAGACCACCCCGCGTGAAGGTGGCAAGGGCGGCGTGCAGATCTCGATCGACGAGAACGGCGTGCGCATCACGCCGCAACGCAAGGGCGCGGCCGCCGGGGCCGAGGCGGCGGCCTCGGCGGCTTCCGCCGCCGCCAGCGCCGCGGCCGAGGGGGAGCCCCGGCCGGTGGTGGACATCCACCTGCCCCCGGGCAGCACCAGCGAAACGGTGCGCGAGGCGGTGGAAGAGGCGCGACGCACCATCCGTGAATCGATCGAGCAGGCCCGCGAGGACGCCCGCGAGGCGGCGCAGGACGCTGCCGATGCGGCGCGTGAGGCGGCCGAGGCCGCCCGTGCCGAGGCGGGGCTGGCCGAGTTGGAGCCGCACCGCCGCACCCGCGAGGTGCGCTTGGGTGAGGCCTTGCCGCAACTGGCGCTGCTGTGGATCCTGGCTTCGGCGGTGATCAAGATCACCTACAAGCGCCAGATCCAGGCCGAGGCCCAGGCCGCGCAGGCGGTGGAAACGGCCGAGGCCGAAGCGCTGAAGCGCCAGGTGGTCGAAGCCCGCATGGCCGCGATGCAGGCCCAGGTGGAGCCGCACTTCCTGTTCAACACGCTGGCCTCGATCGACCACCTGATCGAGGTGGACCCGAAACGCGCCAGCCAGATGCAGAAGAACCTGATCGCGTTGCTGCGCGCGAGCATGCCCACCATGCGCGAGGCCAGCGGCAACGGCGGCAGCAGCGGCCTGCGCGACCTGGGGCGCGAGCTGTCGGTGATCCGCCCCTACCTCGAGATCCTGAAGGTGCGCATGGAAGAGCGCCTGAGCACCGACATCAACGTGCCCGAGGGCCTGGTGTCGGCCGAGTTCCCGCCGATGATGCTGCAGACGCTGGTGGAGAACGCCATCAAGCACGGCCTTGAGCCCAAGCCCGAGGGCGGCCACCTGGCGGTGAAGGCCGAGATCGTGCATGGCAAGCTCGCGGTCAGCGTCAGCGACACCGGGCTGGGCTTCGGCCGCGCGGCCACCGCCGGCACCGGCGTGGGCCTGGCCAACATCCGTGAACGGCTGCAGCTGCTGTACGGGCCGAAGGCCGGCCTCACCATCGCCGAGAACCCGGGTGGCGGCACGCGCGCAACCATCACCGTGCCCTACAAGCCGGTGGAAGGTGCCCACGCATGAGTTACCCCGTGCCCACCCGCCGCCGGTGCCGCTGGCCGGCCGTGCTGGCCCTGCTGATGCTGGGCAGCCTGCTGGCGCTGGCGCTGGGGCTGTACCTGGGCATTGAGCACCTGGCCGAGCTGCCGGTGACGGTGGTGGTCAATGGCGACGAGGTCACCCACGGCTTCGAGCTCGGCAGCCTGTCCGGCGCACACAAGCTGGTGCTGGTGGCCGGCGTGCTGTTCGCGCTGCTGGTCGTGGCGCTGGTGGTGCCGCTGACGCTGCTGCTGGTGGTGCTGGTCGTGGGCCTGGTGCTGGCGCTGGCGCTCGGCCTGCCGCTGCTGGTGGCCGCGTTGCTGCTGGGCGTGGCGGCCTCGCCGCTGCTGCTGCCGGGCCTGCTGCTGTGGTGGGCGCTGCGCACGCCGCGTCGCGCAGCGACCCCGCCCTCGGCTACGATCCGCGCATGAACACCCCCGCACCCGCGATGACGGCGCGCGCCGTCATTGCCGACGACGAGCGCCTGATGCGTGAACAGCTGCGCGCCCGCCTGGCCGAGGTCTGGCCCGAGCTGCAGATCGTGGGCGAAGCCAAGAACGGCCTGGAGGCGGTGGCCCTGGTGAACGAGCAACGGCCCGACCTGGTGTTCCTGGACATCCGCATGCCCGGCCTCACCGGTGTGGACGCCGCGCGCCAGATCGCGCAGATGGAGATCGGCGACGACGAGTCGCTGCCCGAGATCGTGTTCATCACGGCCTACGACCAGTACGCGGTGGAGGCCTTCGAACAAGGCGTGTGCGACTACGTGCTCAAGCCGGCCGAGCGTGAACGGCTGCAACTCACCGTGGCGCGCATCCGCCAGCGCCTGGCCACGCGGGGCACGCCCGAGGCCGATGCGGCGCCCCCGGTGCAGCAACTGCTGCACAAACTGGCGGCGCAGCTGAACCCGGGCGCGGCACCGCGCTACCTCGAGTGGATCCAGGCCACCGTGGGCCAGAGCATCCAGATGATCCCGGTGGCCGAGGTGCTGTTCTTCATCAGCGACGAGAAGTACACCCGGGTGCAGACGCCCACCATCGAGGCCCTGATCCGCAAGCCGATCAAGGAGCTGATCGACGAGCTCGATCCGCAGCAGTTCTGGCAGATCCACCGCTCCACGCTGGTCAACGTGAAGGCCATCGCCGGCATCACGCGCGATTTCCGCGGCCGGCAGATCGTCTCGGTGAAGGGCCACAACGAGAAGCTCGAAGTCAGCCGCAGCTACACGCACCTGTTCAAGGGGATGTAGCGCGGCGCGGCCGCGGCGCCCTGGGCGCGCGTGGTGCCGCCGGCCCCGGCTTGGCCGCCTCCGGCACCGGCGGCGTATCGCCCGCCAGGTAGCGTGCACCGGGGCCCCGCAGCGCGATGCTGTCCTGCGGGTTGTACAGCGCGCAGGCCTTCAACGAGAGGCAGCCGCAGCCGATGCAGCTGTCCAGCCGCTCGCGCAGGCGCTGCAGCGCGGCGATGCGCGCATCGATCAGCGGCTGCCAGCTGCGGGCCAGGCGCTCCCAATCGGCCCGTGTGGGCGTGCGCTGTTGCGGCAGCGCGGCCAGCGCGTCGCGGATCTCCGGCAGCGCCAACCCCACGGCCTGCGCCGCGCGGATGAAGCCCACCCGGCGCAGCACGTGGCGCGGGTACTGCCGGTGGCCGCCGGCGCTGCGGTTGCTGGCCAGCAGGCCCTGCTCCTCGTAGTAGCGCAGGGCGCTGGCCGCCACGCCGGCGCGGCGCGCCAGCTCGCTGATCGTGATCTGGTCGGTGGGCTTGCCCATCTCGAGGTGTCGCCCGCGCCGGCCCGTGCCCGCGCTCAGGCCGCGCGCCGCGCCAGCGAGGAGGCGATCAGCCATTGCGCGGTCCAGTAGGTGCCCAGCACCCACAGGCTCGAAGCGGGCAGCGGCAGCGCGAAGCGGTTGGTGGCCAGCAGTGCATCGGAGGCCAGGAACAGCGCACCGCCGATCGCGGCGCGCCGCGCCAGCGCGCGCTGGTCCGCATCGGCGGTGCCCAGCCATTGCACGGCCGCCTGCGCGGCCATGGCGGCCAGGCACAGCACGTAGGCCACCACCGGCACCCGCAGCGCCAGCGGCACGCTGGGCCACAGCAGGCCGAGGATCAGCGCGGCCAGCAGCGCGTAGCCGACAAAGGGCCCTGCGCGCGCGGCCAGCCGCACCCGCCGCGTGAAGGCCACCAGGTAGGCCAGGTGCGCCAGCAGGAAGGCCACCAGCCCGGCCACGAAGCCTTGCGCGAACAGCAGCGCCACGTCACCCGCGAGCGACAGCACCAGCCCCGCGAGCACCGCGCGCCGTTGCATGTCGCCCGGCACGCCACGCCGCCAGGCATGCACGATGATGAGCACGGTGGCCAGCGGCTTGAACACGAAGTTCAGCCACGGCTGGCCCAGCGCCCACGGTGCCGAGGCGATGGCCAGCCCGGCGGCCACCAGCACCGCCAGCGCCAGCACCGGCCGCGGGGTGGGCAGGGTGTTCAGGGTGTCACCAGCCGGATCTCGACCCGGCGGGCCTCTTCGGCGGGGCCATCGGCCGCGGCCTTCTCGGGCTTGCGCAGCGCCACACGGTCGTTGGTGATGCCGCGGGCATTCATGGCCTCGCGCACGGCCTTGGCGCGCTGCTTGGCCAGTTCGGCGTTGTGCGCCGGATCGCCGGTCAGATCGTGGAAGCCCGAGATCAGCAGCGTCTTGCCGGGGTTGGCGCCGAGTGCCAGCACGGCCGAGGTGAGCGCCGTCTCGGCGCTGGGCGGCAGGGCGGCCTGGCCCACGTCGAAATGGACCTTGCCGATCAGCTCGCCGGTCAGCGGCACGTCCAGCAGGCCGTCGGCGCCGGCCTTCGCGGTCGCCGCGGCCGGCGGCGCGGCCTTGTGCTTGTTCACCGATCGGATCGCCACGCCGCCCAGCAGCCCGAACAGCATCAAGGTCACGATGGCCAGCGTGACCCACAAACCGACGCGTGCGCCGTCGTCTTCGTCCGACATGGAATCCCCCGGGGGTGTTGTTGGTACTGGCGCGGATTGTGCCGCCGGTGGCTGACGGCGCCGCGCCCCGGGCCGTGGTGCTACCGGCCGCGGTGGGCCGCCTGCTGCTCGGCCACCCCCGCAGCCTTGGTGGCGAGCTCGGCGCGCAGGCGCTTCAGGCGCTCGCGCGGGTCTTCGTTCGCGCCGGCCTCGTTGAGCTTCATCTCGGCGATGAAGCGGCTGGGGATGCCGGCCACCGTCTCGCGGCCCTTCTTGCGCCGGCGCAGGGTGGAGACCATCAGCGTCGAGCGGGCGCGGGTGATGCCCACGTACATCAGCCGGCGCTCCTCTTCCAGGCGCTGCGGCGTCATCTCCTCGGCGTCGCTCTTGAAGGGCAGCAGGCCTTCGTTCACGCCGGCCAGCACCACGTGCGGCCATTCCAGGCCCTTGCTCGCGTGCAGGGTCGAGAGCGTCACCACGTCCTGCTCGTCGCCGCGCTCGGCCAGGCTGATGATCACGCTGATGGTCTGCGCCACCTGCAGCACCGTCTGCCGCTCGCTTTCGAAGTTACCACCTTCCTGCGTGATCTCGCCGCCGCAGCGCTTGGCGATCCAGTCGATGAAGTCCATCACGTTCGACCAGCGCGAGGCGGCGAGCTTCTCGCTGTCCTCGCTGTCGTACAGGTGCTGCTCGTAGCCGATGTCCTTCAGCCACTCGAGCAGCAGTGCCTTGGCGTCCTCGCTGCCCTGGGTGTGGCGCGCGCGGTGCTCCAGCTCGTTCACGTAGCGGCCGAACTCGTGCAGCGAGCCGATGGCCTTGGGCCCCAGCTGCGCGGCCAGGCTCTCGGAGAACAGCGCCTCGAACAGGCTCACCTTCCACTTGCCCGAGAACTCACCCAGCTTGCCCAGCGTCTGGTGGCCGATGCCGCGCTTGGGCGTGGTCACCGCGCGCAGGAAGGCGGGGTCGTCGTCCTGGTTCACCAGCAGGCGCAGCCAGGCGCACAGGTCCTTGATCTCGGCGCGGTCGAAGAAGCTTGTGCCGCCCGACACCTTGTACGGGATCTGCGCCGCGCGCAGCTTCTGCTCCAGCACGCGCGACTGGTGGTTGGCGCGGTACAGCACCGCGAAGTCGCTGAACTTCGTCTGCCCGCCTTGCCGGCCATCGGCCAGCGCACCGCCCTGGCCACGCAGGCCCTGGATGAAGGCCACCGCGCGCTCGGCCTCGTGTTCCTCGCCGTCGCATTCGACCAGGCGCACCGGATCGCCATCGCCGAACTCGCTCCACAGCTTCTTCTCGAACAGCTTGGGATTGCCCGCGATCACGTTGTTGGCCGCGCGCAGGATGTGGCCGGTGGAGCGGTAGTTCTGCTCCAGCGGGATCACCTTCAGCGTGGGCCAGTCCTCGGGCAGGCGCTTGAGGTTGTCGATCGTCGCGCCGCGCCAGCCGTAGATGCTCTGGTCGTCGTCGCCCACCGCGGTGAACAGGCCGCGCCGGCGGTCGTCCGGGTGGCTGACCAGGGCCTTGAGCAACTCGTACTGCACGGCGTTGGTGTCCTGGTACTCGTCCACCAGCACGTGGCCGAAGCGCTCCTGCCACTTGGCGCGGGCTTCCTCGTCACGCTGCAGCAGCTTCAGCGGCAGGCCGATCAGGTCGTCGAAGTCCACCGCCTGGTAGGCCGCCAGGCGCTCTTCGTACAGCTTCATCACGCGCGCGGCCACCTGCTCGTCGGCATCCTTGGCGGCGCGCAGCGCGGCCTCGCTGTCCAGGCCCTGGTTCTTCCACAGGCTGATGGTCCACTGCCAGCGGCGCGCCAGCGCGTTGTCGCTGCAGCTGCCGGCGTCGCGCAGTACGCCCAGCACGTCGTCGCTGTCGAGGATCGAGAACTGCTCCTTCAGCCCCACGCGCTGGCCGTCCTCGCGCAGCAGGCGCACGCCCAGCGAGTGGAAGGTGGAGATCACCAGGTCCTTGGCCGCCTTCGGGCCCACCAGGCCCTTGGCGCGTTCGCGCATTTCCTGCGCCGCCTTGTTGGTGAAGGTGATCGCGGCAATCTGCTTCGGCGCCAGCCCGGCCTGCAGCAGCCGCGCGATCTTGTGCGTGATGACGCGGGTCTTGCCCGAGCCCGCGCCGGCCAGCACCAGGCAGGGGCCGCGCAGGTGGTGGACGGCTTCGAGCTGGGCAGGGTTCAGGGAGGCAGGGGCGTCGGCCATGGCAGTGCGGCGGCGGCCCGGGGCGGGGCGCACATCGCGGGGCAAAGGCCGGGATCATAGACAGGCCCGCCGCCACCGGTGCGGCGCGGGCCCCGCGGGGGCCTCACAACGCGCTCATCACCCCGATCATGCACACCAGGGCCACCGCCACCGCGGTGAGCCGGTACTTCATGGCCTCTGCATGCTTGAACAAGCCGGGATCGACCGGCTCCAGGTCCTGGGCGAGACGCTGCATGGTGAACCTCCGACAAGCGACAGGTCGCCGCGGCGCGGCGGGGCCTGTCCTTGCCTGTTCGGTGTTTCGCGGGCCTGCGTGAAGGGGCACCGGTCGCGGCACACTGGCGCGATGGACAAGTCCGTTGTTTTGTCACGCCGGCAGTGCCTGGCCCTGGCCGCCGGGCCGCTGTTCGTGCGCCACGCCCGTGCCGCGGACGTGCCCCGCTTCGCGCTGGGCCTTGCCTCGGGCCATCCCCGCCCCGATGGCATGGTGCTGTGGACCCGGCTCACCGGCATCGACCTGCCCGAGCGGGTGGCGGTGCAGTGGGAGCTGGCGCATGACGAGGCCTTCCACGACATCGCGGCGCGCGGCACCGAGACGGCCGACGCCGCCTGGGCGCACAGCGTGCACGCCGAACCGGCCGGCCTGGCGCCCGACCGCTGGTACTGGTACCGCTTCAGCGCACTGGGCCAGCGCAGCGAGGCCGGCCGCACCCGCACGGCGCCCGCGCCGGACGCGGCGGCGCGGCTGCGCTTCTCGATCGCGAGCTGCCAGCGCTGGGACCACGGCCACTACGCGGCCTGGGCCCACATGGCGCGCCAGGAGCAGGACCTGGTGCTGTTCCTCGGCGACTACATCTACGAGTACCCCTCGCCCGACCGTGCGCTGCGCCTGCACGAAGGCGGCCTGCTGCGCACGCTGGCGCAGTACCGGGCGCGCTACGCGCAGTACAAGAGCGACCCCGCGCTGCAGGCCGCGCATGCCGCCTTCCCCTGGCTGATGGTGTGGGACGACCACGAGGTGGCCAACGACTACGCCAACGACCAGGGCGCGGCCCTCGGGGCACCGGCCTTCCTGGCGCTGCGCGCGGCGGCCTACCAGGCCTGGTGGGAACACCTGCCCGTGCCCAAGGCCTGGCGCCCGCACGGGCCGGACATGCGCATCTACGCGCGCCATGCGTGGGGGCGGCTGGCATGCATCCACACCGTCGACGACCGCCAGTACCGCGACCCCCAGGCCTGCCCGCTGCCGCTGCGCGGCATGGGCTCCAGCACCGTGGATGCGGCCGCTTGCGCCGCGCTGAACGACCCGGCGCGCAGCCTGCTCGGTGCCACGCAGGAGCGCTGGCTGGCCGAGGGCTGGGACCTGCAGCGCCGCTGGAACCTGCTGGCCCAGCAGACGCTGATGGCGCGGGCCTCGCGCCGGCCGGTGACGGCCCAGGACCCCGGCCGCTACTGGACCGATGCCTGGGACGGCTACGCCCCTGCGCGCCGCCGGCTGCTGGAGACGCTGGCCGATCGGCGCGTGCCCAACCCGGTGGTGCTGGGCGGCGACGTGCACGCGCACTACGTGGCCGACCTGAAGCCCGACTTCGACGATGCGCGTTCACCGGTGGTGGCCAGCGAGTTCTGCGGCAGCTCGATCAGCAGCCACGGCATTGCGCAGTCGCGCGTGGACGAACTGCTGCGCCACAACCCGCACCTGCGTTATGGCCGGGCGGACCAGCGCGGCTACGTTCGCTTCGTGCTCGATGAGCGCCGGCTCGACGCCGAGCTGATGGTGGTGGACCATCCGCAGGACGCCAGCAGCCCGGTGCACGTGGGCGCGGCCTTCGTCGTCGAGGCCGGGCGGCCGGGGCCGCAACCGGCCTGAGAGCTTGAGAGGCTTTCCCATGCACCCACGCCGGGGTACGCAAGGGCGCTGGCGGGCGTTGCGCTGCTGGCCCGGGTGGACACCCGGGCTGCGCATCGCGCCTACGCCAGCGCCCTTGGCCACCCCGGCGTGGGTGCATGGGAAAGCCTCTCAAGCTCTGAGACCCCGGGCCGCCCTGGCGCCACGCCCTGCAGCCGTGCACGCTGGTGCGGCGTGCCTGCGCGCAGGTGCGCTGAGATACTCGGCCGCTGTCATGCAGGCCATCCTTGCCGTCACCGTTCCGTTCTTCGCGCTGGTGCTGGCGGGCTACCTGGCGGCGCGGCGCCATGTGCTGCCGGAGTCGGCGATTCCCGGGCTGAACGCCTTCGTGCTGTACTTCGCGCTGCCCTGCATGCTGTTCCGCTTCGGCATGAACACGCCGGTGCTGCAGTTGCTGAACCCGGCGATGCTGGCGCTGTACACGGCCTGCGCGCTGCTGATCGTGTTCTTCACGATCGCCATCACGCTGCGCGAACCGGTGGGCCTGAAGGATGCCGCCTTCGGCGCGCTGGTGGCCGCGTTCCCGAACACCGGCTTCATGGGCGTGCCCTTGCTGGTGGCCTTGCTGGGGCCGGCGGCCGCCGGGCCGGTGATCTGCACGATGCTGGCCGACCTGTTCATCACCAGTTCGCTGTGCATCGCGCTGGCGCAGGCCCATGGCGCGGCCGAGCATGGTGCGCGCACGGCGGCGCTGCGGGCGCTGCGCGGGGCCTTGTCGAACCCGCTGCCGTGGGCCATCGCGCTGGGTGCGCTGTGCTCGGTGGCGGGCGTGAAGACCAGCGGGCCGGTGGACGTGGTGGTGCGCATGCTGGCCGATGCCGCCAGCCCGGTGGCGCTGTTCACCATCGGCGCGGTGCTGCATCGCGCCGGCCAGCATGCGCAGGGCCGCACGCCGGTGAGCCGCTTCCTGCCCGTGGCGCTGATCAAGCTGTTCGTGCACCCGCTGCTGGTGCTGGCGCTGGGCGCTGCCGCGCGGCAACTGGGCGCGCCCTTGTCCGCCTTCCAGCTGCTGGTGCTGACGCTGGCCGCGGCCCTGCCCAGCGCGAGCAACGTGTCGCTGCTGGCCGAGCGCTATGGGGCCGACAACGGCCGCATCGCCCGCATCATCATGAGCTCGACCACGCTGGCCTTCGTGAGCTTCACGCTGCTGGCCTGGCTGTTCGGCGTGCAGCCGGGGGCATGAGCGGCGGTGCCGGCCGGCACGCTCAGGCGCCGAACAGCGCCGCCAGCCGCTGCACGGCGGCCTCGGAGGCGGCGCGGTCGGGGTGCAGGGCCTCGCGGCCGTAGTCCTGCGGGTCCTGCGCCTGCACCACCAGGCCATCGCGCCGCGGCACCATCACCACGTTGTGGCCACGGTAGATCAGCGCGTAGGTCACCTCGGGCTGCGGAATCAGGCGCGCCGTCTGGCCGCGAATGGGCACCAGGCTGTCGTCCCGGCACAGCGCGCGGGCGCCGTAGCCGGTGGCATTGACCACCGTGCGTTCGCGCAGGCCCGTCAGCTCGCGCAGGTGATCGAAGCGCCGCGTGGTGATCTCGCCACCCTCGCGCAGGAAGTCGTCGTACAACAGGCGGCTGTAGGCCGGCAGGTTGAACACGAACTGGCCGAAGCGCCGCACATGCGCGGCGCGGAACGGGTGCTCGCCGGGCTCGAGCAGGCGTGATCGAGGGCGCAGGTCTGCGAGGCGGCCTTCGAGCTCGGCGTAGTCGGGTTCCGGGTCCGACCCGGGGGGTGCCGGCAAGGGCTGGTCGAACGGCAGGTCCGATGCGGTGTAGCCCTCGATCCACTGCACCGGATCACCCGGCAGCCCGAGCAGTTGCTGGAACATCCGGTGTGAAAAGCGCGCGGCCTGTTCCCAGCCGTGCACCCAGGCCGGGCTTGCGTGCTCGGCGGTGCACAGCCTCGAATCGGGTGACCACCAGCCGGTGGCCGCCATCGACGCCGCCAGCGGTGGTCGCTCCTGCGCATAGATGCGCACCCGCAGCCCGGCGCGCTGGGCCATGCGCGCCGTGGTCAGGCCGATGGCGCCGCAGCCCACCACCGCGATCCGGCGCTCGCCGGTGGCCAGGATCAGCGGCAGAGCGCGTTGCGCCCAGCCCCAGGAGAGCGACCAGCCGCTGCCGCCGTGGCCGTAGTGGTGAACGATGGTGTGGCGGCCCAGGCGCTGCGCCTCCAGGCGCGGCCCCTGGGCCCGGAAGGGGCGGGTGCACACGGCGATGTCGATCAGGCGGTCGGGCCGCGCGAGCACCGGCGCCAGTGCGGGCCGCCGTACCCACGCCGGCTGTGACGTCTCGGCCGTGGGGCTGCCCGGCGGCGCGGCACTGGCAGCACCGACCAGCGTTGCACCGGCCTGGCCCAGGAAGTGGCGGCGAGTCAGCATGGGGTCGTGGTCGGTCAATGGACAATCATTTGAAGCGTTAGCGTCTTGGCTCAGATCGCCAGCGGGTCCACGTCGATCGCCCAGCGCGCCAGGCCTTTGTGCCGGGGGCGCAGGCCGTGCAGCGCGGGCAGCCAGTCGGCCAGCAGGCGTTGCAGGCGCGCGCGCGAGGCCGATTCCACCAGCATCTGCATGCGCTCGATCCCGGCCACCTTCGACACGGAGGGCGGCACCGGCGGGTACACCATCACCTCGTCGGCGCCGGGCAACGCGGCGGCGGCCTCGGCGGCGGCGCGCAGGAAGGCGGTGGCCACGGCGGCATCGCGGGCCTCGGCGCGCAACAGCGCGAGGTGGCTGTAGGGCGGCAGGCCGGCGCTGCGTCGCTCGGCCAGCTGGCTGTGCGCGAAGGCTGCGAAGTCGTGCGTCTTCAGGGCCGCGTACAGCGCGTGCCGGGGATGCCAGGTCTGCACCCACATCTCGCTGCGGGCGGCGGCCTCGGCATCGCGCCCGGCGCGGCCGGCGGCCTGCATCAGCAGTGCGAACAGGCGTTCGGGGGCCCGGAAGTCGCTGGCGAACAGCGCGCTGTCCGGGTTCACCGCCACCACCAGCGTGATGCGGCGGAAGTCGTGGCCCTTGGTCACCATCTGGGTGCCCACCAGCACGTCCACGTCACCGGCGTGCACCTCGGCCAGGCGCTGTTCGAGCTGCCCCTTGCCGCGTGCCGAATCGGCATCGAGCCGGGCGATGCGGGCGCCGGGCAGCAGTTCGGCCAGCTGCTCTTCCAGCTTCTCGGTGCCACGCCCGATGGGGGCGATGTCCAGGTTGCCGCAGTCAGGGCAGGCGCGGGGCACGCGCTCGGTGAAGCCGCAGTGGTGGCAGCGCAGGCTGCGCTCGCCCTTGTGGAACACGCGCCAGGCACTGCAGTGCGGGCAGCCGCTCTTCCAGCCGCAATCGGCACAGTGCAGCACCGGCGCATAGCCGCGCCGGTTCAGGAACACCAGGCTCTGCTCACCGCGTTCCAGGCGCTCGCGCAGGCTCTGCAGCACCAGTGGTGCCAGCACCGGTGTTGCAGCAGCGCCGGGGCCGCTCTTTTCGCGTGGCAGCACGCCCATGTCGAACAGCCGCACCCGCGGCAGCGGGCCGCCGCCCACCCGCTGCGAGAGCGCCACATGCAGGTAACGGCCCTCCTGTGCGCGCTGCCAGCTCTCCAGCGAGGGCGTGGCCGAGCCCAGGATCACCGGCACGCGCTCGAGGTGGGCGCGGTAGACGGCAAGGTCGCGTGCCGAGTAGCGCGCGCCTTCCTGCTGCTTGTAGGAGGGGTCGTGTTCCTCGTCGACGACGACCAGGCCGAGCCGCGGCAGCGGCGCAAAGACCGACAGCCGCGTGCCCAGCACGATGTCGGCTTCGCCAAGCAGCGCCGTCATCCAATGCGACAGCCGCTGCGCCGGGGTGAGCGCGCTGTGCATCGCCACCAGGCGCCGGCCGGGAAAGCGCTCGGCAAATCGCCCTTCGAGCTGCGGCGTGAGGTTGATCTCGGGCACCAGCACCAGGGCCTGCCGGCCGCGGGCCAGCACCTGCTCGGTGGCGCGCAGGTACACCTCGGTCTTGCCGCTGCCGGTCACGCCGTGCAGCAGCATCGGCTTCGGGTGCGGTTCGTCCACCAGGCGCTCGAACGCCGCCAGGGCCTGCTGCTGATCGGGCTGCAGCGCGGGTGGTGGGGCTGGTGGGGGCGCGCACGCATCGGTGGCAGAGGCGTTCGCCGGGCCGCGGGCGATGGCCATCGGTGTTCCGCGCTGCAGGCGCTTGACCAGCCGCGCCTGGCGTTTGGCGACGCCCGGCGCATCGAGCTTGCGCAGTTCCGGCGGCAGCACCGCCAGCGCCAATTCACCCAGGCCGCGCTGATAGTAAGCAGCTGAAAAATCTGCTAACACCATCCATGCGGCTGGCAAGGGGGGCAGCATGTCGAAGACGGCCGTGGGTGCGCGCAGCGCGGCGTTGTCCAACCTGGCCGACGGTGTGCTGGATGGTGGTGCCGGCATGGCGTGCCACACGATGCCCAGCACCTCGCGCCGACCCAAGGGCACACGCACCAGCGTGCCGGGCGTGAGCGGGCGCTCGCTCAGGTAGTCCAGCGGGCCCGCCAGGCCGCTGTGCTGAGGCGTCTCGACGACCACCCGCACCCGCACGCCATCTGTCAAGCGTGGCCCCCCGTCACTTGCGCGCGATAACTCGCATCCACATCAAGAAGAACAGTTAAGTCCATGATTGGAAACGAGTTTTCAAACTGTCCCCGACTTCTGTGGATAACTTTGTGGGAAAACTGGCGACCGTCGCGCTAAGTGCTTGATCTGCCGACCTTCAGGCTGATTTGCTCAATCCTGCAGCAGCAGCGGAAATCTGTTCCAAATCAATGGCTTGGCACGAATTTGCGCAATTTCTCATGGTGCATTGCACAGTGAGGGCGGGCGCTTTGCCGTGATCGCGAGTTTGGGGATAAGTCAAGCCCTGAGCGCTCACTCACCCCTTGCGGGCACCCCAAAAAGATATGCGGGTCAACCCGCTTGTCGCAGGCTGCGCGAGTGGGCATGCACGGTCTCGACCAGGGCCTGCACATGTTCTGGCGGCGTGTGCTGGTTGATGCCGTGGCCCAGATTGAAGATGTGGCCACCCAGGCGCCCATCGGCCCGGCGGGGCGACCCGAAGCTGTCGAGCACGGCCCGCGCTTCGGCCGCCACGGCCTCGGGCGAGGCAAACAGCACCATCGGGTCGAGGTTGCCTTGCAGGGCCACACGGTCGTCCACGCGCCGCCGGGCCTGGCCGAGGTCGCAGGTCCAGTCGAGCCCGACCACGTCGGCACCGGTGGCGGCGATCTGCTCGAGCCAGAGCCCACCACCCTTGGTGAACACGATGCAGGGCACGCGCTGGCCGCCGGCCTCGCGCTGCAGTTGCGAGACCACGCGCTGCGTGTAGGCCAGGCTGAACTGCGCGAAGGCCCGGTGCTCGAGCACGCCGCCCCAGGAGTCGAACAGCATCACCGCCTGGGCGCCAGCGTCGATCTGGGCGTTCAAGTAAGCGGCCACGGCATCGGCATTGATCTGCAGGATGCGGTGCATCAGGTCGGGCCGGCTGTACAGCATGGTCTTGACCAGGCGGTAGTCGTCCGAGCCCGCGCCTTCCACCATGTAGCAGGCCAGGGTCCAGGGGCTGCCAGAGAAGCCGATCAGCGGCACGCGGCCGTTGAGCGCCTTGCGGATGGAGCGGACGGCGTCGAACACATAACGCAGCTTGTCCATGTCGGGCACCTGCAGCGCGGCGACCGCGGCCTCGTCGCGCAGCGGGCGCGCAAAACGCGGGCCCTCGCCGGCGGCGAACGACAGGCCCAGGCCCATGGCATCGGGCACGGTGAGGATGTCGGAGAACAGGATCGCCGCATCGAGCGCATAACGCTCCAGCGGCTGCAGGGTGACTTCGGTGGCGAAGTCGGGCTGCGTGGCCAGGCCCATGAAGCTGCCGGCCCGGGCACGCGTGGCGTTGTACTCGGGCAGGTAGCGCCCGGCCTGGCGCATCAGCCACAGCGGGGTGTAGTCGGTGGACTGGCGCAGGCAGGCGCGCAGGAAGGTGTCATTCAGGAGCGGTGCGACCATCGGCGGATTATCGCGCCGGCAACACGGTGCCGGCCTGCGCTCACCCGGCGCGTCGCAGCGGCGTGGGCTGGGGGTGCGCCGTGCCGTGCAGCCAGGCCTGCATCAGCGGCGCGCCGCCGGCGGGCTGGGCCCAGTCGAACAGCAGCTCCGGCGGCACCACGCGTGTGCCGGGTGGCGCGTGCGGCAGCTCGGCCGCCAGCGCCACGACGAAGGCCGCCACCTGCGTCGCGCGCAAGGGCTGGTCGCGCTGCGGCACCATCCAGTGCAGCTGCGACAGCAGCGCGCGCGACAGGCCGGTGAGCCACCGCGCCGCCCAGCCCAGGCGCGCATCGGTGGTGGGGCGCGCACCGGCTTCCGCGCGTGCCGGGCGCACCACCACGAAGTGCTCGAAGCCCAGCGCGGCAATGGCCTGTTCGTCCAGCGTGGCGAGCCCGGCTTTCAGGGCCTGCGGCAGCAAGGCCGGCGCGTGTGGCATCACCAGCACGAGGTGGCGCACACCCTCGCGCTGCAGCCACGACGCGAGCGCGGGCAGTTGCGCGGGCTGCGGGCGCAGGAAGGCCGCCTCGCGCCCGTGGTGCGAGCGCTCGCGGTCGAACACCACCAGGGCGCTGCGGGCCGGTGGCGACAGCCGGGCATGGTCGGCCGGCGGCATCGAGGCCTGCTGGGCCACCAGGCCGCGCAGGGCCACTTCGACCGGCTGGGTCACCAGCGCCGTCACGCGTGCCCAGGGGCCGTTGCCGAGCGCGCGCTCGAGCACTGCCGAGCCCAGCGGGCCGGCACCGCCGGCCACCACCAGGTGCTGCGCCGCCGTGGCGCGCGGCGCGGGCGGCACGCGCCGCGCGCCGTTTTGCAGCGCGTGCTTGAGCAAGGACATGGACGCACTGTAGCCGCCGGGCTTGAAAGCAGGCAGGCCTCCCCCATCTTCGGGCGGCGGGATCATCCGCACCCACCGGAGTAGCAGATGCAAGCGGCTCGTTCACTGGTTTCGATCGCGGTTGTCGGCGCAGCGGTTTCGCTCTCGGGCTGCGGCTACAACGACTTCCAGCGTCTGGACGAACAGGTCAAGGCCGGCTGGTCCGAGGTGCTGAACCAGTACCAGCGCCGGGCCGATCTGGTGCCCAACCTGGTGGCCACGGTCAAGGGCGAGGCCGGCTTCGAGCAGGAAACCCTGACCAAGGTGATCGAGGCCCGCGCCAAGGCCACCAGCATCCAGGCCACGCCTGAGCTGATCAACAACCCCGAGGCCTTCCAGAAGTTCCAGGCCGCGCAGGGTGAGCTCACCGGCGCGCTGAGCCGCCTGATGGTGGTGAGCGAGCGCTACCCCACCTTGCAGGCCAACCAGGGCTTCCGCGATCTGCGGGTGCAGCTCGAAGGCACCGAGAACCGCATCACCGTGGCGCGCAACCGCTACATCAAGGCGGTGCAGGAGTACAACGTGCTCACCCGCAGCTTCCCGACCAACCTGACGGCCATGGCCTTCAGCTACCAGGTCAAGCCCAGCTTCACGGTCCAGAACGAAGCCGCGATCAGCGCACCGCCCACCGTCAGCTTCGACAAGCCGGCCAGCAAGTGAAAGCCTTCCTCGCGCTGGTGGCCCTGCTGCTGTTCGGCGGCGTGGCCCGTGCGCAGGACGTGCAGCCGGTGCCGCCGCTCGACGCGCGGGTGGTCGACACGATCGGCTTGCTCAGCAGTGCGCAACGTGCCGCGCTGGAGGGCCAGCTCGCGGCCTTCGAGGCCCAGGACGGCCCGCAGATCGTGGTGCTGCTGGTGGCCAGCACCCAGCCCGAGGACATTGCAAGTTATGCGCAGCGGGTGGCGGACGCCTGGAAGATCGGCCGCCGCGAGGTGGGCGATGGGTTGCTGCTGGTGGTGGCCAAGAACGATCGGCGCGTCCGCATCGAGGTGGCCAAGGCGCTGGAAGGCGCGGTGCCGGATCTTGCGGCGCGCCAGATCATCGAGCGCACGATCACCCCCGCCTTCAAGCAGAACGATTTCGCCGGCGGCCTGCAGGCCGGGGTCGACGCGCTGATCACCCGCATCCGCGGCGAACACCTGCCGGCACCGGCGCCGCGCGGCACCGCTGACGGCGGGGGTGTGGGCGGATTCGACTGGGACACGCTGGCCTTGTTCTTCTTCGTCGGGGTGCCGGTGGCCGGCGCCCTGCTCACGGGCCTGCTGGGCCGCAAGCTCGGCTCGCTGGCCACCGCGGCAGGTACCGGCGCGCTGGCCTGGGCGGTGAGCACGAGCCTGCTGCTGGCCGGGTTGGCGGGCGTGGTCGCGCTGGTGCTGGTGGGCCTGCTGGGCATCGGTGCGGCCGGCCGGCGTGGCGGTTTCGGTCACGGCGGCGGCGGCGTGCCGGTGATCTGGGGCGGCGGTGGCGGCGACAGCGGCGGCGACGGCGGGGGTTTTTCGTCCGGCGGCGGTGGTGACTTCGGCGGTGGCGGTGCTTCGGGAGATTGGTGATGCGTCGGCTCTTCGACACCCTTGGCCGCGTGCTGCGGCATCGCTGGCTCGACGAGACCGATGTTCGTCGGGCACTGCCGCAGGCGGTGATGGACCGGCTCGAAGCACGCGTGGCCGCCAGCGAGCGCCGGCACGGCGGCGAGATCCGGGTCTGCGTGGAGGCGGGTCTGCCGCTGTCCTACCTGTGGCGGGGGCTGCGCGCGCGTGACCGCGCCATCACGCTGTTCGGCAAGCTGCGCGTGTGGGACACCGAGCACAACAGCGGCGTGCTGATCTACCTGCTGCTGGCCGAGCACGCGATCGAGATCGTGGCCGACCGGGGGCTGAACCGCCATGTGACGCCAGCGCAGTGGCAAGCCGTGCTGCAGGGCATGCAGGCGGCGTTTCGGGCGGGCCGCTACGAGCAGGGCCTGAACGAGGCCGTCGACGCGGTGGAGCGATTGCTGGTCGAGCACTTTCCGCTGGCGCCCGAGCAGGCGCGCGCCAACGAACTGCCCAACCGGCCCTGGACGGGGTGAGCGAACCGGGGTGGCGGTACCGGCGCGTGCTGTCCGGCTGCGCAGGCCGGCTCAGATCGGCTTGAAGGGCCGCTTGAGCTTTTCTTCCAGGGGCGCATGGCCCAAGGGGGGCCAGTCGAGCGCGGCCTGTGGCACCTCGGTGTCCGGCAGGTGGTCGAGCAGGTGCCGGATCAGCGCCAGGCGGCCCCGCCGCTGGTCGTTGAAGTTCACCAAGGTCCAGGGCGCATGGCTCGTGTGCGTCGCTGCCAGCATGCGGTCGCGCGCCCGGCCATAGTCGGCGTACTTCTCGCGCGCCTTCAGGTCGATGGGCGACAGCTTCCAGCGCTTGAGCGGGTCGTCGCGGCGTTCGGCGAAGCGCTCTTCCTGCAGGGCCTGGTCCACGGTGAGCCAGTACTTGAACAACAGCATGCCGTCTTCGACCAGCATCTGCTCGAACACCGGCGCCTGCTTCAGGAAGGCTTCGGCTTCGGCCTCGCTGCAGTAGCCCATCACCCGCTCGACGCCGGCGCGGTTGTACCAGCTGCGGTCGAACAGCACGATCTCGCCCGCGGCAGGCAGGTGCGGCACGTAGCGCTGGAAGTACCACTGGGTGCGTTCGCGCTCGCTGGGCTTGGGCAGCGCCACGGTGTGGCACTGGCGCGGGTTCAGCGTGTCGGCGATCGCCGAGATCACGCCGCCCTTGCCCGCGGTGTCGCGGCCTTCGATCACGACCACCAGGCGCTTGCCGGTGTGCAGCAGCCAGCGCGCCATGCGGTTGAGTTCGAGCTCCAGTTCACCCAGGCGCTCGTAGTACTCGGTCTTGCCCAGCGTGTCCGGCGCGCTGGCAGATGCCTTCGCTTCGCGATCCTTCTTCTTGCCCATGGGGTGCCTCGTGGTGCGACGGCTGCCACGATACGCCATCCGTGCCATCGCCGCGTCAGGACGCGGCCCAAGCAAAACGCCCGCACGAGGCGGGCGTTCGTCTGGCCGGGCCCACAGGCGGGCCGAGCGCGCGGCTTACTTCTTGCGGAGCTTGGCGATCGCGGCGATTTGCGCCGCCATCATCGCGAACTCGCTTTGCGCCTTCGCGAAGTCGATGTCGCTCTTCGCGTTCTTCATGGCTTCTTCGGCGAGCTTCTTCGCCTCGTTGGCCTTGGCCTCGTCGAGGTCGTGGCCGCGGATCGCGGTGTCGGCCAGGACCGTCACCGTGCCCGGCTGCACCTCGAGGATGCCGCCGGCCACGAAGACGAACTCTTCCTCGCCGTTGTCGGCCCGCTCGATGCGCACCGCGCCCGGCCGGATGCGGGTGATCAGCGGCGTGTGGCGGGGCAGGATGCCCAGCTCGCCGTTCTCGCCCGGCAGCGCGACGAACTTGGCCTCGCCCGAGAAGATGCTTTCCTCGGCGCTGACCACGTCGACATGAATCGTTGCCATGCTCGATGTCCTTTAGCGTTTTGAAGCAGGTTCAGAAGGCAAGCGGTCGGGTGTCAGGCCAGGCGCGCCCCGCAGCCATGCGGCGAGGAGCGCAACGAGGCCTGGCATCCAAGTGCGCCGCTTACTGAATCTTCTTCGCCTTCTCGAAGGCTTCGTCGATCGTGCCGACCATGTAGAAGGCCTGCTCGGGCAGGTGGTCGCACTCGCCGTTGACGATCATCTTGAAGCCGCGGATCGTTTCCTTCAGCGGCACGTACTTGCCGGGCGAGCCGGTGAACACCTCGGCCACGTGGAAGGGCTGCGACAGGAAGCGCTGGATCTTGCGGGCGCGCGCCACGGCCAGCTTGTCTTCCGGCGAGAGCTCGTCCATGCCCAGGATCGCGATGATGTCGCGCAGTTCCTTGTAGCGCTGCAGCGTGCCCTGCACCGCGCGGGTGGTGTTGTAGTGCTCTTCGCCCACGACGTTGGGGTCGACCTGGCGCGAGGTGGAATCCAGCGGGTCCACCGCGGGGTAGATGCCCAGCGCGGCGATGTCGCGGCTCAGCACCACGGTCGCGTCCAGGTGGGCGAAGGTGGTGGCGGGCGACGGGTCGGTCAGGTCGTCCGCCGGCACGTACACGGCCTGGATCGAGGTGATCGAGCCGACCTTGGTCGACGTGATCCGCTCCTGCAGGCGGCCCATTTCCTCGGCCAGCGTGGGCTGGTAGCCCACCGCGGAAGGCATGCGGCCCAGCAGCGCGGACACTTCGGTGCCGGCCAGCGTGTAGCGGTAGATGTTGTCCACGAAGAACAGCACGTCACGGCCTTCGTCGCGGAACGATTCGGCGATGGTCAGGCCGGTCAAGGCCACGCGCAGGCGGTTGCCCGGGGGCTCGTTCATCTGGCCGTACACCATGGACACCTTGCTATCGCCCAGGCTCTCGAGGTTCACGACGCCCGATTCGGCCATCTCGTGATAGAAGTCGTTGCCCTCGCGGGTACGCTCACCCACACCGGCGAACACCGACAGGCCCGAGTGCGCCTTGGCGATGTTGTTGATGAGCTCCATCATGTTCACGGTCTTGCCCACGCCGGCGCCGCCGAACAGACCCACCTTGCCGCCCTTGGCGAACGGGCAGATCAGGTCGATCACCTTGATGCCGGTCTCGAGCAGTTCCTGCGAGGGGCTCAGCTCGTCGTAGGTGGGGGCCTTGCGGTGGATCGAGGCGGTGAGCGCCTGGTCGACGGGGCCGCGCTCGTCGATCGGGTTGCCCAGCACGTCCATGATGCGGCCCAGCGTGGCCTTGCCCACCGGCACGGTGATGGCCGCGCCGGTGTTGCTGACGATCAGGCCGCGGCGCAGGCCGTCGGACGAGCCCAGCGCAATGGTGCGCACCACGCCGTCGCCCAGCTGCTGCTGCACTTCGAGCGTCAGCGCGGAGCCTTCGAGCTTGAGTGCGTCGTACACGCGCGGCATCTGGTCGCGCGGGAATTCGACGTCCACCACGGCGCCGATGCACTGAACGATCTTGCCCTGTGCTTGAGTGTTAGCCATTTTGGGATCCTTCAAACAGTATTCGTTGCGTGCGGTCGACGAGGTCAACCGCTGATGGCAGCGGCGCCGCCGACGATTTCCGACAGTTCCTTCGTGATCGCGGCCTGGCGGGTCTTGTTGTAGACCAGCTTCAGTTCGGCGATCAGGTTGCCGGCGTTGTCGGTCGCGGCCTTCATCGCCACCATGCGGGCCGATTGCTCGGAGGCCATGTTCTCGGCCACCGCCTGGTAGACCAGGGCCTCGACATAGCGGGTCAGCAGTTCGTCGATCACGCTGGGCGCGTCGGGCTCGTAGATGTAGTCCCAGCCGTACTGGGCCTTTTCGGCCGCCGTCTGCTGCAGGCGCTCGGCCGACAGCGGCAGCAGCTGCTCGACCATCGGCTCCTGCTTCATCGTGTTGATGAACTTGGTGTAGCAGAGGTACACCGCATCCACCTTGCCCTCGACGAAGGCATCGAGCATCACCTTGACCGGGCCGATCAGCTTTTCAAGCTGCGGCTGGTCGCCCAGCTGCGTGACATGGCTGACCACCTTCGCGCCCACCCGGTTCAGGAAGCCGAAGCCCTTGTTGCCGATGGCCACCGCCTGGGCGCTGGAGCCAGCGGTCTGCAGGTCGCGCATCTTGTTGGTGACCGCGCGCAGCACGTTGGTGTTCAGGCCGCCGCACAGACCCTTGTCGGTGGTGACGACGATGAAGCCGGACACCTTGGCGCCCTGGCCCGCGAGCACCTTGCGCATGTAAGGCGACTTGTACTCGGGGTTGGCTTGCGACAGGTTGGCCGTGATGTTGCGGATCTTGTCCGCGTAGGGGCGGGCCGCACGCATGCGGTCCTGCGCCTTGCGCATCTTCGAGGCCGAGACCATTTCCATGGCCTTGGTGATCTTCTTCGTGTTCTCGAAGCTCTTGATCTTGCCGCGTATCTCTTTACCGACCGCCATGACGGTGCTCCTTGTCTAGGCGTGCGGGGTCAGGCGAAGGACTTCTTGAACGCGACAATGGCGTTGGTCAGCTCTTCTTCCGCAGCCTTGTCCATGGCCTTGTCGTTCTCGAGCTTGGCCAGCAGCGCGGCGTGGCTCGACTTCAGGTGCTGGTGCAGCCCGTGTTCGAACGACAGGATCTTCTTGACATCCACGTCGTCCATGAAGCCCTTGTTCACCGCGAACAGCGTCGCGCCCATCAGGCTGATCGGCAGCGGCGAGTACTGGGCCTGCTTCAGCAGTTCGGTCACGCGGGCACCGCGGTCGAGCTGCTTGCGGGTGGCTTCGTCCAGGTCCGACGCAAACTGCGCGAACGCGGCCAGTTCACGGTACTGCGCCAGGTCGGTACGGATACCGCCGGACAGGCCCTTGATGAGCTTGGTCTGGGCGGCACCACCGACGCGCGACACCGAGATACCGGCGTTGATGGCGGGGCGGATACCGGCGTTGAACAGCGCGGTTTCCAGGAAGATCTGGCCGTCGGTGATCGAGATCACGTTGGTCGGCACGAAGGCGGACACGTCGCCAGCCTGCGTCTCGATGATCGGCAGCGCGGTGAGCGAACCGGTCTTGCCCTTCACGGCGCCGTTGGTGAACTTTTCGACGTAATCGGCGTTCACGCGGGCGGCACGCTCGAGCAGGCGGCTGTGCAGGTAGAACACGTCGCCGGGGAAGGCTTCGCGGCCCGGCGGGCGGCGCAGCAGCAGCGAGACCTGGCGGTAGGCGACGGCCTGCTTGGACAGGTCGTCATAGATGATCAGCGCGTCCTGGCCGCGGTCGCGGAAGTACTCGCCCATCGTGCAGCCGGAGTAGGCCGACACGTACTGCATCGCCGCCGATTCGGAGGCGGAGGCCGCCACCACGATGGTGTAGTCCATCGCACCGTTGGCTTCGAGCGCGCGCACCACGTTCTTGATCGACGAAGCCTTCTGGCCGATCGCGACGTAGACGCAGGTCATGTTCTGACCCTTCTGGTTGATGATCGTGTCGATCGCCACCGCGGTCTTGCCGGTCTGGCGGTCGCCGATGATCAGCTCACGCTGGCCGCGGCCGATCGGCACCATCGAGTCGATCGACTTCAGGCCGGTCTGCACCGGCTGGCTCACCGACTGGCGCGCGATCACGCCCGGGGCGACCTTCTCGATCACGTCGGTCATCTTGGCGTTGATCGGGCCCTTGCCGTCGATCGGCTGACCCAGCGCGTTGACGACTCGGCCGATCAGCTCCGGGCCCACCGGCACTTCCAGGATGCGGCCCGTGCACTTGACGGTGTCGCCTTCGGAGATGTGCTCGTACTCGCCCAGGATCACCGCGCCGACCGAGTCGCGCTCGAGGTTCAGCGCCAGACCGTAGGTCGGCTGGCCGCTGGCGGTGACGGGGAACTCCAGCATTTCGCCGGCCATCACGTCCGACAGGCCGTGCACACGCACGATGCCGTCGGTGACGGACACCACGGTGCCCTGGTTCTTGATGTCGGACGAAGCGCCAAGACCCTCGATGCGGCTCTTGATCAGTTCGGAAATCTCAGCGGGATTCAGTTGCATAGCTTTCTCCTGCGACGGACATGGGCGTCGAGACGCATCACGCCGTCAGGGCGACCTTCATTTGTTCGAGACGGGCCTTGACCGAGGTGTCGAGCACTTCATCGCCGACCACCACGCGCACGCCGCCGATCAGCTCGGGATCGAGCTCCACACGCGCATTGAGCTTGCGCGCGAAACGCTTTTCCAGCGTTGCGACCACTTCTGCCAGCGCCGCCCCGTCGATCGGGAACGCGCTGTAGACGATGGCGTCCGAGCTGCCGGAGCGGGCATTGACCAGGGCCTTGAACTGCGCGGCGATCTCGGGCAGCGCGACCAGGCGGCCGTTCTCGATCACGACCTGCAGCAGGTTGCTGACCTGGCTGTCGAGCGGCGTCTTGGCGGCTGCCGTGACGACCGAGAACACCTGCTGCGCGGCAACCTTGGGGTTGTCGGCGAACTGGCGCAGCTCGTCGTTCGCGGCAATCTGGCCCAGCGTGGCCAGTTGCTCGGTCAGCCCTGCGGCTTGCGCGCCGGCTGCCTTGAACAAGGCCTCGGCGTACGGACGGGCGATGGTGGCGAGCTCGGCCATGATCAGAGTTCCGCCTTCAGGCGGCCCAACAGCTCGGCATGCACGCTGGCGTTGACTTCGCGGCGCAGGATCGCCTCGGCGCCCTTGACGGCGAGACCGGCGACCTGTTCGCGCAGCGCTTCACGCGCCTTCACGGCTTCCTGCTCGGCTTCGGCCTTGGCGGCGGCAATGATCTTGGCGCCCTCTTCGGACGCGCGACCCTTGGCCTCTTCGACCATCTGCTGCGCCAGGCGCTCGGCATCGGCCAGACGCTTGGCGGCGTCGTCGCGGGCGGCCGACAGCTGTTGCTCGACCTTCTGGTTGGCTTGCTTCAGGTCTTCCTTGGCCTTGTCGGCCGCGGACAGACCCGCCTTGATCTTCTCGGCGCGCTCGTCCAGCGCGGCGACGATCGGCGGCCAGACGAACTTCATCGTGAACCAGACCAGGATCAGGAACACGATCATCTGGGCGATGAGGGTACCGTTGATGCTCACTTTGATGCCTCAATCACGTGGGTTGGACCACCCCCGGAGCGGCTGCGCCGCCTCCCCCTGCGGGGGGCACGACGCCAGCGGCCCGGCGGAGCCGGTTCCGCGGCGCCCACTGGGGGCACGCACGGGCTGTGATTACTTCGGCAGATTGGCGATCTGGCCCAGGAACGGGTTGGCGGTGGCGAACCACAGCGCGATACCGGTGCCGATGATGAACGCCGCGTCGATCAGGCCGGCCAGCAGGAACATCTTGGTCTGCAGTTCACCCATCAGCTCGGGCTGGCGGGCGGCCGACTCGAGGTACTTGCTGCCCATGATGCCGATGCCGATACAGGCACCAACAGCGCCCAGACCGATGATCAGGCCGGCGGCGAGGGCGACAAAGCTGATGACTTCCATGATGACTCCTAGTTAGAGAAGGTAGAGAGAAAGAGAGAGGTACGACTAGCGAAAGATGAACCCGAACGGCGCAAGACCCCGGGGCTCAGTGGGCGTCATGCGCCTGACCCACGTAGACGAGGGTCAGCATCATGAACACGAAGGCCTGCAGCCAGACGATCAGCAGGTGGAAGATCGCCCAGACGGTGCCGGCGATGATGTGGCCAATGAACAGCGCAATGCCGGTGCCCGACAGCGCGACGGCACTGCCCATCAGCGCGATCAGCATGAAGATCAGTTCGCCCGCATACATGTTGCCGAACAGCCGCATGCCGTGCGAAACGGTCTTGGCGACGAACTCGATGATCTGCATCAGGAAGTTCACCGGGTACAGGAACACCTTGTCGCCGAAGGGCGCCGAGAACAGTTCGTGCACCCAGCCGCCGATGCCCTTGATCTTGACGTTGTAGACCAGGCAGATGATCAGCACAGACAGCGACATCGCCATGGTCACCGACAGGTCGGCCGTCGGCACCACGCGCAGGTAGTGGATCCCGACGAGCTTGCCCGCTTCAGGCAGCAGATCGACGGGCAGGAAGTCCATCGCGTTCATCAGGAAGATCCAGAAGTACACCGTCAGCGCCAGCGGAGCCACCAGCTTGCGGCTCTTGGCGTTGTGCACGATGCCCTTGGCCTGCCCATCGACCATCTCGACGAGGAACTCCACCGCGGCCTGCATGCGGCCGGGCACACCCGAGGTCACGCTGCGCGCGACGCGCCAGAGGAAGAAGCAACCCACGACGCCGAGCAGCACCGAGAAGAAGATCGAATCGAGGTTGAACACCGAGAAGTCGACGATTGCCGTCTGCTTCTTGTTCTGCAGGTGCGTGAGGTGGTGAACGATGTATTCACCCGCGGTCGGGGCGTGACCTTCGGCAGCCATGTGTTGAGTTCCAGTCCCGTCTTGTCTTTACTTTGCGCGGCGCCACAACAGCGCCACCCAGTACACCTTGATGCAGACCACCAACCCGACCAGCAAGGCCGGCCAGACCAGAGGCTGCACGATCCGGTTGGCGACGACGAGCATCACCACCGAAACGCCGATTTTCAAAAACTCCCACAACATGAAGCTGACGGCGGACGTGCCGGGCGCCATGCTGGAAAGCCGACTGGTCATGCCACGCGCCATCAAGGCCCCCGGCACCACCACCGTGGCCGCGCCATACAGCAACGACCACGCCACCTCGTTCCTCCCGGTGAGCAACCAGCCCAACAGGGCAGCCACCACACCGACCGCGACTTGCGCCACGACGACCCGCCAGGGTGAAACCGGCGGCTCCTTGGCCCTCAATGCGGCTGCTTCCTCGCGGGAGAGCCTCTTGAAAGACCCGTTTGCCGCCTCATCTTCTTCGTCGTGCCACCCCTCCCGCTGGCTTGGCCCGGCTGACTTGCCGGGCTGGCCCGCTGAGGTCGTGGGCCGCTGGGACATGGTGGGTTACGCTCGGTTTCGGCAAACCGCAGGAGTATACGTGGAAACCCCTGCCGGCCGATAGGGGGCGCCACGCGTGGCCTGCGCGAGGCCTGTCCGGCCTTCAGCCCCGCACGCTACAGGCGCGCAAAGTTCACCGGCAGGCCCGGCACCGCCACCTGCAGCTGCAGCACGCAGCCGGCCCAAGGTTGCTGGGCCAGTTCATCGGCCGGGCGCTTCTCGCGGGCCGTGGTGATGTACAGCGTCTTCAGGTCGGCGCCGCCAAAACACGGCATCGTCGGGCAGCGCACAGGCAGCGGCAGCTCGGCCAGCAGCTCACCTTCGGGCGACAGCCTCAGCAGGCGTTGGCCCTCGAACATCGCACACCAGTACGCGCCCTCGCTGTCGACCGCCGCGCCGTCGGGCCGGCCGCCGTAATGCGCAAGCGGCTCGTCCGGGGCGCGCGGTGGGAAGCGCCGCAACACACGACGCCGGCTCAAGCTGCCGTCATGGCCGTCCAGGTCGAAGGCATAGATCTGGTGGGCCTTGGTGTCGGACCAGTACAGCGTTCGTCCGTCGGGGCTGAAGCCCAGGCCGTTGCCCACCGTGGCGTCTGCGACCACGCGATCGCAGCGCGTGCCGGACCATCGGTACAGCCCAGCCTCCGGCTGCCGCCGGTCGTCGAGGGTGCCAACCCAGAAGCGACCTTGCGGATCTGCCTTGCCATCGTTGAAGCGCTGGTGCTTCGGGTCGTAGGGCGGTGGCGCAAGGCGGCTGCGCACGCCGGAGACCGGGTCGAAGCGCCAGAGGCCGTCGCGCATGGCGATCAGCAAACCGCCGCCTTGCAGCGGCGCGCAACTGCCCGGCTCGGCCTCGAAGGCCCATTGGTCGTGCTGGCGGCTGCGGGGCTCGAACGCGTTCAGGCGCCGGCCAGGAATGTCCACCCAGTACAGGCGCTGCTCGTCGGGGTGCCAGAACGGCGATTCGCCCAGCGCCGAGGGCGGCACCGGCAGTGCCTGCAACGCCTGGCCGTCGAGGATGAGCATCGGGGTTCAGGCCGATCCGTCGGTGCGCGTGCCGCCACTGAGCGTGTGCACGTGGTGATTGCCGCCCTGGGTGCGCAGGGCCTTCAGCGTGGCGGTGGCGCCTTGCATCATCAGGCTCAGGTCGGCGGCCACGGCGAGGTAGTCGAAGGCCATTGCACGATAGGTGGCAGCCGCGTCGTGGGTGAGTGCCAGCGTGCCGATCGGTGTGCCCACCGCCTTGGCGCGGCGCACCGCTTCGGCCACCAGCGCCAGCACCGAGGCATGCATCAGCTGGCCTGGCACCCCGATGCTGCCGGACAGGTCGGCCGGGCCGACGAACAGCGCATCGACCCCCGGCACGGCGGCGATCGACTCGAGGCGGTCGATGGCCTGCTCGGTTTCGATCTGGACGATCACGCCAATGTGCTTGTTGGCCGTCTGCAGGTAGTTCGGCGTGGTGCCGTATCGCGAGCCGCGGCTGAAGCCGGCCATGCCACGCACGCCTTCGGGCGGGAAGCGCGTGGCGGCCACCGCCCGACGCGCTTCTTCGGCGTCCTGCACGAACGGGAACATCACCGTGGTGGCACCGGCGTCGAGCACGCGCTTGACCATGACGGCATCGTTCCACGGCACCCGCACCACCGGCACCATGCGGGTGTTGCCCACGGCCTGCAGCATCTGCATCACGCCGGTCATTTCCAGCGGCGTGTGTTCCATGTCGATCAGGCCCCAGTCGAAGCCTGCATGGCCGATGGCCTCGGCCACCAGCGCGCTGGCCGACATCACCCAGGTGCCCAGCGGCGGCTGGTTGCCGGCGGACTTCAGCAGTTGGCGAAACGGGTTCATGCGGGCCTTTCGCGGTCAGCCCAGCGCCACCTTCAGGTAGTGCGCGCCGGGAACCGGGTTGAAGTAGTAGGGCGGAATCTCCTCGAAGCCGAGTGATTCGTACAGGCCGCGCGCGGCTTCCATGTCGTCCAGCGTGTCCAGCAGCATCGCCGAATAGCCGGCCTCGGTGGCGCGGTCCATCAGGGCCTGCGCCAGCACGCGGCCCAGGCCGAAGCGGCGGAATGCGCGCCGCACGTACAGGCGCTTCATTTCGCAGGCGTTGGCGTAGTCGGCGTCGGGCAGGGGGCGCAAGGCGCCACAGCCGGCGAGTTCATCGTCCACAAACGCCAGCAGCAGCGCGCCCTGCGGCGCGGCATAGTCGCCCGGCAGGCCGGCGAGTTCCTGCTCGAAGTTCTGGAAGCAGAGGTCGACGCCCAGGCCCTGTGCGTACTCGCGGAAGATCTCGCGTGTGCGATCCAGCAGCGCCGGGGTGTCGGGCACCTGCAGGCGAATGGCGGGCGAGGACATCGGGTGGGCGGGCCGGGATCAGGCGGGCAGGCAGCGCCGCCAGTCTAACCGCCGAGGCGGCCGATCCACACCGACAGTGCTGCGCACAGCAGCACCAGCACCAGGGCCAGCGCGCGGGTGCGAAGCGTGTCGGTGGTGGGGGGCACGGTGGAGGGCAGCAGCTTGTCGCCCCCCAGCATGGGCGCCACGAGGTTGCTGCCGCGCAGCCGGTAGAACACGATCGCGGCCAGGTGCAGGCCCACCAGCACCAGCAGGATCGCCTGCCCCGGGCCCTTGTGCCAGGCCGTGGCCTGCAGCCCGGTGGCGGTGTCGACGAAGCGGTTCAGGGGCCCGGTGGTGGCGATCTCGTCGTCGGCGAGCAGGCCGGTGCCCACCTGTGCCAGCAGCAGCCCCAGCATGGCCAGCACCGAGAGGCTGCCCAGCGGGTTGTGGCCGACCTCGAAGTGGTCGTCTGCGCGGTGCTCGCCGCGCAGGTAGCGCAGCACGGTGGCCGGCGAGCGCACGAAGCTGGTGAAGCGCGACCAGCGCCCGCCAATGACGCCCCACACCAGGCGGAACGCCAGCAGCGCCAGCACCAGCAGGCCCAGGCGCATGTGCCACACCAGGGCATTGCCGCCCACCTTGCCGGTGACCACCAGGCCGATGACGGCCAGGGCCAGCAGCCAGTGGAAGCAGCGCGTGGGCAGGTCCCAGACGCGGACGGGGCGAAGTTCAGCAGGGCTGCCGGTGGGGGTCATGGGGTGGTTCCTCGGGCTGGACGCAGGCAGGCGCTGACGATAGCCGATGACGCCCCCGGGCGCAGGTGGCCCCCCCACACCCCGCCGCGCGCCCGGCGCGCGGCCGTGGCTCAGCGCAGACCGAAGGTGTCTCGCAACTGCAGCACCAGCGCGCCCACCCAGCCAGCCTGCACCGCCGGCAGTTCCAGGCCATGGCGTTGCACCGCGGGCAGGGCCTGCGATGCCGTGGGCGCTGCCGCCAGCGTGGTGGCGGCCAGCAGGGCCGCGAAGCAGGATTTCAGTCGGTTCGTTTTCATCGAGGGGTGTCCTTTCCGGGACGGGTTGGGAAGCTGTTGCGGCCGGATGCGGCGGCTCGCCAGGCCCAGGGCCGCCAAGGCCGCCAGCCAGAGGCCGGCCGGCTCGCTGACCGGCGCCGGCGCGCCACCGGGGCCAAGCAACTCGAAGGCAAAGTCGCTCTGCTGGTCGGTCCACCAGGCCTGGTGGTGCCGCCAGAGCGAGGCGCCGTCACCGCTGCCGGACAGGGCCCACAGCCAATCGGCCGCGTCGCCGGCGGTGTTGTTGCTGATCGATGCGTAGTACTGCAGGTTGGGCACCAGTGCAAACGCCAACGGGGCCTCGTAGGCGTACACCGGCACGAGTTCGGCCTGGCCCAGCGCATTGACGTGGGTCCAGTGGCCCACTGGCGCCACGCTGCGCTGCACCGTGCCGGCGGCGAAGTGGTGGTCGAGCAGCAGCTGGGAGATGTTGGTGTGCGCGCTCAGCGTGAAGCGGAAGTCGTCGCTTGCCGGCAGCGGCCCGCCGCGATAGCTGCCCCAGAAGCGCAGCCGGGTCACGATGGGCACGTCGTTGGCATTGCCCGGCACGGCGAACAGGTCGGCGCCTTGCGCGGGCATGTCCTCGTCGCTGACGAGGGCACCGCTGAAATCGGGGCCGCCATTGCTGAACACGATGCCGGCCGCGGCGGTGCCGGGCGCCAGCAGTGCGGCCGTCAATGCGGCGGCGGCCAGTGCGGTGGTGGTGGGAGATTTGTCGGGGTTCATGGTTGTGCCTCCTGAAGTGGCCGGCAGTGTGGGATGCGAGGCCATGCGGTGTCGTCAGGAAACCGTGTTGTTTCGGTCAGCGCGGCGCCGGGCGTCGGCACGGCCGGCCGGTGCACCTGCATGGAATAAGGCAATCGCCTGCCCCGTACACTGGCCGGCGCTCTGGGCAATCCGCCCGCGCGCCGCCCAGACTTTCAAGCCCGGAGGATCCGCATGAACCGACTGCTCGTGGCCACGGCCGCAGCCCTTGCGGCGCTGGCCAGCCTGCCCGCCGCCGCCCAGTTCCAGAAGCCTGAGGACGCCATCAAGTACCGTCAAAGCAGCCTGACGGTGATGGCCAACCACTTCGGCCGTGTCGCTGCCATGGCGCAGGGCAAGGTGCCGTTCGACGCCAAGGTGGCGGCCGACAACGCGCATGTCGTCGCCACGCTGTCGCGCTTGCCTTTCACCGCCTTCGGCGAGGGCACCGACAAGGGCGCCCCCAATCGCGCCAAGCCCGAGATCTGGAAGGAGCAGGCCAAGTTCAAGGACGCGGCCGAGAAGATGGCCGGCGAAGTGGCCAAGCTCGAGGCTGCCGCCAAGGCGGGCAACCTGGATGCGATCAAGGCCGCGGTCGGTGCCGTCGGCGGCAGCTGCAAGGCCTGCCACGACGACTTCCGCGCCGAGAAGTACAGCAACTGAGCGCTGCCCCGGCCAGCACGAAGCCCCGCCGTGCGGGGCTTTTTTCTGGGCCGATCAGTCCGGCGTGGCGAAGCCGAGCACGACCCGGCGCGTCCGGGCGGACTTCTTCTCGATCTTGGTGACGACCACGGCGCCGATCTCGGTGGTGTTGGCCACGTGGGTGCCTCCGCAGGGTTGCAGGTCGACACCCTCGATGGCGATCACGCGCACCCGGCCCTGGCCGCGCGGGGGCTGCACGCTCATGCTGCGCACCAGGCCCGGCTTGGCATCGAGCTCGGCCTCGCTGATCCAGCGGTGCTCCACGGCGTGGGCTTCGGCCACCAGGCGCGCGAGGCCGGCGTTGAGCACGTCCTTGTCCAGCGGCTCGGTCATGTGGAAGTCCAGCCGCGCGTAATCAACCGTGATCGAGCAGCCGTCCACCGGGTGCGGCACCAGCGCGCACAGCAGGTGCGTCGCGGTGTGAAAGCGCATGTGGCGATGGCGCCGCCGCCAGTCGATGCGGGCCGTGACGGTGTCGCCCACCGCCCAGCCGGCCAGGTCGGCCCCTTCGGCCGGCAGGTGCACGATGGTGCCGGGATCGACCCCCTTGCGGGTGTCGACAATGGCCAGTTCGCGGCCGTCGGCCTGGCGCAGCAGGCCAACGTCACCCGCCTGGCCACCCCCTTGCGGGTAGAACACGGTGCGGTCGAGCTGCACGCCCCGCGCTTCGAGGGCGGTGATGCGGGCCTCGCAGTGCTGCAGCCGGGCGTCGTCGCGGAACAGTGCTTCGGTCATGGCGGGCTCGTCAGGGTGAGGGGGCCGCGGGGGGTGTGCAGGCGCACGCTCAGGCCGGGCAGGTCGGCCGCGGCCACGCCGCGCAAGCGCAGCAAGCGGTGCACCGGCGCCGGCAACCCGCCCAGCGTGACGGCGCCCAGTGTCACGCCCGAAGGCGGCATGTCGTCGGCGGGATGGCGCGCGCCCCATTCGATGAGCGTGGGCAATGCGCCGTTGCAGGCGATCGCGCCGTCCTCACGCACCAGGAGGCGCCAGGTCAGCCGGCCCTGGGGCGTGTCGCGTTCGGCGGCGATCGGCGGTCCGGGGTCGGTGCCCAGCGCGAACAGCGCATCGCGCAGGGGTTCGATCGGGCGGCAGCGGGCCACCAGGTGCACCAGGCGAGGGGTCTCGCGCACGGCCGCCTGCAGCGCGGGGTGGTCCATGCCGAACCAGCGCGCGCGTGCCGGGGGTGGGGCCTCGGGATCGATGGTGATGATCTCGAGGTAACTGCCAGGATACGCGTCATTGGCCAGCGACAGCAGGCGGTTGTGTGTGCCCATCAAGGCATGACGTCCACCCGGCCCGGGGGTCGCGCCCAGCGTCTGCTCGCACCAGGCCACGCCCTGCGCCAGCGAGTCGGCCACGACGACGAGGTGGTCGACCTCGGTCGTCACAGCGTCACCTGCCCCTGCACCACCGGGGTCACATCGCCGCCGATCCAGGTGGTGGCGCCTTCGGCCTGCACATGCACACGGCCGGCGCGGCCGAGCGCAGTGCCCTGGGCCGCGACGTAGCCGGGTGGCGCCAGGCCCTCGCCGATGAGCCATTGCGCCAGCCCCGCGTTGAGGCTGCCGGTCACCGGGTCTTCCGGAACCCCCAGCGAGGGCACGAAGGCCCGCACCTCCCACTGGCATGCGCTGCCGGCCGGGTGCGCGCCCACCACGCCCAGCTTGAGCCCGCGCATCGCCGCGAAGTCCGGCTGCAGCGCCAGCACCGTGGCGGCATCGGGCAGCAGCGCGGCCAGCCAGCCCGGGCCGTTGTCCACCCACTGCAGGCGCAGCAACTGCTCGTCGCGCAGCTTCAGCGAAGCCAGCACCTGGGCCCGTTCCTCGGCGCCCGCCGGCCCGCTGCGGCGCAGCGGCGGCGCGGCAAAGGCCAGGCGCGCACCATCGCGGCGGATGCGCACCAGGCCCACGCCGCATTGCTGCACCACTTCGCCGGCGGTGCGCGGCTGGCCGCCTGCGGCCAGCCAGGCGTGGCAGCTGCCCAGCGTGGGATGGCCGGCAAACGGCAGTTCACCACCGGGGGTGAAGATGCGCACGTGGTAGTCGGCGCCTGGCTCGGTGGGCGGCAGCAGGAAGGTGGTTTCCGACAGGTTGGTCCAGCGTGCGAACGCGGCCATCTGGGCTTCGGTGAGGCCGGCCGCGTCGTGCACCACCGCGAGCGGGTTGCCGCGCAGCGGCTGCGTGGTGAAGACGTCCAGTTGCGAGAAGCGGTGGGTCGACATGCTCGTTCCTACGATGTGAAGGGCGCGTCCTGCCGGTCGGCCAGCACCTGAGCGTAGACCTGGCGATCGACGTTGCCGCCGCTGAGCACCAGTGCCGTGCGGCGGCCAGCCAGGCGCGGCGCCTCCTGCAGCGCGGCGGCCAGCGCCGCGGCGCCGGCACCCTCGGCCACCTGGTGGGTGCACTCGTAGAGCCGCCGCATCGCGCCGGCGACCTCGTCGTCGCTGACCTGCACCACGCGCGCCAGGCCTTGCGCCAGGATCGCCAGTGCCTGCGGCTCGGGGGTGCGGCAGGCCATGCCGTCGGCGAGCACGGTGGTCACCGCGTGCGATACCGGCGCGCCCTGTGCGAGCGACAGCGCGTAGGCCGGTGCACCCGTGCTGACCACGCCGATGACCTCGGTGGCCAGGCCCAGGGCGTCGCGCGCGGCGATCAGCCCGCAGGCCCCGGAGCCCAGGCCGATGGGCACGTACACCGCGTCCAGCCTCGGCTGGGCGTCGAACAGCTCCAGCGCATAGCTGGCCACGCCCGCCACCAGGTCGGGGTGGAACGAGGGCACCATGTGCCAGCCCCGCTGCGCGGCGAGCGCCTGCGCGTGTTCGCGCGCGGCCTGGAAGTCGTCGCCGTGCTCGACCAGCTCGACCCCCAGCGCCCGCATCGCCGCGTTCTTCTCGCGGCTGTTGCCGCGCGGCACCACCACCAGCGCGGCCAAGCCGTGGCGGCGCGCCGCGAACCCGATCGACTGGCCGTGG
Source organism: Burkholderiales bacterium (assembly GCA_016213205.1). Taxonomy (GTDB): domain Bacteria; phylum Pseudomonadota; class Gammaproteobacteria; order Burkholderiales; family Burkholderiaceae_C; genus Pseudaquabacterium. The sequence goes on from JACRAZ010000016.1 coordinate 54,071, forward strand.
TTGCCGCGCGTGGCGCTCACGACGCCGACCGGGCGCACCCCGCTGGCCAGCAGGCGCTCGAAGTAGACCAGCCCGCCGCGGATCTTGAAGGCGCCCACCGGCGTGTGGTTCTCGTGCTTGAGCCAGAGCTCGGTGCCGTCGTCCGGCCGCGGTGCCACCTGCGCCTCCAGCAGCGGCCAGCGGTACTGCGGCGTCGGCGGCAGCACGGCGTGCACGGTGCGCGCGGCGGCGGCCAGGTCGTCGCGGGCCGCGTCGCGTGCACCGGCCATCATGGCGCCACCTCGCGCAGGCCGTCGAGGTGTTCGCCGAGCACGCGGCCGAGCACCGAGACGCCGTCGGCAATGTCCTCCGGCGACAGTGTCACGAACGACAGACGCAGCGTGCGCGCATCCGGCGCGTGGGCGTAGAACGCGGCGCCGGGCACGTAGGCGATGCCGGCGGCCACCGCCTTGGGCAGCAGGGCCATTGCGTCGCAGCCGGCGGGCAGGCGCAGCCAGAAGAACATGCCGCCCTGCGGCTGCTGCCATTCGGTGCCTTCGGGCAGGTAGCGGGCCAGCGCGGCGGCCATCGCATCACGCTGGCGGCGGTAGCGCGCGCGGATCGTGGGCACGTGCTGGTCGAGGAAGCCGTTGCGGATGACTTCGTAGACGACACGCTGGTTGAAGCCCGGGGTGTGCAGGTCGGCCGCCTGCTTGGCCTGCAGCAGCTTGGGGCACAGCTCGTGCGGCGCCACCACGTAGCCGAGGCGGAAACCGGGCGAGAGCACCTTCGAGAACGAGCCCAGGTACACCGTGCCCTCGGGCCAGCGCGCGGCCAGCGGTGCCGGCGGTTCTTCGTCGAACCAGAGGTCGCCATAGGGGTTGTCTTCCACCAGCGGCACCCGCGCGGCCTGGGCGGCACGCACCAGCGCAGCGCGGCGTGCCTCGCCCAGCACCCGGCCGGTGGGGTTCTGGAAGTTCGGCAGCAGGTAGGCGAAGCGGGTGCCCGGTGCATCGTGGGGCAGGGCCTCGATCGCGTCCGGCAGCGGGCCGTCGCCGTCGCTGGCCAGGCTGGTGTAGATCGGCTCGTAGGGGTTGAAGGCCTGCAGCGCACCCAGGTAGGTCGGGGTCTCCACCGCCACCGGCGCGCCGGCATCGACCATCACCTTGCCCACCAGGTCCAGGCCCTGCTGCGAACCGGTGGTGATGAGCACCTGGTCGGGCCCCACGCGCAGGCCCATGGCGCCCAGGCGCTGCGCCACCCAATCGCGCAGCGGGCCGAAGCCTTCGCTGGCGGCGTACTGCAGCGCCTCACGCGGGGCGTCGGTGAGCACCTTGTCGCAGGCCGCGCGCACCGCTTCCACCGGAAAGGTGTCGGCCGAGGGCAGGCCGCCAGCCATCGACAGGATGCCGGGCTGCTCGGTCACCTTCAGGATCTCGCGGATGATCGACGGGTTCAATCGCGCGCTGCGGCGCGCCTGGTGCCACAAGCTCATGGCAGGTCTCCGGATGGACAAGGGGATGCGGGGGCGCCCAGCGTAACGCCGGGCGACCGGATGTGAACAGGGTGGTGGTGCACGGCGTCAACGCACCGGCATGCGCCGCGACAGCAGCACGGTGGCCATCACCGCGAGCGAAAACCCCACGGTGACAGGGTCCAGCCGCTCGCCCAGCACCGGCACGGCCAGCCACATGGACAGAAACGGCTGCAGCAGCTGCACCTGGCTCACCCTCACGGTGCCCCCCAGCGCCAGGCCGCGGTACCAGGGAAAGAAGCCGAGCCACATCGACACCACGGCCACGTAGGCGAAGCCGGCCCAGGCCGCGGGCTGCACCCCGTGCGCCGGCCAATCCAGCGCCACCAGCAGCGCGCTGGCCGGCAGGGTGAGGGGCAGCGCCAGCACCAGCACCCAGGAGATCACGGCCGCGGGCGGCATCGGCTCGCCGCAGTGGCCGCCGAACAGGCGCGCGCACTGCACATAACCGAAGCCACCAAACAGCACCGCGGCCAGCAGCCAGGCATCGGCGGCGTGCAGCGCGCTGCCGCCCTTCCAGGCCGCAAAGCCCAGCACCAGCGCGGTGCCCAGCAGCGCGCAGGCCCAGAAGGCGGCGCTCGCGCGCTGGCGCAGCCACCAGGCGCCCATGGCCGCCGTGGCCAGCGGCAGCACGCCGGTGACCACCGCCGCGTGCGCGGCCTCCACCTCGCGCACCGCCAGGCCGATGCACAGCGGAAAACCGAACACCACGCCCAGCGCGGCCAGTGCCAGCACACGCCACTGGGCGGCTTGTGGCCGCGCTGCGCCGGTGAGGCGCACCCAGGCCAGGGCCAGCAGCCCGGCCACCGCGGCCCGGGCGATGGCGACGAACAGCGGCGAGAGCTGCGGTGCCGCCGCGTCGCCGCCGGCCAGGCGCGTCATCGGGATCGTGAAGGCGAACGCCAGCACGCCCAGCGCACCCAAGAGCCAGCCGCGGCGCAGTGCGGCGTGGCTGGGGGGCGTGGGGATGGCGGGGCGGCTCATGCGGCGCAGTCTAGGTCGCGGAACAGCACAGCAGCAGTACACTTGCCAATACAGTTTCTTCCTCTGTACTGCTGTTGATGGCAGTACAGATCGACCCACCATGAACGCACCCCACGAGTTGGCAACCCGCCTGCTGCCGCGCGAGCGCAGCCAGAGCCTCGGCGAGCAGTTGGCGAGCCGGTTTGCCGAACGCATCCAGCAACGCGGCCTGGCGGCCGGTGCGCGGCTGCCTTCGGTGCGCGAATGCGCGCGGCTGCACGGCGTGAGCCCGAGCACGGTGGTGGCGGCCTACGACCAATTGCAGGCCCAGGGCCTGGTGGAGGCCCGGCGCCAGCGCGGCTTCTTCGTGCGCGAGGTGCCGGCGGTGCGCGCCGGCGTCCCGCCCGCGGCCCGGCCGGCCGGGCTGCCGCCGCCGGTGGACGCCACCGCGCTGATCCGGGGCATGTTCCAGAACCGGCGGCCCCAGGCCGGCCCCGGGCTGGGCACCCTGCCCGAGCCCTGGCTGGACCGCAGCCTGCTGGAGCGTGCGCTGCGGCGAACGCTGGCGCAAGCCGGCGACGCGCTGAGCTACGGCGAGCCGGCGGGCGACGAGTCGCTGCGCCAGGCCTTGGCGCGCCGGCTGGGTGGCGACCTCGGCATCCCGGCCGACAGTGGCCAGATCGTCACGACGCTGGGCGCCACCCAGGCGCTGGACATCGTCGCCCGCACGCTGCTGCAGCCCGGCGACGCCGTGCTGGTGGACGAGCCCGGCTGGGCGGTGGAGTTCGCCCGCCTCACGCGCCTGGGCATGCGGCTGCTGCCGGTGCCACGCGGCCCGCAGGGGCCGGACCTGGCGGTGATGCAGGCGCTGCTGGCCGAGCACCGGCCGCGCCTGTACGCCACCGTGTCGGTGCTGCACAACCCGACCGGCCACATGCTCTCGCTGGCCACCGCGCACCAGGTGCTGAAGCTGGCCGATGCGCATGAGCTCACCATCGTCGAGGACGACACCTACGCCTGGCTCGCGCCGCCGCATGCGCCGCGGCTGGCGGCGCTGGATGGGCTGCAGCGCACGGTCTACGTCTCGGGCTTCTCGAAGATCCTGGCGCCGAACTGGCGCGTGGGCTACGTGGCCGCCTCGCCGGCGCTGACCGAACGTTTCGTCGACACCAAGCTGCTGATGACCCTGACCACGCCGGCGCTGCTGGAGCGGGCGGTGGCCTGGTGCCTGGACCAGGGCCTGTTGCGCCGCCATGCCGAGCGGGTGATCGAGCGCCTGGAATCGGCCCGCCAGCGCGTGCGCCGCCTGGCCGAGGACGCCGGGTGCGAGTTCCTCGCGCCACCGCAGGGCCTGTTCGGCTGGATCGACACCGGGGTGGACACCGACCAGCTGGCCTCCCGCCTGGCCACCGAGGGCTGGCTGGTGGCGCCGGGCAGCCTGTTCCATGCCGTGCCCCGGCCCAGCACGCTGATGCGGCTGAACTTCGCCAGTTCGCAGGACACACGGTTCTGGCAGAGCTTTTCCCGGGCCCGGCGGGGCCTGCTCCCCACCCCGACCCCGGGGGTCTGAAACGTAACGTCACCATCTGTATCCGACGCGCGCCGTACCATCTTCGTCCACCGCCCCACACCCCCCATGTTTCGCTCCACCTTGCCGCAGGGCGCGCCTGACCTGATGCGCGTCAGCGAGTTCCGCCGCTATCTGGACGAGCTCGACCGCGTGCAGGGCACGGATGCGGCCAATTCGCGCCTGACCTCGCTGAGCCCCTCGCTGCTGCAGGACCTGCAACGCTTCGAGCAGCATGGCCAGCAGAGCGAACTGCTCGAGGTGCTGGCGGCGGGCATCCGGCACACGCAACCGTTGGCCATCCACCTGCAGTGGGGTGAGCAGGTGGTGACGTTGACCATGTTCCCGGCGCAGAAGCTCGCCCATGCCCCGGTGCCGATGAACAAGCTGCTCAGTGGCCGGCTGTCGGAGTTCCAGGTGCTGCAGGTCGAGCAGGCCACCTTGCGGGCGCCCGGCGACCGCGAGAGCACCCTGGTGGGCAACCCGGCACTGTACGCGCCGCTGGCGCCGCTGCTGTGGGCGATGGCGATGCGCGGCTCACGCGAGGCGCTGCTGCCCGAGATCGCCGGCCAGGCGGCCTACCGGGTGGCGCCCGGCGTCAGCTTCGACGGGCTGGACCTGCCGGCCGTGCTGGCGCGCTGCATCACGCGGCTGCGCCGCCAGACCTGCAACCTGCGCGAGATCTGCGAGTGGCCGGGCATCGACCGCGGCCGTGCGCAGCGCCTGCTCAATGCGGTGTACCTGCAGGCGGGGCTGATCGTCAGCCGCACGCACCCGGCCGCCACGAACGAGGGCTGGGTGGGCTACCGCTGACAGCCGCCGGCTGGGGCCCCCGGCAGGGGCCGGCCGCTGTGCGGCCAGCGGCGGTCAATGGATATAGCGCCCGCCGGGCCCCACGATCAGCAGGTCGACGAAGGTGGAGCCGTGGTGGTTCTGCGGGCCGAACTGCTGCGGGAAGCCGCCGATGTCGAACTTGCCCATGCCTTCGATCGTGGTGACCAGGCTCTGCGGCGTGACACCCTTGCCGGCGCGCTTGATCATCTCCAGCAGCACGCGCAGGTTCGAGTAGCCGAAGAAGTGGTCGAAGTCGATCGGGATCTTGGCCTTCTCCATCACGGCCGCGTAGTCCTTGGTGAGCTGCGTGGTCGCGCGCAGCGCATAGGGCACCACGCGGGTGAAGGCCAGGCCGCGTGATTCTTCGCCCAGCGCCTCGATCAGCTGGCGCGAATTGGAGATCGACAGCGCATACAGCGGCACGCCCAGGTGCGCCCGCGTGGCCTTGACGAACGGGATCAGTGCCGGCCCGAAGGCCAGGAAGATCACGGCCTGCGGCGTGCTCGCGGCCAGGGTCTGGGCGACGCTGACCGACTCGTTGCCCGGGATGTCCAGCGGTGCCTTGGCCACCAGCGTGGTGCCGGCTTCCTTGCACACCTCTTCCACCACCGGCAGCATCAGCTGGCCGAAGGGCGAGTTGTGGTACGCCACCGCGATCTTGGTGCGGCCCACGGTGGACAGGTTCTTGACCATCTGCACGATCTCGTCGCGGTAGCTGGCCATCGTGGTGAAGAAGTACGGGTGCTGCTTCGCGCGCAGCGCCGGCGCGCCGGTGTACACACCCACCAACGGCACCTTCTTGTCCAGCAGCAGCGGCAGCACGGCGCCCACGTTGGCGGTGCTGGCCAGGCCGTACAGCACGGTGGCACCTTCCTTGTCGATCAGCGTGTTCACGTTCTCGACGCAGCGCTTGGGGTCGTAGGCATCGTCCAGCGTGACCAGGCGCACCTTCCGGCCGCCGGCGCCGCCCTTGCGGTTGAACTCCTCGATGGCCAGTTGCTGGCCCCGGATCACCGGCTTGAAGCTGGGCGCCAGCGGGCCCGTGAGGTGCGCGCTCTGGCCGATGACGATGTCCCCGGTCTGGGCCAGGGCCTGCCCGGGTGCCCAGGCACCCGCCAGCAGGGCCCCCAGCCCGGTCAGGGTTTCGCGGCGACGAATCAGGTTCGACATCGAGGTTCTCCCATTGCCACGGCGGTGCCGTGAGTGTTGGACATGGCAGCCAGCGCGCGGCCGGGCCCGGCACAGGGCCGGCCGCGCAGGTGGATTCCGGTCAGTGGATGTAGCGCCCGCCCGGGCCGATGATCAGCAGGTCGGCGAAGGTGGAGCCATGGTGGTTCTGCGGCCCGAAGTTCAGGGTGTAGCCGCCGAAGTCGACCTTGCCCAGACCCTCGATCGTGCTGACCAGCGACTGCGAGGTCACGGCCTTGCCGGCGCGCTTGATCATCTCGAGCACCACGCGCATGTTCAGGTAGCCGAAGAAGTGGTCGAAGTCGGGCGGTACCTTGGCCTTCTCGGCCGCCGCGGTGAACTCGCGCGTGAGCGTGGTCGTGGCCCGCAGCACGTAGGGCACGATCAGCGTGAAGGCCAGGCCGCGCGCTTCGTCGCCCAGTGCGTCGATCAGCTGACGCGAGTTGGAGATCGACAGCGCATACAGCGGCACCCCCAGGTGGGCCCGCGTGGCCTTGACGAACGGAATCAGCGCCGGACCGAAGGCCATGAAGATCACGGCCTGCGGGTTGGCGCCCGCCAGGGCCTGCGCCACGGCCACCGATTCGTTGCCCGGGATGTCCAGCGGCGCCTTGGCCACCAGCGTGGAGCCGAGTTCCTTGCAGACCTCTTCCACCACCGGCAGCATCAACTGGCCGAACGGGCTGTTGTGGTACGCCAGCGCGAGCTTGGTGCGGCCCACGGTGGCCAGGTTCTTCACCATCTGCACCACCTCGTCGCGGTAACTGGCCATCATGGTGAAGAAATACGGGTGGTGGCGCGCGCGCAGGGCCGGCGCGCCGGTGTACACGCCCACCAGCGGCACCTTCTTCTCGGCCAGCATGGGCAGCACCGCGGCCACGTTGGCCGTGCTGGCCAGGCCGAACAGCGCGGTGACCTTTTCCTTCTCGATCAGCGTGTTGACGTTCTCGACACAGCGCTTGGGGTCGTAAGCGTCATCCAGCGTGAGCAGCTTCACCCGCCGGCCCTGCACGGCGCCGCGCTTGTTGAACTCGTCCAGCGCGAGCTGCTGCCCCCGCAGCGGCCCCTTCATCAGCGCGGCCAGCGGCCCGCTGAGGTGGGCGCTCTGGCCGATGACGATGTCGCCGGTCTGGGCCTGGGCCAGTGCAGGCAGGCTCGTGCTGGCGGCCAAGGCGCCCAGCCCGGTCAGGCACTCGCGGCGGCGAAACGGGATCGGCATCTAGGGTCTCCTGGTGACGCTGTGGGGCCCCCTTGATCAGGGGATGTGAGAGTTTGTCACCGGGATGTCTCGCGGCGCCTGCTCCCGAACCCTGGCGCCTGGGTGACAGCGCATTTCTCACGCGGATTCCGTCACACCCCGCAGCCGCTCGCGGCGCCGCGTTCGCCCCGCACGGCAGGGCGCTGCCCTGCGGGAGCGATGGGCTCAGGCGCCACGCGAGGCCTGTGCGGCCAGGGCCTCCCAGCGTTCGAGCGCGAGCATCAGCGTGTCTTCGATCTCGGCGTAACGTGCCTGCAGAGCGGCCACCTGCTGGGGCGCCTCCAGGTACAGCGTGGTGCCGGCCAGGCGCTCGCCGATCGTCTTCTGCTCGGCCTCCAGCGCCTCGATGCGCTGCGGCAGTTCGTCCAGCTCCCGCTGGTCCTTGTAGCTGAGCTTGGTGCGCGCCTTCGGGGCCGCGCTGCGCGGCGCGGCCGCTGGCGCCGGGGCGGGGGCGTCGGGTCGCGCCCCCGCGGCGGCACGGCTGCGCTCGCGCTGCAGCCGCCAGTCGTCGATGCCGCCCTCGTATTCGCGCCACAGGCCCGGTTTCAGGTCGCCGTCCCAGGCGATCAGGCTGGTCACCACGTTGTCCAGGAAGCGCCGGTCGTGGCTCACCAGGAACACGGTGCCGGTGTAGGTTTGCAGCAGCTCCTCCAGCAGCTCCAGCGTGTCGATGTCCAGGTCGTTGGTGGGTTCGTCGAGCACCAGCACGTTGGCCGGCAGCGCGAACAGCCGTGCCAGCAGCAGGCGGTTGCGCTCGCCGCCGGACAGCGTGCGCACCGGCGAGTTCGCGCGCTCGGGCGCGAACAGGAAATCGCCCAGGTAGCTCATCACGTGCTTGCGGTTGCCACCGAACTCGATCCACTCGCTGCCCGGGCTGATGGTGTGCGCCAGCGTGGCATCCAGGTCCAGCCCGCCGCGCATCTGGTCGAAGTAGGCCACCTGCAGCTGGGTGCCACGGCGCACCGTGCCGCTGGTGGGGGCCTGCTCGCCGAGGATCAAGCGCAGCAGACTGGTCTTGCCGGCGCCGTTGGGTCCGACCAGGCCGATCTTGTCGCCGCGCAGGATGGTGGCCGTGAAATGGTCGACGATCACGCGGCCGGTGCTACCGTCGGCGCCGGGGTAGCGCAGGCTCACGTCCTGCAGTTCGGCCACGATCTTGCCGCTGGGCAGGCCGGCGTCGATCTCGAGCCGCACCTGGCCGAGCTGTTCGCGCCGCGCGCGGCGCTGCTCTCGCAGGCGCTTGAGCCGGGCCACGCGGCCCACGCTGCGGGTGCGGCGTGCCTCCACGCCCTTGCGCACCCACACCTCCTCGGCCGCGAGCAGCTTGTCGGCGCGGGCCGTGGCCAGGGCCTCGGCCTCGAGCTCACGCTGCTTGCTCTCTTCGTACGCGCTGAAGTTGCCGGGGTAGCTGCGCAGCACGCCGCGATCGAGTTCGACGATGCGGGTGGCCACCGCATCGATGAAGGCGCGGTCGTGCGAGACGACGATCAGCGCGCCGCGCCAGCCCACCAGCAGTTCCTGCAACCACTCGATCGCATCGAGGTCCAGGTGGTTGGTCGGCTCGTCCAGCAGCAGCACCGCCGGCCGCGCCACCAGCGCCTGGGCCAGCGCCACGCGCTTCTTCGTGCCGCCGGAGAGCGTGTCGATCGGCGCCGTGGCGTCGAGCTGCAGGCGCTGCAGCGCTTCGTCCACGCGCTGCTCCCAGGTCCAGCCGTCCAGTGCCTCGATGCGGGTCTGCAGCGCGTCGAGGTCTTCGCCCGGCGCGTGCGCCTCGAAGCGGGCGCGCAGGGCCTTCACCTCGGCCACGCCTTCGCTCACGGCCTCGAACACGGTGGCGCCGGCCGTGAACTGCGGCTCCTGGGGCACGTAGAAGCGGGTGAGCCCCTGCTGCAGTTGCAGGCTGCCGTCGTCCAGTCGCTCCAGGCCGGCCAGCACCTTCAGCAGCGAGGACTTGCCGGTGCCGTTGCGGCCGATCAGCGCAATGCGCTCGGCGGGTTCGAGCGCAAACGCCGCATGGTCGAGCAAGGGCACATGGCCGAAGGCGAGCTGGGCTTGGGTCAGGGTGAGCAGGGCCATCGCGCGATTGTCCGTGCTGGCCGGCCCGCCCGTGCCCGGCGTGGCGCGCTGTGGCACAGTTGCGCCCCATTGCCCACCCTCGGCCCCCAGCGTCAGCGCCCGCGGCGACCCTTCGTGTGATTCAACGTTCCTCCGCCCCGACGATCACCGACGTGGCCCAGCGCGCCGGCGTGTCGATGAAGACCGTCTCGCGGGTGCTCAACGACGAGCCGAACGTGCAGCCGCAGATGCGCGAGCGCGTGATGGCCGCGGTGGCGGAGCTGAACTACCGGCCCAATGTGTATGCGCGCAGCCTGGCGCGCTCACGCTCCTACCTGCTGGGCCTGCTGTACTACGCCTCGAGCGCGGCCTTCGTCGCGGGGGTGCAGCGTGGCGCCACCGGGCGCTGCCGCGAGCTGGGCTACCACCTGGTCGTCGAATCGCTGGAAGACGGCGCGGTCGACGTGGAGCCCCAGCTCAACCACATGATCTCGGCGCTGCGGCCCGACGGCATGATCCTCGCGCCCCCGGTGTGCGACAACCCGCAGGTGCTGCGCACGCTGGCCGCCGCGCACATGCCCTGCGTGCTGATCTCCCCCGGCAGCGCCGGCCCGGCGCTGGCCCGCGTGTCGATGGACGATTTCCGCGCCGCGCAGGAGATGACCAGTTATCTCATCGGCCTGGGCCACCGCCGCATCGGCTTCATCAGCGGCGATCCGGCGCAGGCCGCCACGCCGCGTCGGCTGGCGGGCTACCGCGCCGCGCTGTCGGTGCACGGGCTGACGGAGGACCCGACGCTGGTGGTCGAGGGCGACTTCCGCTTCCGCAGCGGGCTGGAGGGCTGCGACCGGCTGCTGGCCCTGCCGGTGCCACCCACGGCCATCTTCGCCAGCAACGACGACATGGCCATGGGGGCGGTGGTGGCCGCGCAGCGCCGGGGCCTGAGCGTGCCGGCCGATCTGTCGGTGGCCGGGTTCGACGATTCGCAGTGGGCCAGCCTCGTGTGGCCGCAACTGACCACGGTGCGCCAGCCGCTGGCCGAGATGGCCGTGGCCGCGGTGGACCTGCTGGTCTCGCGCACCAGCAAGCCGGTGCCGGCCGCCCTGCCCGGGGCAGGGGCGGGGGCTGGCGGCGAGGCCACCGGCCTGCCCGTCGACGCGGCCGAACCAGTGTTGCCGCACGCGCTGGTGCAGCGCGGCTCGACCGCCCCGCCGCGCCGCTGAGCCGCGACGGGCAGGGCGGGTTTGTCCTGAGCCAGGTTGTCCGCCACGGCGATTGACACCGCTTGACAGCGCAGTCAACATGCCGATGCCGACATGACAGCGCTGTCAAACACCTTATGGCTGCCAGCGTGTTGTCGACGCAGCTCCCCAGACACCCGTGCGCGCCAGCCTTCGAAGAGCGCGCCGCTGAACAACCAAGGAGACAAGGTGATGATGAACCGAGTGGCCCCCGGCATGATCCCGGCCGCCGTGCTGATGCTGCTGGCCAGCATGGCCGCCGTCGCGCAGGACAAACCCAAGGAAGGCGACAAGGACGGCGATGCCACCCAGCGCATCACCGTCACCGCCACCAAGCGCCTGACCACCGTGCAGGACACGCCGCTGGCGGTGAGCGCCTTCTCGAAGGCTGATCTCGACAAGGCCCAGGTCAAGGACCTGAGTTCGTTGCAGACCCTGGTGCCCAACCTCTCGGTCGAGCAGCATGGCGATTCCGGCGGCGTGCACGTCTTCCTGCGTGGCGTGGGCTCCACCAACCACACCGAGCTGGGCGACCCGGCGGTGGCCTTCCATGTGGACGGGGTGTACTCGCCGCGGCCGCAGGGCGCCACGGTGCTGATGTACGACCTGGCCAGCGTGGAAGTGGCGCGCGGCCCGCAGGGCACGCTGTTCGGCCGCAATGCCACCGCGGGCTCGGTGAACCTGGTCACCGCCAAGCCCAAGCTGGGTGATGCGAGCGGCTACGCCAGCATGGTGTTCGGCGACCGCCACCGCGTGGGACTGCAGGCCGCGATGAACCTGCCGCTGGGCGAGCAGGCCGCGCTGCGCATTGCCGCCATCAGCGAGCGCCAGGAGGGCTGGGTCGAGTTCCAGCCGCGCTCGAACGTGCAGCCCGGCGCGCGCAAGTACGGCGCCACCGACCAGCAGGGCGTGCGCGCCACGCTGCTGTGGCAGATCACGCCGGACCTCACCACCACCACCGCGATCGAGTACTACCGCGACACCGGCTCCGGCAACGTCTCGCTGATGCAGACGCCGCGCGCGGGCCAGAAGTGGAACTCCGCGCTGGTCGACACCCCAGGGGTGCTGAACCAGGACAACACCACGCTGCGCACACGGGTCGACTGGACGCTGAGCCCGGCCATGGAGCTCAGCTACATCGGCAGCCTCTCGCAGATGGCGCGCAAGAACGCCAGCGACAACGACGCCGGCACCCAGCCCGGCTTCAAGCAGGAGCACCGCACCGAGTGGTCGCGCTTCGACAACTACACCCATGAGCTGAACCTCAAGTCCACCGGCGCGGGCGCATTCCAGTGGATCGCCGGCCTGTTCTCGATCCACGAGGACAACAAGATCCGCTTCGACATCGACATCTCCGACATCGGCACCCCCGCCGGCTCGGGCCCGATCGTCGTGGTGCCCAAGCTGCCGAAAGACACGGCCTGGGCCATGTCCTTCATCCAGCCCAAGCGCACGCTGGATTCGAACGCGGTATTCGGCCAGGGCACGTTCTCGATCAGCAAGGAACTCTCGCTCACCGCCGGCGCCCGCTACACCCGCGAGAAGAAGGAAGACAAGGGCGGCCGCAACTGGGTGTGCCCGCAGTTCGGCGCCACGCTGGCCACCGGTGGCCGCCTCATCGGCCCGGGCGGCGCGGTGAACCCGGTCACCTGCGCCAGCGAATACGCCCCCGGCACCTGGCCCGGCGGCGGCGCCAACGACGGCGTGGCCAAGGACAACGCCACCACCTACCTGGCCCGCGTGGAATACAAGCCCAGCCGCGACCTGCTGGCCTACGGCACCGTGACCACCGGCTTCAAGTCCGGCGGCCTCTCGGACGGCGGCCGCCGCCACAAGCCCGAGTTCCTGACCAACTACGAGGTGGGCCTGAAGACCGAGCTGTTCAACCGCACGCTGGCACTGAACCTCGACGCCTTCGTGATGAAGTACAAGGACATGCAGGTCTCCTCGATCGAGTACACCGGCACCGGCACCGCGCGCCAGCAGCAGTTGGTGACCAGCAACGCCGCGCGCGCCACGATCCAGGGCATCGAGGCCGAATGGAGCTGGCGCCTCACGCGCACCGACCGGCTGGTGGGCAACGTGTCGTTCCTGGACGCCAAGTTCGACGACTTCCTCACCTGCGATTCCTCGCTGCTCGATTGCGGTGTGGCCGCCAACGCCATCAACCTCAAGGGCAACAGCCTGCCGCACGCGCCCAGGTTCTCGACCACCATCGCCTACGAGCACGACATCGGCCTGGCCGGCGGCGGCAAGCTGACACCGCGGGTGCAGCTGCACTACCAGAGCAAGACGAACCTGAGCCAGTTCGACCGCCTGGGCGCCAACGCCCCGGCCGCCGCGCGCAAGTACCCGGACGCCCGCCAGCAGGACGCCTACGGCACCGTGGACCTGAGCCTGCGCTACGAGGAGCCCAAGGGCAAGTGGGGCGTGGAGGCCTTCGTCGTGAACGCCGGCGACGAGAAGGTGAAGACCGACGTCTCGTGGGTGACGGGCAGCACCTGGACCTCGTTCTACAACCCGCCGCGCACCTTCGGCCTCAAGGCTAACCTTCGGTTCTGACGGCGGGGGCGCCGCGCCCTGCACGGTGCCCCGCCCGCATTCAGCACCCAGCCTGCCCGCGCCGCCCACGGCAGCGCGGGGTCCCCTTCACCTCATTGCCTGAAACCGCCCGTGCCATCCCCGCTGAAGGTATTGCTTGCGCTGACCCTCGCCACGCTGTGCGGCGCGGGCACCGCGCAGTCCGTGACGATCACGGTCGCCACCTTCCCCGACCTGGACCGCGCGGCCCGCGCCGCCTTGCCGCGCTGGGCCCAGCTGCACCCGGGCATTGCGGTCAAGATCGTCTCGCTGCAGTACCCCGACCACCACACCGCGATGACCACCGCACTGGCCACCGGCTCGGGCCTGCCGGACGTGATGGCGGTGGACTTCCGCTTCATCGGCAAGTTCGCCGAAGGCCAGGGCCTGCAGCCGCTGGACGGCCCGCCCTACGACGCCCAGGCACTGCGCGACAAGTTCGTGCGCTACACCTTCCCGCAGGCCACCAACACCCGCGGCCAGCTCGTGGCGATGCCCGCCGACATCGGCCCTGGCACGCTGCTGTACCGCCAGGACCTGCTCGACAAGGCCGGCGTGCGCGAGGCCGAGCTCACCCGAAGCTGGGAGTCCTTCATCGAGGCGGGCAAGAAGGTCAAGGCCGCCACCGGTGCCTACCTGCTGGCCGATTCGGCCGACATCCGCGACATCGTGCTGCGCTCGGGCCTGGCCGAGGGCGAGGGTCTGTTCTTCGACGCCAAGGGCCGGGTGCTGGTGGAGAGCCCGCGCTTCGTGCGCGCCTTCGAACTGGGCCGCGCGGCGCGCCAGGCCGGCATCGATGCCCGCACCACCGCCTGGACCAATGAATGGGTGGCCGGCTTCAAGCAGAACAGGGTGGCCGCGCAGATGATGGGCGCCTGGCTCGCCGGCCACCTGAAGAACTGGCTCTCGCCGCACACCGCCGGCCAGTGGCGGTCGACCGGCCTGCCCGGCGGCGCCCACGCGTCCTACGGTGGCTCGTTCTACGCCATCCCGGCCAAGGCGGCGTACAAGGCCGAGGCCTGGGCCTTCATCCGCTTCATGACGGCGGACCGGCAGACCCAGCTCGAATCGCTGCGCGTGCTCGACAGCTTTCCCGCGCTGATCGAGGCGCAGCAGGACCCGCTGTTCGACGAGCCCATCGCCTACCTCGGGGGCCAGAAGGCCCGCCAGCTCTGGCGCGACATCGCGGCCAAGGTGCCGGCGATCCCGGTGCACCGGCTCGATGCGATGGCCACCGACGTGATGCGCGCCGAGTACGAGAACGTCGTCGCGCAGGGCAAGGACATCCGTGCCGCGCTGGCCGACGCCCGCGCGCTGATCGAGCGCCGCGCGCGCCGCTGACCCGCATGGCCGCGCCCCCCGCCGAGCCCCGGCCGCGCAGGCCCCGACGCTCGCCCCAGCGCTGGGCGCCCTACCTCTTCATCGCGCCGTTCTTCGCGCTGTTCGCGGTGTTCGGCCTGTTCCCGCTGCTGTTCTCGATCTGGCTCTCGCTGCACCAGTGGGAGGCCGCCTCCGGCCTGGCCGCGATGCGCTGGGTCGGTCTCGAGAACTATGTTTTCGCCATCACCGACCCGTGGTTCCGCAAGTCCTTGTGGAACACGTTGTGGTTCGCCATCGTCTCCGGCGTTCCACAGCACCTGGTCGCCCTGCCGCTGGCGTTTTTTATCCACACCACGCTCAAGCGCAGCCGCAACCTGGTGGTCGGCGCGTACTTCGTGCCGTACATCACCTCCAGCGTGGCGATCGCGCTGATCTTCTCCACGCTGTTCTCGAAGGACTTCGGCGTCATCAACGCGCTGCTGGGGGTGTTGCAGCCGGGCAGCGCACCGATCGATTGGCTGGGTGATGCACGCTTTGCCAAGCCGGCGGTGGCCTTCGTGGTGTTCTGGCGCTACCTGGGCTGGAACCTGGTGCTGTACCTGTCGGCGCTGCAGGTCATCGACCACAGCCTGTACGAGGCCGCCACGCTCGATGGCGCGAGCCGCTGGCAGCAGTTCCGCCACATCACGCTGCCGCTGCTGCGGCCAATGATGTTCTTCGCGATCACGCTCACGATCATCGGCAACCTGCAGCTGTTCGAGGAGCCGTTCATCCTGATCGATGCGGACAGCGGCGTCGCCAGCTCGGTGATGACCACCGCGATGTTCATGTACCGCATGGCGTTCTCGGATGGGGATTTCGGCACCGCCTCGGCGGTGAGCTGGCTGCTGTTCCTGGTGATCGCGGCGCTGAGCTGGGGCAACAGCCGCCTGTTCGGCCGCCACGGGGCGAGTGATGTCGGCCGCTGAGCGCCTGGACCCACGACGCTGGGCCGCCCACCTGCTGGTGGGCGCCGGCGTGCTGGTGCTGGTGGCGCCGTTCTACTTCACCTTCGTGTTCGCCACCCACGCGCGCAGCGAGATCTTCGCCTCGCCGCCGCCGCTGTGGTTCGGCACCCAGTTCGGGGCCAACCTGGCGCTGCTGCTGGAGCGCCTGCCGTTCTGGCAGAACCTGGGCTGGAGCCTGTATGTCGCGGCGATGACCACGGTGCTGAACCTCGTGCTGTGCTCGATGGCGGGTTTTGCCTTCGCGGTGTACGAGTTCCGCTTCAAGCGCGGGCTGTTCGCCTTCGTGGTCGGCTCGATGATGCTGCCGAGCTTCCTCAACATGATCCCCAGCTTCATGGTGATGGACCTGCTGGGCTGGATCGACCAGCCGCGCGCGCTGTACGTGCCCGGCGCAGCCGGCGCCCTGGGCATCTTCCTGATGCGGCAGTACATCGGCAGCGCGATCCCGCGCGACCTGATCGACGCGGCGCGCATGGACGGTTGCGGCGAGTTCCGCATCTACCGCAGCGTGGTGCTGCCGCTCACCGGCCCGGCGCTGGGCACGCTGGGGCTGATCACCTTCATCAGCTCGTGGAACAACTTCGTCGGCCCGCTGGTGGTGATGCGCTCGGTGGAGCACTACACCGTGCCGC
Source organism: Burkholderiales bacterium (assembly GCA_016213205.1). GTDB lineage: Bacteria > Pseudomonadota > Gammaproteobacteria > Burkholderiales > Burkholderiaceae_C > Pseudaquabacterium. The sequence goes on from JACRAZ010000016.1 coordinate 70,229, forward strand.
TGGCGCTGCGCAGCATGCAAAGCCCCAACAACACCGAATGGGGCGCCCTGATGGCCGGCAGCGCGATCGCGATGCTGCCGCTGCTGGTGGCCTTTGTCTTCAGTGCCCGGCGCCTGGTGGCCGGGCTCACCGCGGGGGCCGTGCGCGGCTGACCTGCCCTTCCTCGATGCCCTTCCACACGATGCACGCCCCGAACCCGCCCGACACGCCCGACACCGACCCGCTTTTCCCCGCCCACTTTCAGTGGGGCGCGGCCACCGCCGCGCAGCAGATCGAAGGCGCCGCCCGCGAGGGGGGGCGTGGCCCCTCGATCTGGGACGCCTTCTGCGCCGAGCCCGGCCGCATCAAGGACGGCAGCAATGTCGACGTGGCCTGCGACCACTACCACCGCTACGCCGAAGACGTGCGGCACATGCAGTGGCTGGGCCTGGGGGCCTACCGCTTCTCGTTCAGCTGGCCGCGCCTGCAGCCCGAGGGCCGTGGCGCCTGGAACGAAGCCGGCTTCGCCTTCTACGACCGCCTGATCGACACCTTGCTGGCCGCCGGCATCCAGCCACACGCCACGCTGTACCACTGGGACCTGCCGCTCGCGCTGTATGCCGGCATCGGCGGCTGGCGCTCGCGCGACAGCGTGGCGCTGTTCGCCGACTACGCGGCCGAGGTGGCACGCCGCTTCGGCGACCGGCTGGCCAGCATCGCCACCCACAACGAACCCTGGTGCACCGCCACGCTGGGCCACGAGACCGGCCAGTTCGCGCCGGGTCACCGCAGCCGGGCCGAGGCGATGCAGGTGTCGCACCACCTGCTGCTGTCGCACGGCGCGGCGATCCAGGCAATGCGGGTCGAGACGGCGGCGCCGCTGGGCATCGTGCTGAACCACACCCCGCCCTATCCGGCCGAGGCCGTCGAGGCCGACCGCCGTGCCGCCCGCCTGGCCGATGGCTTGAGCACCCGTTGGTACATGGACCCGGTGTTCCTGGGCAGCTACCCGGCCGACGTGCTGGCCCACCTGGGCGCCGACGCACCGCAGCTGCAGGGCGGCGATCTGGCACGGATCCGCCAGCCGCTGGACTTCCTGGGCGTCAATTTCTATACCCGCGGCTTCGTCAGCACCCGCAGCCCGGCGCTGCCGGCGCCCGGCGTGCTGGGCTTCAACGACATGGGCTGGGAGACCTACCCAGACGCGCTGACCGCGCTTCTGGTGCGCCTGAGCCGCGAGTACATGCCGCCGCCGATGTACATCACCGAAAACGGCATGGCCCATGCCGATGCGCTGGTGCAGGGCCGCGTGGCCGACGCGCCCCGCATCGACTACCTGCGCCGCCACCTGCACGCGGTGGCCCGGGCGATGGCGCTCGGGGCGGAGGTGGCCGGCTACTTCTACTGGAGCCTGCTCGACAACTTCGAGTGGGACTCCGGCTACGCCAAGCGTTTCGGGCTGTTCCATGTGGACTACGCGAACCAGCAGCGCACACCCAAGGACAGCGCGCACTGGTACCGCGACTTCATCGCCCGCCAACGCCAGCGCGCGCGGGGTTGATCGGCATGGCCTCGCTCGCGCTGCGCGCGCTGCGCAAGACCTACCCCAACGGCACCACCGCCGTGCACGACATCAGCCTGCAGGTGGCCGATGGTGAGTTCGTGGTGCTGGTGGGTCCCTCGGGCTGCGGCAAGAGCACCACGCTGCGCATGATCGCGGGGCTGGAGGAGATCACCAGCGGCCAGCTGCTGATCGGCGACGAGGACGTCACCGACCGCCCGCCCGCGCAGCGGGGCCTGGCCATGGTGTTCCAGAGCTATGCGCTGTACCCGCACATGACGGTGGCCCAGAACATGGGCTTCGCGCTCAAGCTCGCCGGGCTGGACACGCTGGCCGTGCGCGCCAAGGTGGAGCACGCGGCCAACGTGCTGCAGATCGGCCCGCTGCTGGCGCGCACCCCGCGCGAGCTGTCGGGCGGCCAGCGCCAGCGGGTGGCGATCGGCCGCGCCATCGTGCGCGAGCCCGGCGTGTTCCTGTTCGACGAACCGCTGTCGAACCTGGATGCCGCGCTGCGCGGCCAGATGCGGCTGGAGATGGCGCGCCTGCACCAGGCGCTGGGCGCCACCATCGTCTACGTCACCCACGACCAGGTGGAGGCCATGACGCTGGGCTCGCGCATCGCCGTGTTCAACGGCGGGCGCATCGAGCAGGTGGGCGCGCCGCTGGCGCTGTACCACCGCCCGGCCACCCGCTTCGTGGCCGAATTCCTGGGCTCGCCGACGATGAACTTCCTGCCGGTGCGGCACGACGGCCACGCGCTGCTCAGCAGCGCCGCGCCCGATGCGCTGCTGCCCTGGCCGGCGCCGGCGCCCGCGGGCGAGCTGGTGCTGGGCCTGCGCCCGGAACACCTGCCGCCGGCGGCCGATGGCGCCGAGGGGACAGCGCAGCTCACGCTGCAGGTGGAGCACCGCGAACACCTGGGCGACCTGGTCATCGCGCACGGCCGCTTGGGCGACGGCCGCACGCCGCTGACGGTGAAGGCACTGGCCGCCCAGGCCGGGCACCTGCTGCCGGGCGCCCGCGTGCGGCTGCGGCCCGACCTGCAGCACGCGGTGTTGTTCGATGCGCAGGGGCGGGCGCTGCCGCGCCCGGCCTGAGCGCCCGTCAGCTGCGGCTGGCCTGCAGCTCGCGCTCCAGCGCGTCGACGAACATCGCCGCCACGTCGAAGCCGGTCTGCTGCGTGATCTCCTGGAAGCAGGTCGGGCTGGTCACGTTGATCTCGGTGAGCCGGTCGCCAATGATGTCCAGCCCCACCAGCAGCAGGCCCCGGCCGTGCAGCACCGGCGCCAGCGCGCAGGCGATCTCGCGGTCGCGTTCGCTCAGGGGCTGCGCCACGCCCTTGCCGCCGGCGGCCAGGTTGCCGCGGATCTCGCTGCCCTGGGGGATGCGCGCCAGCGCATAGGGCACCGGCTCGCCGCCGATCAGCAGCACGCGCTTGTCGCCCCGCACGATGTCGGGCAGGTACTGCTGCACCATCAGCGTCTGCGTGCCGTCCTGGTTCAGCGTCTCGACGATGGAGCCCAGGTTCAGGCCATCTGCGCCGACGCGGAAGATGCCCATGCCGCCCATGCCGTCCAGCGGCTTCAGGATGATGTCGCGGTGCTCGGCGTGGAAGGCGCGCACCGCGTCGGCGCTGCGCGTCACCAGCGTCGGCGCAATGAACTGCGGGAACTCCAGGATCGCCAGCTTCTCCGGGTGGTCGCGCAGCGCCGCCGGCGCGTTGAACACGCGCGCACCTTCGCGCTGGGCCTGGCCCAGCAGGTGGGTGGCGTAGAAATACTCGCTGTCGAAGGGCGGGTCCTTGCGCATCAGCACGGCGTCGGCATCGGCCAGCGCGAGCTCGCCCTCGGCGGCCACGGTGAACCAGTGCTTCGCATCGCCGGTGAGCGCGAGGCCGCGCGCCTGGCGTGCCACCACCCGTGAATCGCGCCGCCACACCAGGTCGGCGGGTTCGCAGGCCCAGAGCTGGTGGCCGCGGCGCGCGGCCTCGCGCATCATCGCGAAGGTGGTGTCCTTGTGGGTCTTGAAGGTTTCCAGCGGGTCGGCGACGAACAGCAGCTTCATGGGGCGCGGCCTTTGCGGCAGGGTGGCGTTCGCCAGCGGGCTAGCGGGCGGGGCGCCAGTTTTGCACAGCCAGTGAAACGGCGCCGGCCACCACGCCCCAGAACGCCGAGCCGATGCCCGCCACCGTGACGCCGGACAAGGTGACCAGGAAGGTCAGTGCCGCGGCGTCGCGGTGGTGCTCGTCCTTCAGCGCCTGGGCCAGCCCGCCGGCGATGGTGCCCATCAACGCCAGCCCGGCCACGGCGGCCACCAGTTCGCGCGGGAAGGCGGCCAGCACCGCCGCCACCGCCGCCCCGGCCAGCCCCAGCACGGTGTAGAAGATGCCGGCCATCACCGAGGCGGTGTAGCGCCGCGCCGGGTCTTCATGCGCCTCGCGCCCCATGCAGATGGCTGCGGTGATGGCCGCCAGGTTCACCGCATACGCGCCGAAGGGTGCCAGCACCAGCGTCAACAGCCCGGTGGCCGTGATCACCGGCGACACCGGCGTGCGAAAGCCGGCCGCGCGCTGCGCCGCCACGCCCGGCAGGTTCTGCGAGGCCATGGTCACGATGAACAGCGGCAGGCCGATGCCCACCATCGCCGCCAGGCTGAAGCGGGGTGTCACCCACACCGGCTCGGCCCAGGCCAGCGTCACCGTCTGCCAGGCCAGCCGGCCTTGCGCGGCCGCCACCGCCATGCCCACCAGCAGCACGCCCGGCACCGCGTAACGCGGCCAGAACCGGCGGCCCAGCAGAAAGGCCGCTGCCATGGTGAGCACCAGCCCCGGCGCGCTGCGCACGCTCGCCACCGCATCGAGGCCGAAGCGTGCCAGCACGCCGGCCAGCAGCGCGGCGGCCACCGCCATCGGCACCTTGTCCATCACACGCTCGAAGCTGCGTGTCAGGCCGGCCAGCACGATCAGCAGCGCGCTGGCGACGAACGCGCCGGTGGCCTCGGGCAGCGCCACCCCCTGGGTGGCCGCCAGCAGTGCCGCGCCGGGCGTGGACCAGGCGGTGAGCACCGGCTGGCGGTACCAGAGCGACAGCAGGATGCACGACAGGCCCATCGCCAGGCCCAGTGCCCAGATCCACGAGGCGGTTTGCGCCGGCGTGGCGCCGAGCGCCAGCGCGGCCTGGAAGACGATGGCGATCGAGCTGGTGTAGCCCACCAGCACCGCGACAAAGCCTGCCACCACGGCCGAGGGGGACAGATCGCGCCAGAACTGGCGGCCCGTGGCGTGCAGGAGTTTGCGCATGGGCCGGCAGCATATCGGGCCCCGGGTGCCGCAGCCCTTCAACCCGGACCCCGGCTTGCCGATATGGCTTGAAACCTTCTGTCACCCTCGCCTGACTCTCACGGAACACGACACCATGTGCCGCCTTGTCGCTTACCTGGGGGACCCGATCCACCTGGACCAGCTCGTCTGCGTGCCGCAACACTCGCTGCTGCGCCAGTCGATGCGCGCGGCCGAGGCCACCACCACCACCCATGGCGACGGTTTCGGCATTGGCTGGTACGGCGAGCGTGAGGAGCCTGGCGTGTACCGCGAGGTGACCCCGGCCTGGTCGGACGAGAACCTGGGTGCGCTGTGCGCCACGGTGCAGTCGCACCTGTTCTTCGCCCATGTGCGGGCGGCCACCGACAGCGCGGTCGCACGGCAGAACTGCCACCCGTTCCGCCAGGGGCGCTGGCTGTTCATGCACAACGGCCAGGTCGGCGGTTATGCCAAGGTGCGGCGCCAGCTCGAAGGGCGGCTGCCCGACACGCTGTTTGCCCAGCGCAAGGGCGCCACCGATTCCGAGCTGCTGTTCCTGCTGGCGCTGGCCCGCATCGAGGCCGGCGAAACCCCCGAGCAGGCCGTGCCCACCGTGCTGGACGACACGCTGGCACTGATGCGCCGCGCCGCGATCAACGAACCGCTGCGCTTTGCCGCCGCGCTGACCGATGGCGACCAGGTGTTCGCCTTCCGCTACGCCAGTGACGGCAAGCCGCCGACGCTGTATGTGAACGAGACGCCCACCGGCAGCATCGTGGCCTCCGAGCCGCTGGACGGCCAGGCCGAGCGCTGGCAGCCGGTGCCGGCCAATAGCTGGCTGCGCATGAGCCGCCAGGACGCGCTGGTCCAGAGCTGAGCCGCCCCGCGCCGGCCGAGGCCGGCCTGGCCCTGGCCCGGCGCCGGTGGCCGCGGCGCCAGCCGCCACCCGCACGTACCCGCGGCGCTGCCGCCGGCATGCCCCGCGCGGCGGCCTTGGCAAGCCCGGAGTGCACTATGTCACCCGGTGGTTGCCCCGGTACGGGGCGATTCGTAGCATGCCTCCCCTGCGGCCCCACGAGAAGGGAGTATGGGCATGGCGTGCTTGCATGAAGTACTGAAGACCGCCGTGCCCGTGCCCGCCGGTGTGCTGGCCACCATCACTGCCCGGCCCGCCGACGAACAGGACCACGGCTTCCTGCGTGAGCTCTACGCCACCACGCGCGCCGACGAGATGCAGGCCACGGCCTGGCCGGCCTCGCGCCGCCGCAGCTTTCTCGACCAGCAATTCGAGTTCCAGCACCGGCATTACCGCGCCCACTACCCGGATGCACTGTTCCTCGTGCTGTTGCAGTCCGGCCAGCCGATCGGGCGGCTGTACTGGCGCAGCGAGCCGGCGCAGGGCACGCTGATCGACCTGAGCCTGCTGCCCGCCTGGCGCCGCCAGGGCATCGGCACCGCGATCCTGCGCCTGCTCACCGCCGAGGCCGACCGGCGAGGCCAGGCCATCGGCCTGCATGTGGAGCCGGACAGCCCGGCCTTGAGCCTGTACCACCGCTTCGGCTTCGACGTGGTGAGCGACAACAGCGTGCACCTCCAGCTGCAGCGCCCCGCGCCGGCCACGGCCGTGCGCCGGCCGGCCGGACGGGTGGCCGAAGACCTGCTGCGATGACACGGCCGGCAACCCTGCCCAGCCTGGCCGTTCTGCGCGCCCACCAGGGCCGGCAGGTGCTGCTGTGCACGCCCGAAGGCGAGGCGGTGGCCGCCACGCTGCGCCGGGCCGGCGTCGGCATTGCGATGAGCCCGCGGTTCCACTGCTACACCGCCGAGTTCATGCTGGCGCCCGGGCGGCAGTTGCCGCAGGCCGTCTACCGCCTGCAGATCGGGCCCGACAGCTGGCCGCTGCTGATGGCGCCCGTCGGCTTCGCGCCCGGGCGCTGCGGCCTGCTCGAGGTGGTGATCCACACCGACCAGGACCAGCCGGAGCTGGCTTCCCATGAGTGAGCCGTTCCTCGGCGAGATCCGCATCGTCGCCTTCCCGCACGCGCCCAAGGGTTACGCCCAGTGCCAGGGCCAGCGCATGCCGATCGCGCAGAACTCGGCGCTGTTCTCGCTGCTGGGCGTGGCCTATGGCGGTGACGGGCAGCACGACTTCGCGCTGCCCGACCTGCGGGCACGGGTGCCGATGGGGCTGAACCCGGGCAGCGGGAGCGCGCGTGTCGACCTGGGCCGGGTGTCCCCGCTGGGGCCGGGCGCCGACGCACCGCATGCGCTGGGCCTGAACTTCGTGATCGCGCTCGAAGGCAGGTACCCGGCGCGTTCGTAGGCCGTCGCGCGGGCTAGATCTCCACCTTCGCGCCCAGCTCGACGATCCGGTTGGACGGCAGGTTCAGGAAGTCGGCCGCCGCCGAGGCGTTGCGGTGCATGCTGGCGAACAGCTTCTCGCGCCACATCGACATGCCCTTGCCGAAGGTGGGGATCACGATGTCGCGGCTCAGGAAGTAGCTGGTGTCCATCTCGGGCAGCGGGATGCCGCGGTCTTCCAGCAGCTTCAGCGCCTCGGGCACGTCGGGGTCGTTCTTGAAGCCGAAGTGCAGCACCACGCTCCAGCAGTCGTGGCCCAACGATTCCATCTGGATGCGCTTGTCGAAGCCGATCCACGGCACCTCGTGGTGCTTCACCGTGACGAACAGGTTGTGCTCGTGCAGCACCTTGTTGTGCTTGAGGTTGTGCAGCATCGCGTTCGGCGCCAGGCCCAGGTCGGCGGTCAGGAACACCGCGGTGCCGGGCACGCGCGTGGGCGGGCTGATGAACAGGGCGTCGAGAAAGCTCTTCAGGTCGAGCGCTTCGCTGCGCAGGCGGTCGCTCACCAGCTGGCGGCCCTGGCGCCAGGTGGCCATCAGCGTGAACATGCCGGTGCCGATGAGCAGCGGGAACCAGCCGCCGGCCACCAGCTTGAGCATGTTCGACAGGAAGAAGGTGATGTCGATGATGAAGAAGAAGCCGGTGGCCGCCAGGCACAGCGCCAGCGGGTACTTCCAGCCGTAGCGGATGACGAAGAAGGTCATCACGGTGGTGATCGTCATGTCCAGCGTCACCGCGATGCCATAGGCCGTGGCCAGGTTCGACGAGGTCTTGAACAGGGCCACCGCCAGCACGATGAAGACGAACAGGCCCCAGTTCACGAAGGGCACGTAGATCTGCCCGGTGTCGCGCACCGAGGTGTGCTTGATCGCCATGCGCGGCAGGATGCCCAGCTGGATGGCCTGCTTGGTGACCGAGAAGGCCGCGGAGATCAAGGCCTGCGAGGCGATCACCGTGGCCGCGGTGGCCAGGAACACCAGTGGCAACTGGGCCCAGCCCGGCGCCATGTTGTAGAACGGGTTCTTGATCGCCTCGGGGTCGCGCAGCAGCATCGCGCCCTGGCCGAAGTAGTTGATCACCAGCGCCGGCATCACGAAGGCGTACCAGGCGATGCGGATCGGCCGCCGGCCGAAGTGGCCCATGTCGGCGTAGAGCGCCTCGCCACCGGTGACGCACAGCACCACCGCGCCCAGGCCGATGAAGGCGACCAGCGGCTGGTGCACGAAGAAGCCCACCGCGTAGGCCGGGTTCAGCGCCACCAGCACCGCCGGGTTGTCGATGATGTGCGGCAGCCCCAGCGCCACCAGCGCGATGAACCACACCAGCGTGATCGGCCCGAAGGCCCGCCCGATGCCCCCGGTGCCCAGGCGTTGCACCGAGAACAGCGCGGCCAGCACCACCAAGGTGAGGGGGATCACGAAGGCGTGCAGTTCCGGCGCGGCCACCTCCAGCCCTTCCACGGCCGACAGCACCGAGATCGCCGGCGTGATGACACCGTCGCCATAGAAGATGGCGGTGCCGAACAGGCCCACCGTCATCAGCACCCGGCGCAGCGCGGGCTTCTCACGCACCGCGGTGGTGGCCAGCGCCAGCATCGCGATCAGGCCACCTTCGCCGTTGTTGTCGGCGCGCAGGATCAGCAGCACGTACTTCAGCGAGACGATGATCGTCATCGTCCAGAAGATCAGCGACAGCACGCCGAGGATGTTGTCCGGCGTCACCGCCACATGGCCGCCGTGGAACACCTCTTTCAGTGCATACAGCGGGCTGGTGCCGATGTCGCCATAGACAACGCCCAGGGCGCCGAGGGTCAGCGAGGCCAGTGCGGCCGGGCTTTGGGAGGCTGATGCCTTGCTCACTGCACGCGGTCGCCGGCCAGTGCCGGCCGGCGAAGACAAAAGCGGCTATTGTGCGCCCGCCGTTGTGCAGCGCGTCAAGCCATTTCATGGCTGTCGCGCCACAGCGGCGCGACAGCCGGCTTGACAAAGCGGCCAGGCCTGGCGTGAGGTGCGGGGCCAGTGGTGCGCGGGGCGGCTGGCGTCGCGCTCAGTCGCCCGGCGCGCTGCGGATGGCCTCCACCTGCAGCTTCAGCCGCACCACATCGCTCACGAAGGGCAGGCTGTGGGTGATGCCGAAGCTGCTGCGCAGGAACTCGGCCTCGAAGTCGCCGCCGCACACCTCGCGCCGGAACAGCGGGCTGGTGTAGCAGCGAAAACGCTGCGCCGTGAGGGTGAGCGGCTGGCCCTGGCCGCGCAGCGTGAACTCGCCCCGCACCGCGGTCACGGCGCCGTTCGCGTCGAACTCGAAGCGCTCGGCCACGAAGTACGCCTTGGGATGGGCGGCCAGGGCCAGCATGTCGGGCTCGCGCAGGCGCGCGTCGAGCACGGCCAGGCCGGTGCTGGCCTGGGCCATGTCCACCACCACCTGCACGCGGCCGCGCCGGGCCTCGCGGTCCAGCGTCACCTCGCCATTGAGCGGGCCGAAGCGGCCGCGGATCGTGGAGGTGTCGAAGTGCAGCAGCTCGAAGCTGACGAAGCTGTGCGTGGGGTCGAGCCGGTAGTCCACCGGGGCGGCGCAGGCCATGCCGGCAGCGCCTGCCGCCAGCCATGCGAGTGCCGCCGCCGGACCTGTCATTGCTTGATCGCTTCCACCTGCACCAGCAGGCGCACATTGTCCGGGAAGCCGTAGTTCAGGCCCCAGCCCATGCCCCATTGGCTGCGTGCGATGGTGGTCTCGAAGTCGCCGCCGCAGACTTCGCGCTTGAGCATCGGGTTGTCGTAGCAATTGAAGTTGGAGGCCTTCAGCACCACCGGCAGCGTCTTGCCCAGCAGCGTGAGCTGGCCCGCCACTTCGGCGACCTTGTCGCCGTTGAAGGCGAACTTGTCGGCCACGAACTTCGCGGTGGGGAATTCGGCCGCGTTGAAGAAGTCCTTGCTCTGCAGGTGCTTGTTGAAGGGCTCGGCGCCGGTGTTGATCGAGCCGGTGTCGATCGTCACCTCGAGCTTGCCGGTGCGGGCCGCGCGGTCGAACTGCACCGAGCCCTGCTTCTTGTCGAAGCGGCCGCGGTTGGTGGAGGTGCCGAAGTGGCCGATCTCGAAGGTGACGAAGGTGTGCAGCGGATCGAAGACGTAGGTGGCCATTTCGGCCCGGGCGCCCAGGGCGGTGGTGGCGAGCAGGGCGGCGATCAAGGGAGTGCGGAGCATCTGGGGTCTCGGAGCAGGGTTGAGGAAGGAGGGGGGAAGGGAATCCAGGTTCATTGCGGCAGGCCGGTGAACGCGAGCTTGAAGCGGACCTGCACCTCGTTGGCCACGATGGAGGTGTCGGCCCACTCGCCCTCGCCGATCTTGAAGTCGAGCCGCTTGATCGTGAAGCTGCCGGTCGCGGTGCCGCTGCCGCCGGGCGCGCTGGCCACGGTGACTGGCACGGTCACGTCCTGCGTGCTGCCCTTGATCGTGAGCTTGCCGCTCACCTCCACCTTGCCAGGGCCGGCGGCCTTGATCGTGGTGGACTGGAAGCTCGCCTGCGGAAACCGGGCCACGTTGAACCAGGTGGCCTTGGGGACCTCGGCGTCGGTCTCGGGCGCGCCGAAGCTGGCCGAGGCGGTGTCGATCGTGAACGCCACCTTGCCCGCTTCGGGCTTCTTCGGATCGAAGCTGATCTGGGCCGACCACTTGCGGAACCGGCCTTCCACCGGCACGCCCATCTGCTTGCTGACGAAGCTGATGTCGCTCTGGGCCGGCACGACGGTCTGGGCCATCGCAGGCGGGCAGAGGATGGGCAGGGTGACGGCGGCCAGCAGGGCCGCCCCGAGGGTGAGGTGGTATCGGGTCATGGGGGCAGGAAAAAAGGGAGGGGAGGGCTCAGCCGCGGCCGGGCCGCATGCGGTCGAGCAGGCCGTCGTGGTCGATGAAGTGGTGCTTGAGCGCGGCCCCCACATGGGCGGCCACCAGCAGGGCCAGCACCCAGGCGCTGCGCTCGTGCCAGGGCTTGATGGCCTGCGCCAGGGCCTTGTCGGCCGGCACGAAATCGGGCAGCGGCAGCACGCCGAAAAGCACCACCGGGTAGCCCGCCGCCGAGCTGTAGGCCCAGCCGACCAGCGGCACCACGAAGAACATGAGGTACAGCGCACCATGGGTCAGGTGGGCGGCACGGGCCTGCCAGGCCGGCATCGGCAGGTCCGGCGGCGGCCGGTGCGTCAGGCGCCACAGCAGGCGCAACGCCGAGAGCGCAAGGATCGTCACGCCGGCCCACTTGTGCCAGTTGTAGAGCTTGAGCTTGGTGAGCGAGGGGCTCAGCTCGTGCATGTAGATGCCGACGCCGAACGCGCCGACGATCATCAGCGCGAGCAACCAGTGCAGCGTGATCGCGATGCCGCCATAACGCGCGGCTGAGGTGGACATCGGTGAAGCCATGGCCGGCAGTGTGCTGGCAGCCCGCGGCGCGGGAGTTCATCCCGCTTGTCCTGACGCTTCAGTTTGATTGAACGTCGGCGCGCCGTCTGTTCAGCGCGGGGGCAGCGCGGCGTGGCCGATGCGCAGCGCTGCCAGCGCCGTTTCGAAGCGGGCATGGGCCGCAGGCGCGAGCAGCCCGTGGCGCAAGGCGAAGTCCAGTGTCGCGAGGCCGGCGTCCACCGTCATCGCATCGGTGGCGGCCAGTGCCAGCGCCTGGGGCAGTGGCAGGCACATCAGCTCGGCCACCTCGCCATCCTGGTTGCGTGGCATCAGGCCCACCGGCAGCGGCAGGTCGAACACGCTCAGCCATTCGAGCTGGAAGCCTTCGGGGATGTCGCGTTCCACCCGCAGCACATGGCCGGCGGCCAGCGCCTGCATCTGGGCCGGCTGCAGGCCGGCCTCTTCCCAGCCTTCGCGCACCAGGGTCTCGGCGGGCGTCTGGCCGTGTGGCACGCCACCGCCGATCAGGTTGTCCAGCAGCCCGGGGTCGGTGGCCTTGGTGAAGGAGCGGCGCGCGATCCACAGCGCCACCGGCCGGCCGGTGGCATCGGCCACGTAGCCGTTGCAGTGCGCGCCGAAGGTGGCGGTGCCCCAGAAGCGCGAGGCCGCCCGCTCGAAGGTGGCCAGCAGCGCGCCGCCCTCCAGCGCGAGCACGGGGTAGGTTTCGTCGCGCCAAGCCACGATCAGACCCTGTGCGCGCAGCCGTTGGTTGGTGCCGGCGAAAAAGGCCTCGCGCTGGCCGGCCTCCACACGCAGCGTGACACCCGCATCGTCGAGCCGCAGCGCGTCTGGCCAGGCCGGCAGGTCGGACAGCGCCGCCAGGTGCGCGCGCGCCACCGAGCCGGCCCGCAGCGGCCGTCCGTCGTGCAGGATGTGGAAGGGCACCCGCGCGCCGGCATCACGCGCCTGCGCCGCGGGCAGGGCAAACCAGGTGGCTGGATCGGGTGGCGTCACGCCCGCGGATGTCATGGCGCCTGGACGTCCAGGCCGGCGGCCGCGAAGCGCGGGCGCATCGCCGGCCGGGTGAGCAGCTCCACGAAGCCCTGCACCAGTGCTGCATCGGCACCCCGCGGGGTGGGCGCCGCGACGTAGGTGATGACCGGGGCGGCCTCGCCGGCCGAGGGCACCGCCTCGCGGGCCTTGCCGGTGCGCGCGATCGGGTGGCTGGCCTCGGCCAGCGCCAGGCCCCTGGCCGCCAGGCTGTTGACCATGGCCTGCGGCGCGATCACCAGGTCGGCCTGCGCGGCGCCTTCGATCAGGGCCTGCGTGGTGCCGTCGGGCGCGACCGTCAGGCGCACGGTGTGGCCGGTTTCGCGCCGGAACACTTCGGCCAGCTCGCTGACCACGGCCCGCATGGCGCCGACGCTGTGCACCACGAGTTCGGCCGCCGCTGCCGGCGCCGCCGTGCCGGCCAGCACCAGCAGCGAGGCCAGCAGATGTCTCGCAGCACACAGGGAGCGCAAGGAACGGATGGCACTCATCGTGTCGGCCCGATGGTCATGGCCGCCCGATGATGCCACTGTTGCCCGCGTCCCGGGGGCCGTGCGTGCCCACGCAACGCCCGGTGGCCGGCATCAACCTGTCGTTACACACCAGCGGGGCGTGGCGCATGAACGGCGACGACAGGCTGCCGAGCGGCGACGAGCGGGCTTCTGCCCGCACCGGCCCGGCGGCAGACTGCCTCGCACGGTGGCGAGACCCGCGACCGACCATCCACAACAGCCATGCGACGAGGGAGATCCGACATGCCGATTGCTAACCATCATGGGACGCGTCCCGCCAGCGGGGCCCGGGCGACGGGGCGCCGATTCGCGCCGCTGCTGGCCAGCGCCCTGGCTGCGGCCGCGCTGGCGGCCTGCGGCGGCGGGACCGAGGAGCCCTCGGCGTCGGCCCCCGCGGCGCCCGGCGGCCCGGGCGCGGTGGCCGCAGCGGCGGGCAGCACGCAGGCACAGGCCCAGCCTGCTGGCCGCCAGGCCGGCGCACTGGCGAGCGTGGCCACGGCGCAGCCGGTGCTGAACTTCTCCGACCTGATCTCCGGCCCCGACACCGGGCTGGGCGACGGCCAGGGGTCCGGCGTCATCGTCACCGTGTGGGGCCAGCACCTGGGCGAGCAGCAGGGCAACTCGCGCATCGAGTACTGCGACAGCGCGGCCGTCTGCCGGCCCGGCCATGTCTACTACTGGAAGAACGCCGACGGCCGCCTGCCGGGGGGGCCGGCCAACCTGTTCGACTCGCACCGCATGCAGGAGATCGCGTTCTCGGTGCCCGATTCGGCCGCCGGCGCCGGGCAGATCCGGGTCACGGTGGGCGGCGTGGCCAGCACGCTGCCGTTCACCGTGCGGCCGGGGGCGATCTTCCACGTGAAATCCACCGGCAGCGACACCGCGGGCAACGGCAGCTGGGCCCGGCCGTGGGCCACGGTGACCCGGGCCGTGGGCACGGGGGGCCTGGCGCCGGCCGGCTCGACGGTGTACGTGCACGACGTGAACTCGGGCAGCGCCACCACCGGCCGCGGCATCTACTTCCGCAATGCCGCGGCCAGCAGCACGCTGGCGGCGCAGTTCGCGGTCACCGCCTACCCGAACCACCAGCCCTCGACCACCGGCTACATCGGCGTGGCCACCTACCGCACCCAGGGCTTCGTGGCGTCGAAGCTGCGGGTGCTCAGCGCCAACTGCGACGAGGTGGCCAACGGGCAGCGCATCAACTGCAGCGCCCCGTCCACCAACGGCTCCACGGCAGGCGTGGTGACCAATGCCTTCGGCCGCACGGTGGCGAACTACCTGTCCGAGCCGCCCGGGCGTTGCTCGTCGGCCCAGAGCGGGGCGATTGCCGGCAGCTCGCAGTTCGAGAACCAGGTCAGCGGCCACATGATCCTCGGCAACGAGATCCATGCCTATGGCTGCCAGGGCACCTCGAAGTTCCATCACACCACCTACCTGACCGTGCGCGATGGCGCGGGCGAGGTGGTGCAGCCCTGGGAATGGGGCTGGAACTACCTGCACGGCAACCATGCGAAGAACGGCATCCACAACTACGACACGGGTGCCAATTGCGGCAACCTGGCCGGGCCGCTGCGCATCCACCACAACGTGGTGGTCGACCAGGGCGGGGCGGGCATCACGGTGCAGTCGGGCTGCGGCTGGAGCATGGACGCCCATGTCTTCAACAACGTGCTGATCAACGTCGGCCTGCCCGCGGCCTGGAACGGCATCGACCCCGGCACGGCCGACTCGGCCGACACGGCCGGCATCTCGATCGATGGCGGCCTGCTGGGCACGATGTTCATCCACCACAACACCGTGCACACCTGGAATGCGTTGAACACCTCGGGCGGCGCCAACGGTTGCCTGGGCTTCTACGGTGACCAGGACAACGTGCGCGTCCGCTTCGACGCCAACCTGTGCCTGACCCCGGCCGACCGGCCCTTCATCGGGGTGGGCTACCGGGCGGCGAACAAGCTGGACAACATCGTCGGCCAGGCCAATGCCTGGCGCTATCCGGGCCTGAACGCGGTGGCCGCCAAGGTGCCGGCCTGGGATGCGTTGGCGGTGACCGCCGACCCGTTGGTGACCGTGCGTGGCGCCCAGGTGGAGGTGGGCGCGGCCTCGCCGCTGGCCGGCCGCACCGTGACCGAGGCGCCGGCGCGCGACATCTACGGCTACCCGCGTCCCCAGCCGGCGGCGATCGGCGCGGTCGAGCCCTTCAACGCGGCGCCCTACCTCCCGACGGGCCGTTGATCGGCGCGCCTCGGGCGGCCACAGCCGCCCGGGGCCTTTCAGACGCTCAGTGCGCCGCGGCGCCAGCGCGCCAGCGGCTCATCAGGCCCGCCCACTTGGCGCGCGCGGCCGACAGGTGGCGCGCCTTCACATGGCCGAAGCCGCGGATCTCTTCCGGGATGCAGGCGATCTCCACCGCCAGCGCCAGCCTGCCGGCATCCAGCGTGCGCAGCAGCTCCTCGATGCTGGCGCGGTATTCGCCGATCAAGGCGCGCTCGGTGCGGCGCTCCTCGCTGCGGCCGAAGGGGTCGAGCGCGGTGCCGCGCAGCCCCTTGAGCCGTGCCAGCACCGCGAAGGCGCCGCGCATCCACGGGCCGTAGGGCCGCTTGACCAGCTGGCCGCGTTCGTCCCGCGGGGCGGTCAGCGGCGGCGCCAGGTGGTGCAGCAGCTTCACCTCGCCCTCGAACATCGCCGCGATGCGGGCGGTGAAGGCGGGGTCGGTGTGCAGCCGCGCCACCTCGTATTCGTCCTTGTAGGCCATCAGCTTGAACAGGTAGCGCGCCACCGCCTCGCTCAGGCGCGTGCCCGCGTTCAGCCGGGCTTCGGCCGCCTGCACCTGCTCGACAAAGGCACGGTACTGCTGCGCGTAGGCGGCGTGCTGGTAGGCGGTGAGGAAGGCCACGCGATCGTCCACCAGGGCCTGCAGCGTCGGCCGCTTCACCAGCTCGATCACCTGCGCCGCGCCGCGCGACGGTGACGGCATCCTGGCCTGCACCGAGGCCAGGTCGTGCGCGCAGCGGCGGCCCCATTCGAACGCGGCCTTGTTCTTGTCGACCTGCACGCCGTTCAGCTCGAAGGCCCGCATCAGCGCGGCCAGGCCGATCGGGATGCGCCCCTTCTGCCAGGCGTAGCCCAGCAGCAGCGGGTTGGTGTAGAGGCTGTCGCCCAGCATCTGCGTGGCCACCTGCTCGGCGTCGAAGCTGCCCAGCGCGTCGCGGCCGATGCTGGCCACCAGCGCCGCCTCGCAGCTGCCGGCCGGGAACTGCCAATCGGGGTTGTGCACGAAGGCGGCACTGGGGGTGCCGTGGTTGTTCAGCGCCACGGTGGTGCGCCCGGCCTGCATCACCTGCAGCGTGGCCTTGAGCGCGCCGACGATGGCGTCGCAGGCGATCACCAGGTCGGCCTTGGCCATGTCCACCTTGGTGGTGTGGATGGCCTCGGGCCGGTTGGCGATCTGCACGTGGCTCCAGGTGCTGCCACCCTTTTGCGCCAGGCCCCCGGAGTCCTGGGTGACGATGCCCTTGCCTTCCAGGTGCGCGGCCATGCCCAGCAGCTGGCCGATGGTGATGACGCCGGTGCCTCCGACACCCGCGACCACGATGCCCCAGGGCTGCTCGGCCAGCGGCAGCGTGGGCTCGGGCAGTGGAGGCAGCGCCGCAAGGTCGGCCCCGGGCGCGGCCTTGGGCCGGCGCAGCGTGCCGCCTTGCACCGTGACGAAGCTGGGGCAGAAGCCCTTCACGCAGGAGAAGTCCTTGTTGCAGGTGCTCTGGTTGATGCGGCGCTTGCGGCCGTAGGGCGTTTCCACCGGCTCCACCGAGAGGCAGTTGCTCTGCTCGGAACAATCGCCGCAGCCTTCGCACACCAGCTCGTTGATCACCACGCGTGAATCGCTCTCGGCCATCGTGCCGCGCTTGCGGCGGCGCCGCTTCTCGGTGGCGCAGGTCTGGTCGTAGATGATCGCGGTGCAGCCCTTGAGTTCACGGAACTCGCGTTGGAGGCGGTCGAGCGCGTCGCGGTGGTGCACCGTGACGCCCGCGGCCAGCGGCGCGCCGGCGTACTTCTCGGGCTGGTCGGTCACGATCACCAGCTTGGCCACGCCCTCGGCGAGCAGGCTGTTCATGATCTGCAGCACGCTGTGACCCTCGGGCCGCTCGCCCACAGGCTGGCCGCCGGTCATCGCCACCGCGTCGTTGTAGAGCACCTTGTAGGTGATGTTCACGCCCGCGGCGATGCTCTGGCGGATGGCCAGCAGCCCGCTGTGGAAGTAGGTGCCGTCGCCCAGGTTGGCGAACACGTGCGCCTCGCGGGTGAACGGCGCCTGGCCGACCCAGGTGACGCCTTCGCCGCCCATCTGCGTGAAGGTGGCGGTGCTGCGGTCCATCCACACCGCCATGAAGTGGCAGCCGATGCCGGCCAGCGCGCGTGAGCCCTCGGGCACCCGGGTGCTGGTGTTGTGCGGGCAGCCCGAGCAGAACCAGGGCGTGCGGTCGCCGGTGCTGACCGATAGCGTCGAAAGTGAGCGTTCCTTGGCCGCGATGATGTCCAGCCGCTCGTTCATGCGGCGCTCGGTGTCGGCATCCACGCCCAGCTTCTTCAGCCGCTTGGCGATGGCCTTGGCGATGAGCGCAGGGCTCAGGTCGGCCTTGGCGCGCAGCAGCCAGTTGTCGCTGGGGTTGGGCATCGACCACTCGCCACCGCTCACGTCGCCACCGGGCTCGTCGAACTTGCCCAGCACGTGCGGGCGCACGTCGGGGCGCCAGTTGTAGAGCTCTTCCTTGACCTGGTACTCGATGACCTGGCGCTTCTCTTCGACGACCAGGATCTCCTGCAGCCCCTGCGCGAAGTCGCGCGTGATCGTGGCCTCCAGCGGCCACACCACGTTCACCTTGTGCAGCCGGATGCCCAGACGGTGGCAGGTGGCCTCGTCCAGGCCCAGGTCGGCCAGGGCCTGGCGCGTGTCGTTGTAGGCCTTGCCGCTGGCCATGATGCCGTAGCGGTCGTTCGGGCCGGCGATCACGTTGTGGTTCAGCCGGTTCGCGCGCACATAGGCCAGTGCGGCGTACCACTTGTGGTCCATCAGCCGCGCTTCCTGCTCCAGCGCGGCGTCGGGCCAGCGGATGTGCAGGCCGCCGGGCGGCATCGGGAAATCTTCCGGCAGGATGATCTTCACGCGGTCGGCGTCCACGCTCACCGAGGCTGAGGACTCCACGATCTCCTGGATCGTCTTCATGCCCGACCACACGCCCGCGAAGCGGCTCAGCGCAAACGCGTGCAACCCCATGTCCAGGATGTCCTGCACCGAGGCCGGGAAGAACACCGGCAGCCCGCAGGCCTTGAAAATGTGGTCGCTCTGGTGCGCGGCGGTGGAGCTCTTGGCCACGTGGTCGTCGCCGGCGATCGCGATCACGCCGCCGTGCTTGGCGGTGCCGGCCATGTTGGCGTGCTTGAACACGTCGGAGCAGCGGTCCACGCCCGGGCCCTTGCCGTACCAGATGCCGAACACGCCGTCGTGCTTGCGCTGCGCGGGGGGCACCAGGTCCAGCTGCTGCGTGCCCCACACGGCGGTGGCGCCGAGTTCCTCGTTCACCCCGGGCTGGAACACGATGTGCTGCGCCTCGAGGTGCTTCTTCGCGGCCCACAGCGCCTGGTCGTAGCCGCCCAGCGGCGAGCCGCGGTAGCCGCTGATGAAGCCGGCGGTGTTCAGCCCCGCGGCCGCGTCGCGCTGGCGCTGCAGCATCGGCAGCCGCACCAGCGCCTGCACGCCGCTCATGAAGGCGCGGCCGGCGTCGAGCCGGTACTTGTCGTCGAGCGAGGCGCTTTCCAGCGCCTTGCGGATGGACTCGGGCAAGGGGGCGTTCATGGCAGGCGGTTCCGCGTGGGGACGACCGGGGCAGTGTAGGGAAAAGGGCCTGGTGAAGTCTTTTCTTTGTTTGCCGCCGGGGCCATACTGCGCGCAACGTTCTTGCTTCACACATGGCATCAAAAGAAAGAAAAGCGCCCAAACTGCCGGTTCGAGGGAAAACGCTGAGTTCCCCGCCCAGCCCGGTGCCCGAGCCGGACGAGCCCCACGGCACCGCGCTGGACCGCTACGACGTGGCCATCCTGGACGAACTGCAGCGCGATGCGCGCCTGTCCAACGCCGAGCTGGCCAGCCGCATCGGCTTGTCGGCCGCGCCCACCTGGCGCCGCGTGAAGTGGCTGGAGGCCCAGCGCTACATCACCGGCTACCGCGCCGAGATCGACCGCCGCCGCATCGGCCTGGGCGTGCTGGCCTTCGTGCGGGTGGATGCCGAGCGCAACAACGCGGCGGCCACCGCGGCACTGGAGGACGCGATCCGTGCGCTGCCCGAGGTGGTGGCCTGTCACTACATCAGCGGCGCCGGCACTTTCGAGCTGCATGTGGTGGCCACCGATCTCGATGCGTACTCGCGTTGGTCGATGGACACGCTGTTCAAGCTGCCCAACGTGAAGGACATCCACACCAGCTTCTCGCTCGGCGAGGTGAAGGCCGGCGCGGCACTGCCGCTGTCGCACCTGAAGCCGCGCACGCGCTGACAATGCCGGCATGACTGCAGCGCTTTCGTTGCCGCATGCGCTGCTGGCGCTGGCGGTGGCCTTCGTGTGGGGCACCAATTTCGTCGTGATCCGGCTCGCGCTCGACGTGATGCCGCCGTTGTGGATGGCCACGCTGCGTTTCGTGTTCGCGGCATTGCCGGCGGTGCTGTTCCTGCCGCGGCCGAAGGTGCCCTGGCGCGAGCTGGCGGCCTATGGCGTGCTGATCGGCGCCGGCCAGTTCGGCCTGCTGTTCGTGGCCATGCACGGGCGCATCTCGCCCGGGCTGGCCTCGCTGGTGATCCAGACCCAGGTGTTCTTCACCATCGGCCTGGCGATGTTGATCGCGCGCGAGGCGCTGCGCCCGTTCCAGGTGGTGGCCCTGGCGATGGCCGCCACCGGGCTGCTGGTGATCGGCGTGAACGCCGGTGGCGACATCACGCCGCTGGGCCTGCTGATGGTGCTGGCGGCGGCCTTCAGCTGGGCGCTGGGCAACATGGTCAGCCGCCGTGCCGGCGCGGTGAACATGCTGGCCTACGTGGTGTGGGCGAGCCTGTTCTCGGCACCGCCGCTGCTGCTGTTGTCGCTGCTGCTGGAGGGGCCGGCGGCCATCACCCAGGGCATGCAGCGCGCGGGCCTGGGCACCTGGGCCGCGGTGCTGTGGCAATCGGTGGGCAACACCCTGTTCGGTTACGCGGCCTGGGGCTGGCTGCTGCTGCGGCACCCGGCGGCCACGGTGTCGCCCTGGGCGCTGGCGGTGCCGGTGTTCGGCATGGCCACCTCGGCGTGGTGGTTGGGCGAGCCACTGCCGGCCTGGAAGCTGGTGGCCGCAGTGCTGGTGGTGGCGGGCCTGGCACTGAACCTGTTCTGGCCCCGGCTGCGCGAGGCGTTGCGGCGCTGACCGGCCCGCAAGGCCCCAACCCGGCCGGTGCGATACGGCCGCCCGCGGCTGGCCTTGCGCTATCGTCACTGCGTCGGTGTTGACCGGCGTCACGCCGATGCCGTGGCACCCGCGTGAGGATGCAGCACAGGAACTCGCGATGCCGTATCCGATGAGCTCCCCGGCCGAAACCACCCAGGCGCTGGCCGCGCACGCCGAGCGGGTGGCAGCGCTGCGCCGGCCGGGCGCATTGGCGCACACGGCGGCGGCGGTGGATCTCGTCGAGACCCACCTGTCCTCGCTGCTGATGGCGGGTGAGCATGTCTACAAGCTCAAGAAGCCGGTGGTGCTGGGCTTCGTCGACTTCTCCACGCTGGCCGCACGGCGCGAGGCCTGCGAGGAGGAGCTGCGCCTGAACCGCCGCACGGCCGCACGCTGGTACCTGGGCGTGGTGCCGGTGGTGATGGGCGCCGATGGCCCGCGGCTCGATGGCCCCGGCCCGGTGCTGGACTGGGCGGTGCACATGCGCCGCTTCGACGACACCCAGCGCTACGACCGGCTGGCCAGCCAAGGCCGGCTGGCGGCGCAGCACATCGACCCGCTGGTGGCCGCGGTGCACCGCTTCCATGCCCACCTGCCGCCCGCGCCGCCCGGCCATGGCCGGGCCGACGGCGTGCGCCACTGGGCGCGCGAGAACCTGGCCGAACTGGCGCCACTGCTGCACAACCCGCGCGAGGCCACGCTGCTGGCCGCGCTGGCCGGCTGGACCGAGGCCCGCGGTGCCGAACTGGCGCCGCTGATGGAGCTGCGCCGCCTCACCGGCCATGTGCGCGAATGCCATGGCGACCTGCATTTGGCCAACATCGCCTGGGTGGACGAGGCCCCGTTGCTGTTCGACGCGCTGGAGTTCAACGAAACACTGCGCCACCTGGACACCATCGGCGAGCTCGCCTTCACCTTCATGGACCTGCTCGCCCATGGCCAGCCGCGGCTGGGCTGGCGCTTCCTCTCGGGGGCGCTGGAGGCCAGTGGCGACCACGAAGCGCTGCCCCTGCTGGCCTGGCATGCGGTGTACCGGGCGCTGGTGCGGGCCAAGGTGGCCCTGTTGCCGGCCGTGGCCGCCCCGCCGCCGGGGGGCCCGGGCACGGTGGCCGATGCCCAGCCGGCCAGCACCCCGGCCCAGGCCCTGGCCAGCCGCTACCTGCAACTGGCCGCCGAGCTGGCCGGCCTGGTGCCGGCACCGCAGGGCCTGCCGCGGCCCATGCTGCTGCTGTGCGGCGGCGTCAGTGGCGCAGGCAAGAGCACGGTGGCCGGCTGGCTGGCCGAGCGCTGGGGCGCGGTGCGGGTACGGTCCGATGTCGAGCGCAAGCGCCTGCATGGGCTCGCGCCGACGGCGCGCCCGGTCAGCGCGGCCGAGCTGTACGGCGCCGAGGCCACACGCCGCACCTACCAGCGGCTGCAGGAGGTGGCGGCGCTGGCGCTGTCGGCCGGCGAATCGATCGTGGTCGACGCGGCCTGCCTGCGGCGCGATGAACGCCTGGCGATGCAGGCGCTGGCCCGGCGCCACGGCGCGGCCTACCGGCTGGTGTGGTGCGAAGCGCCGCTGCCGGTGATGCGCCAGCGCCTGGTCGCACGCCTGGCCGAGGGCCGCGACCCGTCGGACGCGACGCCCGAGGTGTTGGCGTGGCAGATGGGCATCGCCGAGTGGCCCGCCGCCGACGAAGAGCCCACGCTCTGGCGCGTGTCGACCGATCGGCCGCTGCCCGCGCTGCTGCAGCACTGCGAGGCGCTGGCCACCTCGACCCGGGCCGATGGGGCCGCCGAGGAGGCCTTGTCATGAACCCGCCCGGAGCGCGCCGCACGGCCGCCAGCGCGGTGCACCGCCCTCGGCTGCAGGCGGCCCGGCGCCGCCTGCTCGGCGCCGGCCTTGGCCTGCTGGCCGGGGGGGCGGCCGCCACGCCGCCACCGCCGCGCGGCAGCCGGCCGGACCCGGCGGCTGGCGCGCAAGGGGGCCCGGCGCGCATGCTGCTGGTGGAGTTCCGCTGCCTGCCGCAGAACCCCGGGCCCGAGCCGGCGCCGGCGCCGGTGCGGGGCGAGCGCAGTGTCGGCACCGCGGGTGCGACGACGCCCGCCTCTGGCAGCGTTGTCGTCGGCACCCGCGATCGACGGGACACCGGTCCGGCCGTGTCCTGGCGCTCGTCTGCCGCCCAGCCGCAGCCGGCGGTGGTGCTGCGGCTGCAGGTGGCCAACGGGCAGCTGGCGCGGCACCGGGTGGCGCACGAGTGGCGTGAACCGGTGCTCGATTTCGCCTGGCTCGGCGGCACCCCGTCGCCGACGCGCGGGCCGTCCGGCGCCAGCGCCGGCATGGCTGTCGCGCTGCGCGAGCAGGTGCACCTCACGCTGCAGGAGCTGCAGGTGCTGCCCCGCTGGGCCGGCGGCGGGCAGCCGGTGCAGGTGTGGCTGCTGGCCCGCCAGGCCGGCCCGCGCCGGGCCGACGGGTCTGCCGATGGCATGGCCGAGGGGGTGCTGGAAACCACCTTGCACATCCCGCCGGGCCAGTGGGTGTCGGTGGCGCGCTCGGTTGACCCGCTGGCGGCCGGCGCCGGCGCGTCGGGTGAGCCGGCCACGCTGGCCTGGCAGATCCGGGTGACGCCGCAACCGGAATGAATGCCCGACATGGCCCCGCGCAGCGATCAAGAACGCCTGGCGCCGGCCGACAACAGGGCGATGAGCCTGGCCACTGCACGGCAACACCTGGGCGATGTCGTGCTGGGCCGCGACAAGCACCAGCGTGTCCGCGCCTCGCAGACATTGCTGGCACTGGGTGTCTTCCTCGTCTGCGCGGGCGTGCAGCAGCTGGAGGTGTGGCTGGGCCTGATGGACCAGGCCGCCTCGAACTGGCTCACGCTGTACAACCTGAGTGTCTCGCTCGGCTTCTACGGGCTGATCCGCAGCGGGCTGAACCTGCGGCTGGCCGGCGACACCTCGTTGACGCTGCCGCAGATCGCCTCCGCGATGGTCTCGATCATCTGGTCCTACGCGATCACCGGGCCCGCGCGCGGCGCGATCTTGTCGATCCTGATCCTGGTCATCCTGTTCAGCATGTTCCGCCTGCCCCCAGGCCAGGTGCGCCTGCTGGCCTGGGGCGGGTTCGGCGCGCTGGCCGCCGTGATGGGCTGGCGCGCGCTGGGTGACGCCCAGCACTACGACCCGCGGGTGGAGATGCTGCACTTCGTGTTCGCCGCGATCGTGATGTCGGCCACCGCGGTCCTGGCGCTGCGGCTGGGGCGGCTGCGCGCACGGCTGTCGGCGCAGAAGGCCGAGCTCAGCCAGGCGCTGGAGCTCAACCGCCAGCTGGCCACGCGCGACATGCTCACCGGCCTGCTCAACCGCCGGGCGATGGTGGAGCTGCTGGCCCAGGAGCAGCCGCGCCAGCGCCGTGCCGGTGGGCCGATGTCGCTGGCCCTGCTGGACATCGACTGGTTTAAGCGCATCAACGACAGCCATGGCCACCAGATTGGCGACGCGGTGCTGCAGCGGTTCTCGGAACTGGCACGCCAGCAGCTGCGCGCCGGCGATGCGCTGGCGCGCTGGGGCGGTGAGGAGTTCCTGCTGCTGATGCCCGCCAGCTCGGCCGCCGATGCCGCCCATGTGATCCGCCGCGTGCGCGACAGCATCGCCAACGGCGACTTCGGGACGCTGGCGCCCGGCCTGCGGGTGAGCTTTTCGGCCGGCGTGTCCGAGTGCGGGCCGGGCGAAGGCTATGCCGAGGCGATCGAGCGCGCGGACCAGGCGCTGTACCGCGCCAAGAGTGCCGGGCGCGATCGGGTCGAGTGCGCATGAACTGACCCACCCCCCTACCGGCTTCGCCGGCCCCCTCAAAGCGGGCAACGCCAGCGGTCCGGCAGCGCCGGTTCCGCGGCGTTCGCTGGGCGGCGTGGTCAGTCCACGCGGGCAGAGCGGGGCCACAAGGCCCACAGCCGCAAGGCCTGCTTCATGCGCCCGGCCTGCTGTTCGGCCTGCACGCCGGTGCCCCAGAAATAGTCCACCCGCACGGCGCCGGTGATGGCGCCGCCGGTGTCCTGCGCCAGCACCAGGCGGCGCAGCGGCGTGGCCGACAGTGGCTCGCTCGTGTCCAGCCACAGCAGCGTGCCATAGGGCACGGCGCCAGGGTCCACCGCCACCGAGCGGCCGGCTGTCAGCGGCAGGCCCTGCGCGCCCCGCGGGCCGAGGGTCTCGTCGGTCAGCGGCTCTTCGCGGAAGAACACGAAGCGCGGGTTGCTCCACAGCATCTCGGCCAGGCGCTCCGGGCGGGCGCGCTGGCCCCACTCGCGGATGGCCGGCCAAGAGGCGCCGTCGGCGCGCAGCTCACCCTGCTCGATGAGCCAGCGGCCCACCGAGCGATAGGGGTGGTCGTTGTGGCCGGCAAAGGCCACGCGCACGGTGCGCTCGCTGCCGTCGGCCTCACGCAGGCGCAGCCGGCCCGAGCCCTGGATCTGCAGGACCAGCGCGTCCAGCGGGCTGGCCACATAGGCGATTTCCAGGCCGCGCAGGGCCTGGCGCGCGGCGGGCAGGGTGTCGATCTGCTGCCGCGTCCAGTAGGGTCGACGCGTGGCAAGGTCGGCCGGCGCGCGGTACAGCGGCACCGTGAAGGCCCCCTGCGGCCGCCGGCTGGCCGCCACCAGTGGCTCGAAGTAGCCGGTGGCCAGGCCTTGCGCATGGCCATCGCGCGCCTCGACACGGTAGGGCTGCAACTCCTGCTGCAGGAACTCGCGGGCGAAGCCGTCATCGGCTGGGTTGAAGCGCAGCGCGCGCTCGCAGAACGGGCCCCAGCCCGGCGCCGGCTTGCCACAGCCGGCCCGCAGCGCCGGCCACAGCTCGGTGGCGCGCTCGTCGCCCCAGCCGGGCAGTTCAGCCCAGGCGGCCGGCACCCAGCGGGCCACCGGGCGGTCGATCACCGGCCCGGCGCGTTCGGCCGCCGGTGTGGGCGTGGCGCTCGGCACCGGGGCGCGTGGGGTGGGGGTGCCCGCATCGGGCTCGGGGGTCGGCAGCCAGGCGCAGGCACTGCACAGACCTAGAATCGCCGCGGCGATCCATCGGAACAAAGACCTCATGATCCTGATTCTGCTGGAGGCCCTGGGCGCCGGCCTGCTGCTGGTGTTCATCGTGTGGTGGACGATGTTCCATGGCCGCAAGCGCGGCGAGCGCGAAGACCCACCCACCGACGATTCACTCCGGTAGCAGGAAGCTGCGCGGCCGCGCGCGCAGCCGGGCACGGATGGCGGCGTACAGCCGGCGCTGGTCGTGCAGCGTGATGCCGCGCGAGCGCAACGCCACCCGCAGCGCGAGCCAGAAGCTCACGCCCAGGTTGAGCAAGCCGGTGAACAGCAGCGCCGAGGCGCACCACCAGAAGCCCGGCTGCGTGAGCGTGTTCCAGCCCAGGGTGCTGGCCGCCGCGGCCAGCTGGCCGGTGGACAGCGTGACGTGCCGCACCTCGATCGGCAGCCCCACGAAGGCCAGCAAGGTCGGCACCAGCCCGAGCATCAGCCCCAGCGAGACATTGGCGGCCAGGCCCGAGATGTTGTGCCGCCACCAGGCTGCCCAGCGTGCAGCGCGTGGCGCCCCGATGCGCGCCACCAGGCCCGGGTGGTGGGTGAGCGCGCTGTCGAGCCGGTGGTACACGAACCAGTTCTCCACCCAGCCTGCCACCAGGCTGCTGGCGAACAGCAGCACGCCGGTGAAGGCGGCGAAGAACAGCGTCGGCCCGAGCAGCGTGATCGAGTGCAGCACGTAGCGCGCATCGGCCTCGCTCACCAGCGGCCGGCCGGCCAGCCACCAGGCCAGCATCTGCACCGCCACCACCACCGGGACCACCAGCGCCAGGTTGCCGGCGATGCCGGCGATCTGCGAGCGCACCAGGTGCGCCACCTCGTCGACGAAGCCCTCCACCGCGGCCGCATCGTTCACGTTGGCCAGCTTCTCGGCCATGGCCGGCGCCGTCATCGCGGGCTGCTTGGTGGCCACCGTCCAGTGCATCAGGTGGATCAGCAGGAAGCTCAGCGCGTAGTTCAGGCCGGCCCCGAAGCCGGCCCAGAAGGGCGCCAGGCCCAGCGCGAGCACCCCGAACTTGGCGAAGGTGGTGCCCGCGATCACCACGCCGCCGCCCGCTGCGGCGCGCAGCATGGCGCGGTATTCGTCACGGGTGCGGGTGATGTAGTGCTCGCCCGTCTCGGCATGGCGCTCGGCCACCTTGCGCGCCAGCAGCGAGTACTGGCGCGCCAACAGTGCCCGCAGGCTGCGCCGCTCGCGCGACAGGGTCACCAGGTCGGCCAGCAGTGCCAGCAGCTCGCGCTGCGGGGTGTCGGACAACAGCACGCCCAGCACGGACTCGACGCGGCTGATGCGGGCCTGCAACTGCTCGAGCTCGAACACGATGTGCACCGAGATGCCGTGTTCCTCGAGGTGCGCCGTCACGCTGTCGGCGGCGCGGCGGCAGCAGTCCAGCAGCGCCAGCAGGAAGGTGGCGTGCTGCCGGGTGGCCGCGGGTTGTTCGGTCAGCACGCCGTCGGCCAGCGCCTCGCCGGCGCGCACCAGTTGCTCGAAGGGCCGGTCCACCAGCAACTCCGGGCTCATGCGCTGGCGCAGCGGCGGCGTGAACGAGGCGGCACGCACCGCACTCACGAGCCAGGTCATCGCCTGCAGCAGCGGGACACGCCAGTCGGCTTCGGTGGCCACGGCGGCGGGCCGTTCGCCGTTCGGGGCCGGCGCGCCGGCACGCGCCACGGCGAACAGCGCCGCCAGCCGGGCCAGCGTGATCTCGTCGATGGCGCGCAGCCACGCGGCATCACCATCGTCGGTGAACAGCAGCTGGAACAGCGTGGCCAGGTCGTCGGTGTCCGGCGTGGCCGGCAGGAAGCGCAGGCGCAGCCGCTCGGCCACCTCGCCCCACAGGTCACGCCGCGGCGTGAAGCCGAAATCGGCGAACAGCGTGGCCAGGTCGGTTTCGCGCCAGAAGCGTGCCAGCAGCGCGACGATGCGCTCGCGCGGCTCGGGGTGGCGCTCCAGCACGTTGAGCAGGTGCTTCAGGCGCAGCACCGGGCGCGGGGTGTCGCTGGCCGGTCGATCGCGTTCGCCGTGGCGCAGCCACTCCACCAGCCGCACCAGCCACAGGTGGCGTTGCGGACGCGGGGCTTTCGGGTCGGCTGCGTTGAGCAGCGCGGTGAGGTCCCAGGCCGATGCGGTCATCGGCAAGAATCGTCAGTGCAGCGCCGCTGCATCAACCAGGCCGAACTCCGGCACCGGGGCCTCGAACCAGTGCGCGTCTTCCGTGATGCAGTAGTAGCAGCCCTGCATCGAGCCCTGCGGCGTGGCGATCTGGGCCCAGCTGGTGTACTCGAACTGCTCGCCCGGCTTCAGCAGGGGCTGGTGGCCCACCACGCCGAGCCCACGCACCTGCTGTTCCTGGCCGCGGTGGTCGGTGATCAGCCAGCGCCGCGCGACGAGCTGCGCCGGCACGTCGCCGGTGTTGCGGATCGTCACCGTGTAGGCGTAGCCGTAGAGCTGCTGCGCGGGATCGGTCTGTTCCGGCAGCGGGCGCACGGCCACGGAGCAGGTGAATTCGGGTCGGGCCATCAGGACCGCCCGGCCGTACCGAAGGGGCTGAACTCCCCAATGCACAAGCGAGGCGCGGGGCACGACTGTGCCAGGGGCCGCGAACGAGGTGAGCTGGGGAGTGCCATGGCGAGCATTCTAGAAAGGCTGAGAAAATCCCGACCATCCCACAGGTAAGCCTTCATGACACGCACCCATCGCATTGCCCCCAGCATCCTGTCAGCCGACTTCGCCCGCCTGGGCGAGGAAGTGCGCGACGTCATCGCGGCCGGCGCCGACTGGATCCACTTCGACGTGATGGACAACCACTACGTGCCCAACCTCACCTTCGGCCCGATGGTCTGCGAGGCGCTGCGCAAGCATTCGGTGAAGGCCGACGGTACACGGGTGCCGATCGACGTGCACCTGATGGTGCAGCCGGTGGATGCGCTGGCCCAGGCCTTCGCGAAGGCCGGCGCCGACCTGATCAGCTTCCATCCCGACGCCAGCGCGCATGTCGACCGCACCTTGCAGCTGATCAAGGCCGCGGGCTGCCAGGCCGGCCTGGTGTTCAACCCGGCCAGCCCGATCGAGGTGCTCGAGTGGGTGATCGACAAGGTCGACCTGGTGCTCGTGATGAGCGTGAACCCGGGCTTCGGCGGCCAGAGCTTCATCGACAGCGCGCTGCGCAAGATCGAGCGCCTGCGCAAGGTCATCGACGGCAGCGGCCGCGACATCCGGCTCGAGGTGGATGGCGGCATCAAGACCGACAACATTCGCCGCGTCGCCGATGCGGGCGCCGACACCTTCGTGGCCGGCAGCGCGATCTTCGGGCAGAAGGACTACCGCGGCGTGATCGACGCGATGCGCGCGCAACTGGCGGCTTGAGCACCATGCACTACACCCTGCCCCGTGGCGGCTTCGACGCCGCCATCGTCGACCTCGACGGCACCATGGTCGACACGGTTGGCGATTTCGAGGCCGCCCTGAACCGCATGCTCACCGACCTGGCGCTGCCGCGCATCGACCGTTCCTTCATCGAGCGCACGGTCGGCAAGGGCTCCGAGTACCTGATCCAGCGCACGCTGGCCCAGGTGGGCGCCGAGGCCTCCCGCTACGACGATGCCTGGGCGCGCTACCAGCACCACTACCTGGCCATCAACGGCCGGCATTCGGCGGTGTATGACGGCGTGCTCGAAGGCCTGCGCCAGTTTGCGACCACCGGGCTGAAACTGGCCTGCCTGACCAACAAACCCACCGCATTTGCCCGCCCGCTGCTGGCCAGCAAGGGCCTGGGCGACTTCTTCGCCCAGGTGTTCGGCGGCGATGCCTTCGAGCGCAAGAAGCCCGACCCGCTGCCGCTGCTGCGCACCTGCGAGGCGCTGGGCACGACGCCGGCGCGCACGCTGATGGTGGGTGACTCCAGCAACGACGTGCGGGCCGCCCGCGCGGCCGGCTGCCCGGTGGTGCTGGTGAGTTACGGCTACAACCACGGCGAGCCGGCGTCTTCGGCCGGTGCCGATGCGGTGATTGACCGGCTGGACGCGATCACCCTGGCCTGAAGACCAGCGCTGCCGACCAGGCCGGCGGCGGCTCAGTTCTCGTGCGGTTGGCGGGTGGCCGGCGGGCGACCCAGCAGGGATTCCTTCAAGGCGTTGTCGGCCGGCGACTTGCCCAGCCAGATTCGCAGCAAGCCATTGAAGAACTCGGGCTCGCGGATCGGATCGGCCGCCGGCTTGCCGTTGACCAGCACCGTGGTGCCCGCGCCGGGCACGTACTCGACACTGAAGTGCTCGCCCGCGACCAGCTTCTTCTTGGCCGCGAAGATCTCGCCCATGCGAATGGTGCCGGGGATCGACTTGACGAACTCCTCGCGCGGCGAGTTGTCCTGCATGCCCCGGGTGAACAGCTTGCCCAGTTCGTTGGCGTCGATCTCGCGCAGCATCACGATGTGCATGCGTTTCGGCCCTGCGGCAGCGATCACGGCCTCGGTGGTCTCTGCCTTGGCCGCGAGGTACAGGCCGGCGGTATAGACCTTGAAGATCGCCTTGTAGCGGATGCCCGCACCGTTGAGCTGCAGCGTGCTGCCGCCCACCTGGGCCGCCGCGGGGTATTTCACGCCTGCGGTTTCGAAGTTCTGCGCGTGTGCGGCCGGGGCTGCCAGCAGCACGAGGCAAGCCACAGCGTGTCGCCATGAGGGAGTGGTCACGTCGATGTCCTTCGTCGGTGTGGCGCGCCCGCCTGCGGGTTGGCCGCCAGGGTTGGGTGACGATTCTGCTCCGTCCGTGCCGCCGCCGGGGCCGGGGGACGGAGGCCGCGGGGGCGCTGCTACACTCGTTGCCCATGTCCAGACTGTGCAAACAGACCGTCTCGCTGACGATCAGGTCGACCGACCGGGGAGCTTGGCCCTGGCGACCCTGTTCCGTCGCCGTCTGATTTGCCGCCGGCCGCCGGGCCGCCCGTCGCCTTCGCCGACACGCCTGGTTCGCGCCATCCGGCTCACGAGGGGTGAATCCGTGGTTTGCCCCGCCTGCTGAACACACCAGCATCCGTTTGATGGCGCGTGCCGCCCGTGCCGCGCCGGCCCTGAACAGGAGCCTCGACATCGTGATCACCGAACTCGAATTCAAGAGCCTGGCCGCCCAAGGTTTCAACCGCATTCCGCTGCTGAGCGAAGCCTTTGCCGACCTGGAAACCCCGTTGTCGCTGTACCTCAAGCTCGCCGGCGGGCAGAAGAACAGCTTTCTGCTCGAATCCGTCGTGGGCGGCGAGCGTTTCGGCCGCTACTCGTTCATCGGCCTGCCTGCGCGCACGCTGCTGCGTGCCACGGGCTGGCTGACCGAGGTCGTCACCGACGACAAGGTCGTCGAGACGCTCGAGGGCAACCCGCTCGACGCCATCGCCGCCTACCAGCAGCGCTTCCGTGTCGCACTGCGGCCGGGGCTGCCGCGCTTCTGCGGTGGCCTGGCCGGCTACTTCGGCTACGACGCGGTGCGCTACATGGAGCCCAAGCTCGCCAAGGCACACAAGGCAGGCGGCCTCGACACGCCGGACATCCTGCTGCTGCACACCGAAGAACTGGCGGTGATCGACAACCTCTCGGGCCGGCTCTACCTCATCGTTTATGCCGACCCCGGCCAGCCCGAGGCCTACTTCAAGGCCAAGCGCCGCCTGGCCGACCTGGCCGACAAGCTGCGCTACTCGGTCACCGCGCCGCCGGTCAAGCGCGGGCCTTCCTATGCGGTGGAGCGCGAGTTTGACCAGAAGGACTACCTGGCCGCCGTGGCGCGCAGCAAGGAATACATTGCCGCGGGCGACATGATGCAGGTGCAGATCGGCCAGCGCCTGAAGAAGCGCTACACCGAGTCGCCCCTGAGCCTGTACCGGGCGCTGCGTTCGCTGAACCCCAGCCCCTACATGTATTTCTACGACATGGGCTCGTTCCAGATCGTCGGTGCCTCGCCCGAGATCCTGGTGCGCCACGAGCACACGCCTGAGGGCGACAAGGTCACGATCCGCCCGCTGGCCGGCACCCGGCCGCGAGGCGCGACACCGGAGCTCGACAAGACCACCGAGGCCGAATTGCTGGCCGACCCGAAAGAGCGTGCCGAGCACCTGATGCTGATCGACCTGGCACGCAACGACATCGGCCGCATCGCGAAGACCGGCTCGGTCAAGGTGACCGAGGCCTTCGTGGTCGAGCGGTATTCGCACGTGATGCACATCGTCAGCAACGTCGAGGGCCTGCTGAAGGACGGCATGAGCAACATGGACGTGCTCAAGGCCACGTTCCCGGCCGGCACCTTGACGGGCGCGCCCAAGATCCGGGCGATGGAAATCATCGACGAACTCGAGCCCGTCAAGCGCGGCATCTATGGCGGCGCCTGCGGCTACCTCAGCTATGCGGGCGACATGGACGTGGCGATCGCCATCCGCACCGGCATCGTGCAGAACAACACCCTGTACGTGCAGGCTGCGGCGGGCGTGGTGGCCGATTCGGTGCCTGAGCTGGAGTGGAAGGAAACCGAGCACAAGGCCCGGGCCCTGATCCGCGCGGCCGAACTCGTGGAAGAGGGGTTCTGAGCATGCTGCTGATGATCGACAACTACGACTCGTTCACCTTCAACCTGGTGCAGTACTTCGGCGAACTGGGCAAGGAGGTCGCGGTCCACCGCAACGACGAGATCACGCTCGAGGGCATCGCGGCGCTGAAGCCGCGGTACCTGGTGCTGTCGCCCGGGCCTTGTTCGCCGGCCGAGGCTGGCATCTGCGTGCCGGCGATCCAGGCCTTCCTCGGCAAGCTGCCGATCCTGGGCGTGTGTCTGGGCCACCAGAGCATCGGCGCTGCGCTGGGCGGCAAGATCGTTCGGGCCCAGCGGCAGATGCACGGCAAGGCCAGCACGCTCAACACCGACCAGCAGGGCGTGTACGCCGGGCTGCCGAAGGAGTTCAGCGTGATCCGCTACCACTCGCTGGTGATCGAGCGCGAGAGCTGCCCGCAGGCGCTGGTGGTCACGTCGACGTCGGAGGACGGCGAGATCATGGGCGTTCGCCACCGCGACCTGGCAGGCGGCCCGAACCCGCTGGAGGGCGTGCAGTTCCATCCGGAGTCCATCCTGTCCGAGCACGGCCATGCGATGCTGCGCAACTTCCTCGAGATGGGGCGGTCGCCATGACGCGGGCCGGTCCCAAGCACGCTCGCACTCCACCGGAGCATCGGCCGGCGTACTCGGCGCACGAGGGGCAGTCATGACCATCGACCTGCGCAGCGACACGGTCACCCGGCCCACCGCGGCGATGCGCGCGGCCATGATGGCAGCGCCGCTGGGTGACGATGTCTTCGGCGACGATCCCACGGTCAACGCCTTGCAGCAGCGCGTGGCCGCGCTGCTGGGCAAGCAGGCGGCGCTGTTCACGCCTTCGGGCACGCAGAGCAACCTGTGCGCGCTGATGAGTCATTGCCAGCGTGGCGACGAATACATCGTCGGTCAGATGGCGCACACCTACCGCTGGGAAGCCGGCGGCGGTGCGGTGCTCGGCAGCATCCAGCCGCAGCCGATTGCCAACCAGCCTGACGGCTCGCTCGCGTTGGCCGACATCGAAGCCAACATCAAGCCCGACGATCCGCACTTCGCGCGCAGCCGCCTGCTGTGCCTGGAAAACACGATCGGCGGGCAGGTGCTGTCGCTGGACTACCAGCGTGCGGCCACCACACTGGCCCGCGAGCACGGCCTGGCCACCCACCTTGATGGCGCGCGGCTGTTCAATGCCGCGGTGGCGATGGGTGGCGACGCGATGGCCAACGCACGCCGCCTGGCCGACCTTTACGACAGCGTTTCGGTCTGCTTCAGCAAGGGCCTGGGGGCACCGGTCGGCTCGGTGCTGGCCGGTTCGTCCGAGTTCATCGACCGCGCGCGCCGGGTGCGCAAGATGGCCGGTGGTGCCATGCGCCAGTCTGGCCTGCTGGCGGCCGCCGCGCTGCATGCGTTGGATCACCATGTCGAACGCCTGGCTGAGGACCATGCCCATGCGCGCCGCCTGGCCGATGGGCTTTCCGGGTTGCCTGGCGTCACGGTTGTGCCGCCGGACACGAACATCGTCTTCGTCGATCTCGACCCGGCGCGCGATGCCAGGGCGGTGGTCGAGGCCGCCCTCGAGCGCGGCCTGCGCTGCACCGGGCTGTACCGCCTGCGATTCGTCACCCACCTCGACGTTTCGGCCGACGACATCGAACAGGCCTTGCGCATCCTGCGCGACATCCTCTGATTGCGAGAACTGCCATGCCGATCACCAACACCGAAGCCCTGACGCGTGTCATCGAACACCGCGAGATCTTCCACGACGAGATGCTGGCGCTGATGCGCCGCATCATGAGCGGCGAGATGTCACCGGTGATGATCGCCGCCTTCGCTGTCGGCTTGCGGGTGAAGAAGGAGACCATCGGTGAGATCGCCGCCGCTGCCCAGGTGATGCGCGAGTTCGCAACCCCGGTGTCGGTGGCCGACCGTACGCACCTGGTCGACATCGTCGGCACGGGTGGTGACGGTGCGCATACGTTCAACATATCAACGGCCTCGGCGTTCGTGGCCGCAGCGGCCGGTGCCCGCGTGGCCAAGCACGGGGGGCGCAGCGTGTCATCCACTTCGGGCTCGGCCGATGTGATGGAGGCGCTGGGCGCGTTCATCGGCCTGAACCCGGAGCAGGTGTCGGCGTGCCTGAGTGAGACCGGGCTGGGTTTCATGTTCGCGCCCAACCACCACGCGTCGATGAAGCATGCGGCCCCCGTCCGCAGGGAACTCGGGGTGCGCACGATCTTCAACATCCTCGGGCCGCTGACCAATCCTGCCAACGCGCCAAACCAGCTGATGGGTGTGTTTCATCCCGACCTGGTGGGCATCCAGGTGCGCGTGCTGCAGCGCCTGGGCTCCGAACATGTGCTGGTGGTGCATGGCATGAACGGCATGGACGAAATCTCGCTTTCCGGCGAGACGCTGGTGGGCGAGCTGAAGAACGGCGAGGTGCGCGAGTACGTCGTGCATCCCAGTGACTTCGGCCTGCCGGTCTACGACTCGCGCGTGCTGCGGGTGGCCAATCGGGAGGAATCGGTGCAGTGCGTGCAGCGAGCGTTGGCCAACGAGGATGGGCCGGTGCGCGACATCGTGCTGCTCAATGCCGGCGCGGCGCTCTATGCCGCGGGGGTGTCCGCGTCCATCGGTGAAGGTGTCAAGCGCGCTCGCGACGCGGTGGCCTCCGGTGCCGCGGTGGCCAAACTGAGCCAGTTTGTCGCCGCCACCAACCAGTACCGGCCAGCCTGAGGAGGGTATCGATGTCCGACATCCTGCAGCGCATCGTCGCCGTCAAGCGTGATGAGGTGGCCGCGGCACGCGCGCGGCGTGACATCGCGTCGGTACGCGATGAGGCGCAGGCGCGGCACGACACACGCGGCTTTGTCGCGGCGCTTCGTGCCAAGATCGCTGCCGGCCGGCCCGGCGTGATTGCCGAGATCAAGAAGGCCAGCCCCAGCAAAGGTGTGATCCGCGAGCACTTCGTGCCCGCCGAAATCGCCGCCAGCTACGCCCGCCATGGGGCCGCCTGCCTCAGCGTACTGACGGACGAGTCGTTCTTCCAGGGGGCGTCAGCGTACCTGCAGCAGGCCCGCGCAGCATGCGAACTGCCGGTGCTGCGCAAGGATTTCATGATCGACATCTACCAGGTGTACGAGGCCCGCGCCATGGGCGCCGATTGCATCCTGCTGATCGCTGCCTGCCTGGACGATGGTGCGATGGCCGAACTCGAAGACTGCGCGCTTGGCCTTGGCATGGACGTGCTGGTCGAGGTGCACGATGGCGCGGAGCTCGATCGCGCGCTGCGGCTGAAGACGCCGCTGGTGGGCATCAACAACCGCAACCTGCGCAGCTTCGAGGTGTCGCTGGACAACACGCTGGACCTGCTGCCCCACGTACCGGCAGACCGCCTGCTCGTCACGGAATCCGGCATCCTCGGCCCTTCAGACGTGTCACGCATGCGAGCCGCGCAGGTGAATGCCTTCCTGGTCGGTGAGGCCTTCATGCGCGCCGAGGATCCCGGCGCCGCCCTCGCGGCCCTGTTCGGCTGACTCGATGGCGGTGTCGAACCGTCTCGAAGAGCCACTGTCGGCCGTGCTGGACCGGGCGCCGGCCGATTGGCGTCCGGTGATCGAGGCCTGGCGTGACAGCGCAGACGGCCGTCGCCTGCTTGCCTTCGTTGAGTCTCGGCGTCAGGCCGACGCGACCATCTACCCCGCGCAGGTCTTGCAGGCACTGCACCTGACGCGGCGCGCGCGTGTACGGGTGGTCATCCTTGGCCAGGATCCCTACCACGGTGCGGGCCAGGCCGAAGGGTTGGCGTTCTCGGTGCCGCCCGGCGTGCGTGTGCCGCCCAGTCTGCGCAACATGATGGTCGAACTCGGCCGTGACCTGCGCATCGTGCACAGCGGCAACGGTCACCTCGGCCGGTGGGCGGCGCAGGGCGTGTTGCTGTTGAACACGGTGCTGACGGTCGAGCATGGCCAACCGGCCGCGCACGCACGCCGTGGTTGGGAGGCCTTGTCGGACGCACTGATCGAGGCCTCGGCCGCCGATGCGGGCGACAAGGCCTACCTGCTGTGGGGCGCGCACGCGCAGGCCAAGGCCGGCCTGATCACGGTCGCTGGCGCAGGGCGCCATTTGGTCCTGACCGCGAATCACCCTTCTCCGCTGTCGGCGCGGCGACCGCCGATGCCTTTCATCGGCTGCGGGCACTTCGGGCGTGCCGCGACCTTCGTGGCCGAGCGCCGGCCCGACTTGGCGCCGATCGACTGGTCGTGCTGAGCGGCGGTTCCAACTGGTGTCATTGCCGGGGCGCCAAAAGCTGCTATAGTCTTGAGTTCGCTGCGGAGGGGTGCCCGAGTGGCTAAAGGGGGCAGACTGTAAATCTGTTGGCTTACGCCTACGCTGGTTCGAATCCAGCCTCCTCCACCACAGCGAAACAGGTTGGATCCCATGGCAGGCTTTGCGTTGGTCTGCGATGGGTTGGCAAGGCGGGAGTAGTTCAATGGTAGAACCTTAGCCTTCCAAGCTAATGACACGGGTTCGATTCCCGTTTCCCGCTCCAGCGCAAGTGGTCGACAAAGGTTTGGTGCTCGGTGTGGCGCCAAACCTGTGTCGATGCCCATGTGGCTCAGTGGTAGAGCACTCCCTTGGTAAGGGAGAGGTCGCGCGTTCGATCCGCGCCATGGGCACCACTTCCCTCCTTCATCCATCGTCATTCAGTTTTGATCGCGAGGAGCTCGCAGCATGGCAAAAGGCAAGTTTGAGCGGACCAAGCCGCACGTGAACGTGGGCACGATTGGTCACGTGGACCATGGCAAGACGA
>JACRAZ010000019.1 GCA_016213205.1 Burkholderiales bacterium
AAGGGGGTGTACTCCTCCATGATGTCGGACTCGGGGATGCCCTTGGCCTTCAGGAAGGCGCGCAGGATCTTGTTGGTGGTGCGCGGGTACACGTAGTCGGTGCCCAGCAGCACGAAGCGCTTGGCGCTGCCGCCGTCCTTGCTCATCAGGTATTCCACCGCCGGAATGGCCTGCTGGTTGGGCGCCGCGCCGGTGTAGAACACGTTCTTGCTGAGTTCTTCACCTTCGTACTGCACCGGGTAGAACAGCAGCGAGTTCAGCTCCTCGAACACCGGCAGCACCGACTTGCGGCTCACCGAGGTCCAGCAGCCAAAGACCACGGCCACCTTGTCCTTGCTGATGAGCTGGCGCGCCTTCTCGGCGAACAGCGGCCAGTTCGAGGCCGGGTCCACGACCACGGGCTCGAGCTTCTTGCCCATCACGCCGCCCTTGGCGTTGATTTCGTCGATGGCCATCAGCACGGTGTCCTTCAACACCGTCTCCGAGATGGCCATGGTGCCGGACAGCGAGTGCAGCACGCCGACCTTGATGGTCTCCTGCGCCTGTGCCAGCGAGGTGAAACCGAAGGTGCACGCGGCGGCGGCCAGTGCGGTGAGGGATTTCGTGGCAAAGCGACGGGACAGCTTCATCGAATGGGCTCCTGCTAGCGTGAGGGGTGAAACATGGGGGGGTGAAACGATGCAGACGCAGGTTAGGGGCCGGGTTCCGTGCGGCCAATACGCAAGGTGACGTAGTGACCGCCGCTGCGCGGCCGGCCGCTTTGCGTAACCGCCTGTCATCCGCGCGCGGCCGCCGGAGGGTTTTGGGGGCGGTGCGGCTTGCACTGCAGTTCGCCGCGGGCAGAATCAGCGACCATGAGCGACATTCCCACCCTCGAAGCACCGGCCACCTCCAAGATTCACCTGATCGGTGGCGAGAAGGGCGGCGTGGGCAAGTCGCTGGTCTCGCGCCTGCTGGCCCAGCACTTCATCGACCGCAGCATCCCTTTCGTCGGCTTCGACAGCGACCGCTCGCACGGCGCGCTGATGCGCTTCTACGCCGGGTATGCCGCCCCGGTGCTGGCCGACCGCTACGAGGCGCTGGACGCCATCGTCGAAAGCGCGGTCGAGCAGCCGGGCCGCCGCGTGCTGGTGGACCTGGCCGCGCAGACCCACGCGCCGCTGGTGCAGTGGATGGAAGACTCCGGCGTGCTCGACCTGGCCGACGTGTCCGGCGTGGCCCTGCACTACTGGCACGTGATGGACAACGGCAAGGACTCGGTGGACCTGCTGCGCCGGCTGCTCGACCAGTTCGGCATGCGCATGCGCTACGTGCTGGTGAAGAACCAGGTGCGAGGCGACGATTTCAGCCAGCTCGAGCAATCGGGCGAACAGGCGCGGGCGCTGGCGCTGGGCGCCAGGGTGGTGACCATCCGCCGCCTGCACGACGCGGTGGTGCAGAAGATCGACGCCAGCAACGCCAGCTTCTGGGCCGCGCGCAACAGCCAGGGCCGTGAAGGCCCGAGCCTGGGCCTGATGGAGCGCCAGCGCCTGAAGCTGTGGCTCAACCATGCCCAGGCCGAACTGGAGGCGGTGGGTGTCTGATTCACGCCCCAACACCCAGGGCCCCGGCCACGAGGGCCGCCCGGCACGGCCGGGCGCGGCCTGGTGCCCGGTGCTGCTGGGCCTGATGCTCACCTGCGCCGGCACCGAGGCCTTCGACCTGCAAGGCCACCGCGGCGCACGCGGGCTGGCGCCCGAGAACACGCTGGCCGCGTTCCGCACCGCCATCGCCATCGGCGTGGACACCCTGGAGCTCGACGTGCACCTCAGCGCCGACGGCGTGCCCATGGTGTCGCACGACCCAGCACTGAACCCCGACCTGGTGCGCGACGCCCACGGCCAGTGGCTCACCGGCCCCGGCCCGCTGATCCGCACCCTCACCCAGGCCCAGCTGCGCAGCTACCAGCTGGGCCGCGCCCGCCCCGGCAGCCGGGTGGCGCAAAGCTTCACGCAACAGCACCCGCACGAGCACGAGCACATGCCCACGCTGGCCGAGGTGTTTGCGCTGATGCGCAGCGAAGCCCGCGACACGCTGCGCGCCAACATCGAGATCAAGCTCAACCCGCACCGGCCCGAGCTCACCCCGCCGGTGGACACCATCGTGCGGGCCACGCTGGCCGCCATCCGCGCGGCGGACATGTCGCGCCGCGTCACCGTGCAGGGTTTCGACTGGCGGGCGCTGCGCCTGGTGCAGCAACTCGCGCCGGAGATCCCCACCGCCTACCTCAGCACCCAGCAGCCCGGCTTCGACACCATCACCGACGCCGCCTGGACCGCCGGCTTCACGCTGAAGGCCGAGGGCTCGGTGCCGAAGATGGTGAAGGCCGCGGGCGGCACCCTCTGGAGCCCGAACTTCAGCGACCTGAGCCCCGCGCTGGTGGACGAGGCGCAGCAACTGGGCCTGCTGGTGCTGCCCTGGACGGTGAACCGACCCGAGGACATGGCGCGCCTGATCGACTGGGGCGTCGATGGCCTGATCACCGACTACCCCGACATCGCGCGCCGCGTCATGCAGGTCAAGGGCCTGCCGCTGCCGGTGGCCGTTCGGGCGGCGCAGTGAGCCGCGCCAACCCCGGCCACGGGTGCCCGCCCGGCCAGAGGCTGGCCCGACATACGCCCACTTCAGGAGTCATCACCCCATGAGCTTCAACTTCACGGGCCGCCGCGTCGTCGTGGCCGGCGGCAGCCGGGGCATCGGCCGCTCCATCGCGCTGGGCTTCGCCGCCGCCGGTGCCGATGTGTCGATCTGCGCGCGCGGCGCCGAGGCGCTGGCCGCCACCCGCGACGAGTTGGCCCGGCACGGCCGGCGGGTGCATGCCGCCCCCTGCGACCTGGCCGATGCGCAGGCGGTGCCACGCTACATTGCCGAGGCGGCCGAGGCCCTGGGCGGGCTGGACGTGCTGGTCAACAACGCCTCGGGCTTCGGCCTCGGCGACGACGAGGCCGCCTGGGCCGCCGGCCTGGCGGTGGACGTGATGGCCACCGTGCGCGCCTCGCAGGCGGCGCTGCCGCTGCTGGCCGCGGGCGGCGCCGGCGCCATCGTCAACATCGCGTCGATCTCGGGGCTGCGCGCCTCCACCCGCGGGCCGGCCTACGGCGCGGTGAAGGCGGCCATGATGCACTACACCACCAGCCAGGCCGCGATGTTCGCGGGCCACGGCGTGCGCGTGAACGCGATCGCCCCCGGCTCGATCGAGTTCCCCGGCGGCAGCTGGGAGAAGCGCCGCCTCGAGGGCGACCCGATCTACGGCCACGTGCTCAAGAGCATTCCCTTCGGCCGCCTGGGCACGCCGGAAGAGATCGCCGAGGTCGCGCTGTTCCTCGCCTCGCCGCATGCGCGCTGGGTCACCGGCCAGGTGATCGCGGTGGACGGCGGCCAGCTGCTCGGCCGTTGAACCCGCCGCTGCCAGGCCCGCGCCGCATGCCGATGCCGCCCACCGGCCACGACGCCGCGCCCGTGGTGGCCACGCTCGGCAACGGCGCGCGCGTGGTGGTGTACCCGCTGCCCTGGCTGGACAGCGTGAGCCTGAGCGTGTTCGTGCGCACCGGCAGCCAGCACGAGCGCCGGCGCGAGAACGGCATCAGCCATGTCGTCGAGCACATGGCCTTCAAGGGCACGGCCACGCGGGACTGCCAGCGCATCAACCTCGACGCCGAGCGCCTGGGCGCCGAGGTCAACGCCCACACCGACAAGGACCACACCGCCTTCCACATGCACGGCCTGGCGCAGCATGCCGGCGAGTTCATCGCGATGCTGGGCGACATCGTGCGCCACGGCAGCTTTCCGGCCGACGAACTGGAGCGCGAGCGCCAGGTCATCCTGCACGAGCTGACCGACGACGAGGACGACCCGATGTCCGCCGCCTACAAGCTGTTCGACCGCGCATGCTTCGGCACCCATGCGGTGGCGCAGCCGGTGATCGGCACCCGCGCGAACATCGAACGCTTCACGCGTGACGACCTGCTGGCCTACGTGCAGCGCCAGTACAGCGGCGAGAACCTGGTGCTGGGCGTGGCCGGCCGGGTCGACCCCGACGCCATGCTGCGCGCCGCCGAGCAGGCCTTCGGCGGCATGCCGCGTGGTGAAGCGCGGGCCGTGGCCGAGGCGCCCTTTCTCGGCGGCCTGAAGCAGCGCCGCCATGCCGGCAGCAGCCAGAGCCACGTGGTGCTGGGGTTCCCGCTGCCCTCGCTGCGCGCCGATGACTGCAGCGGCGCCCTCGCGGCGGCCGTGCTCGGCGAGGGCATGAGCTCGCCCTTGCTGGACCAGGTGCGCGAGCGGCGCGGGCTGGCCTACTACACCGCCTGCTCGGCCGACGTGCTGGACAGCTGCGGCCAGTTCGTCATCGAGGCGTCCACCGCGCCCGCGCAGCTGGACGAATTCCTGGCCGAGGTGGCACGCCTGCTGCGCGCCCAGGCCGAACGCATCGCCCCGGTGGACTTCGAGCGCGCGCGCAACCAGCTCGCGGTGCGCAGCCTGCGGGCCCAGGAACGGCCGTTCCGGCGCCTGGAGGATGCGGCGCAGGACCTGTTCGTGCACGGCCGCGTGCGCCCGCGCAGCGAGTGGATCGCGCGCATGCAGGCCGTGCCGGCCGAGGCGGTGCGCCTGGCCTTCGAGCGCATGCTGGCCCGGCCCGCGGCGCTGGCCCTGGTGGGCAAGCTGGTGGCGGGCGCGCCGCAGCGCTTCGTGGCACAGCTGGCCTCGGGTTGATAGGGGCTTGGGCCGCGTGCGAACATCCGCCGCCATGCCCTTGCGCCCTGCCCCAGCCGCCGCCCTGGCACGCCGCCCATGGCGATGGTCGGCGCGCGCCTGGGCCCTGGCGGCGGCCCTGTCGGGTGCCGCGCTGCTGGGGGGCTGCGCCACGCTGGACGAGCAGCAGCGCAAGTGGATCTTCCAGCCCAGCGACCGTGTCTGGGCCGGCGGCCTGGCCGCCGCCGAAGGCATGCAGGACGTGTGGATCCGCTTCGATTCCCGCAGCACCGGCGAGCCCGTGCAGTTGCACGGCCTGTGGCTGCCCCAGGCACGCGAGGACGCCCCGGTGCTGCTGTACCTGCATGGCGCGCGCTGGGATGTGCGTGGCAGTGCCCCACGCGTGCGCAGCATGCATGCGCTGGGCTTCGCGGTGCTGGCCGTCGACTACCGCGGCTTCGGCCGCAGCAGCGCGGGCCTGCCCTCCGAAGCCACGGCCTACGAGGACGCGCACGCCGCCTGGCAATGGCTGGCCGCGCGCCATGCGGGCACGCCGCGCTACATCTTCGGCCACTCGCTGGGCGGCGCGATCGCGGTGCACCTGGCCAGCCAGGTGCAGGACGCGGCGGGCCTGATCGTCGAGGGCAGTTTCACCTCCATCCCCGAGCTGTTCGACACCTTCAAATGGGGCTGGCTGCCGGTGGGGCCCCTGATCACGCAGCGCTTCGATGCCGCGGCACGCATCGGCCGCCTGCGCCTGCCGGTGCTGGTGGTGCACGGCAGCGAAGACACGCTGGTGCCGCCCGCGCTCGGCCGCAAGCTCTACGAGCAGGCGCCCGCGCCCAAGCGCTTCGTGCTGGTGGACGGCGGTTCGCACCACAGCACCAACCGGCTGGGCCAGGCGCAGTACCGCGAGGCGGTGGCGCAACTGTTCGGCCTGGGCCCGGCACGGCACGCCGCCGGGGCCAACTGATCCGGCGCCAAGCTGGGCACAATCCAGCCCTTGGCTTCCTGACCTGGGTGCGCTGGCCGCGCCTTCCACAATGACCGATTCCCTCCCGCCGTCCGATGCCCCGACCCCGAGCGATGCCCCGTCGTTGCCGGGCACCGATGGCGCCGCGCCGCCTGCCGCTCTGACCGACACCCCGGCCCATGCCGCCACCGCGCCGGTGGCTCCCGCTGCGGCCACGGCAGACCTCGACAGGGCCGATGCCGCGCCTGACGCCGCGGCCACCGCCGAGGGAGCGCCGGTCGATGGCGCACCCGCCGAAGGAGCGCCAGCCGATGGCGCACCCGCCGCAGCAGCAACCGCCGAAGCAGCGCCGACCGATGGCGCACCCACCGATGCGGCGCTCGCCGAGGCCGCAGCCCCCACCGACGCCGCCGCCGCGCAGGCCACGCCCGCCGCCGGTGACGGCGCGGCCCCGGCCCCGGCCGGCGCCAGGCGCGCGGCGGAAGTCGACCTGGCGGCCATCACGGCCCAGTTGCGCGAACGTTTCCCGGCCCTCTTCGGCCGCACGCCCAAGCCGGTGAAGCTGCGCATCCAGGACGACATCCAGGCCGCCGCCCCGGGCGTGTTCAGCCGGCGCGAGCTGTCGGCCTTCTTCCGCCGGCACACGCTGAGCACGCCCTACGTGCTGGCGCTCACGCGCTCGGCCGAACGCTTCGGCCTGGACGGCACGCCGGCCGGCCCGGTGAGCGACGAACACCGCCAGGCCGCGCTGGAAGAGCTGGCACGCCGCCGCGCACGCCGTGACGCCCAGCGCCCGCAGCCCGACGCGGCGCCCGGCGCGCCGGGCGCGGCCGACCCCGCCACGGGCAGCACGGCCG
>JACRAZ010000022.1 GCA_016213205.1 Burkholderiales bacterium
CGCGCGCCGCAGGCCGAGGGCCCACGCCTTTGCGAGACACCGAGGCGGTTCACGCGCCGCGTGCCAAGGCCTTGAGCGCAGGGCCGCACGCCACCACTGCATCGGCAAGCGCCAAGGGCCGCGTGCGCAGCGGGCCGTGGGAGGCGGCGAAGGCTCGCAGGCTTCGGGGCGGCGCGCGCAGCGCGCTTCAAGAACTGACTCGCTGGCGCTAGTCGAAGCGCGCGCAGCGCGCGAAGACAAATCCGACAGCGCGCCCCGAAGCCGAGAACCGCAGCGAAGTCAGCCCGCCAGGGCTGACCGCCGGATTCGGCCCGCTGCGCACGCGGCCCTTGGGGCTTGCACGCTCCGCACCTCGAACGTCGGCTTTCAGCACCCGACCCCAAAGGCAGCAAAGGGCCGCATGCGGCCGCCAAGGACAGCATGCGCACGGACGACTCAATCGTCGCAGGTGTCGCACGGCACGAGGATGTTCCGCTGCCGGCGCTGATCAGCGTCGGCGGATCCGCTCGCAGGACCCGGGGGCGCCCAGTCAAGCTGCCGCCTGCGCCAGCAGCCACCCGCGGAACGCGGCCACGGCCGGTCGTTCGTCGTCGCCCTCCGGCGTCACGAAGTAGTAGCCCCGCTGGCCACGCAGCGGCCGCTCGCACACCACGGCGAGCTCGCCGCGG
This sequence comes from Burkholderiales bacterium, assembly GCA_016213205.1. GTDB lineage: Bacteria > Pseudomonadota > Gammaproteobacteria > Burkholderiales > Burkholderiaceae_C > Pseudaquabacterium. Next base: position 669 of record JACRAZ010000022.1, read on the forward strand.
CGCAGTTCGTCTTCCACCAGCAGGCGCGGCACCAGCGCCGCGCCCATGCCGTGCGAGGCGGCCACCGCCAGCATCGAGAACAGCTCGTAGCGCGGGCCCTGCAGCGCCTGCGGCGCGGCCACGCCCATTGCGTCGAACCACTGGCGCCAAGCCTCGGGGCGCGTGCTCTGCTGCAGCAGCGGCAGCGTGGCCAGGTCGCGCGGCGTCCAGCGCTTGCGGCCGGCCAGCAGCGCGGGGCTGGCCACGGGCAGCACCTCCTCGGTCATCAGCAGCACCGCGCGGGTGCCGGCCCAGTGCGCCACCTGCTGCGGCGTGCCGGCGTACAGCGCGGCATCGTGTTCGGTCTCGGCAAACATGAAGGGCCGGGTCTGGGTTTCCACGTGCACGGTGATGTCGGGCTGCTCGCGCGCCAGCGCCGGCAGCCGCGGCAGCAGCCAGCGGGTGGCGAAGGTGGGCACCGCGGCCAGGTGGATCGCGCCGCCCGCGGCCTGCTGCGACATCGCATCCAGCGTGTCGCGCTCCAGCCCGTCCAGCCGGCCGGCCACCTGGCGCGCATAGGCGGCGCCAGCGGGCGTCAGCGCCACGCCGTGGCGCGTGCGGCGAAACAGCGCCAGGCCGAGAAAGCCCTCCAGCGTGGCGATCTGGCGCGACACCGCGCCCTGCGTGAGGGCCAGCTCGGCCGCGGCACGGGTGTAGCTCTCGTGGCGGGCGGCGGCCTCGAAGCAGCTCAGGGCCTGCAGAGAAGGGATCCTGCGTGACATGACATGCCCTCCCGGCACAAGACGCCGCACGTATCCATAGCAGGCCTTGGCGGCAAGACATTCTGCCAGCGCATATCTGGGTGCCGAATAATCGGTTGCCGGGCTGCACCGGCGGGCCTAGGATCACGGCCCATTCCCTTCCCACTCCACGAGCGAGACAAGACCATGGCCAAGCACGCCGCCTTCCAATGGGACGACCCGCTGCTGCTCGACGCGCAGCTCACCGCCGACGAACGCGCCGTGCGCGACGCCGCCCGCAGCTACTGCCAGGAGAAGCTGGCCACGCGCGTGCTGGAAGCCTTCCGCCACGAGAAGACCGACCCGGCCATCTTCCGCGAGATGGGCAGCCTGGGCCTGCTGGGCCCGACGATCCCTGAAACCTACGGCGGTGCCGGCCTGAACTACGTGTGTTACGGCCTGGTGGCGCGCGAGGTGGAGCGCGTGGATTCGGGCTACCGCTCGATGATGAGCGTGCAGAGCTCGCTGGTGATGGTGCCGATCAACGAATTCGGCAACGAGGCCACCAAGCAGAAATACCTGCCCAAGCTGGCCAGCGGCGAATGGATCGGCTGCTTCGGCCTCACCGAACCCAACCACGGCTCCGACCCCGGCAGCATGGTCACGCGCGCCCGCAAGGTGCCCGGCGGCTATTCGCTCAGCGGCGCGAAGATGTGGATCAGCAATTCGCCGATCGCCGATGTGTTCGTGGTCTGGGCCAAGGACGACGAAGGTTCGATCCGCGGCTTCGTGCTCGAGAAGGGCTGGAAGGGCCTGAGCGCGCCCGCCGTGCACGGCAAGGTGGGCCTGCGCGCCAGCATCACCGGCGAGGTGGTGATGGACGAGGTGTTCTGCCCCGAGGAAAACGCCTTCCCCGAGGTGCGTGGCCTGAAGGGCCCCTTCACCTGCCTGAACTCGGCCCGCTACGGCATTGCCTGGGGTGCGCTCGGCGCCGCGGAAGACTGCTTCCACCGCGCCCGCCAGTACGTGCTGGACCGCCACCAGTTCGGCCGCCCGCTGGCCGCCAACCAGCTGATCCAGAAGAAGCTGGCCGACATGCTGACCGAGATCACGATGGGCCTGCAGGGCTGCCTGCGCCTGGGCCGCATGAAGGACGAAGGCACGGCCTCGGTCGAGATCACCTCGATCATGAAGCGCAACAGCTGCGGCAAGGCGCTGGACATCGCCCGCCTGGCGCGCGACATGATGGGCGGCAACGGCATTTCCGATGAATTCGGCGTGGCCCGCCACCTGGTGAACCTGGAGGTGGTGAACACCTACGAAGGCACGCACGACATCCACGCGCTGATCCTCGGCCGCGCCATCACCGGCATCGCCGCCTTCAGCAACTGAGCCGATGGATCACCCGCCGAAGCTGCTGGACGGCATCCGCGTCCTCGATCTCTCCCGCGTGCTGGCCGGCCCCTGGTCGGGCCAGCTGCTGGCCGACTACGGGGCCGACGTGATCAAGGTCGAGCGCCCCGATGTCGGCGACGACACGCGCGCCTGGGGCCCGCCCTACTGGGGCGATCCGGCCCACCGCACCGCGGCCTACTACCTGAGCTGCAACCGCGGCAAGCGCTCGATCGCGATCGACATCGCCACTGCCGAGGGCGCGGCGCTGGTGCGCCAGCTCGCGGCCGAGGCCGACGTGGTGCTCGAGAACTACAAGGTGGGCCAGCTCGCGAAATACGGGCTGGATTACGCGGCGCTGTCGGCACTGAATCCGCGCCTGGTGTATTGCTCGGTCACCGGCTTCGGGCAGGACGGGCCTTATGCGCAGGCCGCCGGCTATGACTTCGCGATCCAGGCCACCGGCGGGCTGATGAGCATCACCGGCGAGAAAGAGGGTACCCCCGGCAGCCAGCCCCAGAAGGTGGGCGTGGCGGTGGCCGATCTCTTCACCGGCCTGTACGCCAGCACCGCGATCCTGGCCGCGCTGATCGAACGCGGCCGCACCGGCCGCGGCCGCCACATCGACGCCGCGCTGCTCGACGTGCAGGTGGCCATGCTCGCGAACCAGGCCAGCAACTTCCTGGTCGGCGGCCAGACGCCGCACCGCATGGGCAACGCGCACATCAACGTGGTGCCCTACCAGGTGTTCGCCACGCAGGATGGGCACATCGTGCTGGCCATCGGCAACGACGGCCAGTTCGCCCGCTTCTGCGCCCTCACCGGCCATGAAGACGTGGCGCGTGACGCCCGCTTCGCCACCAACTCGGCCCGCCTGGCCCACCGCGACACGCTGATCCCGATGATGGAGCCCTGGATGCGCGAGCGCAGCACGCTGGAGTGGACCGCGCTGCTCGAGCCCAATGCCGTGCCTTGCGCCCCCATCCTCACGGTGCCGCAGGTGCTGCAGCACCCGCAGGTGGTGGCGCGTGGCATGCAGGTCAGCGTGGAAGGCATTCCGATGATCGCCAACCCGATCCGCGTGGACGGCCAGCGCCCGCTGGCCAGCCACCGGCCACCGATGCTGGACGAGCACGGACCCGCGCTGCGCGCCGCGCTGGCCCGCGATGGCCACTGGCCCGCACGGGACACTGACGAGCCGCCCGGCACGTGAAGCGCCCGCTTCCTAGAATGCCCCGGTGCACCCCCTGCTGAACGCCGACCTCCACAGCCATTCCACCCTGTCCGACGGCACACTGGAACCCGAAGTGCTGGCCCGGCGCGCACGCGATCAGGGTGTCGAGCTCTGGGCCCTGACCGACCACGACGAACTCTCCGGCCTGCAACGCGCGGCCGACGCCGCCCAGGCAGCGGGCGTGGCCTTCCTGGCGGGCGTGGAGGTCTCGGTCAGCTTCGCCGGCGAAACCGTGCACATCGTCGGCCTGGGTGTCGACATCCACGACACCGCGCTGGCCCAGGGCCTGGCGCGCACCCGCACCGGCCGCCTGCAGCGCGCGCGCGACATGGCCGCCGGCCTGGCGCAGGTGGGCATCCAGGGCGCCTTCGAGGGCGCGCTGGCCTACGTGACCAACCCGGACCTGGTGTCGCGCTCGCACTTCGCACGCTGGCTGGTGGACACCGGCGTCTGCCGCGACCATGGCGACGTGTTTCGCCGCTACCTCACGCAAGGCAAGCCCGGCTACGTGCCGCACCGCTGGGCCGGCCTGGGCGAAACCGTGCAGTGGATCCGCGGCGCCGGCGGCATTGCGGTGATCGCCCATCCCGGCCGCTACAAGTTCACGCCCACCGAGGAGTACGCGCTGTTCAGCGAGTTCACCGCCCATGGGGGTGAAGGGGTGGAGGTGCTCACCGGCAGCCATGGTGCGGCCGATGTCGAGAAGTACACCGCGATGGCGCTCGAGTTCAGCCTCGCCGCCTCGCGCGGCAGCGACTTCCATTCGCCCGAGGAAAGCCGCATCGACCTGGGCGGCCTGCCCGACCTGCCCGCCACGCTGGAGCCGGTGTGGCAGCGCATCTGGGACCGCGTGCGCCACCCCGCGGCCGGCCCGGCCCAGGCGATCCGCCCGCCGGCCCCCGGTTGAGCCGCCGGGCAGCACGGCCCCGCACCAGGGCCTACTGCTTGCCGCCCTGCATGCCCTTTTGCATCTGCTCCATCCAGCGCTGTCGCTCTTCCGGGCTCATGTTCTTGAGCTTGTTCACGTCGATGTTCGCACCCGGGTTGAAGGGCATGCCCTGCACCCGCACGTCGCCCGGCTTCATGTCGGCCGGGCAGGCGCCCTTGTAGCTGGCCTTCATGGTCATGTTGGCCTCGCTCATGCCATGGCGCGGCGGCACGAAGGTCATCTTGTTCTCGACCGTGTAGGCCGAGTTCATGTCGCCTGTCATGCGGGCGTGCACCTTGGTGATGCCGTCCTCGCCGGTGCACTCGGCGTCCATCTCGTAGCCGCCGCTGATGCGCTTCATCGAGGTCTGCTTGCAGTTGGCCTTTCGGTCGTTGCCCGCCATGGCCTTGCGCTGCATTTCCTCGTCGGTCTTGGCGTCGATGCACTGCAGCGTCTTCATGGCGCCAGCGCCGGGTGCGGCCTTGGCGTCCATCATCATCTGGGTTTCCCACATGCCGGCCTTGCGGCGCGGCAGGGCCTCGTCGGCCAGTGCGGTGCTGGCGCCCAGCGCCGCCAGCGCGGCCAGTGAGATGAGGTGTCGGGTGTTCATAATGTGTGTTCCTTGTGCACGTCGGGCCTGCCATCGGGGCGGCCGTCGCACTCGGCATCATGCATGTCCCAGTACTTCGAAGTCCACCCCGTCAATCCACAAGCACGCTTGTTGAAGCAGGCCGCGCAGATCCTGCACGCCGGCGGCGTGTGCGCGGTGCCCACCGATTCGAGTTATGCCCTGGTGTGCCACCTCGATGACAAGTCGGCCGCCGAGGCCCTGCGCCGGCTGCGCCAGGTGGACGATCGACACCACCTCACGCTGCTGTGCCGCGACCTGTCGGAGCTGGCCAGCTATGCCAAGGTGGACAACCGCCAGTACCGGCTGCTCAAGCTGGGCACGCCCGGGCCCTACACCTTCATCCTGGAGGCCACCAAGGAAGTGCCGCGCCGGCTGTCGCACCCTTCGCGCCGCACCATCGGCCTGCGGGTGCCGGATCACCGCGTGACCCAGGCACTGCTCGAGGAACTGGGCCAGCCGCTGCTGGCCACCACCTTGATCCCGCCCGGCGAGACCGAGCCGCTGAACGAGCCGCAGCAGATCCGGGCGCTGTTCCAGAAGCAGCTGCAGGCGGTGGTGGATGCGGGTGCCTGCCCGATGGAGCCGACCACGGTGATCGACCTCACCGGCGCCGAGCCCGAGCTGGTGCGCCAGGGCCGCGGCCCGCTGGATCGGCTCGGGCTTTGAGCGGCCCCCGCGTCTGGCGGGGCCAGTGCCGCCCGGGCCGTCGGGGTGTCAGCCGCTGCTCAGCCGCTCGAGCACCCGGCGCGGCATGAAGCCCAGCTGCACCTCACCACGCACCAGCAACACCGGCGTGCCGGGGGACTTCAGCGCCTCGTAGCGCGCAGCGCAGGCGCTGTCGCGCTCGATCGAGCATTCGGTGAAGGGCACCGCATGCGTCTGCATGAACGCGCGCGCGCCGGCGCAGTAGCTGCAGGTGTCGGAGGCCAGCATCTGGATGTCGCCCGGCCGCGCGGCCGTGGCCAGCTTGATGCCGAGCTGCTTCTCCTGGTGCCAGCCCCAGACCTGGCTGCCGACGCTGACCGCCAGCACCACGGCCACGAAGCCCAGCAGGGATCGACGTGATTCGGCCATGCCGCCCGCCCTTGTTTGTCGCGCCGCGCTCAGAGCGCGGCCGTGATCACGATCTCGACCTTCCACTCCGGCTTGGCCAGCCGGGCCTGCACGGTGGCGCGCGCCGGCGTGTGGCCGGCCACCACCCAGGTGTCCCACACCTTGTTCATGGCGGGGAAATCGGCCATGTCGGCCAGGAAGATCTCGGCGCGCAGCACCTTGGTCTTGTCGGTGCCGGCGCGGGCGAGCAGCGCGTCGATGCTGGCCAGCACCTCGCGGGTCTGGCCCTCGATGTCCGGCGCGCCGTCCACGGCCACCTGGCCCGCGAGGTAGCACACACCGTTGTGCACGGACATCTCGCTCATGCGGGCGCCGACGTCGAATCGTTGAACCATGTCAGGCCTCCTGCCGGGCAGCCCCAAATGAGGCCGGCGCCCCCTCGGGGGGCAGCGAAAGAAGTGAGCTTGGGGGTGTCATCAGTGTCCTTTCTTGGAATGGTGATGGGAGTGGCCGCGGCCATGGCCCTGCGCCGGCGCCTGCGCCGCCGGGGGCGGCCCGGCCTTCTGGCCCAGCTTCGACTCGGTGCCGGCCAGCAGCTTCTGGATGTTGGCGCTGTGGCGCCAGATCAGCAGCAGGCTCATCACCGCGATCGACAACACCAGCGCCGAGGGTCCCCAGATCAGCAGCTGGTAGAACGGCGCAAACGCGGCCGACACCAGCGCGGCCAGCGACGAGTAGCGCGAGAACACCGCCACGATCACCCAGGTGAGCAGGGTCGCCGCGCCCAGGCCCGGGTTCAGCGCCAGCAGCACGCCGGCCGCAGTGGCCACGCCCTTGCCGCCCTCGAAGCGGAAGAACACCGGCCACAGGTGGCCCAGGAAGGCGGCCAGGCCGACGAGGCCGACCGTCATGTCACCGAAGCCGTAGCGCGGGGCCAGCAGCAGGGCCACGACCACCGGCACGTAGCCCTTGAGCGCGTCGAACGCCAGTGTCAGCACCGCGGCCTTGCGGTTGCCCGAGCGCAGCACGTTGGTGGCGCCAGGGTTCTTGGATCCGTAGCTGCGCGGATCGGACAAACCCATGGCCCGGCTGACGATGACGGCAAACGACAGTGAGCCGACGAGGTAGGCGGCCAGGACGGCCACGAGGCTGTAGATCGGTTGCATGCGCGGAGCGGGCGGTGAGGTTGCGCAGTGTACGACCGCGGCCCGGCGGCCCCGGCCACGCGCGCCTGACGTCGCGCGCCTTGTGACAGTTCAAGGAACCGCGACGCCGCCTCCTTAGAATCCGCGCCCATGCCGCTGCTGCGCCGCCATCGCCGACTTGCCAGCTGGGTGACCCTGGTCACCCTGGTGCTGGCCACGCTGGCCCCCGGCATGGCACGCGCGCTGGCCCACCTGAACGGTGATGCGCAGGCCATGGCGCAGGTGTGCTCGGCCTACAGCCAGCCGCGTGGCAACGGGCCCGCCGCGCCAGGCACCGACGCGGCGCACCTGCTGGCGCATTGCCCGTTCTGCGCACTGCACACCGACACCCTCGGCATGCCGCCGGCCGCTGCGGCCTGCGCCCTGCCGCCGGCCCTGCGCGAGGCCGTGCCGCCGCTGCTGCTGCACGCGCCGAACACGCTGTTTGCCTGGGCACCGGCCCAGGCCCGGGCACCCCCCGTCCAGGGCTGAGCGCCCCGGCGCGCAGGCGCCCGGCCGCGTGGCGGCGCTGTACGGGGCACACCCGTACGCCAACGCCCGCTCGCCCCGCCCGCACGCCCCGCCAGCAAGGCCCGCGCCCTTGGCGCCGGCGTTGCGCTGGCTGCAGCCCTGTGATCCACCGGCCGGCTTCGGCCCGGGCGCTGCGCCAGCGTGATCTGCCCTCGCGCCGACGGCAGGCCCTGCGCCCCGTCCGCCCCCATGCCCCGACACCATGAACCTCCATTCCCTGCCCCTGCGCGACACCCCCCGCCGACATCGGCATCCAGCACCACGCATCACCACCACGATGGCCGCCGCCGTGGCCTGCCTCGCCGGCCCGCTGGCCGCCCCCTGGGCCGGCGCCCAGGGCGTGGCCACCGAATCCCAGCTGCTGCCCATCGTCGTCGTCACCGGCGCGCGGGTCGGGCTGGCCCCCCACCTGCCGGCCAGCACCGCCAGCCTCGATGCCGAAGACCTGCGCCAGCAGAACCTCTTCAACCCCGAGGATGCGGCCCGCCTGCTGCCCAGCACCGCGGTGCGCAAGCGCTACCTGGGCGACCGCAATGCCAACATCGGCGGGCGCAGCCACGGCGTGCTGCAGCCGGGCCGCGCGCTGGTGTATGTGGATGGCTACCTGATCAGCAACTTCCTCGGCCGCTTCGACGCCCCGCGCTGGAACATGGTCAACATGGAAGCGCTGGCGCGCGTGGATGCGCTGTTCGGCCCGTTCTCGGCGCTCTATCCCGGCAACTCGATCGGCACCACGCTGGTCCTCACCGAGCGCAAGCCCCAGGGCTTCGAAGCCTCGGCCAGCCTGCGGCTGGCGCACCAGGCCTTCCGCGAATACCGCAGCGAGGCCGGCCTGCTGGGCGGCCAGGCCTCGGTGCGGCTGGCCACGCGCGCCGACAACGGCCTGTGGTGGGTGCTGGGCCTGCAGCACCAGGACAGCGAAGGCCACCCGATGGGTTATGGCAATGCCGTGCAAGGCGCCACCAGCGGCGCCTTCGGCACGCCGGGCACGCAGCCCCGCGTCACCGGCATCGTGTACGACCAGGACCCCCAGAGCCGCCCGCGCGCCCTCTTCGGCGCCAGCGGGCTGGACCACAGCGTGCAGGACACGCTGAACCTGCGTGTGGGCCACGCGCCCACGCCCACGCAGGCCTTGGAGGCACGCGTGTCGCTGTGGCGCAGCGACAGCGATGTGCGCCACGACACCTGGCTGCGCAACGCCGCCGGCCAGCCGGTGTGGAGCGGCGCGGTGCGCGACGACCGTTTTGCCTTCAACGTGCCGGCCGCCACCTTTGCGCCCAGCACCCGCTTCGAGGCCCACCGCCAGCTCGGCGCCACCTGGAAGACCACCCACCACGAGGGCTGGAACGCCTCGGTGGTGGCCACGCAGTACCGCATCACCGAAGACGCCAGCCGCCAGGCCGACCTGCCCCAGCCGCAGGCCGACCAGGGCGGCGCCGGCAGCGTGACGCGGCGCGACGGCACCGGCTGGACCACCTTCGAGCTGCAGGCCGCCTACCGCCCGGTGCCCGGCGACTGGGGCGACGGCCGCCACGCGCTGACGCTGGGCCTGCACCGCAACACCTACGTGCTGAACAACCTGGTGAACAAGGCCGGCGACTGGCGCGGCGCCGAGACCACGCTGGACCAGCGCTACACCGGCCGCACCCGCATCACCGCGCTGTACCTGCAGGACGCCTGGCAGCTGGCCGACGACTGGCGGCTCACCGCCGGCCTGCGCGAAGAGCGTTTCGAGACCTGGGGCGGTGCCCAGTACTTTGCCGGCCCCCCGGCCGCGCAAACCGCCTACCCGGTGCGCCGCCTCTCGGGCAGCAGCCCGAAGCTGTCGCTGGCCTGGTCGGCGAGCGATGCGCTGCTGCTGCGCGCCAGCGCCGGCCGCGGCGTGCGCTTTCCCAACGTGGACGAGCTCTACAACGGCACCAAGACCGGCACCAGCATCATCACCAGCGACCCGAACCTGCGGCCCGAACGCGGCGATGCGCTGGAGCTGACGGCCGAATGGAGCGGCCAACAACACAGCCTGCGTGCCAGCCTGTTCCGCGACGACGTGGCCGACACCATCGTGCGCCAGACCGATGCCACGGTGACGCCCGCGATCACCCGGGTGAGCAACATCGACCGCGTGCTCACCAACGGCCTGGAGCTGGCGGGCGAGTGGCGCAACGCCATGCTCAAGGGGCTGGACCTCGCGGGCAGCGCCACCTTTGCGGATGCACGTGTGCGCGCCAATGCCGCAAGCCCGGCCACCGTGGGCAAGCGCTGGCTGCGCGTGCCGCCGCAGCGCTACACGCTGCAGGCCGCGTGGCGCGCCGGTGCAGGCTGGCTGGCCAGTGCCACCTGGCGCTTCAGCGGCCGCCAGTACAACACCGAGACCAATGTCGACAACCACCCCGACACCTACGGCGGCACCTCGCGCGTGAACCAGCTCGACCTGAAGCTGGCCTGGCGCCTTGCACCGCAATGGGAGTGGAGCCTGGGCATCGACAACCTCACCAACCAGGGCGCCTGGCAGGCCCACACGATGCCGCAGCGCATCGTGCACACGGCCCTGCGCTGGGAGCAGAGGTAAGCCCATGCGCAACGACACGCCAACCCCGATCACACGCCGCCAGGCGCTGCGCGTGGGCGCCGCGCTCTGGCTGGCCCCCGCGCTGGCCGCGCAGGCGCAGCACGGCGGCCACGAGGCCGCGGCGGCCAGCGCACCACGCACGGCGCGCCGGCCCCGGCCGCCGCTGGGCATGGGCGCCGCCCTCGCGCCCGATGGTGCGCTGTGGGTGGTGATGCTGGACAGCACCGGCCGCCTGCAACTGCAGACCAGCACCGACCTGGGCCGGCACTGGACGGCCCCGCGCCCGCTGGACACCGCTGGCGACCCGGTGTCCGCCGACGGCGAGAACCACCCCAAGATCGCCTTCGGCCGCGGCGGCCAGGTGGTGGTGGCCTACACCCAGCCGCTGGCCCGTCCCAACACCGGCCAGGTGCGGCTGCTGCGCTCCACCGACGCTGGCGCGAGCTTCGCGCCGCCGGTCACCGTGCACCGCGACCGGCAGGTGATCACCCACCGCTTCGAATCGATCGCGTTCGATGCGCGCGGCGTGCTGCACGTCGTGTGGATCGACAAGCGCGATCTCGAGGCCGCCCAGGCCGCCGGCCAGGCCTACGCCGGCGCCGCGATCTACCGCAACGAATCGGCCGATGGCGGCGCCAGCTTCGGCCCCGACCTGAAGGTGGCCGACCACTCGTGCGAGTGCTGCCGCATCGCGCTGGCCCCCACGCCCGAAGGCGGTGTCGCGGCGATGTGGCGCCATGTCTGGCCGGTGAACCTGCGCGACCACGCGTTTGCGCGGCTGGGCGGCACCGGCGACGCATCCGCCCCTGCCGCCCGTGGCGCCGGCCCGGTGCGGGCCAGCCAGGATGGCTGGGTGGTGCAGGGCTGCCCGCACCATGGCCCCGGGCTCGCACCGGCGGCCGATGGCGGCTGGCACGCGGTGTGGTTCGGCGTGCGCGACGGCCAGCCCGGCGTACGACATGGCCGGCTGGACGCGGCTGGCGCCCCGCACGGCAATGCACGCCTGCTGCCCGACGCGGCGGCCGACCACGCCAGCGTTGCCACCCTGGGCCCGCGGGTGGCGATCGTCTGGCGCGGCTTCGACGGCGAGGCCACACGCTGGCGCGCCTGGTTGTCGGAGGACGATGGCGCCCGGTTCACCCTGCGCGAGCTGGGCCACAGCCGCGCCGAAAACGACCACCCACGCCTGGTGTCCGATGGCCACCGGGTGCTGGCCCTGTGGCGCCTGGCCGATGAAGGAGTACGCGTTGTTCAAGTCTTGTGAGCTGATGCATCCTGCCGCCCCGCGCCGGCGCCAGGTGCTCCGGCGCCTGATCGGGCTGTCGGGCGCGCTGGGCCTCGCTGGCCTGCCCGGCCTGCCGGCCCGGGCCGCGCCCCGCACGGTGGAGCCCTTCGATGCCGACACCTGGCGCGCGCTGCGCGCCGAGGTCGAGGCCCGACGGCAGCCGATGCTGGTGGCCTTCTCGGCCACCTGGTGCGGCGTCTGCCCCGAAGTGCTGAGCCAGCTGGCCCAGGACCCGCGGCGCCTGCACAGCGGCGTGCCGCTGCTGGTGGTGATCAGCGACCTGGCGCCCGGCGAGGCCGATGCACGCCTGCTGGCCACCGCGCACCATGCCCAGGCCGACCGGGTGCTGGCCTTCGACGGCAACCCGGCCGCGATCCGCCACGCCGTCGACCCTGGCTGGCGCGGCGTCACGCCCTACCTGGCCTGGCTGGCGCCCGGCCAGGCGCCGGAGTTCGTGGCCGGCGCGCCGCCGCTGCAGCACACTGCACGCTGGTTCAAGCCGCACCAGCCTGCCCGTCCATCCCGTTGACCCCAAGCCTTGAAGTGAGCCCTCGAATGAAACCCCTCCTCAGCATGCCCCTGCTCGCCATCGTGCTGGCCCTGCCCGTGCACGCCCAGACCACCGTGCAACAAGCCTGGGTGCGTGGCACCGTCGCGGCCCAGAAGGCCACCGGCGCCTTCATGCAGATCAGCTCCGCCCAGGGCGGCAGGCTGGTCTCGGCCGCATCACCCGTGGCCGGGGTGGTGGAGATCCACGAAATGGTGATGGAGGGCACCACGATGAAGATGCGCCAGGTGCCCGGCCTGGAGCTCCCGGCCGGCAAGACGGTGGAGCTCAGACCCGGGGGTTACCACGTGATGCTGATGGACCTGAAAGCGCCCCTGAAGGCAGGCGATGAGGTGCCGCTGACGCTGGTGGTGGAGGGCCAGGACGGCAAGCGCGAGACGCTGGCGCTCAAGGCCCCGGTGAGGCCACTGGGTGCGGACACGCCTGCGCACCGCCACTGAGCGGCAGCGCGGCCGTCGGTGCGGCCGGGCCCACGGGCGCAGAATCGGCGCGATGCAACGCTTCACCATTTCGCTGGACGACGCGCTGGCCGAGCAGTTCGACACCTGGATCGCCCGGCGCGCCTACGCCAACCGCTCGGAAGCGGTGCGCGACCTGCTGCGCGCCGAACTGCAGCACACCCGGCTGCAGGGCGGCGAGGCACCGCACTGCGTGGCCAACCTCTCGTACGTGTACAACCACCACCAGCGCGACCTGTCCGAGCGCCTGACGGCGCTCCAGCACGACCACCACGACCTGGTGGCGGCCACGATGCACGTGCACCTGGACCATGCCCATTGCCTGGAGACCCTGATCCTGCGCGGCCGCACCGCCGATGTCACCCGGCTCGCCGACAGCCTGTGCGCCGAGCGCGGCGTGCACCACGGCAAGCTCAACCTGGTGGCGGTGGATCTGCACCAGCCGCACCGCCACGGCAAAGGCACGGCCCAGGCACCGCATGTGCACCTGAAGCCCTCGCACTGAGCGCCCGCGGCGCTGGGTCGGCCCCGGCGCAGCCTGCACGGCGGGCAAGGCCGCCCGGCGAGCCGGTGCATCCGGAACCGGCGGCGCGCCGTATGCACTGGGCCGATGTCGTCCAACCGCCCATCCCACGCCCATCCCACGCCCTGTCCATGCCCCGCCTCCAGACCCTGCTCGCCCTGGCCGCCGGCCTCGCCCTGGCCGGCGCCGCGCCCGCCGCCACCGACAAGCTGCTGCTCACCGGCGGTGTCAGCACCCTCGACGGCGCGGCCGGCGGGGGGCTCTCGCCCTGGGCACTGGTGGGCAGCAACGCCACCGCCGGCCAATGGGGCCTGGCCGCGCACGGGGCCCTGGCGCGCACCCAGGACTACCGGCTTCGGTCCACCGGCCTGATGCTGGCGCTGGACGATCGTGTCGAGTTCTCGCTCGCACAGCAGTCCTTCGACACCGGCCGCACCGGCGCCGCGCTGGGCGTGCCCGGCCTGCAGCTGAAGCAGGACATCGTCGGCGCAAAGCTGCGGCTGGCCGGCGATGCCGTGCTCGACAGCGACACCTGGCTGCCGCAGCTGGCCGTGGGCGTGCTGGCCCGGCGGCTGGACGCCGGTGGCCTGGCCCCCACGCTCGATGCACTGGGTGCACGCCGCCGTGGGGCCGAGCTGTACCTCAGCGCCACCAAGTTGTTCCTGGCCCAGGGCCTGCTGGTCAACGCCACGCTGCGCGCGAGCCAGGCCAACCAGGGCGGCCTGCTCGGCTTTGGCGGGCGCGAGAACACGCGCCGGCGCCTGCTGCCCGAGCTGTCGGTGGCCTGGCTGCTGCACCCCACGCTGGCGGTGGGCGCCGAGTACCGCGCCAAGCCGGACCATCTGAACCCGTCGCTGCTGGGGTCCGGCCTGGCAGAGGACGATTGGCGCGACCTGTTCGTCGCCTGGGCGCCCACCAAACACCTGTCGGTCACCGCTGCCTGGGTGGACCTCGGACGCATCGTGCCCGCCGTCACGCCACGCCGCCAGACCGGCGGCTACCTGTCGATACAGATCACGCACTGAGGCCCGCCGCCGCCATGACCCGCACCCTCCCCCTGCTGCGCCGCCTGGTGCTGGCGCTGGGCATCACCCTGGCCGGCACGGCCGCATCGGCCCCTTCCACCGCGGAGACCGAGACCTACCGCGCCTTCGGCGAGAAGCCCGGCCTCGTGCGCCTGATGGACGACTTCATGCAACGCCTGCTGGCCGACGAACGCACCGCCGCCTTCTTCCGCGAGGTCAACCAGGCGCACGTGAAGCGCGAACTGGTCGAACAGTTCTGCGCGCTGCTGGCCGGCCCCTGCCGCTACGAGGGCGTGGACATGAAGACGATCCACCAGGACCTGGCCATCCGCAAGCGCGAGTTCAACGCGCTGGTCGAGCTGCTGCAGCAGGCCATGGCCGCGCAGGGGGTGCCCTTCGCGGCGCAGAACCGCCTGCTGGCCCGGCTGGCGCCGATGCACCGCGACATCATCACCGCGCACTGAGCCGCAGCGCCGCCGACCCGGGGCGGCAGGCACGGAACTTGTATGATGAATTGAATTGTTCTTCATACAGCCTCCCGCTGCTCACGCCATGGCCGACTTGCCCACCGATCTGCCCACCCTCTGCGCCGTGGTGCTGCTGCTGGGCCTGAAGCACGGCTTCGATGCCGACCACCTGGCCACCATCGATGGCATGACACGCCTGCAGGCGCGGGCTGGCCGGCCACAGGCCCGCTGGTGTGGTGCACTGTTCTCGCTGGGCCATGGCACGGTGGTGGTTGCCATCGCGCTGCTCATGAGCCTGCTCAGCCGGCAGGGCCGCGTGCCCGAGTGGCTGGACGCCACCGGCGTGTGGATCTCGGTGAGCGTGCTGCTGGTGCTGGGCGTGGCCAACCTGCGCGCGGTGCTGGCCAGCCCGCCCGGCGTGCCGGTGGCACCGGTGGGGCTGAAGAGCGCGCTGCTGGGCCGCCTGCTCGGGCGCTGGACCCGCGCCACCCACCCGGCGGCAGTGGCAGGCGTGGGCGCGCTGTTCGCGCTGTCGTTCGACACGCTGAGCCAGGCCGCCCTGTTTGCGCTGGCCGCCAGCAGCTTCGGCGGCGCCGGCACCGCGCTGTTGCTGGGCTTGCTGTTCACCGCCGGCATGTTGATCACCGACGCGGTGAACGGCTGGTGGATCGCGCGGCTGATCGCCCGCGCCGATGTGGTGGCCGCTGTCGCCTCGCGCGTGATGGGGCTGGCCGTCGCCGCGCTGAGCCTGCTGGTGGCAGCGCTCGCCATGGCGCGCCAGGCCTCCGGCGCCCTGGACACCTGGGCCGACGCGCAGGGCCTCACCCTGGGCCTGGTGATGGTGGGCGTGCCCGGCCTGAGCTATGCACTGGCACGCTGGCTGGCCGCTCGCGGCCGAGCGGCGGCCGGTGACGTGGCGCATCCGGTATGACGAATCCGGCGTAGACACACCACTGTCCTACTGGGCGCCAGCGATGCGGCCTCGCAGGGCGTGATCCGCGCCGCCTTGCTCAAGAGCCGGCCCGCGCTGCGACCGGGCGAGGTGCTGGCATTCGTGCCCGGGGTGATCGTCACCCAGCACTCGGGTGGCGGCAAGGCCAACCAGTACTTCCTGCGCGGCTTCAACCTCGACCATGGCACCGATTTCGCCACCAGCCTGAACGGCATGCCGGTGAACATGCCCAGCCACGGCCACGGCCAGGGCTACACCGACCTGAACTTCCTGATTCCCGAGCTGGTGCAACGCATCGAGTACCGCAAGGGCCCGTACTTCGCCCGCAGCGGAGACTTTGCCTCCGCCGGCGCGGCCGACATCGTCTACCGTCGGCAGCTGGACACGCCCTTTGCCCTGCTCGGCCTGGGCGAGAAGGGCTACCGCCGTGCCCTGGCCGGCGGCTCGGCCACGGTGGGCGATGGCCTTACGCTGTTGGCCGCCTTCGAGGCCATGGGCAACGACGGCCCCTGGCAGCAGCCCGAGGCCTTGCGCAAGCGCAATGGCGTGCTCACGCTCAGCGGTGGCACGGCGGCACAGGCTTGGTCGGCCAGCCTGTTGGGCTATCGCGCCCGGTGGACCGCCACCGATCAGGTGCCGCAACGCCTGATCGACGCCGGCCAGCACAACGGCCTGCCCTTCGGCCGCTTCGACACCCTGGACGCCAGCGACGGCGGCAGCACCTCGCGCAGCAACGTGTCGGGCGAATGGCACCGCACCGAGGGCGACCACAGCACGCGCATGGCCGCGTACGTGATGCGATACCGGCTGCAGCTCTTCTCGAACGTCACCTACGCACTGGACCGGCCCGAGGAAGGTGACCAGTTCTCGCAGCGCGACAGCCGCCGCGTGGCCGGCTACAGCGCAAGCCACAGCGTCGGCCACCTGGTGGGCGCCTGGCCGACGCGCAGCGAGGTCGGCCTGCAACTGCGGCACGACAAGGCGCGGGTGGGCCTGTTCGACACGGTGCAACGCCGCGTCACGGCCACCACTCGCGATGACACGCTGCGTGAAACCCTGGCTGTCACCGGCGGGCGCATCCCGAACGCGGTGGACCGTGTGGCGTCGCTGGCGCTGACCGCGCGCAAGCTCGACCCCTGGTCGGCCAGCGTGCAATGGCGCTACCTCGGCAGCGGTGCACTGGTGGAGGACAACAGCCAGCGCTCGACCGCTTCCCTGACGACCAACCTGCGCCTGGCCTGCACGCTGCCGGCCTGGGCCGGCCGTGGCAGCGAGCTGACGCTGGACGTGTTCAACCTGACCGACCGGCGCGTGAACGACATCCAGTACCACTACCCATCCCGCCTGCCCGGCGAGGCCGACGCGGTGGCCGACCGGCATGTGCACCCGGCCGAGCCGCGCACGCTGCGGCTGGCCCTGCGACTGGGCTTCTGAGCCCAACGCCTCAGAGCGCGCAGTGCACCGGCTGCGCCGCCAGCAGGCGGCCGAGCACATCCGGTGTCACACCCACCAGGTAGCCGCGCCGGCCGCCGTTGATCAGGATCTTGTCCAGCGCCAGCACGCTGGCCTCCACGTACACCGGCATCGGCTTGCGGGTGCCGAAGGGCGAGGTGCCGCCCACCAGGTAGCCGCTGTGGCGTTGCGCCACCTCGGGCTTGCAGGGCTCCACGCTCTTGGCGCCGATGGCGCGTGCCAGGTTCTTGGTGCTGACCTGCTTGTCGCCGTGCATCAGCACGATCAGCGGCTCGGCGCGCTCGTTCTGCATCACCAGCGTCTTCACCACCGCATGCTCGGGCACGCCGAGCTGGCGCGAGGACTCGGCGGTGCCGCCATGGTCCACGTAGTCGTACACATGCTCGGTGAATGCAACGCCCGCGCCGCGCAGCACCTGCGTGGCCGGGGTCTCGCTGACATGCTTGTCTTTCTTCGCCATGGTCTTGCGTGTTCACTGCGCCGGGTCGCGAAGCTCCCAGCGGATGCGGTCGATCTTGGTCAGCAGCTCGGCCGGCAGGCTCAGGTGCCAGGCGGCCAGGTTCTCCTCGAGCTGGGCCACGCTGGTCACGCCGATGATGGTGCTGGCCACGCGCCAGTTGCGGTAGCAGAAGGCCAGCGCCATCTGCGTGGGCGTGAGCCCGTGCTCGCGCGCCAGCGCGTTGTAGCGCCGGGCGGCGGCCAGGGTCTCGGGCCGCGCCCAGCGCTGGCGCCGCATGGTCTCGAAGCGGGCCAGCCGACCCAGCCCGGGCGGCTGGCCGTCGTAGCCGGTGCTGTCGTACTTGCCGGTCAGCGAGCCGAAGGCCAGCGGCGAGTAACCCAGCAGCGACACCCCGGTGCGCAACAGCACTTCGTCCAGGCCGTTGTCCACGCTGCGGTTCACCAGCGCGTACGGGTTCTGCACCGACACCACGCGCGGCAGGCCATGCGCGTCGGCCAGGCGCAGGAACTCCATCACCCCCCAGGGTGATTCGTTCGACAGGCCGACGCAGCGCACCTTGCCCGCGCGCACCAGCGTGGCCAATGCCTCCAGCTGCGCGTGCATTGAGGTGGTGGCGCGGTCTTTCGCGGGGTCGAGGTACAGGCTGCCGAACGAGGGCACGTTGCGGTTGGGCCAGTGGATCTGGTAGAGGTCGATCACCTCGGTCTGAAGGCGCTTGAGACTGGCCTCGCAGGCCTGCACGATGTGTTCGGGTTTCAGGTCGTCGCTGCCGTCGCGGATCCAGTCCATGCCCCGCGAGGGGCCTGCCACCTTGGTGGCCAGCACCACGCGCTGGCGCACCCCCGGCCGCGCGGCGAACCAGCGGCCGAGCATGGTTTCGGTGGCGCCGAAGGTCTCGCGCCGCGCCGGCACGGCGTACATCTCGGCCGTGTCGATGAAGTGGATCCCGTGCGCCAGCGCGTGGTCCAGGATGGCAAAGGCGGTGGGCTCGTCCACCTGCTCGCCGAATGTCATCGTGCCCAGGCAGATGCGGCTGACCTGCAGCGGCCCGTGGCCCAGGGTGAGGGTGTCCATCGTGATGTCCGTGTCGTGTGGCGGTGCGGGTGCAGAGTGTGCCAAGGCCGTCGGCGCATTGCGCCGGTCAAGGTTTCAGGCGCCCAGCGCCACCGGCGCATCGGGCTGCGCGCACCACTCGCTCCACGAGCCCGGGTACAGCCGCGCGCCGGGCAGGCCGGCGGCTTCCATGGCCAGCAGGTTGTGGCAGGCCGTGACGCCGGAGCCACACTGCTGCACCAGGTCGGCCGCGGTGCGGCCGCCCATCAACGCGGTCCATTCGGCGCGCAACTGCTCGGCCGGCTTGAAGCGCCCGTCGGCCTGCAGGTTGTCCCGGAAGCAGCGGTTCACCGCGCCGGGGATGTGGCCGGCCACCGGGTCCAGCGTTTCGTTCTCGCCACGGAAACGGTCCGGCGCGCGCGCATCGACGATCAGGCGCTGGCCCTTGCCCAGGCCTTCGCGCAGCGGGGCGTAGGCCAGCGCTTCGACCAGCGGCTCGCGCACGCTGAACTGGCCGGCGCCCAGGCCGGGCGCGATGCCGATCTGCAGCGCGCCGCCTGCGGCGCGCCAGGCCGCGAGCCCGCCGTCGAGCACCGCCACCTGCGCGTGGCCCACCCAGCGCAGCATCCACCACAGCCGCGCGGCATACATGCCGCCGGCGTTGTCGTAGGCGACGATGGTGCTGTCGTCGCTGGCCCCCAGCGCGGCCATGCGGCGCGCGAAGGTGGCGCGCTCGGGCAAGGGGTGGCGGCCGTTGCGGCCGGTCTTGGCCGCGGAGAGTTCCTGGTCCAGGTGCACATGCACCGCGCCCGGCACGTGGCCCAGCGCATGCAGGCGGCCGCCGGCGTTCGGGTCGGACAGGTCGAAGCTGCAATCGCACACCAGCAGCTGGTCGCGGTGCTCGCGCATCATGGCCTGCAAAGCGGGGGCGGAAATCAGCGGTGTCATGGTGTTCAGGTCCGTTCGGTGGGCGAAGCCGGCGCGGCCGCGCGCGCCTCTTCCTGCAGGCGCAGCACGCGGCGCTGCACCTTGCCAGTGGTGGTCATCGGCAGGGCGTCGATGAACTCGATGTCCTTCGGGTACTCGTAGGGCGCGAGCCGCCCCTTCACATGCTGCTGCAACGCCTGCACCAGCGCCTCGTCACCCCGGAAGCCGGGCGCCAGCACCACGTAGGCCTTGACCACGGCGCCACGCTGCGCATCGGGCTTGGGCACCACCGCGGCGTTGGCCACCGCCGGGTGCTTGACGAGGCAGTTCTCCACCTCGCTGGGGCCGATGCGGTAGCCGGCGGCCTTGAACACATCGTCGCTGCGGCCCTGATACCAGAGGTAGCCGTCCTCGTCCATCACCGCGGTGTCGCCGGTGCGGCACCAGCTCGCGGCCGGGTCGCCGGTGAACTTGGCGCGCGTGGCACCCTCGTTGCGCCAGTAGCCGAGGAAGAACACCGGGTCGGGCTCGCCGTGCACGTCCAGCCGGTGCAGCGCCACGTCGCCGGGGGTGCCGCGCGGGCACTCGCGGCCTTCGTCGTCGATCACCGCCACGCGGTGGCCCGGGTAGGCGCGGCCCATGCTGCCGGGGCGCGCGGGCCAGCCGGGCACCACGCGCCCGGCAGCGTCCACGCTGCGCTGGCAGTTGCCGACGATGTAGTTGATCTCGGTCTGGCCGAACATCTCGTTGACCACCACGCCCAGTTCGTGGCGGCACCAGTCGAACACCGCATCACCCACCGCCTCGCCTGCGCTCATGATGGCGCGCAAAGTGAGCGTGTGGCGATCGCGCGGGTGCGGCACCGCCTTCATCATCGCCTTCAGCGCGGTGGGGAACAGGAAGGTGTGGGTGACGCGGTGCGCCTGCATCAGCGCCAGCGCCGCCTCGGGGTCGAAGCGGCCCTGGTAGGCCACGATCTCGCGGCCGAAATACAGCGTGGGCAGCAGCGCATCCATCAGCCCGCCGGTCCATGCCCAGTCGGCCGGCGACCAGAACACCGCATCGTCCTGCGGGAACCAGTTCTGGCTGCACACGAAGCCGCTGAGGTTGCCGATCAAGGCCCGGTGCGGGATCAGCGCGCCCTTGGGTGGGCCGGTGGTGCCGCTGGTGTAGATCAGCACCGCCGGGTCGTCGGCGCCGGTCAGCACCGGGTCGTGGGTGTCGGGCGCCGCGGCCAGCAGCGCCGGCCAATCGGCATCGCCCTGCCCCGCCGCCGCGCCCACGGCGACGAGGCAGGCCAGCGCCGGGCACTCGGCGCGTGCGGCGCGCAGGTTGGCGATCGCGCTTTCGTCGACGATGGCCACCCGGGCCTGGCTGTCCTGCAGCCGGTAGGCCAGCGCGTCAGGGCCGAACAGCATGGACAGCGGCATCGCCACCGCGCCCAGCTGGTAAACGGCCATGTGGGCAATGGCCGTCTCGAAGCGCTGCGGCATCACGATCGCCACCCGGTCGCCGCGCTGCACGCCCAGGCGCTGCAACGCATGGGCCAGCCGGTTCGCCTGGCGCTGCAGTTCGCCATAACGCAGGTCGGCGCGTTCGCCGCGTTCGTTCTGCCACCGGATGGCGATCGCCTCGGGTGTCTGGCGCGCCCAGCGGGCGCAGCAGGCCTGCGCGATGTTGAACTGCGCCGGCACCTGCCAGCGGAACTGCGCATGCAGCGTGGCGTGGTGGTCGGCGGCTGGTGCAGGTGGGTGTGTCACGGGGAACCTCCGGGCTGCGACCTCCGGCCGGCGTGCTGCGGGCGGCCCGGTCGGTTCATGCCGCGCCGGCAAAACGCTGCAGCGCCGCGCCGGTGATGCGGCAGATGCGCCAGTCGGGCATCACGGTGGCGCCCATCTTCTCGTAGAAGCGGATCGCATGCTCGTTCCAGTCGAGCACGCTCCACTCGAAGCGGCCATAACCCCGCTCGACCGCCAGGGCCCCCAGGCGTTCCAGCAGCGCACGGCCGATGCCGGCGCTGCGGTGGGCCGGCTGCACGTACAGGTCTTCCAGGTACAGGCCCGGCTTGGCCAGGAAGGTAGAGAAGTTGGTGAAGTACAGCGCGAAGCCCACCACCGTGTCGTCCACCTCCGCCACCAGGGCCTCGGCCGCCGGCCGCGGGCCGAACAGCTGCGGCTGCAGCGCCTCGGGCGTGACCTCGAGCAGGTGCGTGAGCTGCTCGAACTGGGCCAGCTCGGTGATCAGGCCGACGATGGCGGGCACGTCGTCGGGTGACGCGGGGCGGAGCGTGAAGGCCGTCATGCGGCGATTCTGGCACCGGCCCTGCCACACGCGGGACAGCAGGCCGCCCGGACGCCCGCTACAGTGCCACGCTCCGGCCCGCACGGCCGCGCCGTGGGGCGCGTTGCCGGCTCGCGGCCACCACCAGGTCCCTGCCGTGAACCCAGCCTATGTCCCCCGCCAGCCCGCCCGCAGCCTGAGCGTGCCGGTGCGCGGCCTGCACTACCACGTCACCGCCTGGGGCGACCTGGGCGCGGTGCGCCCGGAGGCGCCGCTGCGCGTGCTGATGCACGGCTGGATGGACGTGGGCGCCTCGTTCCAGTTCGTCGTCGATGCGCTGGACGATGGACACGCGGTGATCGCGCCCGATTGGCGTGGCTTCGGCCTGAGCGAGGCGCCGCCCCGCACCGACAGCTACTGGTTCGCCGACTACCTGGGCGACCTGGACGCACTGCTCGACCACTTCTCGCCCGAGGCGCCGGTGGACCTGCTGGGCCACAGCATGGGCGGCAACGTGGTGATGGTCTATGCCGGCGTGCGGCCGCAGCGCATCCGGCGGCTGGTGAACCTGGAAGGCTTCGGCCTGCCGGATAGCGACCCGGCCGATTCGCCGCCCCGCCTGGCGCAGTGGCTCGACGAGCTGAAGACACCGCAACGCCTGAAGCCCTACGACAGCCTGGAGGCCGTGGCGCAGCGCCTGCGCCAGACCAACCCGCGCCTGGCAGAGGACAAGGCCGCCTGGCTCGCCAACCACTGGGCCGAGCCGGACGGCGCCGGACACTGGCGCCTGCGCGCCGATGCGGCCCACAAGCGCGTGAACCCGGTGCTCTACCGCGCGCAGGAGGTGATGCAGGCCTGGCGCCGCATCACGGCCCCGGTGCTGTGGGTCGAGGGCGACCAGAGCCGCCCCCCCTCGGCCTGGACCGGGCGCTACAAGCGCGAAGAGTTCGAAGCCCGCCTGGCCAAGGTGCCACAGCTGCAGCGCGCACTGCTGGCGAACGCCGGCCACATGCTGCACCACGACCAGCCCGAGGCGCTTGCAGCGCAACTGCGGTCGTTCTGGACCGCCGCGGCCCGCGGCTGACGGCAGGCGCCGGGCCAAGCCAATCGATGGCGGTGAACCGGACCTAGTCGTTCTTGCGGTCGCTGTACTCGCGGTCCAGCCGTTCCATCGCGAAGGCGTAGTACCAGATGATCAGGCAGTAGACCAGCAAGGCGCCCTGGGCCGCCGCCCAGAAGCCGAACGGCCAGCCGAACAGGCTGAAGTGAAGGTCGGCCGCGAAAAAGCACAAGCCGAAGGTGAGCACGAACCACAGCGCCAGCAATGCGCCGATCAGCCGCAGGTTGCGCCGCCAGTACTGGCGCATGCGCTCGGCGGGCAGCAGGGGGGTCGTCGGGTTCATCGGCAGGACGGCAACACGGTCATGGGGCCTGCGGCCCCGGGGCGCTGCCCGGCAGTGTCGGCCCGGCCCGCCGGAAGCCTGCTCGGGGCAAACCCGCGGCCCCGCCGAGCGGGCCACCCCATGCGAGAATTCGCGCTTTTGTCGGATACCCATCTCCATGGACATCGAACGCGTCAACGCCATCGGCTCGCTGCTCGCCGACCTGAGCGCCCGTACCGAGCAGCTACGGGGGTATCTTTGACTACGATCGCAAATCCCTGCGATTGAACGAAGTCAATGCCGCGCTCGAGAACCCGAGCGTCTGGAACGAACCCAAGCGCGCCCAGGAACTGGGCCGCGAGAAGAAGACACTGGAAACCGTGGTCGAGACGATCGACCACCTCACCAGCAACCTTGCCGACAACACCGAGTTGTGCGAGATGGCCAAGGCCGAAGAAGACTTCGACAGCCTGCTCGCCATCGAGGCCGAAGCGCACAAGCTGCGCGAGGTGGTCGAGCAACTCGAGTTCCGCCGCATGTTCAGCAACCCGGCGGACCCGAGCAACTGCTTCATCGACATCCAGGCTGGTGCCGGCGGCACCGAGGCCTGCGATTGGGCCGGCATGCTGCTGCGCCAGTACCTGAAGTACTGCGAGCGCAAGGGCTTCAAGGCCACGCTGGAAGACGAAACCCCGGGCGACGTGGCCGGCATCAAGAGCGCCACCATCAAGGTGGAGGGCGATTACGCCTTCGGCCACCTGCGCACCGAGACCGGCGTGCACCGCCTGGTGCGCAAGAGCCCGTTCGACAGCGCAGGCGGCCGCCACACCAGCTTCGCCAGCCTGTTCGTCTACCCGGAAATCGATGATTCGATCGAGATCGACATCAACCCGGCCGACGTGCGCACCGACACCTTCCGCGCCTCCGGCGCCGGCGGCCAGCACATCAACAAGACCGATTCGGCGGTGCGGCTGACGCACATCCCCACCGGCATCGTGGTGCAGTGCCAGGACGGCCGCAGCCAGCACAGCAACCGCGACGTGGCCTGGAAGCGCCTGCGCTCGCGCCTGTACGACCACGAGATGCGCAAGCGCCAGGAAGAGCAGCAGAAGCTCGAGGACACCAAGACCGACGTGGGCTGGGGACACCAGATCCGCAGCTACGTGCTCGACCAGAGCCGCATCAAGGACCTGCGCACCAACGTCGAGATCTCCAACACCCAGAAGGTGCTGGACGGCGACCTGGATGCCTTCATCGAAGCCAGCCTGAAACAAGGCCTGTGACAAGGGCCCCGCGCGCCTGACTCGGCGCGCCCCACGACCCGAAGGAGACCCATGCCATGCGTGAAGGACCCGCCACCGTGATCCGCCGCGAGGACTACCAGGCCCCGGCCTACTGGATCCGCAGCGTCGAACTCACCTTCGACCTCGACCCCGCCAAGACCATCGTCTCGAGCAAGCTCGCCATCGAGCGCAACGGCGACCCGGCCGAGGTCCAGCCGCTGGTGCTGCACGGCGAGGAGCTCACGCTGCTGCGCGTGCTGGCCGATGGCGAGAGCGTGTCGTTCCGCCACGAGCCGGGCCGCCTGGTGATCGACAACCCGCCGGCCCGGGCCGCGTTCACGCTCGAGATCCGCAACACCTGCGCGCCCGAGAAGAACACGGTGCTGTCGGGGCTGTACACCTCGGGCGGCGGCTTCTTCACCCAGTGCGAGGCCGAGGGCTTCCGCCGCATCACCTACTTCCTGGACCGGCCCGACGTGATGGCGGTGTTCACCGTCACGCTGCGCGCCGACAAGGCCAGGTACCCGGTGCTGCTGTCCAACGGCAACCTCGTCGAGCAGCAGGCCCTGGACAACGGCCGCCACATGGCCAAGTGGCACGACCCCTTCCCCAAGCCCAGCTACCTGTTCGCGCTGGTGGCCGCCGACCTGGTGGCGCGTGAACAGCGCATCGTCTCGCGCGCGGGCAAGGAGCACCTGCTGCAGGTGTACGTGCGCCGCGGCGACCTCGACAAGACCGAGCATGCGATGAACTCGCTGATCGCCTCGGTGGCCTGGGACGAGGCGCGCTTCGGCCTCTCGCTCGACCTGGATCGCTTCATGATCGTCGCGGTGGGCGACTTCAACATGGGCGCGATGGAGAACAAGGGCCTGAACGTCTTCAACACCAAGTACGTGCTGGCCAGCCCCGCCACCGCCACCGACACCGACTTCGCCGCCATCGAAAGCGTGGTCGGCCACGAGTACTTCCACAACTGGACCGGCAACCGCATCACCTGCCGGGACTGGTTCCAGCTCTCGCTGAAGGAAGGCCTCACCGTCTACCGCGACCAGGAGTTCTCGGCCGACATGGCGGGCTCGGCCTCGGCGCGCGCGGTCAAGCGCATCGAGGACGTGCGCGGCCTGCGCGCGATGCAGTTCCCCGAGGACGCCGGCTCGATGGCCCACCCGGTGCGCCCGGACGCCTACGCCGAGATCAACAACTTCTACACCGCCACCGTCTACGAGAAGGGCGCCGAGGTGGTGCGCATGATGGCCACGCTGGTCGGCCGCGACGGCTTCCGCCGCGGCATGGACACGTACTTCGCGCGTCACGACGGCCAGGCCGTCACCTGCGACGATTTCGCCCAGGCCATTGCCGACGCCAACCCCGACAGCGCGCTGGCCCGGCACCTGGCGCAGTTCAAGCGCTGGTACGCCCAGGCCGGCACGCCCACGCTGCATGCCGAGGGCAACCACGACGCCGCCACGCAGGTGTACACGCTGGAGCTTGGCCAGAGCGCCACGCCCTCGCCCGGCCAGCCCGAGAAGCAGCCCTTCATCATCCCGGTGGCCATGGGGCTGATCGGCCGCGACGGCAGCGCGCTGCCGCTGCAACTGGAAGGGGAAGCGGCGCCGGCAGGCACCGAGCGCGTGCTGGTGCTCACCGAACAGGAGCAGAGCTTCCGCTTCGTCAACGTGCCTGCCGATGCGGTGCCCTCGCTGCTGCGCGGCTTCTCGGCCCCGGTGATCCTGGACGACGGCCTGGACGACGGCGCCCTGCTCACGCTGCTGAACCACGACCACGACCCCTTCAACCGCTGGGAGGCCGGCCAGCGCCTGGCGCTGCGCCGCATGCTCGATGCGGTGGCCGACCCGGCGCACGAGGCGGTGCTGGACGATGCCTTCCTCGAGGCCATGCGCGGCGTCCTGCGCCACCCGGCGCTGGACCCCGCGTTCAAGGAACTGGTGCTCACGCTGCCCAGCGAAGCCTACGTGGCCGAGCAATGCGCCACGATGAACCCGCAGCGCATCCACGTCGTGCGTGAACTCATGCGCCGGCAGCTGGCCGCGCGCCTGCACGCCGACTGGCTGTGGGCCTGGGAGCAGCACCAGGTGCGCGAAGGCTACCGCCCCGACCCCGACCAGGCCGGCCGCCGCGCGCTGGCCAACCTGGCGCTGCGCCACCTGGTGCTGCATGCGGTGCAGACCGGCGACCCGGTGTGGCCCGGCCGCGCCTACCAACGCCTGAAGGATGCCGGCCACATGACCGACCGCATCGGCGCACTGGAAGCCCTGACCAGCGCACATGCCACGCTGGCCGATGCGGCGCTGGAGCACTTTCATGCGCTGTTCAGGAACGAGCCGCTGGTCATCGACAAGTGGTTCACGCTGCAGGCCACCACCCCCGAGCCGCTGGGCGATGGCGCGGGCCGCGTGTTCCAGCGCGTGAAGTCGCTGCTGCAGCACCCGGACTTCACGCTGAAGAACCCCAACCGCGCGCGCAGCCTGATCGGCGCGTTCTGCCAGGCCAACCCGGCGGGCTTCCACCGCGCCGATGCCGGCGGCTATGTGTTCTGGGCCGACCGCGTGCTGGAGCTCGACGCGATCAACCCGCAGATCGCCTCGCGCCTGGCTCGGGCCATGGACCGCTGGAGCCACCTGGCCGAACCCTGGCGCAGCGCCGCGCGCGAAGCCGTGGCCCGCGTGGCCGCCAAGGCCGAGCTCTCGTCCGACGTGCGCGAGATCGTCACCAAAGCCCTCGAAGCCTGATCATGCCCCCGACCAAACGTGTCAGCCTCACCCAGTACCTCGTTGAACAGCAGCGCGAGCACGGCCACATCCCCAGCCAGCTGCGGCTGCTGCTGGAGATCGTGGCCCGCGCCTGCAAGACCATCGCGATCTCGGTGAACAAGGGTGCGCTTGGCGAAGTGCTGGGCTCGGCCGACACCGAGAACGTGCAGGGCGAGGTGCAGAAGAAGCTCGACGTGATCTCCAACGAGGTGCTGATCGAGGCCAACGAATGGGGCGGCCACCTCGCGGCCATGGCCAGTGAGGAGATGGACTCGATCCACGTGGTGCCGCACCGCTACCCGCAGGGCGAGTACCTGCTGCTGTTCGACCCGCTGGATGGCTCGTCCAATATCGATGTGAACGTCTCCATCGGCACCATCTTCTCGGTGCTGCGCAAGGTGGGCCACCACCGCGGCGTGAGCGAGGAAGACTTCCTGCAGCCCGGCCGCGCGCAGGCAGCCGCGGGCTACTGCGTCTACGGGCCGCAGACCACGCTGGTGCTCACCGTGGGAACGGGCGTGGCCATGTTCACGCTGGACCGCGAGACCGGCTCCTGGGTGCTCACCGCCAACGAGGTGACGATTCCCGCCGACACCAAGGAGTTCGCGATCAACATGTCGAACCTGCGGCACTGGGCCGCTCCGGTGCGGCGTTACATCGATGAATGCCTGGCCGGCAAGGAAGGCCCGCGCGGCAAGGACTTCAACATGCGCTGGGTGGCCAGCATGGTGGCCGACGTGCACCGCATCCTCACCCGCGGCGGCATCTTCATGTACCCCTGGGACCAGCGCGAGCCCGACAAGCCCGGCAAGCTGCGCCTGATGTACGAGGCCAACCCGATGGCCTTTCTTGTCGAGCAGGCCGGCGGCCTGGCCACCAATGGCCGCCAGCGCATCCTGGACATCGTGCCCACCAAGCTGCACGAGCGCGTGAGCGTGATGCTCGGCTCGAAGAACGAAGTGCAGCGCGTGACCGAGTACCACCAGGCCGCCGATTGAGGCCCGAAAAAGTTCCTCTATAATTCGCGGTTCACCGTGCCGGTGTAGCTCAGTTGGTAGAGCAGCGCATTCGTAATGCGAAGGTCGGGAGTTCGACTCTCTTCACCGGCACCACGAGACGGCAGCAATGACAAGGGCTTGGCTTCGGCCAGGCCCTTCGTCTTTTTGGCCTGGCACGCGACAGTTGGCTGAGCCGGTGCGGGTCAGTTGTCGAGCAGCACCAGGTCCACCCGCCGGTTCAGTGCGCGGCCCTGCTCAGTGAGGTTGTCGGCCTTGGGCCGGGTGTCGGCCAGGCCCATCGCGCTGAGCCGGTCGGCGGCCAGGCCCTCCTGCTGCAGCGCGCGCACCACCGCCGCGGCACGCGCGGCCGACAGCTCCCAGTTCGACGGGAACTGGCTCGAGCTCATGCGCCGGTTGTCGGTATGCCCTTCCACGCGGATGCCGTACGGCGAATCGGCCAGCACGCGGGCCAGCGATTCGAGCACGCCCTTGGCGCGCGGCGAGGGTGCGGCCTCGGCGCTGGCGAACAGCGCGTCTTCCGGAATCTCCAGCGCAATGCCCTGCCCGTGCAGGGCCAGGCGCAGCTGGCCTGCGTCCACCAGGGGTTGCAGCCGGGCTTGCAGGCCGGCCAGCACGGCGTCGCGCCGCGCGGTGGGATCGGGTGGCGCCGCGGGCGCAGGGGTCACGGGTGCCGTGGCCTCGGGCGCTGGGGCCTCGGGCGCCGGGAGCACGGGCGGGGCCACCGCGGCCTGCGGCGCGGTGGTGGGCACCGCGGCGGTGGCCTCGCGCCGGGCATGGCGCTGCGTCGACAGCGCGTACAGCGCCACGAAGAACACCAGCAGCAGCGTCATGAAGTCGGCGTAGGACACCATCCAGCGGTGCGCCCCGTGACCTTCGTGCGCGGCCTCGTCGGCCTCGGAAAGCGCCAGGGAGCGGCCCGGCCCGCTCATGCCGCCGCCTTCAGCGGCACCACGTTGCTGGTCACCGCGCCGAACGATGCCAGGGTCTTTTCCACCAGCCAGGGCTGGCGGTGCTCGGCAATCATCACCAGGCCTTCGACGCGCATCTCGTCGCGCAAGGTCTGCTCGAACACATGCACCTTGAGCTTGTGGGCCACCGGCAGGAACACCAGGTTCGCCAGGCTCAGGCCGTAGAAGGTGGCGACGAAGGCCACGGCCAGCCCGCTGCCCACGGCGGCGGCATCCTGCATCGTGCTCATCACGCGCAGCAGGCCCAGCACCGAGCCCAGGATGCCGATGGTGGGCGCATAGCCCGCCGCCGATTCCCACACCTTGACGGCACGGCGCATCTGCGCATCGCGCAGCCGCAGCTCCATCAGCAGCGTCTGGCGGATGTATTCCGGATCGAATCGGTCGACCACCATCTCGACGCCGTTGCGCAGCCAGGGGTCCTGGATGGAGGTGCACAGGCCATCGAGCTTCAGCGCGCCTTCCTTGTAGGCCAGGCGGGCCCAGCCGACGATCTCGCGCACCTGGTGGTCCTTGCCGGCCAAGGGTGGCTCGCGCAACCAGCGCAGCATGGCCAGGGCGGTGCGAAAGTCTGCGGCCGAGCTCTGCACCAGCATGGCGCCCAGCGTGCCCCCGCCCACGATCAACAACGCGGTGGGCTGCACCAGCAGCGCCAGGCTGGTGCCCTCCAGCACCTGCCCGCACAGGATGGCCACGAACGCCACCCCCAGCCCCAGCCACGTCATGTTGACCATCCGCCGTCCTTCCGAATTCACTGCACACGATAGGGCCGGGCGTCCCGCCCGAACGCGGGAAAAAAGGCGCCGAAGCGGCCGACTTCCCGGCGCCACGACCCGGGCGCGCTATGCTGCCGCCCACCTCCCGCCCTGCCCGCCTGCCAGCCCTTCGACCCATGCGTAACCTCACGCTGCGCGGCCTGCGCGCCTTCGAAGCGGCTGCCACCACGGCCAGCTTTTCGCGCGCGGGCGAGCTGATGAACATGACGCAGAGCGCTGTGTCGCAGCAGATCCGCCTGCTGGAGGACGAGGTGGGCACGCGGCTGTTCGACACCCAGGCGCGGCCGATCCGGCTCACCGAAGCGGGCGCCGAGCTGCTGCGCCACACCCGCGTGATCCTGGCCCAGGTGAGCGTGGCCGAAGATGCCCTGAGCACGCTGCAAGGCCATGTGCGCGGCCAGCTGCACGTGGGCGTGGTGTCGCCCGGGCAGTATTTCGTGCCGCGCCTGCTGGCCGACTTCCGGCGCCAGCACCCGGAACTGCGCCTGAAGCTCAGCCAGGGCCGGCGCGACCACCTGCTGGCACAGCTGGCCGAGCGGCAGATCGATCTGCTGGTCGGCGGCTACCCGCCGGCCGAGGCCGAGGTGGAGGCCGAGGTGTTTGCGCGCCACCCGCACTGCATCATCGCGGCGCCGGCGCATCGCCTCGCGCACGAGCGCCGCATCCCCTGGCCCAGCCTGCGCGACGAGACCTTCATCCTGCGCGAGGCGGGCTCGGCCACCCGCGCCTTCCTGGAACACCTGCTGCAGCTGCAGCGCCTGCAGGTGCGGGCCGACGTCGAGCTGCAGGGCCCCGAGGCGGTGAAGGCCGCGGTGATGTCCGGCATGGGCATCAGCTTTGCCTCGGCCCACACCTTCCAGAGCGAGCTGGCGGCCGGGCGCATCGTGGTGCTGGACGTGCAGGACATGCCCAAGCAGCTGGACTGGTGCGTGCTGACGCGGCGCGACACGCCGCTCTCGGCCACCCAGCGCCTGCTGCGCGACCATGTGCTGGCGCATGGCGCGCAGGCGGCGGCCTGCGAGCTGGGCATCGTGCGCTAGGGTGCGGCCCCCGCGCCCAGGCCGGCCACCTGCGCACACCAGCGCGCGTGGTAGGCCGGCAGGCCCTGCCCGGCCAGCGCCGGCGCCGGTTGCGTGGCCGGGCTGCTGATGCCGGGCTCGGTCCAGTGGGCCAGCATCCAGGCGCCGCGCGCGGTGCCTTCCAGTGCATCGGCACTCACCTGCACAGCCTCGCGCGGCAGCAGCGTGGCCAGTGCGCCGGTGTAGACCGGGTTGCGCGCAAACGGCCCCTCCACCACCGTGGGGCCCAGGCCGCCCAGGCGCTCCACGATCCAGGCCGTGACCTGCGCCGCGTACAGCGTGGCCAGCGTGGCGCGTTCGGCCGGGTCCAGGCTGGCCAAGGCCACCGGCCCTGCGCCATCCACCACCTGGCCGGCGTGCCGGCGGAACGGCCCGCCCTGCGATTCGAAGCCCGGCAGGGCCATCACGCCGCGCTGCAGCAGGCGCTGCAGCGCGGCCTCGTTGGCCAGCGCGGCATCGGCGCCGGCGCACAGCTGCTGCAGCTCGCGCCCGCCCATGAAGCGGCCGGTGGGCACCCGCTCCTGCCGCACCGACACATTGCACAGCTGGTCCTGCGCGGCCTCCAGCCGGCGCTCGGGAGCGCCCGGGGCCATCACCACGATCCAGGTGCCGGTGGTCACCAGCGTCAGGCGCGGCAGGCTGCGCAGGTAGCGCGCCAGGCAGGCATTGCTGTCGTGCACGCCCACGTGCACCTGCAGCTGCGGCGGCAGGCCCAGGCGCCGGGCCAGCGCCGGGCGCAGCGGGCCCAGCGGCTCCCAGGCCCGGCGCAGCGGCGCCAGGCGTTCGGCCCAGCCGCGCCGCCGGGCCAGCGCGGAGAACGCGCCCTGCCCCGGGTTCCACAGGTGGGTGTGGCAGCCCAGCGAGCTGATCTCGCTGCTGGCCACGCCGCCCAGCCACCAGGCCCAGAACTGCGCATAGGGCAGCAGCCGGCCTTGCGCAAACAGCGCCGGGTGGTGGCGTTCCAGCCAGTCGAACTGGGTGGCGGCGTTCAGGCCGCGCGGCAGGTCGGGGCTTTGCGTCTCGGCGAAGTCGCCGATCTGCCGCGCCCAATCGGCCGGGCGTTCATCGAAGCCTTCGAACTCGTAATCGGGCACCGGCCAGCACAGGCGCTCGTCATCCACCGCGGCATAGGCCGCGCCGTGCGCACTGACCACCGCGCGCGCCAGCTGCGCGCGCAGCGGGCCCAGGCCGGCCAGGGTGTCGCTCAGCCAGGCGGCGACGGCCTCGGTGTCCAGCGCATCCCAGGGGCCGCTGCGCACGGTGCCGCTGGCCTGGTCGGCCTGCGCCAGCACCGTGCCACCGCGTTCCAGCACCAGCAGCTTGCTGCGCGTCTTGCCGATGTCGAGCACCAGGTCCAGCGCGCCGGGCGGCGGGCCGGCACTAGACAATGCCACCCCCGCCGCCGGCGCTGGCCGGACGTTCCTGTGCCACGCGCTGGCGCCAGCCACTGGCGCGGTAGGCGGCCACCGGCTCCACCGCCGCGCCGGCATCCAGCCGCACACGCTGCAGGATCGGCGACACGTCGGTCTGGAAGGCCCGCTTGAGCAGCCGGGTGGCCGCCAGCGCGTCGTTGGCCTGCTGTGCGGCATCGAGCGCGGCGCGGTCCACCAGCAGCGCCTGCGCGTAGCTGCGCTGCACCTGCTCGGCACTGTCGATCAGGCTCTCGATCGGGTCGGTGAGGTTGTGGCTCTGGTCCAGCATGTAGGCCGGGTCGAAACCGGGCACGCGCTCGTGCGCGGCGGCCACCAGCTCGTTGAACACCAGGAACAGCCGGTAGGGCGAGACGCTGCCGGCATCCAGGTCGTCGTCGCCGTACTTGCTGTCGTTGAAGTGGAAGCCGGCCAGCTTGCCCGCGGCCACCAGGCGCGCGACGATCAGCTCGATGTTGACGTTGGGCGCATGGTGGCCCAGGTCCACCAGGCACTGCGCCTGCGGGCCCAGCGCGGTGGCGGCCTGCAGGCTGGAGCCCCAGTCCTGGATCACCGTGCTGTAGAACGCCGGCTCGCAGATCTTGTGCTCCAGGAACATGCGCCAGCCCGCCGGCAGCGCGGCGTAGATCTGCCGCGTACTTTCGAGGTAACGATCGAAGGCGCGCCGGAAGTGCTGCTGGCCGGGGAAGTTGCTGCCGTCGCCCACCCACACGGTGAGCGCCTGGCTGCCCAGGGCCTGGCCGATCTCGATGCATTCGAGGTTGTGCGCCACCGCCTGCGCGCGGGTGGCGGCATCGGTGTGCGTGAGGCTGCCGAACTTGTAGCTGTGGGCCTGGCCGGGCTGGTCGCTGAAGGTGTTGGAGTTCATCGCGTCGAACGCGAGGCCGTAGCCGGCGGCGGTTTCGCGCAGTTCGCGCCAATCGCTCGTCTTGTCCCAGGGGATGTGCAGCGAGACGGTGGGCGTGGCCCGGCCGAGTTGGTGGATCACCGCGCAATCGGCCAGCTTGTCGAACACGTGGCGCGGCTCGCCCGGGCCCGGAAAGCGCGCGAAGCGCGTGCCGCCGGTGCCCACGCCCCAGCTGGGGATGGCCACGCCGAAGGCCGCGACCTGGGCCCGCACGGGCTCGATGTCGATGTGGCGCCGCGCCAGCTGCTCGCCCAGGTGCTCGTAGTCGTTGAGCACGTGGCGGCGCAGCTTGTCGTTGTGCGCGTCGATCAGGGTCTGATCCAGGGGTTTCATGGCATGCCCTTTCACGAATGGCGTCAGCGGGTAAATGCCGCGAGATTCCCGGCGTCCACGTTGACGATGTTGCCAGTGCACTTGCCCGACAGGTGCTCGGCGGCAAAGTAGTACGCGGCCTCGGCAATGTCTTCCGGGAACACGCTGCGCTTGAGCATGCTGCGGTCGCGGTAGAAGGCCTCCAGGTCACCTTCGTCGATCTTGTTGGCAGCGGCGCGTTCCTCGCTCCACTTGCCGGTCCAGATCTTCGAGCCGCGGATGACCGCATCGGGATTCACCACGTTGCTGCGGATGCCCAGCGGCGCGCCTTCCAGCGCGAAGCTGCGGCTGAGCTGGATCTCGGCCGCCTTGGCCGCGCAGTAGGCGCTGGCCTGGTTGCTGGCCACCATGCCGTTCTTGCTGGCCACCACGATGATGCTGCCGCCGGTGCGCTGGCGCTTCATCACGCGGAAGGCCTCGCGGCCGACCAGGAAGTAGCCGGTGGCCAGGATGCTCTGGTTGCGCATCCACAGCGCGAGGCTGGTGTCCTCCAGCGGCGCCGCCGAGGCAATGCCGGCATTGCTGACCAGGATGTCCAGCCCGCCGAAGGCCAGGCAGGTGGCGTCGAAGGCGGCCTGCACGCTGGCCTCGTCGGTCACGTCGCAGCGCTGGCCGCGCACGGGGTCGCGGCCGAAGGCCTGCGACAGCCCGGCCAGCACGGCCTCCAGTGCGGGTTCGTCGATGTCGGCCAGCACCACGCAGGCGCCCTCGGCCAGCAGGCGGCGTGCAATCGCCTGGCCGATGCCGCCGGCGCCGCCGGTGACCAGCGCCACCTTGCCCACCAGGGGCTTCGGGCGCGGCATGCGCTGCAGCTTGGCTTCCTCGAGCAGCCAGTACTCGATGTCGAACGCCTCCTGCTCGGGCAGGCCCACGTAGCGGTCGACCGCGTTGGCCTCGCGCATCACGTTGATCGCGTTGACGTAGAACTCGCCGGCAATGCGCGCGGTGGCCTTGTCGCCCGCCACGGTGACCATGCCGATGCGCGGCAGCAGCAGCACCACCGGGTTGGGGTCGCGCAGCGCGGGACTGGTGGGGCGCCTGCAGCGCTCGTAGTAGGCCGCGTACTCTGTGCGGTAGGTGGCCATCAGGCCATCGAGCCGGTCTTTCAGCGCCTCGCCTTCCAGGCGCCACACCGCCTCGTCGATGACCAGCGGCCGGATCTTGGTGCGCAGGAAGTGGTCGGGGCAGGAGGTGCCCAGCGCGGCCAGCGGCGCCAGGTCGCGCGAGTTGACGAAATCCATCACCTCGGGCGCGCTGTTCACGTGCAGCAGCTTGGGGCCGCCGGCCGAGGCCACGCCGCGCAGCACCGGCAGCATGCGGGCCAGCACCGCATCGCGCTCGGCCGCGGGCAGCGCCTCGGCGCTGGCGCCGCCGAAGACCACCGCCTGCCGGGCCTGGCGCTCCTGCGCGAGCCAGGCCTGCGCACGCTCGATCAGGTCCACCGTGTTCTCGTAGCAGGCCTGCGCGCTCTCGCCCCAGCTGAACAGGCCATGGCCGCCCAGCACGATGCCGCGCAGGCCCGGGTTCGCCGCGTTGTAGGCCTTCAGGCGCCGGCCGAGCTCGTAGCCCGGGCGCATCCAGGGCAGCCAGCCCACGCGGCCTTCGAACACGCGCCGCGTGATGGCTTCGGAGTTGGCCATCGCCGCGATCGCGATCACCGCGTCCGGGTGCATGTGGTCCACGTGCGCATAGGGCAGCTGCGCATGCAGCGGCGTGTCGATCGAGGCGGCGCGCGGGTTCAGGTTGAAGGTGCAGTGCGGCAGGTAGCCCACCATCTCGTCCTCGTGCTCGGGGCCGCGGTACAGGGCCTCGAGCGCATGCAGCTTGTCCAGGTACAGCGTGGAGAAGCCGTCGCGCTTCATCGAGCCGATGTCGCCGCCCGAGCCCTTGACCCACAGCACCTCGACCATCTGCCCGGTGAGCGGGTCGGCCTGCCGCAGCTTGGCCGAGGTGTTGCCACCGCCGTAGTTGGTGATGCGCAGGTCCGAGCCGAGCAGGTTGCTGCGGTACAGCAGCAGGCCCGGTTCGTCGAGGCCGGCGGCCTGTTCGGCGTTCCAGCGGGGAAAGGGACGGTGATCGTTCATGTCGGGGTGCGGCGCGGCCCGCGGGCTGGGAATGGGGGAGCAAAGGCCGCCACGCGGCGCCGGCTCGGAAGTGAAAGCACTGTAGGCAGCGCACCTGTTCATGACAATCGGCTGCCGCTTCTCGGCCGGATTAGCTGTGCTTATGGGGCGGCCGGCGCGCCGCACGGCCCGGGGGCTGCGGCCCCGCGCGCCCGCCCCGCGGGC
>JACRAZ010000017.1 GCA_016213205.1 Burkholderiales bacterium
ACGCCAGCATGCAGCGCATCCTCTCCCGGAGCGCTGCATGGGTGCGTTCGATGACCTGATCCCTGCCGGCGGTGCCGGCGCGTTCGATGACCTGATCCCGCGCAAGAAGCGCAAGGACGAAGGCGGCACGGCCGGCGACTACGGCCACGCCATCGCCCAGGCCGTCGGCGAGGGCGTGCTCAACATGCAGGCCGGGCTCGGCACGTTCGTGCAGGCCCCGGCCGCGAACACGCTCTCTGGCGTGGCTGGCGCCCGCGCGCTTGCCGACCGCGGCATCACGGCCGCGATGAATTGGGTAGCCCCCGGATCGGCCACCCTCGACGAAGACGCCCAGACCACCGCGCGCCAGGCCTCGCGCTTCGCGGCCGAGCAGCGGGCGGCCAACGCCGACACCGAAGGCGGGTCCTGGCTGAACCCGCGCACCGCGATCGCCCGGATCGGCCTCGGGCTCGAGCAAGACGCGCGCGGCCGCACCGACGAGATCCAGGCCAAGAACCAGGCCGACAACCCGGAGCTGGTGCGCCAGCAGCAGGAAGTGTCAGCGGCCGAGGGGTTCGTGCCCACCGTCAAGGCCATGGCGCAGAACCCGATGGCCACCGCCTACACCCTGGCCCGCTCGGCGCCGGACATGGTGGCCGGCCTCGGCCTGGCGAAGGCGGCCGCCAGCAAGGCCATGAGCGGCGCTGGTGCGGCAGCCGAGGCTGCGGCCGCCCGCGCAGCGGCCGCCGGCGCCGATGCGGCAGCCCAGGCCGCGGCCGCAAAGGCCGTGATCGACCAGGCCGGCAAGTTGGCGGTGGCTCGCGCGAGCACGGTTGGCACGCTGGCCGAGGCGGCCTCTTCGGCGAACTCGGCGCGCGAGGGCGTCTACCGCGAGGTGATGGGGATCCCGGCTACCAGGCTGGTCGAGTCCCCGCGTTTCCGCGAGA
This sequence comes from Burkholderiales bacterium, assembly GCA_016213205.1. Lineage (GTDB taxonomy): Bacteria > Pseudomonadota > Gammaproteobacteria > Burkholderiales > Burkholderiaceae_C > Pseudaquabacterium. The sequence continues at coordinate 927 of JACRAZ010000017.1, forward strand.
TCCTGGTCGAGGCCGGCGGCGACGCGGCGCGTGCGCAGGAGATCCTGGCCAACGAGCTCGCCGACCAGGCGGTGCTGGCAGGCGCCGGCACGATGCTGGGCTCGGCCCTTACGCGCCGCATCTTCGGCGGCGACACCACCGCGAAGGCGGTGGCCGGGCAGCGCATCGGCGTGCGCGACGTGATCAAGAACGTTGCCGAGGAAGGGACCGAGGAAGGCCTGCAGGGGGTGCCGGAGGACTTGGCGCAGCACGGCGCTGTCGTCCAGGCCGACCCGGCGAAGAAGTTCGACCTCGGCGGCACGTTGGCGCAGAACATGGTGGCCGGCGCGCTCATGGGCGGCGGCGGGTCCACCATCGGCCTGGCCAAGCAGACAGTTCAGGATTGGCGCGGGCCGGCGGGGGCACCATCGCCACCCGCAGGGCCTGACGCCCCGGCCGGGCCAAGCGGGGAGCCGGCCATCAACGCCGACGAGGTGCTGGGCGCCACCGCTGGGACAGCACCTACGGCCGCCGAGAAGGCGCTGACGACGCCACCGCGCGAGGCGACCGCGCTGGACCGCGTGCAGGCGATCGACCAAGAGATCGCTGCCAAGCCTGCCGACGCGCCAGAGGTGGCTGCGCTCCAGGCTGAACGCGACGCCCTGACGAAGGACTGGCCAAAGCTCACGCCGGGCGCCGAGACAAGCTTCAGCACCGAGGCCGGTGCGCGGCTGGGCGCGCGGTACGCGCTGGTCGAGGCCGACGATCTGGTTACGTCGCACGACGTGGACCTGCGGCCGAATCCGGCCTACCCGAAGGAGTTGCAGCCGCGCGAGCGCGACCGCGCCGCCAGCGCGGCGCAGATCAGCGGTATCGTGCAGAAGATCGACCCCGCGCGCCTGGGCCTGTCGGCTGACGCCGCCACCGGCGCGCCCATCATCGGCGCCGACGGCCTCGTCGAGTCCGGCAATGCGCGCTCGATCGCGCTGGCCCGGGTGTACCAGGCCAACGGCCAGAAGGCCGAGGACTACAGGGCCTACCTGCGCGACAACGCGGCGCAGTTCGGGCTGACGCCCGAGGCGGTGGCGGGCATGCGCAATCCGGTGCTGGTGCGCGTGCGCACGACGCCCGTGAACCGTGCCGAGTTCGCGCGCCAGGCCAACGCCTCCACGGTGGCCCAGATGTCGCCGGCCGAGCAGGCGCGCTCCGATGCCGCCCGCATCGAGGCGATGGACGACCTGCAGCCCGACGAGAGCGGGGACTTCACCAGCTCGCGGGACTTCATCCGCCGCTTCGTGGCCCGCCTGCCGATGACCGAGCAGGCCGGCATGATCGACGCCAGCGGCCAGCTGTCGAGCGCCGGCTACGCGCGTGTGCGCAATGCGGTGCTGGCCAAGGCCTACGGCGACAGCCCGGTGCTGGCCAGGATGGTCGAGTCGATGGACGACAGCGCCCGCAACATCAGCCGGGCGCTGATGATTGCCGCACCGCGTGTGGCCCAGGCGCGCGCCGCGATCGGGGAGGGGCGCCGTTTCGACGCCGACCTGACGCCCCATCTGGTCGAGGCCGCCCAGGAGATCCAGCGCCTGAAGGATGCCGGGCAGTCGGTCAGCGACGCGCTGGCGCAGGCAGGCGTCTTCGGCGAGACCTACAGCCCGGAGACCCGGGCGATGCTGCAGTTCCTGGCCGACAACGCGCGCCGGCCGCGCCGCATGGCCGAGTTCATCACTGCCTACTTCGACGCGCTCGACGCGGCCGGTGACCCGGCCCAGGGCTCGCTGCTGGGCGACACCCAGGCGCCGGCCAAGGCCGACCTGATGGCGGCCGCGCGCCGCACCACCGAAGGAGCACCAGATGCCAATGCCACGAACCCCGAGCGGGGAAACGCTGGAGAAACTGCGCCGGACGGCCCAAGCGGTCGAGGACAACCCGAAGATGCGGCGGGCGATCGCCGCGGTGGTCAAGGCGATGGGACTGCCCCTGCCGCCGGGGGCAGAGAAGAAGGGCAAGCAGGGTGGGTGAACTTCCCGCCCGAGTCCGGCACGCTGGGCATCCCGCGGCCGAACATGCCGCAGGTGAAGGTGGCGCTGCGCCCGCAGCTCTATGCGTTCCTGAAGACGAAGGGCATTGACCATCAGACCGAGGACGTGGCGGCCGACGAATTGAAGCCGACCCAGGCCGAGTATTCGCCCGCGAAGGCCGAGGCCGCGCGCACCGCCGAAGGCGACAAGGCGGCCGTGCTGGTCTCGTCCGACGGCTACGTGCTGGATGGGCACCACCGCTGGATCTCGCGCGCGCTCAACCACGAGCCGGTGCAGATCATCCGGTTCAATGCGCCGATCGACCAGCTGCTCGACGCGGTGCGCGAGTTCTCCGGCACCACCACCTCCAACGAGAGCGCGGTGCTGCGCGAGAAGCGCCAGCATCACGTCGAGGCCTTCTACGACGCGGCCGCCGACCTGGCGCAGATCATGAGCCGGCACACCCGGGCCGCGATGGTCCCCGAAGACACGCCAGACCTCATGCCAACGCTGGTGAAGCTGTTCAGCGAGGCGGTGCAGGTGGTGGGTACAGACCTGAAGCGCGCAACCGCCTGGGTGAAGGAGCGGCTGCGCGCGATGCCCGAGCTCAAGGCGAAGTGGAACCGGATCTCCAACGAGACCTACCAGAAGGCGGCACTGCGGGCTTTGGAGGCTGCGCCGCAGAACGACCTGGCCGCGAACGACGCGCCGGCGGAAACCGACGCTGACCGCTACCTGGCCAGCGCGAAGCGGATGGCCGCGAAGTGGCAGGCCGAGCTAGGCGGCGACGTGCAGGTGGTGTTGGGCGGCAGCCTGGTGTCCGGGCTCTTCGTGCAGGCCGGCAATGAGCCGATCGACCTCGATGTGCGGTTCCTGTCGAAGTCGCCGGAGTCGATCATCAAGCGAGTGGAGGCGGCGACCGGGCTGCAGCTGCGCAAGGAGATCAAGGTCAATGACTTCCCCGTCGGCACGTCGACCGGCTTCATGGTCGAGGGGGTCATCGAGGTCGACGGCATGCAGATGGAGGTGGAGGGGTGCGTGCGCAGCCCTTCCTACGTCGGATGGGCGAACTACTACCGGTCCGTCCTGACGCACGACGAGCTCGAGCAGTTCAAGGCCGACAAGCTACGACTGAAGGGCGAGAAGAAGGCCTACAAGGCGCTCAAGTCCGGCATGCTGGAGAAGGTGCAGGCCCGGGCGATCGCGCGTGGCGTGGTTCCGGCCATCGAGTACAAGACGCCCGAGACTTGGCAGGGGCAGCCGGACGGCAAGTTCATCGACGAACACGGGTTCGAGCGCGGCGCCGGCCTCAACAGCCTGGAGCGCGCCGCCGAGCAGTGGTTCTACGAGCGGATGCGGGCCGACCGCGACGGCGTGGTCAGCGACTACCTGGCCAGGTTCCCTGGGGTCGTCGATGCCGACCTGGCCAAAGAACTGTCGCCGATCTACCACCTGAACAAGTCCTTTGCCAACGCGGTGCACGAGCCGTCCAGCGCGTTGAGCAAGGCAGCCTGGGGTGAGGCCCTGGCGCGCGATTCGCGCAGCGAGGTGATCGTGACGGCCGGCGGCGCCGGATCCGGCAAGTCCGTGAGTGGTGCCCTCGCGCGCGGCATCCTGGGCCTTCCGGCAGATGCGCTGACGTTCGACTCCGCGCTCACCTCGCCGAGGGCCGCCGACAGCCGAATTGCCGAGGCAAAGCAGGCCGGCAAGCGGGTGACAATCATCTACACCAACACCGACGCGGAGCAGGCGTTCCGCTGGTCGCTTGGTCGCCCGCGCCTCATGCGTGCTGCCACGGTGGCAAGCAGCCACGCGCGCGCAGCAGACAACATTCGGGGTCTAGCGGAGCGCTACGCGGCCGATGATCGCGTCCGAATCGTCGTGGTGAACAACCCCGGCGAGGCCTCTTTGGTGAACGTCGGAAAGGTCACCGACGTGCCTGCCTACGATTACAATAGGCTTGAAAGGAGGCTCCATGAAATTGCTCGACAGGAACGCGATGCCGGGCGCCTCTCACGCGACAAGTTCGCGTTCGTCAGTGGTGGCGAAGCCGTCCTTCACGAAGCTGTGGGCCGACCGCCTGAAGGAACTGCAGGCCAAGGATCCGAAGGTCTCGATGCAGACCCTGCTGGCCGAGCGGGAGCGCCTGCTGGACGAGTACATGGCGGCCAATCCGCCGAAAGCCGGGGCTCCGATGGAAGAGTCGCCGGAACTGAGGGCGTAAATGCTGGCCAACACGGTCGCCCTGGCGCTGAAGGAAAAGTCGCCGACGCTGCACGCCAGCCTGGCGGCCAGCGGCGAACTGGCCAAGTACGCGGCCGACCTGGCCAGTCAGATCTCTTCGGAAACGGTGAGCCTGACGCAGGAACAGCGGATGCGCGAGGGCTGGGACAGCCTGGGCCCGCTGGAGTGCGCGGCCAGAATGAAGACGGCCGCGGCGCTGAATCAGGAGGCCGTGATGGCCGACCTGCTGGAGTTCCCGCAGGACGGGACATCGGGCCAAAGTCAGGTCTGAACTATCGCTTCGGCGACGACGATCTCACCTACGAGGGGAGCTGGGCCAAGAAGGCCGCGGCTAACGTCGAAGCCGTCGAGCTGCTGAAGAAGCTGCAGGCCGAAGGCCGCCAGGCCACGCGCGACGAGCAGAAGGTGCTCGCGCAGTTCATCGGCTGGGGCGCTTCCGAGATCGCCAACAACCTGTTCGGCAAGAAGCTCGACAAGGTGGCTGATGCCGCGCGCGGCTATCGCGCCGCGAAGGCTGTGTTCGATGGCGGTGCTGCACGCATCGACCGCTACCACAGCGACTATTGGGCGGTCTTTGGGCCGCTCAGTGGCAAGCGCAATCTCCGCTACGGCGACCCCATCACCGCGGCCGACGTGAGCCTGGCCGCGTTCGGACTGGACTCGGCAGACCTGAAGTACCTCGATCTGCGCGATCGCTTGAAGGCCGCGCTGACGCCCGACGAGTGGGCCGAGGCCTCGCGCTCGACGCAATACGCGCACTACACCTCGAAGGCTGTGGTGCGCTCCATGTGGGGCACCCTGCAGCGCTTTGGGTTCGAGGGCGGCGTGATGCTGGAGCCGGGCGCCGGCATCGGCGTGTTCCCGGGCCTGATGCCAGAGGCCATGGCGTTCAACTCGAGCTACACCGGTGTGGAGTTCGACTCGATCACCGGCGGCATCCTGAAGCAGCTCTTCCCCGACGAGCGGATCCTCGTGGAATCGTTCGTGGACACCGCGCTGCCCAAGAACTTCTATGACGTGGCCGTCGGCAATCCGCCGTTCTCTGGCACCAAGATCCTGTCGGATCCCGAGTACCAGAAGCATGCCTTCTCCCTGCACGACTACTTCTTTGCCAAGACGATCGACCGGGTGAAGCCCGGCGGCCTGGTGGTGTTCGTCACCAGCCGGTACACGATGGACAAGCTGACCGACAAGGCGCGCCAGTACCTGGGCGAGCGCGCTGATCTGGTGGGCGCCATCCGGCTGCCGCAGACCGCGTTCAAGGCCAACGCCGGCACCGACGTGGTGACCGACGTTCTGTTCCTGCGCAAGAAGGTGCCAGGCGAGACCTTCGAGCACGGCCAGGCATGGGCGAAGTCCGTGCCGATGAAGGTGGGCAGCCAGACCTTCCCGGTCAACGAGTATTTCCACGCGCACCCGGAAATGGTGCTGGGCTCGCATTCGGACACCGGCTCGATGCAGAACTCGGACGAGCCGCAGTACACGGTGCTGCCGCCTGCTGGCGACATCGAGTCGTTGTTCGCAAAGGCTTCAGGGCGCATGCCGTCGGGCATCTACACCCCAGCCCGCGGCTCGGCGGCCGAGGCCGCCAAGGTCCGTGAGATCGACTTCAACCCGAAGGCCCAGAAGGAGGGCAACTACTACGTCAGCGACAAAGGCGCGCTGATGCAGCGGGAGAACGGTGTCGGTACGCGGGTCGAGCTGAAATCCGAGAAGGACATGGCACTGATCAAGGCCTTCGTGCCGCTGCGCGACGCATTGAAGCAGGCCCACTATGACCAGCTCAACGATGGCGACTGGCAGACCAGTCTGGCCGCGCTGCAGGCCGCGTACAAGGCCTTTACCGCCAAGCACGGCCAGGTGAATCAGTTCGTGGCCAAGACCGTGCGGGTCAAGGTCGACGAGCTCGATGACGACGGCTCGCCCACCGGGCGCAAGGTCGAGGACGAAGAGCAGCGGCGCGTCTACCCGCTGCTGGAAAAGATCAAGGACGATCCCGACTGGACGCTGGTGGCGGCGCTGGAGAAGGTCAACGACGAGACCGGCGAGATCACGCCCAGCGCCTTCCTGTCCAGCCGCGTGCTGGGCAAGCCCGAGCGCGCCACCATCGCCACGCCGCACGACGCGCTGCTGGCGGTGCTCAACGACACGGGCCGCGTCGACCCGGCTCAGATCGCCGCCAGGCTGGACATGTCGCAGGCCGACGCTATCGCCTCGCTGGGCAGCGCCGTCTACGAGGATCCCGAGGCCTCGTGGGTGACGGCTGACGAATACCTGTCGGGCAACGTCAAACGCAAGCTGGAGGCCGCGCGCGCCGCGGCGAAGGCCGACCGGCGCTTCGAGCGCAACGTGAAGGCACTCGAAGCCGTGCAGCCGGCGCCGAAGAGCCCGGCCCAGATCAACGCCTCGATCGGCATGAACTGGATTCCCGGGTCCGACTACTCGCAGTTCCTGCGCGAGACCGCCGGCGTTCGGGCCGAGGTGCGCTTCAACGATGCCACCCGGCAATGGCTGGTGCGCACCGAGGGCGGGCACTCCACCCTGAAGGCGACAGCCGATTGGGGCACGCTGGATCGGCATGCTGGTGAGCTGCTGGAGCATGCGCTGACCGGCCGGCCGATCAGGATCACCCGCTCGGTCGGGCATGGCAAGGACGCCACGACGGTGTTCGATGCAACGGCGACCGAGGCCGCAAACCAGAAGCTCGACGCGATGCGCGAAGAGTTCTCGAACTGGATCTGGCGTGACGCCGAGCGCGCGAACCGCCTGGTGCAGGTCTACAACGACCGCTTCAATACCACGGTGCCGCGCGCCTTCGATGGTCGCCACCTGACGCTGCCCGGCGCGTCGAAGCAGTTCCATATCTTCGACCACGTGAAGCGTGGCGCCTGGCGCATCGTGCAGCGCGGGAACACCTACCTTGCGCATGCCGTGGGCAGCGGCAAGACCTTCCAGATGGTGATCAGCGCCATGGAGCAGAAGCGCCTGGGCCTGATCAGCAAGCCCATGGTGGTGGTGCCCAACCACATGCTGCAGCAGTTTGCGCGTGAGTGGCAGGACCTGTACCCGGCCGCGCGCCTGATGGTGGCCGACGAGCACAACTTCCACACCGACAACCGGCGCCGGTTCGTCTCCCGCGTGGCGCTGTCCGAGCTCGACGGCGTGGTGATCACGCACTCGGCGTTCAAGCTGCTGGACCTGGACCCGGAGTTCAAGCAGAAGATCATCAACGAGCAGCTGGACTACATGCGCGCAGCGCTCGAAGAGGCCGAGGCCGAAGAGGGGAATGGCGGCCGCAAATCGATGCGTGTGAAGCAGATCGAGAAGCAGATCGAGAACTTGGAGCAGAAGCTCGAAGCGGCGCTCTCTTCCGTGGGCAAGGACCGCAACGTGCGGTTCGATGAACTCGGCGTCGACTTCCTCTACGTGGACGAGGCGCACGAGTTCCGCAAACTCGACTTCGCCACAGCGCGCCAGGTCAAGGGGATCCAGCCGGCAGGCTCGGCCCGAGCGCTGGACCTCTACATCAAGTCGCGCTACCTCGAAGAGAAGAAGCCCGGCCGCTCGCTGGTGATGGCTTCCGGCACGCCGGTGACGAACACCCTGGCCGAGCTTTACACCGTGGGCCGGTTCATGGATCGGCAGACGCTGATCGAGCGCGGCATCGAGGACTTCGATTCGTGGGCCAGCATGTTCGGGCGCGAGCGCACCGCGCTGGAGCCCAACGCGGCCGGGAAGTACGAGCCGGTCACGCGGTTCTCGAAGTTCGTCAACGTGCCAGAGCTCACGCAGATGTTCCGCGACTACGCGGATGTGGTGACTGCTGACCAGCTCGCAGCCCTGCTGGGCGACAAGCGGCCGAAGGTCGAGGGCGGCGCGCGCAAGATCGTGATCACGCCGAAGACCGAGGCCTATGCCAGCTACCAGAAGGTGCTGGCCCAGCGCGTCGAGATCTCGAAGAACTGGAAGCCGACGAAGGACGAGCCCAACAATCCCGACCCCGTGATCAGGATCATCGGCGACGGGCGGCTCGCGGCGATCGACATGCGGTTCGTAAACCCGTCGGCGCCCAGCGACCCGCGCTCGAAGCTCAACACCATGATCGACGACGTGGTGCGGGTGTTCAAGGAGACGGCCGACGTCGAGTATCTGGACAAGGCCGGGAACGTCGAGGCCTCGAAGGGCTCGGCCATGATGGTCTTCTCGGACCTCGGGTTCGGCGCCGGCGTGGCGGCCAGCCGTGGGTTCAACGCGCGCGCCTGGTTCGAGAAGCGGCTGCGCGACGCCGGCGTGCCCATGGGGCAGGTCGCATTCATGTCGGACTACAAGAAGTCCACCGACAAGCTCAAGCTCTTCAAGGACGTGAACGCCGGCCGGGTGCGCATCCTGATCGGGTCGAGCAAGAACATGGGCACCGGCGTGAATGCCCAGCAGCGCCTGAAGGCGCTCTTCCACCTCGATTCGCCCTGGTATCCCGCTGACCTCGAGCAGCGCGAGGGCCGGATCATCCGCCAGGGGAACAAGAACCGCCTGGTGCAGGTGTTCGCCTACGCGGCCAAGGGCACCTACGACGAGAACATGTGGAAGATGCTCGCCTCGAAGCAGTTCTTCATCGACCAGGCGCTCAATGGCGACGAGAACCTGCGCGAAGTGGAAGACCTCGACAGCCAAAGCCAGTACGACATGGCCGCCGCCATGGTGGCCGAGGATCCGCGCGTCATGCAGCTGGCCGGCGCGCGGGCCGAGATCGAGAAACTGCAGCGGCTGTTCCGTGCGCACGAAGACCAGCGCATGGGCTTCCGCAACACCTTCCGCTTCGCGCAGGAGACCATCGAATTCAACACGAAGCGCCTGCCCGATGCCCAGAAGCTAGCCGGCCAGGTGCAGGACCTGTCGGGTGACAAGTTCCGCGCGAAGGCGGACAGTTCCACGTTCGATGACCGGACGAAGTGGGGCGAGGCACTGCTGGCCAAGTTCGCCGACCTTAAAGCCAAGGTGGCCGAGTCGCAGGCGATCGGCGAGGTATCAGGTTTCAAGGTGCGCTACGTGAGCGTGCTCAATTCCTCGAGCTACACCGCGCAGGTGCAGCTGGCCACGCCTGAGCCCACGCTGCTGATCTCCGATGGCCAGGAAAGCGCGATCGGCGTGGCGATGCGCGCGCAGAACGCGGTGGCCGACGTGGCGCGGCAGCCGGAGCGCATGCGGGAGGCGATCGCCGCCGCCCAGGCCCGCATGGACGCTCTGCGCGAGCGGCTGGAGGCACCGTTCCCGATGGCCGGCATGCTGGCCGACAAGGTGAAGGAGGCGGCCGATCTTGAGGCCCAGCTCGCTGCGGCGGGCAAGCCGCGGGCCTGGCGGGTCGAGCGCGTGGACACCGGCCTGGGCCACGAGGTGCAGGCTACCTCGGCCGAGGAAGCGATCGACAAGGCCGTGGCCACCAACGGCGGGTTGCCGGCGGAATGGCGGGCCTACGAGGCAACTCCGGGCGGGGAGGCGGCCGGCGACGACGCGCGCCTATCCATCGGCGCTGGCGGCGGCGTCGACTTCAAGGCCCTGCTGGGCGTGGCCGCGCGCGTGCGCCGCTCCATGCCGGGCCTGCCGAAGATCAACGTGCTGACCTCTCCGGCCAGCGCGCCGGCCGAGCTGCAGGCCTACATCCGCGCCCGCGGCGCCATGGCCACGGCCGATGGCGCTTTCCACAACGGCGAGATCTACCTCTTCGCCAGCGGCATCGCCGACGAAGCGCGGGCCGAGCACGTGCTGGCCGAGCATGAGGCCGCCCACGCCGGCCTGGCCGGGCTGCTGGGCGCCGCGCTGCCGACCACCATGCGCATGATCGCCAACAACAACGCCGCCGTGCGCAAGGCGGCACTGCAGGTGCAGCAGCAACATGGTTTGACCCTGGCCCAGGCGGTGGAAGAAGTGTTGGTCGACATGCCCAGCGCCGGCCTGGCGCGGTTGAAGGGCTGGCGCGGCCTGGTTGGCAAGGTGCGCGACGCGCTCAAGGCCGCCGGCTTCGAGCGCCTGGCGGCGCGTGTCGACGCCTGGCTGGCTGGCCACCTGACCGACCAGCAGCGGGCCGACCTGTTTGTGGCCGACTTGGTGCGCGAGGCGCGCGCGTTCGTCGGCCGGCCACAGACAGAAAATCGCGGATTTAATGTCAGCGGCAGGTCGGCCCTGTCGGTGGCAGCGACTGCCGGCACCCAACCGGTGGGCACCGTGGAGCAGCGGGCTGATGCGCTGATCCAGGCCAGCGCCAGCACGCCCAAGCCGCTGGACGCGGCCGCCCGCATGCTGACCCGGGTGTCGGGGGTGGAGAAGTTCGCATCGGTGCTGTACGGCACCGGCGCGAAGCTGATCCAGCGCCTGGTGCCCGAGCGCATGCTGGCCGGGGTGGTCTCGGACTATGGCGTGCCCGAGGCCGTGATCGACCAGCGGGCGATGATGCAGGGCCGCCAGCGCCAGGCGCTGCGCGGCGCCGGCACGCTGCTGGAGAAGCTGGCCACGCTCACCCGCGCCGAAAGCCGTGTCGCCTACGAGTGGATGACCGGCGAGGACACGCGCACCGCCGACGACTTGATGAAGGACCTGCCCGAGCAGTCCGTGAAGGTGCTGCAGGAGGTTCGGCAGCTGGTCGACAAGCTCTCGCAGGAGGCGGTGCGCCTGGGCCAGCTCGATCCCGAGGCATTCGAGCGCCACCGGTTCGCCTACCTGCGCCGCTCCTACTTCAAGCACGCCATCGAGCTGACCAGCGCCGACAAGGCCAAGCGCCAGCGCGCCATCACCATCCTTGGCGACCAGTACAAGGGCCGCGGGATGACGGCCGGCGCCTCGATGAAGCAGGTGCAGAACGTCGCGCCCGAGTGGTGGAAGCGCAAGTTCGTGCCCGGCAAGGCCGACACCAGCCTGAAGGGCGAGAAGTTTGTGCGCCTGGAGCGGCGGGCCCCCAGCGGCGCCGGCACTGCCGCGCTCGAAGGCATGGAGGGCAAGCGGCCCGGCAAGTTGCTGGAGGTGCACTTCTTCCCTGCTGGCGAGCCGATGCCAGCGAAGTACGCGGATTGGGACAACGCCGGCACCTGGGAGGTGGTGGGCACGAAGGGCCCCGAGCTGGTGGTCTGGCGCGACTTCACGAAGGACGAGCGCTCGAAGATGGGCGAGATCGATGAGGCCCGCTTTGCGATCGCCAAGACGCTGCAGGCCATGGTGCACGACATCGAGGTCGGCCGGTATCTCGAGTGGCTTGCCCAGCGCTACGCCAAGAAGCCCGGCGAGGCCATCGACGGCGTTGTGGTCGAGGCCTCCGAGCGCTACCGCGACACCTTCAAGACGGGCGAGTGGGTGCAAGTGCCGGACGCGAAGATCCCGGGCACCAGCGTGGCGAAGTACGGCAAGCTGGCCGGCCATTACCTGCCGGGCCCGATCTGGAACGACCTGCGCCAGGTGGTGAACGGGCGCTTCCAGCCGCTGGGCGAGACCTACCAGCGCATCCTCTCGATGTGGAAGGCGTCGAAGACCGCGCTGTCGCCGGCGGTGCACACCAACAACGTGATGTCGAACTTCGTGATGGCCGACTGGCACGACGTGACGGCCGGCCATGTGGCGAAGTCGCTGCGCATCATCCTTGGCGCGAGCAAGCGCCAGGGGGCGGGCGTCATCGGCCGGGTCGGGAACGTGGCCGCACGCGCCGGCATGGCCGACGCCGAGGCCGCGCGCGCCATCCTGGCCCGGTACGAGGACTCGGGCGGCGCCATCGGCGGCTGGGTGACGCAGGAGATCGCCAACGAGCAGCTGGAGCCGATCGTGGCAGCGCTCGAGCGAGAGCTCGCCGGCGCGGCGGCCGCGACCGGCGCCGAGACCGGCGTGTACGCCGCCCTGCAGCATGCTCTGGGCCGGCGGTTCCCGGCTGCCTGGGAGGCGCTGAAGGGGTCCAAGCCTGGCGGCGCGGTGGCCACCGAGGCAAAGGCGCTGCTGGACCTGTACCAGGCCGAGGATGACGTGTTCCGCCTGGCGGCCTGGCTGAAGGCCAAGGAGGCCGGCCTGTCCGACGCCGAGGCCGGCAAGATCGCGCGCCGCTCCTTCCTCGACTACAGCATCAACGCGCCATGGGTGCAGGCGATGCGCAGCACCGCGTTCCCGTTCATCAGCTTCACCTACCGGGCGTTGCCAATGCTGCTGGAGACCATGGGCAAGCGGCCGCACAAGATCATCAAGCTGATGGCCCTGGCCGGCGCGCTGAACTGGCTGGGCGTGATGCTGGGCGGCGGCGGCGACGACCGGGAGCGCAAGCTGCTGTCCGAAGAGAAGGCCGGCGGGGTGTGGGGCATGGTGCCCAAGCTCATCCGCATGCCCTGGAACGACGCCAACGGCTCGCCGGTGTACCTCGACATCCGGCGCTGGATCCCGGTGGGCGACGTGGCCGACCTGGGCCAGGGGCACGCGGCCCTGCCGCTGCCGCCGGCACTGATGCCGGGCGGCCCGCTGGCGGTGCTGGGCGAGGTGATCACGAACCACTCGATGTTCACCGGCAAGGCCATCACGCTGGACACCGACACGGCCACGGAGAAGGCCGGCAAGCTCGCCGACCACCTGTGGAAGGCGGCGGCGCCGAACGTGCTCGGGCTGCCGGGCACCTACGCGACCCAGGGCGTGGTCGATGCGGCCAAGGGTCGCACCGACGCCTTCGGCCGCGAGCAGTCGGTGGCCCAGGCCCTGGCCTCAACGGTGGGCGTGAAACTCGGCAGCTACCCCGCCGACGTGCTGCGCCGAAACCTCATTGCCAAGAACCAGGCCGAGGAAATGGAGATCGACCGCAATATTGCGCAGCTCAAGCGCCAGCGCCAGACCAACAGAATCAGCCAGGAGGAACTGCAGGCCGAGGTGCGCAAGCAGCTGGAGAAGAAGCAGGAGATCAGGCGCAAGCTGGCCGAGCAGCTGAGGTGACCTGGCCGGGGAAAATCCGGGGAAATTCTTGGGTGCCGCAGGGTATTGAGGCGGGCCGCTTCATTGGCGCCGAATACTCTGCGGTTTTCGACGGTCCCCGGGAGCATGGATTCGAGTCCCATCAGCCACCCCAGGTGATCTCGCACAACGGCCCCGCAAGGGGCCGTTGTGCTTTGTGCGCTGGATCGCGCGCAGCCTGGCGCCAACGCAGTGGCTGGCCCGGCACGGGGCCTGGGCCGACCGGATTCGGGCTGACCGAATCCAGACCGGGCGCTGACGACTTCAGGCTCGCCGCCCGCAACACTGCTCATCCTTGATCAACCCCGTCGCTGGGCGCCATGCCCGAGGGACCGATCGGCCACCTCGGCCGGGCCAGCGACAGGCTGTGCGGTGGAAGGGAGCGAGCACCATGACCCAGCATGCCAACGATGTCGACGCCACGCGAATCTTCGTGGTCCGGCTCAGCCGCGTGCCTGGCGCAACAGGCCTGCACGGCCGGCTCGAGCATGTGCTGACCGGTCGCCAGCACGACTTCGACAGCGCAGAAGGCTTGGTCGACTGCCTGTTGAGCGAGGAACGTCAGCTCGAACGCGAGCGCGGTGATCTCACGCGCAACGGGGGGCGACCAGGGCCATGACCTCGTCGTCGGACAACGCATGGCCTTGCTCGCGCAACGTGGCCAGTCGCTCGGAACCGAGGTGGTCATGCAGCCTTGCGCCCATGCGCCTGTGCGCCTGGGCAGACAGCGGCCCCCTCGCCATGCCCAGGCGCGCAGCCATTGCGTCGCTCCACCCATGCAGGCGCGCAGCCGACTCGACATCACCCCGAAGCCAGCACAGCGCCGACCAGTGTTCCAGCCCCCACCAGCGCACGCCGGCGGCCTGCTGCAGTGCTAGCGCCTCGGCGTACGCCGACAAGGCCTCGGCGGTGCGGTCCGGTTGGCACAGCGCTGCCTCGACGAGGCTGACCGCGTGCATGCCCATTTGCTGCCAACCTTGGCGCAGGCGGCCCGACCGGCGCATCTGCTGAACCGCCTCCGCGGTGACACGCACGGCGCTGTCAACCTCGTCGAGCAACAGCATTGCCAGCGCCAGATTGCCCACCACGAGCCATTCATTGCGTTGGTCACCGTGCTTCGCCAACAATGCGCGTTCGGCCCGCATGGCGTCGCGGAAGCCGATCCAGTCGCCACGCCGAAGGTACTGGGTGCCCAGCGTCATGCGCAGCGGTCGGCCACGCATCGGGTCGGCGACATCGTGCAGTGCGCGCATGCGTGCCACCGCGGCGCCTTCAATGAACGTGGCGTCGCCACACCAGTGCGACAGCGGTATCAGAAAGCTCAACGACCAGTACTCGCCGTCGCGTTCGCCCAGGGTGCGGCACAGCGTGGCTGCCTGGGCCGCGGCTGCGCGGCCGCGTGGCGCGGGCAGCACGGTGGCGGCAGCCAGCAGTGCCACGCTTTGCCACAGGCGTGCACGCACCTCGGGCGCCACGTCCGTGCCCTCGGCCAGCCAGGCCTCGGCGGCATCAACGGCCGCGGCGGCCTCGGTGGACGCGGCCACCGCATGCAGGACCGGCGCGCCCCAGCCCGCCAGCGCCACGGCCAGCGGGCGACGCGGCGTTTGATCGGCGCCATCGCCTGGCGTCTGGCGCGACCAGGCCAGCGCCGCGCGCAAGTGAGGCAGCCAGGGCATCGACTGGTCCTGGAAGGCGAAGTGCGGCAGCGCCAGGCTGCGCTGCACAAGCATGCGCAGCTGGGCCAGCGTGGCCTCGGCGTGCCGGCGGCAGGTGGCCTCGGCTTCACCCGCTGCGTGCAGCCGTTCCAGTGCCAGGCGGCGCGGCGCATCCAGCAACCGCAGGCATGGGGGGTCTTGATCCGGCTCGGCGAGGACGAGGCTCTTTCCGAGCAGGCCGCTCAGGGCTTGATCGACCGCGGGCGCATCCTCTGCCGAATCGGCCGCCACGGCCAGCGCAAGCTCGGGCGTGAACGCACCGGGCATCACCCCCAATCGCCTGAAGGCGCGCTGCTCGTCGGATGTGAGCAGCGCATGGCTCCATTCCAGCGCCTCCCGCAGCGAGTGCTGGCGACGCGGCGCATCGCGCTGCTGCCGGTGCAGCAGGTCCAGGCGCGCCGGACCGTCTTGTTGCAGGCGTTCCAGCAAGCCATGGACGCCCAGCAAGGGCACGCGCGCAGCCGCCAGTTCCAGGGCCAGTGGCAGGCCGTCGAGCTGCCGGCAGATGTCGTGCACCGCTTGTTGTTGTGCCGGCGCAAGCCCGAACCCCGGCAGGCGCGCGGCGATGCGGTCCACGAGCAGTCGCACGGCACCGCTGGTGAGCAGTTGTCCGGCATCGGCCTCGGCCGGGTCGTCGGGCAGGGTCAGCGGCGCGAGCCGCATCTGCTGCTCGCACGCAATCTGCAAGGGCTCCTGGCTCGTCACCAGCACCTGAACGCCGCCGACGCCGATGGGCAACTGGGCGAGCAGGGCGGCGACGGGGTCGACCAACTGTTCGGCGTTGTCCAGCAGCACGAGTGCCTTCATGCCGGCAAGTGCCCTTGCCAATGCCTGCGGGCCACCGGCTGCTGCAGGTGGCAATTGCAGGGCCTGCGCCAGCGCCACCCGCAGTACCTGTTCGGCCTGCTCGCCGACGGGCAGGGCGGTCAGGTCGACCCAGCAGACACCGTCGGCAAAGTCTGGTGCCAGGTCTTGAGCGATGGCCAGCGCCAGATGGGTCTTGCCCACGCCACCCGGCCCCACCAGCGTGACGCAGGCGCTCGATCGCACCAGCGCGGTGAGCCGTTCACGTTCGGTCTCGCGGCCCACCAGCGGCGTGCCCGGACGCGGTGGCAGGCGCAGGTTGCTTGCCTGGCGGACAGGCGCGGGCACCGGCGGGGCAGTGGCGACGATGGGCTGAACCTCGGCGATGAAGCGGTAGCCCCGTCGGGGCACGGTTTCGATGAAGCGGGGCTCGCGCGCGTCATCGCCCAGCACCATGCGCAATTCGCTGACCACGGTCTTGATCACGGCTTCGGTGATGAAGCGTCGGCCCCACACACCATCGAGCAGTTCATCCTTGGTGACCAGCCGGCCTGGGCGTGCGGCAAGGTATTGCAGCAGGTCGAGGCACTTGGGTGTCAGTGGCAGCGCCGCGCTGCCGCGCCGCAGGCTTGCGTTGGCAGCGTCCAGCACGAAGGGGCCGAAGCACAGGGCCGGAGCGTCACTCATGTCGGTTTGCACAGCCATGGGGTGTTGCACAGGCGCCCAGGCGGGCGCCACGTCATCTTGCCCGAACGCCGTTGCCCGCAGGCGAAGCGGCCATCGTGGCGGGCTTCACAACCGTGTGCCCAGCAATGGCACCCGCACCTCGCAGGCGATGCCGCGTACGCTGCGTTCGCGCCAACGCACCTCGCCACCGAGCAGCTTCACGCGTTTGCGAACCCCGCCAAGACCCAGGCCGTGCGACCAGGTTTCCGGTTGCCGGCCGATGCCATCGTCCACCACCATCAGGCTGAGCCGACCACGCTCGTAGACGCCGACGATCTGCACCTGGGTTGCCTGCGCATGCGCAATGATGTTGTTGACGAGTTCGCGCAGCACACGGGTGAGGCCGGACCATTGCACCACCGTCAGGGGAATGTCGCGGTCGGCGGTAAAGGACCACTCGAGCTCGCAGTGCGCGAGGTCCAGGCGCTGGGTGATGTCAGCCTTCCATTCGGCGGCAGCGTGCGACAGCCGATGGTTGCTCTTGGCCAGGCCGCGGGTCAGGGTCTTGAGGTCCTGCAGCGTATGGCGGACGTACTCTTCCATCTCGGGCGTCTGGGCCTTGTACATCAGGGTCAGCAGGCGTGCACCGATGTCGTCGTGCAGGTCCTGCGCGATGCGGGCGCGCTCCTCGCTGCGGCCCTGCTCGACGGCGTGATCGTAGGCCACCGCGCGGCGCAGTTGCTCGAGCACACGGTCGGCCAGGCGTGCGTCTTCGCTGGTGAACAGATGGCGCCCGCGGCGCGCGTAGCGCAGCACGATGGAGCCGGCCGGCTCCCCGGCGTTGTCGCCAGGCAGGCGGGGCACCGGCACCACCAGCGTGGAACCGTCGGGCGCCACGCGTGTGCGCGAGACGGTGCGCGGCGCGCGCACCACTTCCAGCGGCTCGAAGAGCTCTCGCAACAGCCGTGTCAACTGGTCGCCGGCCTTGCGGGGGGCGGCCTCGATCTCGCGGGCCGCGCGGTAGAGGCTCTCGAACATGCGCTCGGCGGTGAGCACGCCCGTGCCGAGCAACTGGCTGACCAGCCATTGGCGCGCGCCCGCGTACAGGGCCAGCGACACGAACAGCGACAGCGTGAGCGAGGCGAACTGGCCCAGGGCGAACACCGCGACGAACAGCAGGTCGAGCGACGTGGCCACCGTGCTGATGCCCGCGAGCATCGCGAACTCGCGCATCAGGTGCTGCGAGCGCGACATGAAGGGCACCAGCAACACCAGCGAGGTGAAGAACACGTACCAGATCATCGAGCCGATGGTCGCGATCGTGTGCTGCGCCAGCGACTCGCGGCTGACCATCGCCACGGCCAGTGTCAGCAGCAGCAAGGTACCGGTGGCGGCAAGGCCCAGCCGCCGCAGCACGATGGAGGCCGGATGCGGCTCGCGCCGGTAGGACCAACTCAACACGCCGACGCCGACAACGCCGTAGCCGATGAGCAGGCCTTGGATCACCCACCAGTGTTGCGTGGCGTTGCCCGGCGCCAGGCGCAGCCATGCCACGCCCGCGATGGCCCAGCAGCCCGCGGAGAGCCAGCCTGCGCGTGGCAGGCGCAGCGGGTGCAACAGGCAGGCATGCAGCACCGCTGCCACCGTGCCCAGGTCGCACAGCGTGCGCAGTTGCAGGTCCAGGCGCGCAAACTCCGGCGCCACACCGAACCCGCGCATCGATTCGGTGGCGATCAGCATCAGGTTGGTGCTCTGGCACAGCGCCACCAGTGCATACAGCAGGTTGGCCAGGTTCGGGCTCGCCAATGCGACGACGACACCGATCAGGTAGAGCAACAGCGCAAGCCCGCACAGCAGCCAGAACACCAGGCCCAGGCCGGTGAGGCCTCGGGGCACCGGCGCCACATCGATGCGCTCGCCGTCATCGAAGCTCAGGCGCAGCACGGGCTGGGCCAGCGCCTGGCCGGTGAGTTCCTGCAGTTCGATCTGGCGCTGTCGCTCGACGTCACTGACGATCCAGCGCGGTGAGCGTTGCAACAAGGCCGCATCGGCCTCGATGCGACGCCCGTCGGGCATCTCGATTGCGCGCAGCAATCGGCCGATCTTGAGTCGCAGCCGGGCATCGCCGGTGGCGACCAGTTCGATGCTGCTGGCGCCGGCGGTTCGCCATTGCGCGTCGAGGTGCGGCAGCGACGACAGCATGCGCAGCAGTGCAAACACGCCCAGGCTGCCCAGCAGGGCCAACAGCACGAGCACCCGCAGCCGCCAGCCCATCCAGCGCGCCATCGCGGGGCTGCGCTGAAGCAGGGCCTGGTCGACCCATCGGGAATCCAGCGTGGAGTCTGTGCTGGCGGCCTCGGCCTCGGCGGCAGCCAGGTCGGCTGCCGCAACGTCACGGCGACCCGTTGGGCGGGCCGGCGGCGTGTTCATGGCCTTGCGCGCAGGCGTGCGCAGCCGCAGGGCGTCAGACCAGGCCCTGCTTGGTGGCCAGCACCGCCGCTTCGGCACGGCTGGACACGTTGAGCTTCTTGTAGATCGACTTGATGTGGTCGTTGACAGTGAACCACTTGATGCCCATCAGGCTGGCGATTTCCTTGATCGTGAAGCCCTTGCTCAGGTAGGTCAAGACTTCACTCTCGCGGGGGGTCAGTCGGTCGTGTTCGGGGGGCTTCTCGATGGGCACTGGCCGGCTGGGCGCACCGAAGTCCAGGGGCGCAAAGCCGGAATCGGGGGCCGGGCCGTCACTGCGCAGCCCATTGCGGAAGTGGGTCAGCAGGCGGCGTGCGATGGCAGGCGAAAGTGGGGGCTGGCCACGCACGATCTTCTGCAGTTCCTCCACCAGCACCTCGAAGCGGTCTTCCTTCAGCAGGTAGCCGTCGGCGCCGCATTGCAGCGCCGGGAACAGGTGGTCGTCGTCGGAGTAGAGCGTCGTCACCACCTTGGTGGCCGGGTACTGCGTGAGCTCGGCCAGCAGTTCCATGCCATTGCCATCCGGCAGTTCAAGGTCGACGAGGATCAGCTTGAACGGATCGACACCGTGCAGGCCGGTGGCACCACCGGCCAGGTTGATCTGGGCGCGTGCGGTTTCGAGATCGCCGGCTTCGGTGATGGCGATGGCATCGCTGAAGCTTTCCCGTACCACGCGGCACAGG
Source organism: Burkholderiales bacterium (assembly GCA_016213205.1). Lineage (GTDB taxonomy): Bacteria > Pseudomonadota > Gammaproteobacteria > Burkholderiales > Burkholderiaceae_C > Pseudaquabacterium. Next base: position 20,466 of record JACRAZ010000017.1, read on the forward strand.
AAGCTGCGAGCCACCGGGTTGTCTTCGAGTATCAGGACCTTGACGGCCATATGAGTGGATCTCCCGGCCGGGATGCTAGCTCAGATGACCCGCGGCGCCCCCCCTATGGCAGGGGAAACAGCCGCCTGTTGTCACCATCGCTTACTCATTGACGAGCACCACTTTGCCCAGCACCTGCCGGCCGCTCATGCGGGCATAGGCGGCATGCAGTTGGCTCATCGGCAGCCGCTGGTCGATCACCGGCTTGACCTTGCCCTCGGCGTACCAGCCGGCCAGCTGCGCCATCGCAGCGGCATTGCGCTGCGGCTCGCGCCGCACGAAATCGCCCCAGAACACGCCAACGATCGACGCACCCTTCAGCAGCGCCAGGTTGAAGGGCAATGCCGGGATGCCGCCTGCCGCGAAACCGATGACCAGGTAGCGGCCCCGCCAGGCGATCGACCGGAACACGGGTTCGGCCACATCGCCGCCCACCGGGTCGTACACCACGTCCGGGCCTTTGCCATCGGTGAGCGCCTTCAGCGCTTCGCGCATGTTCTCGGTGCTGTAGTTGATGGTGGCATCGGCGCCCAGGCTCTTGCAGAGCGCGCACTTCTCGTCGGTCGATGCGGCAGCGATCACCTTGGCACCAGCTGCCTTGGCGATTTGCAGTGCCGACGTGCCCACGCCACCGGCTGCACCAAGCACCAGCACGGTTTCACCGGGCTTGAGTTCACCACGGTCCATCAGGGCGTGATGCGACGTGCCGTAGGTGAAGGCAAACGCTGCGCCATGCTCGAACGGAAAGCCCACCGGCAAAGGCATCAGCTTGTCGGCCTTCACGATGGCATGCGTGCCGAAGCCCCCCGTGCCGCCCAGCGCAGCGGCATGGTCGCCTGGCTTGAACTGGGTGACGCCGGGCCCCACGGCATCAACGACCCCAGCGAATTCGGACCCCGGCACGAAAGGCAGCGGCGGTTTGAACTGATATTTGTTCTGGACGATCAGGATGTCCGGGAAGTTCAGGCTGGCCGCGCGCACCGCGAGCCGCACTTCGCCGGGGCCGGGTTCTGGCGTCGGCACTTCCTTCCATTGCAGGGCATCGACACCGATCGGGTTCTCGCAGATCCAGGCATGCATGAGTCGCTCTCCTTCGAAGCGCCGCATGATAGGCAGAGCCCGCGGCGTGACAAGTCTCCAGGGTGACGACTGCCTACAATCGCGCGCCATGCGCATCCTGATCTCGAACGACGACGGCTACCTCGCCCCCGGGCTGGCGGCACTGGTGGCCGCCGTGCAAGGGCTGGGCGAGATCCACGTGATCGCGCCGGAGCAGAACGCCAGCGGTACCTCGAACGCGCTCACGCTGGGGCGGCCGCTGTCGGTGTTCGAGGCGCAGGGGGCGTCGCAGCGTGGCTTCCGCGTCGTCAATGGCACCCCATCGGACTGTGTTCACGTGGCCTTGACGGGTTTGCTCGGTCATCGGCCCGATCTGGTGCTCTCGGGCATCAACCAGGGGGCGAACATGGGCGACGACACGCTGTACTCCGGCACGGTGGCGGCCGCCATGGAGGGCTACCTGTTCGGCGTTCCGGCAATTGCGTTCTCCCAGGTCGACAAGGGCTGGCATGAGCTCGACGCGGCCGCCCGCGTGGCACGCTCGATCGTCGAGCAGGCCCTGGCAGCGCCACCGCAGCCGGGTCCGTGGCTGCTCAACGTCAACATCCCGAATCGTGCCGATGCGGACAGCTTGCCCCGGCGCGTCACGCGCCTGGGTCGGCGACACGCCAGCGAGCCCGTCGTGCGCCAGATCAGCCCGCGGGGCGAGACGATCTACTGGATCGGACCCGCCGGCGATGCGCGTGAGGCCGGCGAAGGCACCGACTTCCATGCCGTGGCCAATGGCAGCATCTCGATCACGCCGCTGCAGGTGGATCTCACGGATCACGCGGCTCTGCCGCAGTGGCACACACGCATGGCGGCTGGTGCGGCATGAGCCGGCGCTCGGGGGTGCCACCGGCGCGTTTTCCGCTGGCCCTCGACCGGCTGTCGCAGCCGGCCTCTGCGGGCACGGCGCGCGAGACCTTGCGACCCCAGCGCCTGCTCGCGGCCGCGGCGCAGGACGCTGCCCGGCAATCCGCCCCCAGCGGCCTGGGGCTCGACTCGGCCCTGGTGCGCCAGCGCATGGTCGACCGGCTGCGCGCTGAAGGTATCCGCTGCGAACCCGTCTTTTCGGCGATGCTGCAGGTGCCGCGTCATGCCTTTGTCGATACCGCGCTGGCGGGCCAGGCCTACGAAGACACCAGCCTGCCGATCGGGCACGGCCAGACCATCTCGAAGCCCTCGGTCGTCGCGCGCATGATCGAATTGTTGTTCGAAGGCGCACGTGCACGCACCCATGGGCACCTGGGCAAGGTGCTCGAGATCGGGACCGGCTGTGGCTACCAGACGGCTTTGCTGGCCCGGCTGGGGCAGCGTGTCCTCTCCATCGAACGCCTGCGCCCGCTGTTCGACAAGGCCACGGCGAATCTCGCACCTTGGCGGCTTGATGCGGTACGACTGGTGCACGGTGACGGCATGCTCGGGCACCCGCCCAACGCACCCTTCGACAGCATCATCGCGGCCGCGGGTGGCGAGGTGCTGCCACAGGCCTGGCTGGATCAACTGTCCGTCGGCGGGCGACTGGTGGCGCCGATGCAGGGCGGACGAGGAACGGGCCAGGTCCTGGTGGTCGTCGAGCGCAGTGCCACGGGCTGGCAGCACACCCAGCACGAGGCGGTGCACTTCGTCCCTCTAAAATCAGGCGTTCTCTAATCTCGCCGTGCGCGGCCTGCCAACATGCATGATCGATTGCCGTTGCTGAGTGTGGTGCTGGTGCTGCTCATGGCGGGCTGCGCTTCGTCCAGCCACAAGGCCCCGGTGGAAGATCGCGCCGCGCCCGCGCGCCCGGTGGGTGCGATGATGCCGGCAGCGCCGGCCTCGCCCGCGGCGGCGGATGCACGGCCACTGCCGAACGCGGAGCACGCCGGCAAGCCGGGGTATTACACGGTCAAGCCCGGTGACACGCTGATCCGTGTAGGCCTCGAGAATGGCCAGAACTGGCGCGACGTGGCACGCTGGAACAGCATCGAGAATCCGAACCTGATCGAGGTGGGGCAGGTGCTGCGGGTGGTGCCACCCGGCATGGATGCGGCCGCAGTGGCCACCCGAGGCGTGGGCGCGGCCCGTGCGGAGCCACGGCCGCTCGACGCGAAGCCGCCCGCCGCCCCGGCGTCGGCCGCGTCGACAGCCTCAGGGCAGGCTGTTGCCACCGCACCGGCAAGCCCGGCCTCGGCGCCGGCCGCCGTGGCGTCGGCCGCCGCGGTGCCGGCCGCGCCGCGTGACGCCGAAGACGACGTGAACTGGCTCTGGCCCGCCTCGGGCCAGGTGGCCGCCGGGTTCGAGGAAGGTCGCAGCAAGGGCCTGGCCATCCTGGGCAAGGCCGGCGATCCTGTGTTGGCCGCTGCGGACGGGCGGGTGGTCTATGCCGGATCCGGCCTTCGCGGTTATGGCAACCTCGTCATCGTCAAGCACAACAACACATACCTGACCGCTTACGCGCACAATCAAACCTTGCTGGTCAAGGAGGATCAGGTCGTGCGACGCGGTCAGCGAATTGCAGAAATGGGATCCAGCGATGCGGATCGTGTGCAGTTGCACTTCGAGATCCGCCGCCAAGGCAAGCCGATCGACCCGTCCAGGTTGTTGCCGCCACGCTGACGTCGTGGCCCGTGACCTGAAGGCACCACCATGGTCAGGAAGCAGCGCGACGCGCACGGCTCCGGTGCCATGAACGGTGCGGCATCGGCGGGTGCCTTGCGTGCGCCCGTGAACGATGCCGACATCGCGCCGGGTGCGATCGAGATTCCTGCCGGCGACCCCGAACTCGGCAACACCCTGCAGCAGTACCTGCGCGACATTCGCCGCGCCCCGCTGTTCACGCCCGATGAGGAATTCCAGGCGGCCACGCGCGCGCGCCAGGGGGATTTCGAGGCACGCCAGCAAATGATCGAGCGCAACCTGCGCCTGGTGGTCAGCATCGCGAAGAATTACCTGGGCCGCGGGTTGCCCATGTCAGACCTGATCGAGGAGGGCAACCTCGGCCTGATGCACGCGATCGCGAAGTTCGAGCCCGAGCGCGGGTTCCGCTTCTCGACCTATGCCTCCTGGTGGGTGCGGCAGAGCGTGGAGCGAGCGATCATGCACCAGGCTCGGCTGGTGCGGCTGCCGGTGCATGTGGTGCGAGATCTCAATCAGGTGCTCAAGGCCAGGCGTGCCCTCGAGGCGCAGGCGTCCCTGCAGGCCGACGCCGCGCACACGGTGCGCACCGAAGACATCGCTCGACGCCTGGGCCGCCCGGTCCAGGAGATCGGTGAACTGCTGAAGCTGGCCGAGCATCCGGCATCCCTGGATGCCCCGCTGGAGGCGGACGCGGGCGAGTCGCTGCTGGACAGCGTGGTGGACGACCAGGCCGTCGACCCGATGGGGCTGATGCTCAGCCGCGAGGTCGAGCAATTGCTGGCGATGGGGCTGGCCGAACTGAACGAGCGCGAGCGGGAAGTGCTGGCTGGCCGCTATGGCCTGCACGACCGCGAGCCAGAGACGCTGGAGATGCTGGCGGCGCGGCTGAGCCTGACCCGCGAGCGGGTGCGGCAGATCCAGCAGGAGGCACTGCTCAAGCTCAAGCGGCGCATGGTGCGCCAGGGCGTCGACCGCGATTCGCTGTTCTGACCTCCGACAGCGCCGCGCGTCGGCAGCCCCGGGACGGGATAATCCTGTCCCATGACAGCAAGTGATGAATGGCTGCGCATCGAGTCGATGGATCTCGATGCGCAGGGCGTGGCCCGCAATGGCGAAGGCAAGGTGGTGTTCGTTGAGGGCGCTTTGCCGACTGAACAGGTCCGCGTTCAGGTGGGCCGGCGCAAGAACCAGTGGGAGCAGGGCAGTCTGGTCGAACTGCGGCACGAGAGCGCGTTGCGCGTGCGCCCACGTTGCCCGCACTTCGGGCTGCATGCTGGCGCCTGTGGAGGCTGCAAGATGCAGCACCTCGACGCTGCGGCCCAGGTGGCCGTCAAGCAGCGTGCACTGGAAGACAACCTTCAGCACCTGGCGAAGGTGCAGCCCGAGCGCATCCTGCGGCCGATCGAGGGCCCCACCTGGGGCTATCGCTACCGTGCCCGGCTGTCGGTGCGGCATGTCGCGAAGAAGGGCAGCGTGCTGGTGGGCTTCCACGAGCGCAAGTCGCGGTACGTGGCGGACATGGGGGTGTGCCCCGTGCTGCCGCCGGACGTGAGCGCCCTGCTGATGCCGCTGCGTGCGTTGATCGGCTCGATGGATCAGCGTGACCGCCTGCCGCAGATCGAACTGGCCGTGGGCGAACATGCCGTCGGGCGCGTGACGGCGCTGGTGCTGCGCCATCTCGAGCCCTTGTCGGCGCCGGACCAGTTGCGGCTGAAAGCCTTCGGCACGACCCACGGTGTGCAATGGTGGCTGCAGCCCAAGGGGCCGGAAACGGTGCACCGCCTCGACGAGCACGGCCCCGAGCTCGCCTACGGCGTGCCCGAGTTCGGCCTGTTGATGCCGTTCAAGCCCACCGACTTCACCCAGGTCAATCACCAGGTCAACAATGTGCTGGTGGGCCGCGCCGTGCGCCTGCTCGACCCGCAGCCCCATGAACGTGTGATCGATTGGTTCTGCGGCCTCGGCAACTTCACCTTGCCGCTGGCCACGCGGGCGCATTCCGTGCTGGGGATCGAAGGCAGCGAGACACTGGTCCAGCGCTCACGCGAGAACGCCCGTCGCAACGGCCTGGAAGGGCGGGCCAGCTTCACGGCGCGCAACCTGTTCGAGTTGTCGCCGCAGGACCTGGTGGGTTATGGCGATGCGCAGAAGTGGCTGGTGGATCCTCCGCGTGAAGGGGCCTTCGCACTCGCCAAGGCCCTGGCGGACCTGCAGGCGGCGCCGGCATCCGGCTGGTCACCTCCGCAGCGCATCGTCTACGTGAGCTGCAACCCTGCCACCCTGGCACGCGACGCCGGGCTGTTGGTGCACCAGGCGGGGTACCGTTGCACGGCCGCAGGCACGGTCAACATGTTTCCGCACACGGCGCACGTTGAGAGCATGGCGGTGTTCGATCGGGCCTGACGCAAACGAAAAGGGCCCCGCAGTGCGGGGCCCTCGCAGCGGCAGCAGCCGGCAGGGGATCAGTCGCGCTCGCCGCCGAAGATGCCGAGGATCGACAGCAGGCTCTGGAACACGTTGAACACGTCCAGGTAGATGGCCAGCGTGGCGCTGACGTAGTTCGTCTCGCCGCCGTCGATGACGCGCTTGACGTCATACAGGATGAAGGCCGAGAAGACGCCCAGGCACAGCACCAGCAGTGTCAGCATCAGTGCCGAGGACTGCAGGAAGAAGTTGGCGATGAACCCGAAGAACAGGATCCATGCGCCGACGGTCAGGAACTTCCCCATCGTCGACAAGTCGCGCTTGACGACGCTGGCCATCGTTGCCATCGCGAAGAAGATCGTGGCCGTGCCCCCGAAGGCCATCATGATCAGCGAGCCGCCGTTCTTGAAGCCCAGCACCATCGACAACAGACGCGCCAGCATCAGGCCCATGAAGAAGGTGAAGCCCAGCAGAACGTAGACGCCGGTGGACTTCTCCTTGGTCTTCTCGATGGCGAACATGAAGCCGAAGGCGCCCGCCAGGAACACGATCATGCTGACGCCGGGGCTCATGGCCCGTGCGATGCCCGTGGCGACGCCGAGCCAGGCCCCCAGCACTGTCGGCAGCATCGACAGCGCCAGCAGCCAATAGGTGTTGCGCAGCACGCGGTTCTGTTGCGCGGCCAGCGTGCCGGAGCCGGGGAAGCTGCTCACGGTTTGCAGGCGTTGTTCGTTCATGTGACCTCCAGTCATCGGACGACGATTGATGCCGGCTAAGACCCGGCGGCGGCATTCTAAGTTCCATGCCCTTGGATTCGGCAAGCGATTCAGGGGCTGGCGTGAGGCAAACTCGCTTCTCCCTCGCAGCGCTGGATCGTCATGAAGTCAAAACCAGTTCTTTGCCTTGAAGACGTGCGTGCCGTGGCCCAGGCGGCCGAACAGGAAGCGCGGACGCACGGCTGGGCCGTGAGCATCGCGATCGTCGATGATGGTGGCCACCTGATGTGGCTGCAGCGCCTGGACGGCGCCGCACCGATATCGGCCGAGATCGCGCCCGCCAAGGCCCGGACAGCGGCGGTGGGTCGGCGCGAAAGCAAAGTCTACGAGGACATGATCAACCAGGGGCGTACGTCCTTTCTCAGCGTGCCGGCCCTCGAGGGCATGCTCGAGGGCGGGGTGCCGATCATGTCGGAAGGGCACTGCCTGGGCGCCGTGGGCGTGAGTGGCGTGAAATCCAGCGAAGACGCCCAGATCGCACGCGCCGGCATTGCGTCCTTGGGGCTGTGACGAGGCGGCTCGACAGGCCGCGATGAGGGTGATGCTGGCTCGGGCAAACCCGAAGCGGCTATACTTCGAAGGTTTACCCGCCACCACCGCAGCCTAGCGAAACTCCTTCAGAAGTTTCCCCCTCCGGACTTCCGGTGCGGCGCCTCGTGCGCCGCGGAGCGAAGCTGGGTGTGCGCGACTTCCGGAGCCATTGTCTTGCTGCCTGTTCTGCCCCCCGCTCTCCTCGCACTCGCAGACGGCACGGTCTTTCGCGGCACGTCGATCGGCGCAGCCGGTCGCACAGTTGGTGAGGTGGTGTTCAACACCGCGCTCACCGGCTACCAGGAAATCCTCACCGACCCGAGCTATTGCCGGCAGATCGTCACCCTGACGTATCCGCACATCGGCAGCTACGGCGTCAACGAAGAGGATGTCGAAGCCACGAAGGTCCATGCCGCCGGTCTGATCATCAAGGACCTGCCCACCCGCGCCTCCAACTTCCGCCAGACGATGACGCTGGCGCAGTACCTGCAGCGTGAGGGCACGGTTGCCATCGCGGACATCGATACCCGGCGCCTCACGCGCATTCTTCGCACGCAGGGTGCGCAAAATGGCTGCATCGTGACCTTCACTGCCGGCACCGTGGTCGATCAGGCGGCGGTGGATGCGGCCGTCGCCGCTGCCAAGGGCGCGGCCAGCATGGGGGGGCAGGACCTGGCCAAGGTGGTCAGTGTCGACCGCCCCTACGCGTGGACCGAAACCGAATGGGCGCTGGGCGAGGGCTACGGCCAGCTCGGCGAGCCACGATTCCATGTGGTGGCCTACGACTTCGGCGTCAAGCGCAACATCCTGCGCATGCTGGCCAGCCGCGGCTGCCGCGTGACGGTGGTGCCCGCCCAGACGCCCGCGGCCGAGGTCCGGGCCATGCGCCCCGACGGCATCTTCCTGAGCAATGGCCCCGGTGACCCGGAGCCCTGCAGTTATGCGATTGCCGCGGCACGCGAACTGGTCGAAGCCGGCTACCCGACCTTCGGCATCTGCCTGGGCCACCAGATCCTGGCGCTCGCCTCCGGTGCGCGCACGTTCAAGATGAAGTTCGGCCATCACGGGGCCAACCATCCGGTCAAGGACCTGGACACCGGCCGTGTCTCGATCACCAGCCAGAACCACGGCTTCGCCGTCGACGAGAAGTCCTTGCCATCCACGCTGCGTCCCACCCACGTGAGCCTGTTTGACGGCACGCTGCAGGGCCTGGCCCGGACCGACAAACCCGCCTTCTGTTTCCAGGGGCACCCCGAGGCCTCTCCCGGACCGCATGACATTGCCTATCTGTTCGATCGTTTCGTGGCGCTGATGTCGGAGAAGAACAATGCCTAAGCGCCAAGACCTCAAGAGCATCCTCATCATCGGCGCCGGCCCGATCATCATCGGCCAGGCCTGTGAGTTCGACTACTCCGGCGCCCAGGCCTGCAAGGCGTTGCGCCAGGAGGGCTACAAGGTCATCCTGGTGAACAGCAATCCGGCGACGATCATGACCGACCCGGAGATGGCCGATGTCACCTACATCGAGCCGATCACCTGGCAGGTGGTCGAGAAGATCATCGCCAAGGAGCGCCCGGACGCGATCCTGCCGACCATGGGCGGCCAGACCGCGCTGAACTGCGCGCTCGACCTGCACAAGCAGGGCGTGCTGGCCCAGTACGGGGTCGAGATGATCGGCGCCAACGAGAAGGCCATCGAGAAGGCCGAAGACCGCCTGAAGTTCAAGGACGCGATGACGTCCATTGGCCTGGACTCTGCCAAGAGCGGCATCGCCCACTCGATGGAAGAGGCCTGGGCCGTGCAGAAGCGCATCCAGGCCGAGATTGGTGGCACCGGGTTTCCGATGGTGATCCGCCCCAGTTTCACGCTGGGTGGCACGGGGGGCGGCATTGCCTACAACCCCGAAGAATTCGAGGAGATTTGCAAGCGCGGGCTCGACCTCTCGCCCACCAACGAGCTGTTGATCGAGGAAAGCCTGATCGGCTGGAAGGAGTACGAGATGGAAGTGGTCCGCGACAAAGCGGACAACTGCATCATCGTCTGCTCGATCGAGAACCTCGACCCGATGGGCATCCACACCGGCGACTCGATCACGGTGGCACCGTCGCAGACCCTCACCGACAAGGAATACCAGCTGCTGCGCAATGCCTCGATCGCGATCCTGCGCGAAATCGGCGTCGATACCGGCGGCTCGAACGTGCAGTTCTCGATCAATCCGCGCGACGGGCGCATGGTGGTGATCGAGATGAATCCGCGCGTGTCGCGTTCGTCAGCGCTGGCCTCGAAGGCCACAGGCTTCCCGATCGCGAAGATCGCCGCCAAGTTGGCGGTGGGCTACACGCTGGACGAACTGCGCAACGACATCACGGGTGGCGCGACACCGGCGTCCTTCGAACCCAGCATCGACTACGTTGTCACGAAGATCCCCCGCTTCGCCTTCGAGAAGTTCCGCGAGGCCGACCCGCACCTGACCACGCAGATGAAGTCGGTCGGCGAGGTGATGGCCATGGGGCGCACTTTCCAGGAGAGCCTCCAGAAGGCGCTGCGCGGTCTCGAGACCGGCATCGATGGCTTGAGCGAGCGTGAGACCGATCGCGAGGAAATCATCGAGGCCATCGGAAACGCCGGCCCGGAGCGGCTGCTGTACGTGGCCGATGCGTTCCGCATCGGCATGTCGCTGGACGAGATCTTCGACGAGACGGCGATCGACCCCTGGTTCCTTGCGCAGATCGAAGAGATCATCGCCACCGAGCGGGAGCTCAAAACGCGCAGCCTGGACAGCCTGTCCGCGGCCGAGTTGCGGCACGTGAAGAAGAAGGGCTTCTCCGACAGGCGCCTGGCCAGGCTGATGGGCACGGACCAGCACGCGGTGCGCAGGGCACGCCACGCGCTGGGCGTGCGGCCGGTGTACAAGCGGGTGGATACCTGCGCGGCCGAGTTCGCCACCCAGACGGCGTACATGTACTCCACTTATGACGAGGAGTGCGAGGCCGAGCCCACCGACCGCAAGAAGATCATGGTGCTGGGCGGTGGCCCGAACCGCATCGGGCAGGGCATCGAGTTCGACTACTGCTGCGTGCATGCCGCGCTGGCGATGCGCGAAGACGGGTACGAGACCATCATGGTCAACTGCAATCCCGAGACCGTGTCCACCGACTACGACACGTCGGACCGCCTGTACTTCGAGCCGGTGACGCTGGAGGACGTGCTCGAGATCGTCGACAAGGAAAAGCCCGTTGGCGTGATCGTGCAATATGGTGGCCAGACCCCGCTGAAGCTGGCGCTCGACCTCGAGGCCAATGGGGTTCCGATCATCGGCACCACGCCTGATTCAATCGACATCGCGGAAGACCGCGAACGCTTCCAGCAACTGCTGAACCAGCTCGGGCTGAAGCAGCCTCCCAACCGCACGGCGCGTACCGAGAGCGCCGCGCTGGCATTGGCGCAGGAAATCGGCTACCCGTTGGTGGTGCGTCCCAGCTACGTGCTGGGTGGCCGTGCCATGGAGATCGTGCACGGCGACAAGGACCTCGAGCGATACATGCGCGAGGCGGTGCGCGTGTCGGAAAAGTCTCCGGTGCTGCTGGACCGATTCCTCGACGATGCGATCGAGGTCGACGTCGACTGCATCAGCGACGGTACCGACGTGATGATCGGCGGCATCATGGAGCACATCGAGCAGGCCGGCGTGCACTCGGGTGACTCGGCGTGCTCGCTGCCGCCGTACTCGTTGCCGAGCTCGCTGCAGGATGAACTGCGTCGCCAGACCACGCTGATGGCGCGGGCGCTGAAGGTGGTCGGACTGATGAACGTGCAGTTCGCGATCCAGGGCGAAGGTGACAACGCCGTCGTGTACGTGCTGGAGGTGAACCCGCGTGCGTCCCGCACGGTGCCCTTTGTCTCCAAGGCCACGGGGCAGCCCTTGGCCAAGATCGCAGCCCGCTGCATGGCCGGACAGCGCCTGTCGGATCAGGTGGGCATGGGCGGCAAGCCGCCCCATGAGGTGATTCCGCCCTACTTCAGCATCAAGGAAGCGGTCTTCCCGTTCAACAAGTTCCCTGGCGTCGACCCGATCCTGGGGCCCGAGATGCGCTCCACCGGCGAGGTGATGGGCGTCAGCCGCAGCTTCGGCGAGGCCATGCTCAAGAGCCAGCTCGGCGCCGGCTCTCGCCTGCCTACAAAGGGCACGGTAGTGATCACGGTGAAGAACAACGACAAGGCGCGTGCCGTCAAGGTGGCGGCCGATCTGGTCGCGCTCGGATTCGGCGTCGTCGCCACCAAGGGCACGGCGGCGGCCATCGCGGCGGCCGGCATCCCGGTGCGGACGGTCAACAAGGTCAAGGACGGCCGGCCTCACATCGCCGACATGATCAAGGCGGGTGACATACAGCTGGTCTTCACCACCGTCGACGAAACCCGTACTGCCATTGCGGATTCACGCTACATCCGCACCGCTGCGCTGGCCAACCGGGTGACCTACTACACCACGATGGCTGGCTGCGAGGCTGCCACAGAGGCGCTGAAGCACCGCGTCGGCCTGACGGTGCTGTCGCTGCAGGAACTGCACGCCGAACTGCACTAAACTCCGCCGCACGCATGCCGCCGCAGGCGCTTACCTTTCGGGGGGCGCCAGCGGCGCTTTCATTTTGCTCACCTGTTTTGCGATCATGACCACCATTCCCCTGACCAAGCGTGGCGCCGAAAAGCTGAAGGAAGAACTGCAGCGGCTCAAGAGCGTGGAACGCCACGCGGTGATCCAGGCGATCGCCGAGGCCCGCGCCCAAGGGGACCTGTCTGAAAACGCCGAGTACGACGCGGCCAAGGACAAGCAGGGCTTCATTGAAGGCCGCATCCTTGAAATCGAAGGCAAGCTCGCGGCTGCGCAGGTGATCGATCCCACCACCCTCGATGCCGGTGGCCGCGTGGTGTTTGGTGCCACCGTGGACCTGGAAGAGGAGGCCTCGGGGCAGGAGGTGACCTACCAGATCGTCGGTGATGATGAGGCGGACCTCAAGAAGGGCCTGATCTCCATCAGTTCGCCCATCGCCCGCGCGATGATCGGCAAGGAAGCCGGCGATGTGGCCGAAGTGCAGGCGCCGGGCGGGATCAAGCGCTACGAGATCGTGGAAGTCCGTTACGTCTGATCATGCTGCAACGCTGGCTCTGCCTGCTGCCGGCGATGTGGGCGGGTGCGTTGATCTGCGTGGCCGGCATTGCCACGCCCGCACCCTTTGCCACACTGGCCACGGTCGATGCCGGCCGGGTGGTGGCCCGGGTACTTGCCCAGGAAGCGTGGCTCAGCCTTGCCATGGCGCTGCTGCTGCTGGCAATGGAACGGCGGGTGGCCCGCGAGCGCGCCGCGGCCGGGCAGGGCTCGGTGCTCAGCACCGAGATGCTGATGCTGCTGGGCACGCTGTTCTGTACCGTCGCCGGCTATTTCGGCATCCAGCCGCTGCTGCCAGCGGCCCGCGCCGGGCTGGGTGCTTTCAGCTTCGGCCAGTTGCACGCCGGCAGCACGGTCTTGTTCGGGATCAAGGTGCTGCTGGTGCTCGGGCTGGCCTGGCGAGCAAGCCGCCGCTGCGCCTGAGCGCCAGCCCGTCAGTCCTGAGCCTTCTTCTTGACGCTGGTGACGCGTGGCTTGGCGCGCTTGATCGAGCCCCCAGCGGTGACACGCTGGTTGCCATACACCTTGACCTTCTTGACCTGGGGTCGGTGGTGCGGGCTCTTGGAGAACTTCAGCAGCTTCACCACTCTCGGCCCAGGCTTGCGGTCTTCGCGCTCGGTCTTCTCTTTGGGTGGAATGGGCCGCCAGAGCACCAACAGCTTGCCGATGTGCTGCACGGGCGCGGCGCCCAGCTTGTCGGCCAACGTGGCCAGGGCGGCTTCCCGCTCCTCGCGGGCGTCAGAGAACACGCGCACCTTGATCAGCCCGTGGGCCTTCAGGGCAGCATCGGTTTCCTTCAGCACCGCGGGCGTGAGCCCCTCGGCGCCGATCAGCACCACCGGATCGAGGTGGTGCGCCTCGCCGCGCATTTCCTTGCGCTGGGCGGGTGTCAGTTGAATTGCAGGCATCGCCGTATTATCCGCTCGCAATGAAAATCAAGACGAAGAGCAAGAAAGTCAACAAGGCCTGGCTGCAGGATCACATGTCGGATCCTTACGTGCGGCAGGCTCAACGCGAGGGATACCGCGCGCGCGCGGCGTACAAACTCAAGGAAATCGACGAGTCGCTGGGGTTGATCAAGCCTGGTCAGGTCGTCGTGGATCTCGGCTCAGCCCCGGGCGCCTGGAGCCAGTACCTGAGGCGCTGTTTTGCGCCGCGGGTGGCTGGCACCGGCGGGGCTGCCGTGGGTGAACTGGACGGCACCATCATCGCGCTGGACCTGTTGCCGATGGAGCCGATCGAAGGTGTGCTGTTCATCCAGGGTGATTTCCGCGAGGAGTCGGTTGCAGCGCAGCTGGACGAGGCAGTGGGCGGCCGCGCTGTCGACCTGGTGGTCTCAGACATGGCGCCGAACCTGTCGGGCATCGAGTCGTCGGATGCTGCGCGCATCGAGCACCTGATCGAACTGGCGATCGAGTTCTGCGGCCGTCACCTCAAGCCGGGTGGCGCGCTGGTGGCCAAGGTCTTCCATGGCAGCGGATACAGCCAGCTGGTGGAACGTTTCAAGAAGACGTTCCGGGTGGTCAAGGCCATCAAGCCCAAGGCATCACGTGACAAATCAGCCGAAACCTTTCTGGTCGGCATTGGTCTGAAGTGACGCGCCAGTCGCCGTGGGCTTGATTTTGCGATGGGTCGAAAAGGATCGCGATTTCCCCTTTTCACGCGGGGCCGGATCGAAATCACGAGCCACTTGACTCGAATAGAATCGGCCCCATCTGCCCGTTTCAGTGGGCGGTGCGCCGGAGGACTGTGCGAAGCGCCTGCATGAACGGAATTGGCTGAAGGAGCCGCGGTGAATAATCAATGGTTCTCGAAGGTTGCTGTCTGGCTCGTGATCGCACTCGTGCTGTTCACGGTGTTCAAGCAGTTCGACCGCGGGGTGGCGCAGGGTGCACAGATCGGTTATTCCGATTTCCTGGAAGAGGTTCGCGCCAAGCGGATCAAGTCGGTCACGCTGCAGGAAGGCTACGGCAGTTCCGAGATCATCGCGATCACGACCGATGACAAGAAGATCCGCTCCACCGCCACCACGCTCGATCGTGGCCTCGTGGGAGACCTGATCAAGAACGACGTCAAGTTCGACGTCAAGCCCCGTGAAGAGCCTTCGCTGCTGATGAGCCTGCTGATCAGCTGGGGCCCCATGCTGCTGCTGATCGGCGTCTGGGTCTACTTCATGCGTCAGATGCAGGGCGGCGGCAAGGGCGGCGCCTTCAGCTTCGGCAAGAGCCGGGCGCGCATGCTCGACGAGAGCAACAACGCGATCACGTTCGCCGACGTGGCGGGCTGCGATGAGGCCAAGGAAGAGGTCAAGGAACTGGTCGACTTCCTGAAGGACCCGCAGAAGTTCCAGAAGCTGGGCGGGCGCATCCCGCGCGGCGTGCTGATGGTGGGCCCCCCGGGAACCGGCAAGACCTTGCTTGCCAAGGCCATCGCCGGTGAGGCCAAGGTGCCGTTCTTCTCGATTTCCGGCTCCGACTTCGTCGAGATGTTCGTCGGCGTGGGCGCCGCCCGCGTGCGGGACATGTTCGAGCAGGCGAAGAAGAGTGCGCCGTGCATCATCTTCGTCGACGAAATCGATGCGGTCGGGCGTCACCGTGGCGCTGGCCTTGGGGGCGGCAACGACGAACGCGAGCAGACGCTGAACCAGATGCTCGTCGAGATGGATGGTTTCGAAACCAATCTGGGTGTCATCGTGATGGCGGCGACCAACCGGCCCGACATCCTGGACCCGGCGCTGTTGCGCCCGGGCCGCTTCGATCGCCAGGTCTACGTCACGCTGCCCGATGTTCGCGGCCGCGAGCAGATCCTGAACGTGCACATGCGCAAGGTGCCGATCGGCCAGGACATCCGGGCCGACATCCTGGCCCGCGGGACGCCTGGCTTCTCCGGTGCTGATCTGGCCAACCTTGTCAACGAGGCGGCCCTGTTCGCCGCGCGCCGCAATGGCCGCGTGGTGGAGATGGTCGACTTCGAGAAGGCCAAGGACAAGATCATGATGGGCCCCGAGCGCAAGTCCATGATCATGCCCGAGGAGGAGCGCAAGAACACCGCGTACCACGAGGCCGGTCATGCGCTGGTCGCGCGCCTGATGCCCAAGACCGACCCGGTGCACAAGGTGACCATCATTCCGCGTGGCCGTGCGCTGGGCGTGACGATGCAACTGCCCGAAGGCGACCGCTACAGCATGGACAAGGAGCGCATGCTGTCGACCATCTCCGTGCTGTTCGGCGGCCGCATCGCGGAGGAGGTGTTCATGAACCAGATGACCACCGGTGCCAGCAACGACTTCGAGCGTGCCACCCAGATCGCCCGCGACATGGTCACCCGCTATGGCATGACGGATGAACTCGGCCCGATGGTGTATGCCGAGAACGAGGGCGAGGTCTTCCTCGGTCGTTCGATCACCAAGCAGGTCAATGTGTCCGAGCAGACGATGCAGAAGGTCGACCACGAGATCCGTCGCATCATCGATGAGCAGTACGCCATGGCGCGGCGGCTGATCGAGGACAACAAGGACAAGATGCATGCGATGGCCACGGCCTTGCTCGAATGGGAAACCATCGACGGCGAGCAGATCGAGGACATCATGGGTGGCAAGCCACCGCGGCCACCCAAGGACTGGACGCCGCCGGCCTCACGCCCCAGCGGGCCGAGCACGCCGGTCAATCCGGACGGGGCCCCGGCCACCGCGGCCTGAGATCCATCCTCCGCACCGAACAACGGGGCCCGACCGGGCCCCGTCTTCATTGATGTACTGGCAGACCACACGTTTCCGCCTCGACCTGGCGCGTCCGCTGGTGATGGGGATCGTCAACGTGACGCCCGATTCGTTTTCGGACGGCGGCCGCTTTGCCGAGGCTGACCTGGCGCGCCGGCGCTGCGAGCAGTTGCTGGAAGAAGGGGCGGACATTCTGGACGTCGGGGGCGAGTCGACGCGCCCCGGCGCCCGGCAGCCCGATGCGGACGAGGAACTTGCCCGGGTCTTGCCGGCACTGCGCCATGCGGTGACGCTGGGCGTGCCCGTGTCGGTGGACACCAGTCGCCCCGAGGTGATCAGCGCTGCGCTCGACCTGGGGGTGGACATCATCAACGACGTTCGCGCCCTGCAGCGACCACATGCACTGGCGGCGGTGGCGCGTTCCAGCAGTGCGGGCGTGTGCCTGATGCACATGCGTGGCGAGCCAGGGACAATGCAGCAGGACACGGACTACGACGACGTCGTCGCCGAGGTGGCTGCATTTCTGGATGGCCGCTTGCGTGAAGTATTGAGCGCTGGCATTGCGCCGGACCGGGTTGTGCTGGATCCCGGCATCGGTTTCGCCAAGCTGCCCGAGCACAATTGGGCGCTGCTGCGGCGGCAAGCCGAGTTGCTCGCCCTGGGTCGGCCACTGCTGGTGGGTTGGTCACGCAAATCGACACTGGGCGCGCTGACAGGGCGACCGGCAGGCGATCGGCTTGCGGCCAGCGTGGCGGCCGCGCTGGCGGCTGTTGAGCGCGGGGCACGCATCGTGCGCGTACACGATGTTGCTGCCACGGTGGATGCACTGAAGGTCTGGCATGCCGCGCGCCTGCCGTCCTAGTTCAAAGAGGTCACACAGCATGGCGCGACAGTATTTCGGCACCGACGGCATTCGCGGTGAGGTGGGCCAATCTCCGATCACGCCGGATTTCATGTTGCGGCTCGGGCACGCGGTGGGTCGCGTGTTGCGGCGCAATGCAGCGCGTCCGGTGGTGCTGATCGGCAAGGACACGCGCATCTCCGGCTACATGATCGAGTCATCGCTGGAGGCGGGGCTCGCGTCGGCAGGCGTCGACACCTTGCTCACCGGGCCGCTGCCCACGCCAGGCGTGGCGTATCTCACCCGTGCGCTGCGGCTGGACCTGGGCATCGTCATCAGCGCATCGCACAACCCGTACCAGGACAACGGCGTCAAGTTCTTCTCGGCCAAGGGCGAGAAGCTCCCGGACGACTGGGAACTGGAGGTCGAGGCCGCGCTGAACGAGCCGCCCCAATGGGTGAACGCGGCCTCGCTTGGCAAGGCGCGTCGGGTGGAGGACGCGCGGGGCCGCTACATCGAGTTCTGCAAGAGCACGGTCGGGAATGACCTGTCGCTGCGAGGCATGAAGGTGGTGGTGGACGCGGCCCATGGCGCCGCCTACCACGTTGCGCCGGACGTGTTCCATGAGCTGGGTGCGGAGGTGGTGACGATCGGCTGCCAGCCCGACGGCATCAACATCAACGACGGCGTGGGGGCGACGGCGCCGCAGGCGTTGGTGGCCGCCGTGGCCCGGCATGGCGCGGATTACGGCGTGGCGCTCGATGGCGATGCCGATCGGCTACAGATGGTGGACCGCAACGGCCGCCTGTTCAACGGCGACGAGTTGCTCTATGTGATGGTGGCCGATCGCCTCGCGCAGGGCCTTCCCGTGCCGGGGGCCGTCGGCACACTGATGACGAACATGGCCGTCGAGCTGGCGCTGAAGGACCGTCAGGTCGAGTTGGTGCGGGCCAAGGTGGGCGACCGCTACGTGCTGGAGGAACTGTCGTCCCGCGGCTGGCTGCTGGGCGGCGAAAGTTCGGGTCACCTGTTGGCGTTGGACAAGCACACCACGGGTGACGGCATCGTCAGTGCCCTGCAGGTGCTGCAGGCCGTGCAACGCGCACGCGCCTGTCTGCCGGACCTGCTGGCCGGCGTGACGCTGTTCCCGCAGACGTTGCTGAACGTGCGCCTGTCGGGCCAGGGCGACTGGCGGCAGAACCGTCGATTGCAGGCCGAGACACGGGCGGTCGAGGAAGAACTGGCCGGGCAGGGCCGCGTGCTGATCCGTGCCTCCGGCACCGAGCCCGTGTTGCGTGTGATGGTCGAAGCCCGTGATGGCGCGATGGCCACGGGCCTGGCGCAGCGCCTCGCATCGGCCGCTGCAGGTTGATCAGACGGCGCGACGCCGGACGGCTTCAGGGGTCGTGTGACAGTCGTCGGACGGTCATGTGACAGTCGTCGGCGACCGCGCCGAACATGACAGGGCGTCACGCCGTTGTCACATCGCCTGCATAGAGTGCTGGACATGTCCAAGGGACAGGTTTGCCAACACTCCTGCGAAAGGCGAAACATGAATTCCAAGCTCATGGGTGCAGCACTGGTCGCTGCCGCTCTGCTACCGCTGTCGGCCCACGCCGACGAAGTCACCGGCGCGGGTGCCACGTTCCCGGCGCCCGTGTACGCCAAGTGGGCGGACCTTTACAACAAGGCCACCGGGCATCGCATCAACTACCAGTCGGTGGGATCGGGGGCA
This sequence comes from Burkholderiales bacterium, assembly GCA_016213205.1. Lineage (GTDB taxonomy): Bacteria > Pseudomonadota > Gammaproteobacteria > Burkholderiales > Burkholderiaceae_C > Pseudaquabacterium. Next base: position 39,414 of record JACRAZ010000017.1, read on the forward strand.
GGCATCAAGCAGATCAAGTCGAAGACGGTCGATTTCGGCGCATCCGACATGCCGTTGAAGGATGAAGAGCTGGCCAAGGACGGGTTGTTCCAGTTCCCCACCGTCATTGGTGGTGTGGTGCCGGTGGTCAACATCCAGGGCATCCAGCCCGGCCAGATCAAGCTGACTGGCCAGGTGCTCGGCGACATCTTCCTGGGCAAGATCACCAAATGGAACGACAGTGCCATCACGAGCCTGAACCCGGGCGTGAGCCTGCCGGATGCCGCGATCTCGGTCGTTCGGCGCGCTGATGGCTCCGGCACCACCTTCATCTTCACCAACTACCTGTCGAAGGTGAACGCCGACTGGAAGGCCAAGGTCGGTGAGGGCACGGCCGTCAACTGGCCGGCCGGTGCAGGGGGCAAGGGCAACGAAGGTGTCTCGGCCTTCGTGCAGCGGCTGCCCAATTCCATTGGCTATGTGGAATATGCCTACGCCAAGCAGAACAAGATGGCCCATGTCCTGATGAAGAACCAGGCCGGCGCCTTCGTGCCGCCGGACGACCTGAACTTCAAGGCCGCAGCAGCAGGCGCCGACTGGAGCAAGACTTTCTACCAGGTGCTGACCGAGCAGCCTGGCAAGGACTCGTGGCCCTTGACCGGTGCGACGTTCATCCTGATGCACAAGGTGCAGGACAAGCCTGCCCAGGCCACTGCCACGCTGAAGTTCTTCGACTGGGCTTACGGCAATGGCGACAAGACCGCCGCGGAACTCGAGTACGTGCCCTTGCCGGACAGCGTCAAGGCGCTGATCCACAAGCAGTGGGCGTCGGAGGTGAAGGACGCCGCCGGCAAGCCTGTGGCCGCGAAGTAAGCCGACTCATCCGAGGCAGCCATGGCCGCTACACTCCCCGCCAGCGCGTTCCCGGACAAGGACGAGATGGCCCGAACCCAGCCCACTGGAGGCCCCGCGCCGCGAACGATGCGCACGCCCTGGGCCGACAGGCTGTTCGCCGGGGTGGCGCTGGCAGCGGCATGCCTCACACTGGCCCTGCTGGCCGGGATCATCGTGTCGCTGGTGATCGGCGCCGCGCCTGCCATCCGCGAGTACGGCCTGGGCTTCCTCGTGCACAGCGAGTGGGACCCGGTCGAGAACCGCTATGGCGGGCTCGTGATGATCTACGGCACCTTGGTGACATCGCTCATCGCGCTGTTGATCGCGGTGCCGGTGAGTTTTGGGATCGCGCTGTTCCTGACCGAGTTGTCGCCAGGCTGGTTGAAGAGGCCACTGGGCATAGCCATCGAGCTGCTGGCGGCCGTGCCATCCATTGTGTATGGCATGTGGGGCCTGCTCGTGTTCGGCCCCATCCTGGCGCGCTTTGTTCAGCAGCCCCTGCAGGCGGCGTTCAATGGTGTGCCGGTGTTGGGTGCCCTGGTTTCCGGCCCGCCGGTGGGCATCGGCATCCTGTCGGCCGGCATCATCCTGGCGATCATGATCATTCCGTTCATTGCCTCGGTGATGCGTGATGTCTTCGAGGTCACCCCGCCCATGCTGAAGGAGTCGGCCTATGGCCTGGGCTCCACCACCTGGGAGGTGGTCTATCGCATCGTCCTGCCGTACACGAAGGCGGGGGTGGTCGGCGGCATCATGCTGGGCCTGGGTCGCGCCATCGGCGAGACCATGGCGGTCACGTTCGTGATTGGCAACATGAACCAGCTGAACTCGATCTCGGTGTTCGAGGCGGCCAACAGCATCACGTCCGCCCTCGCGAACGAATTCGCCGAGGCCGGCGAGGGCTTGCACCAGGCCTCGCTGATCTACCTGGGCCTGGTGCTGTTCTTCATCACCTTCGTCGTGCTCTCGCTGTCGAAGCTGTTGCTCGCGCAGTTGCGCAAGGGTGAAGGGAGCCGCGCATGACCACCATCGCAGCGCTGGACGCGTCCCGACTGCGGCACCACCGCCGGCGCAAGCTGATCAACGCCGTGGCCTTGGTGCTGTCGCTCGGGGCGATGGCCTTTGGCGTGTTCTGGCTGATCTGGATCCTGGTCGAGACAGTGCGCCTGGGCCTTGGCGGGCTGAACTTGGCGGTGTTCACCGAGATGACGCCACCGCCCCAGGCAGACACGGGTGGTCTCGCGAACGCGATCTTCGGGTCCTTGGTGATGGTCACCCTGGCCACGGCGCTGGGCACCCCGATCGGCGTGATGGCTGGCGTGTATCTGGCCGAGTATGGCCGCAGCAACTGGTTGGGTCGCACCACCCAGTTCATCAACGACATCCTGCTGTCGGCGCCGTCGATCGTGGTCGGGCTGTTCATCTACGCCACCGTAGTGGCACGCATGAAGTCGTTCTCCGGTTGGGCCGGGGTGCTGGCGCTGGCGTTGATCGTGATCCCGGTGGTCATCCGCACCACCGAGAACATGCTGAGCCTGATTCCGAATGCGCTGCGCGAGGCGGCGTATGCACTGGGCACACCGAAGTGGAAGGTGATCCTGTCGATCACGTTGAAGTCGGCGCGCGCAGGGGTGATCACCGGCGTCCTGCTGGCGGTGGCTCGCATCGCGGGGGAGACGGCACCGTTGCTGTTCACGGCCCTGTCCAACCAGTTCTGGACCAGCAACCTCAACCAGCCCATGGCGAGCCTGCCGGTCACGATCTTCAAGTTTGCGATGAGCCCGTACGAGAACTGGCAGAAGCTCGCCTGGGCCGGCGTGTTCCTGATCACGATGGGCGTGCTGGCGCTGAACATCCTGGCGCGCATCCTGTTCCGCAACAAGCACTGACAACGAGGCATCGTGATGGACACCCGTGTCGACACCCCCATGACCGAGAAACCCAAACTCTCGGTGCGCGACCTGAACTTCTACTACGGCGGCTTCCACGCGCTCAAGCACATCAACCTGGACATCCCGGAGAAGAAGGTCACGGCCTTCATCGGACCGTCCGGCTGCGGCAAGTCCACTCTGCTGCGCACCTTCAACCGCATGTTCGAGCTCTATCCGGAGCAGCGCGCCGAAGGTCGCATCGAACTGGATGGCGAGGACATCCTGAACAGTCGCCTGGACGTGAGCCTGATCCGCGCCAAGGTCGGCATGGTCTTCCAGAAGCCGACGCCGTTTCCGATGTCGATCTACGACAACATCGCGTTTGGCGTGAAGCTGTTCGAGAGCCTGCCGCGGGTGGAGATGGACGAACGTGTGGAGTGGGCGCTGCGCAAGGCCGCGTTGTGGAACGAGGTGAAGGACAAGCTGGACCAGAGCGGCGCAGGCTTGTCCGGCGGGCAGCAGCAGCGCCTGTGCATTGCACGCGGCATCGCGATCAAGCCGGAAGTGCTGCTGCTCGATGAGCCGTGCTCGGCGCTGGACCCGATTTCCACCGGCAAGATCGAGGAGCTCATCCACGAGCTCAAGAGCGACTACACGGTGGTGATCGTCACCCACAACATGCAGCAGGCCGCGCGCTGTTCGGACTACACGGCCTACATGTACCTGGGGGACCTGATCGAATTCGGCCCCACCTCCGAACTGTTCATGAAGCCCAAGCGCAAGGACACCGAGGACTACATCACCGGGAGGTTCGGCTGAGGCCGGCGAGGTACACCATGACCGAAAAGCACCTATCAACGCAGTTCGATTCCGAACTCAGCGGCATCTCGACCCGCGTGCTCGAAATGGGCGGCCTGGTCGAATCACAGGTGGCGCAGGCTGTCTATGCGCTGTCCAACTTCAGCGGCGACATTGCGACCCAGGTGCTCAAGCAGGAAGAGCGGGTCAACGCCATGGAGATGGAGATCGATCGCGATCTGTCATCGATCATCGCCCGCCGGCAGCCCACCGCGCGTGACCTGCGCCTGCTGATCGCCGTGTCCAAGACCATCGGCAACCTCGAGCGCATTGGCGACGAGGCCGCTCGCATTGCCCGCACCGTGCAGCGCCTGCTCAACACCGGCGTGTCGAGCCGCCTGCGCTTGCCCGTGGGCGACCTGTCCTTCGAAGCCGAGCTGGCCACCAAACAGCTGCGCAAGGCACTTGATGCCTTTGCGAGGCTCGACACCTCGGCCGCACTGGAAGTCCTGAAGCACGATGACCAGATTGACCAGGAGTTCGACGGCCTGATGCGCAAGCTGATCACCTACATGATGGAGGACCCGCGCACCATCTCCTCGGCCATCGACCTGGTGTTCGTTGCCAAGGCGATCGAACGCGTCGGCGACCATGCCAAGAACCTGGCCGAGGTCATCATCTACATCGTCAAGGGCACCGACGTCCGGCACAACCCGGTCGAGGCGGTCGAGACGCTGGTGCGCTGATCTGGAGCCGATGCCATGAGCACAATCGTCGTGGTCGAGGACGAACCTGCAATCGCCGAACTCATCGCCATCAACCTGCGCCATGCCGGGCACGAGGTCACCCTGGCGGCCACCGCCGAGCAGGCCCAGCGCGAGATCGATGCGATGTTGCCCGACCTGGTGGTGCTGGACTGGATGCTGCCCGGCCAGTCGGGCCTTGCGTTGGCGCGTCAGTGGCGCAACGACCCGCGCACACGGGAGCTGCCGATCATCATGCTCACCGCGCGCAGCGAGGAGGCGGACAAGGTCTCCGGGCTGGATGCCGGTGCGGACGATTACCTCACCAAGCCGTTCTCGACCAACGAGTTGATGGCCCGCATCCGTGCCGTGTTGCGCCGCAAGGCGCCCGAGGCGCTGGACGACGTGGTCGAGGTGGCCGGCCTGCGGCTCGACCCTGCCACGCGACGCATCAGCTGTGGAGAGCGGGAGCTGAAGATGGGGCCCACCGAGTTCCGGCTCCTGCACTTCCTGATGACCCATCCCGAGCGCGTGCACAGCCGCTCGCAGTTGCTGGACCGCGTGTGGGGCGATCACGTCTTCATCGAGGAGCGCACCGTCGATGTCCACGTGAAGCGCCTGCGCGAGGCCCTGGCCCCGGGTGAGCGCGCCTGGATGATCGAGACCGTGCGTGGTGCCGGCTACCGGCTGACGCACCAGGCCGGTGTGACGGCCGCATGACGGGCCTGCAGCGCCGGCCTGACCGGTCGCGATGAACTGGTTCCTGCCCCGTTGGCTGCTGACGCTGGTGGCGTCTCTGCTCGGCGGCGCTGCAGGCCATCTGATGGGAAGGTGGCTGGGCGCACCGCTGGCAGGCGCCGCCGTTGGCAGTGGGCTTGGCATCGGCGCGGCCGTGCTCGTCGACGTGCTGCGTGGCCACCGCCTGATGCGCTGGCTGCGCGATGGCCACCCGGTCAACGCCCCGCGTGATGCGGGCCTGTGGGGCGAGTTCGCCTACCGTATAGAACGCGCGCTGCGCTTGCGCGAACAGCAGTTGGAGCGCGAGCGCGAGCGCTTGTCGCAGTTCCTGTCGGCCATTGAGGCATCGCCCAATGGCGTGCTGCTGCTCGATGCCGGCGACCAGATCGAGTGGTGCAACGCGGTGGCGGCAGACCATCTCGGCCTGGATGCGCGGCGCGACCTGGGCCAGCCCGTCACCAACCTGTTGCGCTCGCCCGCGTTCGTGGCCTACCTGCAAAGTGGCGACTGGCAGCAACCGGTCAGCTTTACCGGGCCGGGGCATGCGAGCACGCTGTCGGTGTTGATCCGCCGGTATGGCGAGGGCCACAAGCTGGTCATCTCGCAGGACGTGACCGAGCGCCTGCGCACGGAGGCGATGCGTCGGGACTTCGTGGCCAACGTCTCGCATGAGATCCGGACGCCCCTGACGGTGCTGGCAGGCTTCATCGAAACCATGAGCAGCCTGCGTCTGACCGAGGTGGAACGCCAGCGCATGTTGACGTTGATGGCGCAACAGACCGATCGCATGCAGGTGCTGGTGTCAGACCTCTTGACGCTGGCACAGCTGGAAGGCAGCCCGCGCCCGCCTGCTGACCGCTGGGTGCCCCTGAAGGGGCTCTTGCAGCGTGTCGAGGGCGATGCCCGCACGCTCTCAGCAGGGCGGCATGTCTTCGAGTTTCCGCACCCCCCGGATGTGGAGCTTGCCGGAACCGAGGCTGAACTGCTCAGTGCGATCGCGAACCTGGTGACGAATGCGGTGCGCTACACGCCGGAGGGCGGCCGCATCGACGTGGGCTGGCGCCTGCGGCCAGACGGTGGCGGCGAGCTCGAGGTGCGTGACACAGGCATCGGCATCGCCCGCGAACACCTGTCCCGCCTGACCGAGCGCTTCTACCGTGTCGATGGCAGCCGTTCACGCGAAACAGGGGGCACGGGGCTGGGCCTGGCAATCGTCAAGCATGTGATGCAGCGCCATGGCGGCGAGTTGGAGGTCGAGAGCGAGCCTGGCAAGGGCTCGCGGTTTCGACTCGTCTGGCCGGCAGGCCGTGTGCGCAGCGTGCAGTCGCAGCCGCTCAACGCTGGCGTGGCGGCTTGAGTCCCGGCGCACCTGCCTCGCGACGGTAGACCACCAGCCATTCGTGCCGGTTCGTCGGCCGATTCACACGCGCCACTTCTCGCCACGGCATCGCAATCGGGACTGAAGCAGGCGTGCCGGTTGGTGGCTGATCGCGTTGCACCTGCAGCAGCGCCGCGCAGTCGCCGTGTACCGACGCCATGCGCCCATCGACCCGGCGCTTCGTGTGGAACTCCAAGGCCGCCACCAGTGCCGGCGCGGCCCCCGGGGCGGCGATGCAGCCGCGCTGGGGCAGGACTGCGCCCAGACGGTCGATGACAGGCCGGTAGCTGCGCGCATAGTCCAGCAGCGGGAGCCACAAGGTCATCACCAGCAACCAGCACAACGCAACCCCGCCGGCCGGCAGGACCAGGCTCTTCCACAACGCCGCCTGGTGCCGCCCGGTGCGCCAGCGCACGAGGGCCAACCAGGCCACCGTGGCGAGTGCTGCCAGCAGCATCGGGCCCAGCGCGAACGATGCCTTGAATCCTGGCGCCAGTTTCAGCAGGTTGGCCGCCGGTTTTGCGGGAAAGCCCGTCTGCATCGCCAGGTACATCAGCCAGACCGTCAGAGCGCACAGGGTGAACGCAAAGACCGAGAACCAGTCGATCGCGGCCGCCGTGCTGCGGCGCAGCGTGGGCAATGCGAATGCGGCCAGGATCGCAGCACCTGGTAGCCCCAGCATCAGGGCCCGGTCTGAACCGCCCATCGCAATGGTGGCCACGAGCGCAATGCCAAGCGACAGCGTCGGCACCGCCAGGTGCAGGTGGCCCAGGTGGCCGCGCCAACGCCACAAGGTCCAGCAGGCCAGCGCCCAGACGGGCCACAGGAACCACACCAACAGCCGCAGCAACTGCCAGATGTCCACCGGTTCGCCGAGCCGCCAGCGCCAAGCGTGAACGGGCCAGGCCACCACCACGGACAACACCGTGGCCGCCACGGCCCAGGGCAGGAAGCGGCGCAGTGCTGGCAGTTGGGTGCGCGCGCACAGCACCAGGGTGCCCAGGCCCAGCGCCAGCGCGATGAACGGGGCATCACTGGCCGCCAGCGCAGGCAGCGCCAGCAGGGCGCCGAGCCGCGCCGCCCAGGTGCGATGTGGCGCGACGCTGACCGCCCACTGGAACGAGGCGAGGGCCGCGAGTTGGGCCAGTTCGGGCGTTGTTTCATGCCCCAGTTGAAGCAGGCCCAGCGATGCGATCGTCGCCAGCAGCGCGCCGTCGGCCACGGCACGGGCGTAGTCCACCGGCTGCGCCTCGCCGCCGAAGGCCAGCGGCAGCGGCTGCGCGGCCTCGGTGCGCGCGAGGTTGAAGCAGGCGTACCAGATCGCCGCGAGGGCCAGTGCCAGCAGGCCGGCAAACGGCAGGCGTGCGGCCAGGGCGGGCTCCAGCCAGCCGGAGGTCAGTGCGATGCTCGCGGCGCCAATCCAGTGTGGCAGCAGCGAGGCCTCGGTGGGCACACCGCCCAGCGCAGGCACCAGCCAGGAGGTGCGGCCCTCGGCCATGGCGAGCATCTGGCCGAACGCGACGAGGTCGGCATTGCGCCAGGGATCGCGGCCGAAGACGCCCGGCAACACGTAGGCCGCGCCCAGCAGCCACAGTGCCAGCCGAGGCAGGCGGCGCGCGGCGTCGCGGGTCACCAGGGCCGGGTTCGTCAGGGTCGAAGACACCGGAAGATCATGCCTTGCAGGCAACAAAAAGGGCAGCCGAGGCTGCCCTGATGAACGCGTGCACGAAGCCGGCCGCTCAGGCGGACTTCTTGGTGATGCCCACGCGCGCAAACTTGTTGCGGAACTTCTCGACGCGGCCGCCCAGGCTGTCCACGCTCTTTTGCGTACCGGTGTAGAACGGGTGCGTCTCGCTGGTGGTTTCCAGCTTCACGAGCGGCAGTTCGCGGCCGTCGTCCATCTTGACGGTTTCCTTCGTCTGCACCGTGGAGCGGGTGACGAACTTGAAGCCGTTGGACAGGTCCACGAAGCACACGTCGCGGTAGTTGGGGTGGATGCCTTCTTTCATACGAAACCTCTCGCTGCTGTGTCGGCAGCCACGGGGCACCATGCCACGCACTTGCCAATAGCGGAAAACCGCGGATTGTAGCTCAGCCGCCCCGACGCATCATGTCGAAGAAATCGAGGTTGTTCTTGCTGGCCTTCATCTTGTCGAGGATGAACTCCATCGCCTCGATCTCGTCCATGTTGTAGAGCAGCTTGCGCAGGATCCAGGTCTTCTGCAGGATCTCGGGCTTGAGCAGCAGCTCTTCGCGGCGCGTGCCGGTCTTGTTGATCAGGATCGACGGGTAGACGCGTTTCTCGGCCATGCGGCGGTCGAGATGGATCTCGCAGTTGCCGGTGCCCTTGAATTCTTCGTAGATCACCTCGTCCATGCGGCTGCCGGTGTCGATCAGCGCTGTGCCGATGATCGTGAGCGAGCCACCTTCCTCCACATTGCGCGCGGCACCGAAGAAGCGCTTCGGGCGCTGCAGCGCATTGGCATCGACACCACCCGTCAACACCTTGCCGGAGGACGGCAGCACGTTGTTGTAGGCACGGGCAAGCCGGGTGATCGAGTCGAGCAGTATCACCACGTCCTTCTTCAATTCCACCAGCCGCTTCGCGCGCTCGATCACCATCTCGGCCACCTGCACGTGGCGCGCGGCCGGCTCGTCAAAGGTGGAGGAGATGACTTCGCCGCGCACCGTGCGCTGCATCTCCGTCACTTCTTCGGGGCGCTCATCCACCAGCAGCACGATCAGGTGGATCTCGGGATGGTTGGCCACCAGCGAGTGGGCGATGTGCTGCATCATCACCGTCTTGCCGGTCTTGGGCTGGGCCACCAGCAGCGCGCGCTGGCCTTTGCCGATGGGCGCGATCAGGTCGATGATGCGGCTGGTGACGTTCTCGTCGTTCTTGATGTCACGCTCGAGCTTGAACTGCTCCTTCGGGAACAGCGGCGTCAAGTTCTCGAACATGATCTTGTGCTTGCTCTCCTCGGGCGTCAGGCCGTTCACGCGGTCGACCTTCACGAGCGCGAAGTAGCGCTCGCCGTCCTTCGGTACACGCACTTCGCCTTCGATCATGTCGCCGGTGTGCAGGTTGAAGCGGCGGATCTGGCTGGGCGAGAGGTAGATGTCGTCGGTCGAGGCCATGTAGCTGGCCTCGATAGAGCGCAGGAACCCGAAGCCGTCGGGCAGCACCTCCAGCACGCCATCGCCGAACACCTGTTCGCCGCCCTTGGCGCGCTTCTTCATGATGGCGAACATCAACTCCTGCTTGCGCAGCCGAGCGACGTTGTCGATCTCCAGCGCTTCGCCCATCTTGATGAGCTCGGAAACGTGGAGCGCCTTCAGTTCTGAAAGATGCATAACGGGGATTCACCCTCGGGTGGTGGGCCTTGCGCCTTGCCAGGGACACGTGGCCGGAAGCCGGGCACGAACCGCTGCGACAAGGCTCCGCAAGGTGCGGAATACAACAAATGCGCTGGGGTGGTGGCCGGAACCCACGCGCTGGCCCGAGCCTGGGCTCAGGGGGCGTGGTGGCAGATCTTGCGGCAGCGGGCGCGTGCTTGTGGCAACGCGGCCCGCAGCAATTTGGAAGATTATAGGTGCGGCTCGAGGAAAGCCGTCAACTGTGCCTTCGACAAGGCGCCAACTTTGGTGGCTGCCAGCTGACCGCCCTTGAACAACATCAAGGTCGGGATGCCGCGGATGCCGTATTTCGCGGGCACATCCCGGTTCTCGTCGATGTTGAGCTTGGCCACCTGCAGCCGCGCACCGAGTTCCTTGGCTGTCTCGTCCAGGATGGGGGCGATCATCTTGCAGGGGCCGCACCAGTCGGCCCAATAGTCCACCAACACCGGTGTCTGGGACTGCAGCACATCGGCCTCGAAGCTGGCGTCGGTGACATGCTTGATCAGTTCACTGCTCATCGCAATTCCTTGGGGCGGGTTTCCCAGGCCAACGGCCTGCGGGGAAGGTGCGAAGAATTCTGACACAAAGGCCCCTGCAACGCCCTCGGCGACACTCGGGCCCCACGCTATGGCAACGATAGAACAGATCCATCTTCCAGCGAGCCTGTCGCCGGCCGATGTCTGGCGACGCCTGCCACCGTTGCTGCGCGAGTGGGCGCAGCGCCATGCCCTCGTGTTGCGCGACGCGGTGCTGCTGCTGCCGTTCGCCGATCTGCTGCCGGTGGCGCGCCAGGCATTTGCCGCCGATGGGGGGTGGCAGCCTCGGATCGAGACATTGCAGACCTTGGCCGCTTCATTTGGCCCGCCGCCGACGGTGCCGGCGCAGGCGCCCAGCGGAGACGTCGCGGTCGATCGCCTGCTGGCCGGCGCATTGCTGGCGACGCTGCCGGGCGTGCGCGAATGGCGCCGGCGGGATCCGGCGGCCTTCGAGCAAGCCATTGGCGACGTGGTGCAGGCCGCCCACGTCCTGCGGCGCGGCGCGCTCAGCTTGTCTGCCGATGCCCGTGACGCATGGTGGGCCGATGCGCGCCTGGCCATGGAAGGTGCCCTCGGTGCCGGCGCAGGCAGCGGCGGGCTGACCGCCGCGCTGGGACGGGTGGCGCTGGAGTGGGCCGCGCTCGGCGGCCCCGGTGCGATCGATGGCCTGGCGGGTTTTCGTCCTGCTGGCTGGGTGCAGCTGGTGGCCGGGGGCGATGACGGGGCTGGCGATGCCTTGCTCTCCACCGTGGCGGCAGGGGTGCCGGTGCTCCGGCTGTTGGCTGACGCGCCGAACGAGCAGCTGTTTCAGGAGTTGCCGGCACAGGCGCCACGGCTCTGGTGTGCCGCCGATGCCGAAGAGGAGGCCATGGCCGCGGCGACCGCGGTGGTCGAGGCGTTGCAGGCGGGCCATCAGCCGGTGGCCCTGGTGGCGGAGGATCGGTTGCTCGTGCGTCGCATCCGCGCACTGCTCGAACGGGCCGGCGTGCTGATCGCGGATGAGTCGGGCTGGACCTTGTCCACCACACGCGCCGCCGCCCAGTTGATGGCGGTGCTGCGCGCCGCACATCCCGCGGCCGAGGCGGATGCGTGGCTGGACGGGCTCAAGGCGGAACACGGGGGCACCGACGCGGCCTGGATCGACCAGCTCGAAGTGCACTGGCGGCGCGGGGGCGTTCCAGCGGACGACGATGTCCGGCTCCAGCAGGCCATGACCTGCTGGAGCGGCCGCCAGGCCCGGTGGCGAGCATTTGCCGGCGGTCGCCGGCAGCCCCTGTCGACGTGGCTGCAGAACCTGCGCGAACTGCTGCGTGACGCGCCGGCGGCGCGCACCTGGACGGACGATCCGGCGGGCCGCGCGGTGTGGCAGGCGGTGCGCCTTGAACAGGCCTCGGCGAGGCCCGACGTCGACGGCCTGTCGATGAGCCTGGACGACTTCATCGCCTGGGTCGATGCAGCGCTGGATGCGGCCCAGTACATCGAAGCGGTGGATCGCGAAGCGGCGCAGGTCCTCATCACGCCGCTGGCGCGGGCCATGTTGCGCCCGTTTGGGGCGGTGGTCCTGCCCGGGGCCGACGAACGGCGGCTCGGGTTGCCGCCACCCGCAGCGGCCCTGCTCGGCGATGGGGTGCTGCGTCGCCTGGGCCTGCCAGACCGCAGCGCCCGCGCGCAGCGTGTGGCGCACGGCTTCGAACAGTTGCTTCGACATCCCCGGCTGGTGATCGTGCGTCGCGCGGCCGATGCGGACGAGCATCTCGGACCCTCGGCCTTGGTGGAGCGCCTGCAACTCGCCCGCCATGAACAGGGCTTGCCGCCGGTACCGGAGCAGCCGCCGCCCCTGCAGACGAGGGCCTTGGTGCCAACCCCGGTGGCGCCTCCGTTGCCGCGTGCCTCCGACGCGGCATTGCCCACATCGCTGAGTGCAAGCGCCCTGGAGGCCTTGCGCAGCTGCCCGTACCGCTTCTTCGCGCGTACGGTGCTAGGCCTGGCCGAGGCCGAAGAGCTGGCACCCGACCCTGGCAAACGCGATTTCGGAACCTTGCTGCACGAGGTGCTTCAGCGCTTTCACGATGGCCAGCCACAGCACCTGAGCCGTGCCGATGCGCAGGACCGCCTGATGGCGCTGGCCGACGAGGTGGCCGCCCGGTCGCAACTGGACGGACCGGCGATGCTGCCGTTCCGTGCCGGCATGCCCGCCTTTGCTCAGCGCTACCTGGATTGGCTGGCATCGCGTGCGGCTGCGGGTTGGCACTTTGCCGAGGCCGAGGTCGACCGCCGTTGTTCGCCCCCTTCACTGCACGGGCTCGAGCTCAAGGGTCGCATCGACCGCATCGACCGTCACGACAGTGGCGCGACGCAGGTTCTGGACTACAAGACAGGCAGCCTGCGCGGCCTGAAGGACAAGGTGAAGCACCCCCTGGAAGACACGCAGCTTGCCTTCTATGCAGCGCAGATGCTGTGCAGCGACAACCCGCCCGTCCGGCTCGATGCTGCCTACGTGGCGCTGGACGACCGTGACGCGATCGCGCAGCTCGATCATCCCGACGTGGTGTCCACGGCCCATGCCTTGCTCGATGGCCTGTCGGACGAGTGGGCCCGCCTGCGTCAAGGAGCGGCCATGCCCGCGTTGGGGGAGGGCATGGTCTGCGAGTACTGCGAGGCGCGTGGCCTGTGCCGGCGCGACCATTGGAGCGCCGATCCCGGCGAGCCACTGCCATGACGGCGCCCTCGGCCCCGACCGCTCCCATGGCGCAGGCCATTGCCTATCGCGCCGACGGCAGAACCTGCAGCCGCGAGGACTTCTACGCACTGGCCTGCGACCCGGCGCGCAGCATCGTGGTCGAGGCCTGCGCGGGCGCGGGCAAGACCTGGATGCTGGTGTCGCGCATCCTGCGCGCACTGCTGGCCGGTGTGCAGCCACAGGAGATCCTTGCCATCACCTTCACCCGCAAGGCTGCGGGTGAGATGCGTGAGCGGCTGCGTGCCTGGCTCGCCGAATTCGCGCTGGCGACACCCGAGGTGCGCATCGAGGCCCTGCGCCAGCGCGGGGTGGATGAACGCCAGGCCGTTCGCCTCGAGCCGCAACTGGCGCGGCTGCACGCCGCCGTGCTGGCCGGCGGCCGCAGCGTGGACATCCACACCTTCCATGCCTGGTTCTCGCAACTGATGCGGGCGGCGCCCCATGAGCTGCTGGACCGGCTGGGCCTGCAGCCCGGTGTCGCCTTGGTGGAAGACATCGAGGAACTGCGGCCCGACCTGATGCGCCGCTTTCACGCCAGCGTGGCGGCCAGCGCCGAGGCGCTGGCCGACTACACCGCGCTGATCGAGCGCCATGGCCGAAGCCGCCTGTCGGACTGGCTGGCCGCTGCGTTGGACAAGCGCATCGAGCTGGAGCTGGCGGACGAGGCGGGCCGCGCGGCGCACGCGTTGCTGCCGGCCGATCCTTCGGGCCAGTCCCCGTTGATCCGGATGCACGCCGATGCCGGCCTGCAGGCGGCGCTGGACGCGGCGGCGCGGGCGCTCGGTGCACACAAGAACAAGCGGCCACGAGAGGCCGGGGCGGCACTGCGGCTGGCCTGCGAGGAGCCCGATCCGCAGCGTGCGTTCAACGCCGCGTGGCGCGCGTTGTTCACGCAGCAGGGCGAAGCTCAGAAGCTGGGCGACATTCCTGAACTCGAACTGGCCGTGGAGGCACTGGTTGCATTGCGTGACGCGCAGGACCAGCACCTGGCCTGGCTGGATCACGGGCGCATGCTGCGCCTGACCCGGCTGCTGATGATGGCCTGGCGTGAACTCAAGCGCGCCCGGGCCTTGGCCGACATGCCGGACCTCGAACGCTGCGCCTTGGCGCTGCTGTCCGACCCGGTGTTGTCGGGATGGGTCCAGCAGCGGCTGGATGCCCGGGTGAAACAGGTCCTGATCGACGAGTTCCAGGACACCAGCCCATTGCAGTGGCACGCCTTGTCCGCCTGGCTGTCCTCCTATGCCGGCGCCGGTGGCGGCGCCAGCGGGCAGCGGCCGCCGGCCGTCTTCATCGTGGGGGACCCGAAGCAAAGCATCTATCGCTTTCGCCGCGCCGAACCCCGGGTGTTCGAGGCGGCGCGCGAGTTCGTGGTGCAAGGCCTCGAAGGCGTGGTGCTCGAGTGCGACCACACGCGGCGCAACGCGCCCGGCGTGATGGCGGTGTTGAACCAGGTGTTCGAGGCCGCGGCCGCTGCCGGCGAATTCACCGGCTACCGGACCCACAGCACCGAGGTGGCGCAAGGGCCGGCACCCGCCGTGCGTTCACTGCCCGAGGCCCAGCGGCCGCCACGGCAGAAAGCGGGCGAGGTGGCGGCAGCGTGGCGCGACTCGCTGACGACACGCCGTGTCGAGCCCGAGCAACAGCTGCGCCGCGCAGAGGCGGCTCAGGTGGCCGCCGCGGTGTGCGAGCTGGTTGCCACTGGGCAGGCGCCCGGCAGCATCATGGTCCTGTCACGCAAGCGCGCCGCGCTCGGCTGGGCTGCCGAGGAACTGCGCCTTCGCCATGTGCCGTGCATCGCGGCGGAAGACCTGCGCCTGGCCGAACTGCCCGAGGCCCGCGACCTGATTGCGCTGCTGGATGTGCTGGCCTCACCGGCACACGACCTGGCCCTGGCGCAGGCCTTGAAGTCGCCGCTGTTTGCGGCCAGCGACGATGAACTGCTGGCCTTGTCGCGCCGTGCGCGATCGCCCCGCCGGCCCTGGCTGCGGGCGCTGCTCGAATGGGACGACGCGCCCGGCGCCCTGGTGCGGGCGCGCCGCCTCATCGGGGGGTGGCAGCGCTGGCTGAACCTGCTGCCGCCGCACGACCTGCTGGACCGCATCGTGCACGAGGCCGATGCCCTGGCCCGCATGGTGGCCGCCGCGCCACCGGAGCGCAGGGGCCTGGCGCGCCAGGCCGTGCAGGCCTTGCTCGCGCAGGCGCTCGAGCTGGACGGCGGCCGCTACGCCACGCCCTACAACTTTGTGCGGGCGCTGCGTTTGCGCCCGGTTCGTGTCAGCATGCCTGGGGCCCCCGATGCGGTGCAGTTGTTGACCGTACATGGGGCCAAGGGCCTGGAAGCGGACACGGTGTTCCTGCTGGATTGCGACGCCGAGCCGCCGCGCGGCGGCCAGCCCACCGTGATGGTCGATTGGCCCTTGCACGACAGCGCGCCACGCTGCGTGGCCTTCGTGGCCAGCGAGGGCCGATGCCCACCCTCGCTGCGCGCGCTCGACGAGGCCGAGGCGGCGCTGCGCGCGCGCGAGGACCTGAACGTGCTGTACGTGGCCATGACCCGAGCGCGCCAACGGCTCGTGATCAGCCGCACGCCCGCCCGAAGCGCCAACCCACGGGCCTGGTGGCCGCGGCTTGCACCCCTGGCGCAGCCCTGGGTACCGGAGCAGCGCCAGGGCGCGTCGGGCGGGCACGGCCAGGCACAGGTGCTGCAGATGCCGCGAGGCGGGCGCTATGCCGGCGGCCCCGGGGGCCTGCCCACAGGGGGGGGCGCTGCCGCCGCGGCGGCGGATGAGGCCGCCGCACGCCTGGGGCAGGCGGTGCACAGGGTGCTGGAATGGGCGGCCCAGCCCGGCGCGGCGATGGCCGAGCTGTCGGCGTTGTCCACGGCGGCGGCACGGGAGTACGGCGTGGCACCCGCACTGTGGCCGGCGGTGCAGCAGTCTGCGGCCGACATCCTTCAATCCCCGGCGCTGGCGGCCTTCTTCGATCCTGCGCGGCTGCGCTGGGCCGGCAACGAGGTGCCGGTGGCCCTGGACGGGCGCAGCCTGCGCATCGACCGCCTGGTGCAACTGGCCGCCGATGGCAGCTGGTGGGTGCTGGACTACAAACTCCATGCAGCACCGCACACCTTGGCCGCCTACCGCGAGCAATTGGCGCGTTATCGTGAGGCGGTGGCCAGTCTCCAGCCCGGCGAGGCGGTCCATGCCGCCTTCATCACCGCTGGGGGGCGGCTGGTGCCCCTGGCCGCGGCCTGATCTGGCGGCGCTTCACCCGTTTGTTCCGGCCATCGACCCTGGCGCGCCTTGGTTCCAATGGCCTGCATCACCGTACCTGCGTCCATGGCCAACCCAACGTCATCGGTCACTCCTGCCGTCGCGCGACCCAATGCCGTGCGCAACTTCGGCCGCTTCCAGCTGCTGCAGTTGCTGGGCAAGAGCGCGCGCACCATGCTCTGGCTGGTGGCTGATCCACGCAATGACCAGGAGCTGGTGCTGGCCATGCCGCGGCAGCGGCCCGCCGACGCGAGCGCACTGGACCACTGGCGCGTGACTGCACGCAAGGCGAGCCGGGTCGACCACCCGTCGCTCGCGCACGTGGTCGAGGTGGGCGAGCATGAACAGTGGCCCTACATCACCTACGACCGCGGCAGCAGCGTCACGCTGGCCGAGCTGATGACGAGCAAGGGACTGCCCGCCCAGGAGTTCGTGCCGCGCGCGCTGCAGGCCCTGCAGGGGCTCGCGTTTGCGCACGAAGCCGGCGTTGCGCACCAGGACCTCCAGACGATGATGCTGTTGCTGCCCGACGGCGGCCCGTGTCGGGTGATGGGCCTGGGCGTTGCCGTGACGCCGAACGACGTCGACATGGGCGCGGGATCGCTTCATGCACACCGGCAGGCGGCCGAGCGCGATGTGCTTGCCTTCGGCCTGCTGATGCACCATGTGCTGGCTGGCGGGCCGGCGCTGGACCAGCCCGACATCTCCGCGGTCGTCGAGCGCCTGCCCCCGCTGGGCCGCGAGATGGTGCGGCTGCCGTGGGGCACCACCCACCAGATCCCGGAAGCCCTGCGCGCCATCGTCAACCGCGCCACCGATCGGCAGGAACGACAGCGCTACCGGAATGCCCGCACGCTGCAGCGGGCGCTGGAAGGCTGGCTCGCCAGCGAAGGCGAACAAGGCGGCGGCCCGATGGCGCTGCTGCTGGACCGCATCCGCGCTGCGGGCGTGCTGCCCTCCGTGCCCGGGGGGGCCGCGCGTGCAGCCCGGCTGGCGCTGATGGAGCGTGAGCGCACCAACGAACTGGCCGAAATCGTGCTCCAGGACACGGCCCTGGCCTTCGAGCTCATCCGCATGGTGAACAGCGCCCAGGTGCGCAGCGCCATGGCCGCCGGCAGTGGGCCGGTGCTGACCATTCGCCGCACGATCGCGATGCTGGGCCTCGATGGCGTGCGGCGCGCGGCGCTGGCGCTGCGGCCGTGGCCGGGCCCGCTGAACGACAGCCAGGCCACCGACCTGGAGCGTGTCTTTGATCGGGTGCGGCGTGCCGCCCGCATCTCGCAATGGCTGCGACCGGCAGGCTATGACGCCGAGGTGGTGTACCTGCTGGTCATGCTGCAGAACCTCGGCCGGCTGGTCGTGCAGTACCACTTTCCGGACGAGGCAGCGCAGATCCGCCGCCTGATGCTGCCGGCGCCATCACCCAAGGCCGGTGAACCCGACGAGCCGGGCATGACAGAGGAGGGCGCGGCCTTCGCTGTGCTCGGCACGGACATCGAGTCCATCGGTGCCGCGGTGGCGCGGCAATGGGGCCTGGATGATGCCGTGCTGCACATGGCGCGCCGCATGCCGCCGACCACGCCCGTGCGCTCGGCCGAGACCGACGATGAGGTGCTGCGCCTGACCGCCAGCTGTGCCAACGAGGTGGTCGACGCCACGCTGCTGCCGGTCCACCAGCAAACCGGCGCCTTGCACCGGGTGGCGCAACGTTATGCACGGGTGCTCGGCGTCACGCCGCGCGACCTGCAACTGTCGGCTCAAGGCATCGCCCCGGGATCGGATGACGACGATGCTGCGCGTGCATCACAGCTGGGAGGCCTGACTTGATCGTGACGCCTGCGACGCCGCGCCGGGGTGGGCGTGTCGGTCGCTTCAAGCTGGCCGAAGAACTCGGGCGCGGCGCCCAGGCCACGGTGTGGCTGGCCCATGACGAACGGCTCGAGCGTGACGTTGCGCTGAAGCTGCTCAATCCCGAGGCCGACACGCTGGCAGTGAGCCAGTGGCTGCACGAGGCCCGGGCCGTGAGCCGGTTGTCGCACCCCCACATCGTGCCGGTGTTCGAGGCAGACGAGCAGGCCGGCCAGCCCTACCTGGTGTTCGAGCTCGTGCGCGGCAAGACCTTGGCCGAGCATCTCAAGCGCAAGGGGGCCATGCAGGCGCGCGACGCCGCCACCATGATGCAGGGGGTGCTGGACGCGCTGCGCGCCGCGCACGACCAGGGCATCGTGCACCGGGACCTGAAGCCCTCGAACATCCTGATCGATGCCGAGGGCCGCGCCCGGGTGATGGATTTCGGCATCGCCGCCCGTGTGGCCGACACCAGCGACAAGCGTGTCGTCGGCACGCCGGGCTACATGTCGCCCGAGGCCGCGCAAGGGCTGCCCCCCACGCCGGCCATGGACGTGTTTGCGGCCGGCATGATGCTGGCCGAGATGCTCAGCGGCACGCCGATGCTGCGCGAGCGCGACCCATACCGGGCGCTCGAGCGAGTGATCAACCAGGACATGCAGTTGCCCGAGGGCGTGGCCGTGGAGGACGGCTTGCGTGCCGTGGTGCAACGCGCACTGGCCCGCGATCCTGCGCTGCGCTACGAAAGCGCCGGCGCGATGCGCGACGCGCTGCAGGCATGGCTGCAGCCCCAGGCAAGCGATGCAGGCGCGGCGGGCGCGGCTTCGAACGGCACGCTCGACTTCCTGCTGCGGCGCATGCGCCACAAGAGCGACTTCCCCACGCTGTCGGACTCGGTGGTGCGCATCCAGCGCATCGCCACGTCGGAGAAGGAAAGCCTCAACAGCCTGGCCGGCGAGATCCTGAAGGACGTGGCGCTGACCAACAAGCTGCTGCGCATGGTCAACACCGTGCACTACAGCAGCGCTGGCGCAGGCTCGATCAGCACCGTCTCGCGGGCGGTGGCGCTGGTGGGCTTTGCGGGCATCCGCAACATGGCGCTGTCGCTCGTGTTGCTCGAGCACATGAAGGACAAAGGCCACGCCCACCGGCTGCGCGAGGAGTTCCTGCGCTCGCTGATGGCCGGCCAGCTGGCCAGCGAACTCACCCATGCGGCGCGCGACAGCGAGGAGGCATTTCTCGGCGCGATGTTCCACAACCTGGGCCGCCTGCTCACCGAGTACTACTTTCCGGAAGAGGCGCTGAGCATCCGCGAGCAGCTGCGGCCGCCCAACGGTCGCGCGCAGGCGCTGCCGGTGTCGGCGGAGGCCGTGTCGGAGCGTGTGCTCGGCATCGGTTTCGAACAACTGGGCATGGGGGTGGCCCGCAGCTGGGGCCTGCCCGACACCCTGCAGCGCTGCATGCGCCGGCCCGACACCGATCCGCCCGGCCGCACGCTGGAGCGCGGGCCGGAACGCCTGCGCTGGTTGTCCGCGGTTGCCAACGAGGTGGCCGATGCCGTGCTGCACACCGAGCCGGCGCACCTGGCGGCGCGGGTGACGGCGATTGCCGAGCGCTTTGGCAAGGCATTGGCCATCGGCAGCAACGAGTTGCATGCCGCTACCACCGCCGCCCGGCAGAAGCTAGCGCAGCTGGCCCCGGCCATGGGACTGCAACTGCCCAGCGGCAGTACCGCGCTGCGATTGCTGGGCTCGCCGGTGGCGGAGCCGACGCCGGACGCCGGCGATTCCTTGTCGCCCTATGAACTGCATGCCACGATGCCGCTGCCGCAGGAGCCTGCTGCAGCCGACACCGCCTGCGCACCGACGATGGTGCTGGCACCGGAGCCCGAGCGGGTGGCCGAGGTGCTGGCGGCCGGCATCCAGGACATCACCAACTCGATGGCGAGCGACGAGTTCAGGCTGAACGAAGTGCTGCGCATGATCCTGGAGACCATGTACCGCGCGATGGGCTTCCAGCGCGTGGTGTTCTGTTTGCGCGACGCCAAGACGGGCGTGCTGCAAGGCCGGTTCGGCCTTGGCGCACAGGCTGACGTCGTCGCGAAGGCGTTCCAGGTGGATGTGCGACGCACCAATGCACCGGACCTTTTCAGTGCGGTGTGCATCAAGGGTGCCGACACGCTGATCACCGACGCACGGGCAAGCCACATCGCGCAACGTCTGCCCCCCTGGTACGGCAGGCAGGTGAACGCCGCGTCGTTCCTGCTGCTGCCCATGACCATGAAGAACGCTCCGTTCGCGCTGATCTATGGCGACAAGGCTGCACCCGGCGAGCTGGCGCTGGGCGAGCGCGAACTGGCCTTGCTGCGCACGCTGCGCAACCAGGCCGTGATGGCCTTCCGACAGGCAGGCTGAAGGATCGGGCCCAGCAATGAAAACGGCCGCCCGAGGGCGGCCGTTCGGTTCGATGCTGGCGCTGCTTACTTCTTCGCGGCTTCGCCGGCCGGCGCAGTGGCGCCTTCCTTGGCGGCCTTCTTCGTCTCGGCCTTCACTTCGGCGCGCGACTTGTCCGACTTGGCATCGGCAGCGGCCGGAGCGGCAGCTTCACCCGCCTTGGCGGTCTTGCCTTCCTTGGCGGCCTTCTTGGTGTCGGCCTTCACGTCGGCACGGGGCTTGTCCGACTTGGCATCGGCGGCCGCAGGTGCGCCGGCTTCGCCAGCCTTGGCGGTCTTGCCTTCCTTGGCGGCGGCCTTGGTTTCAGCCTTCACATCGGCGCGCGCGGGGGCCGAGGCGGATTGGGCATAGGCGCCTTGGGCCAGCATGGCCACGGCAGCGGCGATCAGCGAGAGAGCGGTCTTCATCTTCATCAGCAACTCCTGGTTGGATATGAGGGAACGGGCAGCACGCGAAGGAGCCAGAACGCTCGGACCAGCAACCCTCATCTGGTCGATACGCCTCTTCGCGGCAGCTGCGCAAAAAGGGAGCGAGGCCTCAATCAATCATCATAACGTTGCACCGCCGCCCGGGTTGACTTCGGGCATCAGGTCGGATGCGCCGTGTCGGGGCGTGGGCCAAAGCGTTGCGCCAATGCCTCACTTTGCACGGCATCAGGCTCAGGCACACCTGCACGCACCAGCAACGATGAATGGGTGACGAGCCTTGCCCTCGGCACTGGTCACAACGGTTAGGGCTGCTTCGTTCCCGACCTGACCCGGTTGGCCGCGCTTCCATGCGAGGAGGCCCGTCACCGCGGATTGTAGGCGAGTGCAGGCGCCCGGGCGGGCGATGGCCTCAGCGCAATTGGAGATCGTCGTCGCCGAAACGGATGCCCAGAGGTTCGATCAGCAACTGCTTCGGCCCGGCTTCCACAATGCCGGCCACCCTGGCACCAATGCCCAGCGACTGCGCGATCTCGACCGTGCGCTGCGCATCCGCTGCCTCGACGAACAGCGCGAAGCCCGCGCCCATGTTCAGCGTGCTATAGGCCTCGCGATCGTCCTGGTGGGCATGCTGCTGGATGAAGGCCAGCACCGGCGTCACGGGCGGCACGGTGTGAATGCGGTAGGTGAACGCGGCCGGGTGACGCAGCAGCTTGCGCCAGCCGTGGCCGGTGATGTTGGCGCAGTAGTGAGGAACGATGCCGGCGCGCCAGAGCGCTTCAGTCACCGGTGAATACAGCACCGTCGGGGCCAGCAGCGCCTCACCGTAGCTGAGCCCGGGTTGCACCGGGGTCAGCCACCCTTGCGGCAGCCGCTCCACCAGCTTGCGGGCCAGGCTCAGGCCGTTGGCATGGATGCCACTCGAGTCGAGCAGCACGATCGCGTCGCCCGGGGACAGTCGGTCGCCCACCGATAGCCGTTCCTTCGGGTTGATCAGCCCGGTGCAGGACGCCGCCAAATCGATGCGTCCCCCTTCGACAATGCCCGCCAGTGCAGGCGTCTCACCACCGCCCCAGGCCACACCGCAGACATCGCAGGCCCGCTTCCATCCCTCCACCAGGGCTTGCGCGCGCTGTGCGTCGCCAAACCAGTCCGACCCGCCTGCGGCCCAATAGGCCTGCACCACCAGCGGCGTGGCGCCCACGGTGATCAGGTCGTTGACGGCCATCGCGATGGTGTCCTGCGCGATCGAGGCATACCAGCTCCGGCCGGTGAGGGCCGCCATCTCGTCGGCGACGATGGCCTTGGAACCAAGGCATTCGACGATGGAGGCGATGTAGAACGGACCCACGTCGACCACATAGGCCGACTCGCCGCGCGAGGCCTTGACTTCGCTGAAGCCATGCGCGGCCAGGTGGCCCGAGGTGGCCGCCGCGGCGCGCTGGGCGCTCACCTTCAGCGGGTCGATCAGGTCGTAGTTGACACCGGCCTGCTCGTAGCTGAGGGTGGCGTTCTGCGTCTCTGCGGCAATGGGTTTCATGGCCCGGATTATCGGGCAGCCGCGAGACTGGTTGCGCCGGACCCGGCCCGTAGAATGAAGGCATGAGTCATGTCGTCCTGGCGCGCAAGTACCGGCCTCGCAGCTTCGATCAGATGGTCGGGCAGGAGCACGTGGTGCAGGCGCTGGGCAATGCGCTCACGAGCGGGCGCCTGCACCATGCCTACCTGTTCACCGGCACGCGCGGCATCGGCAAGACGACCGTGAGCCGCATCCTCGCGAAGAGCCTGAACTGCACCGGGCCCGATGGCAGCGGCGGCGTGACGGCGCAGCCGTGCGGGCAGTGCCTGGCGTGCACCGAGATCGATGCCGACCGCTACATCGATTACATCGAGCTTGACGCGGCCAGCAATCGCAGCATCGACGAAATCCGAGACCTGATCGAACGGGCCGCCTACAAGCCCAGCGTCGGCCGCTTCAAGGTGTTCATGATCGACGAGGCGCATCAGCTCACCAAGGACGCCTTCAATGCGCTGCTGAAGACGCTGGAGGAGCCGCCCGACTACCTCAAGTTCGTGTTGGCCACCACCGACCCCGAGAAGATGCTGCCCACGGTGTTGAGCCGCTGCCTGCAGTTCAACCTGCGGCCGATGCCGCCCGAGGTGGTGCACGCGCATCTGCAGGCGGTGCTGCAGGCCGAGGGCGTGCCCACCGACGCCGGCGCGCTGCGGCTGTTGTCGCGCGCGGCGCGTGGCTCGATGCGCGATGCACTGTCGCTCACCGACCAGGCCATTGCCTTTGGCGCCGGCCAGCTGGACGAAGCCGGTGTGCGGGCCATGCTGGGCAGCGTCGATCGCCAGCACGCTGCCCGCCTGGTGCTGGCGCTGGCCCGCCGCGAGGGCGCCGAGGTGCTGTCCACGGTGAACGAACTGCGTGGGCTGGGGCTCTCGGCCGCGGGCACGCTGGAGGAGATGGGGGCACTGCTGCAGCAGATGGCGGTGGAGCAGGCGGTGCCCGGCGCCCTGGACGACACCGACCCGGACACCGCTGGCGCCCGTCAGCTTGCTGCCGAGATGCCACCGGACGAAACGCAGCTGCTCTACAGCATCGTCGTGCATGGGCGCGCCGAGCTGAGCCTGGTCGCGGACGACTATGCCGGCCTGACGATGGTGCTGTTGCGACTGCTGGCGTTTCCGCCCGCCGCTGGTTCGCCTGGAACGGCCGGCACCGTGCGTGCCGCGCCGCTGCAGGCCGCGCCACGCGAGGCGCGCAGCAGTGCGCCTGCGCGCCCTGTGGTGGCGCCACCGCCGCGGGCCTTGCCGGCGACGGTGCGCCCGCCTGCACTGGTTCAGGCACCCGTGCAGGCCCCGGCTGTGGGACCGGCCCGCCCCGTTGCACAGGTGAATCCACCCACGCCGCCCGCCCAACCCGGCGCTGCTGCGCCGGGGGCGGCCACCGCAGCCCGCAAGACGATGCCGGCGCCGCGTGGGGGCGACGAGCTTCCCCCCTGGTTGGACGACGCCCTGCCGGACGAGGCGCCGGGGGCGGCGGTGCCGTCGGTCGAGGGCGATGACGCGCCAGGCGAGTGGGCCACCCCGCGTGCAGCCGCGACACCGGCACCTGCGCCGGCGCTGCAGGTGGCCACCACCGCGTTGGGCGATCGCTGGGCCGAGCTGCTGCGCCCGGTGCTGGCCAGCGGTGGCGTGGTCGCGTTGGTGCGTGAACTCGCGTTGCAGGCCGAACTGGTGGCTGTGGACACCGGGCCGACCGGCGAATGCTGGCGGTTGCGCGTGGGCCGTGAATCGCTGCGCACCCAAGCCTTGCGCGACAAGCTGCAGGCCGCATTGCAGACCGCCACAGGGCAGGCGCTGCAGTTGCAGATCGAGGCCGGCGAGGCCGTGGACTCCCTGGCCTTGCGCGACGCTGCCGCGCGCGAGGCCGCGCAGCGGGAGGCCGAGCAGTTGATACAGGACGACCCGGCCGTGCGTGCGCTGATGTCGCAGTTCCGAACCGCACGCATCGTGCCGGGATCGATCAAACCCATCTCCGAACCGAGGACCAACGCATCATGATGAAGAACCAACTCGCCGGCCTGATGAAGCAGGCGCAGGCCATGCAGGACAACCTGCGCAAGGCCCAGGAAGAGCTGGCGCTGATCGAGGTCGAGGGCCAGTCCGGCGCCGGCCTGGTGAAGGTGCTGATGACCTGCAAGCACGACGTGCGCCGGGTCACCATCGATCCCAGCCTGCTGGCCGACGACAAGGACATGCTGGAAGACCTGGTGGCCGCCGCCATCAACGACGCGGTGCGCCGCGTCGAGAGCACCACCCAGGAGAAGATGGGCAAGCTCAGCGCCGGCATGCCGCAGATCCCGGGCATGAAGTTCCCGTTCTGAGCATGGCGCCTGGCCGGCGGTGGCGCACGGGCCTTGGCACACGCCCCGTGAGGCACTGACACATGGCGGAGCACAGCCTCGAAGCCCTGATCGAGGCGCTGCGGCGCCTGCCAGGGGTGGGGGTGAAGTCAGCCCAGCGCATGGCGTTTCACCTGCTGCAGCACGACCGGGAGGGGGCCTTGCGGCTGGCCCAGGCGCTGCAGGCGGCCGCGCAGGACATCCACCACTGCGAGCGTTGCCACACCTTCAGCGAGGCGCAGGTGTGTGGCACCTGCCTTGATCCCGCGCGTGATGGCCGCCAGTTGCTGGTGGTGGAGACGCCGGCTGACCAGGCGGCCGTGGAGCGGACCGGCAGCTACCGAGGCCTTTACTTCGTGCTGATGGGGCGCCTGCGCCCGCTCGACGGGGTGGGGGTGGCCGACATCGGCGTGCATGCCCTGCTGGAGCGCGCGGCCGATGGCGTGGTCCAGGAGGTGATCCTGGCCACCGGCTTCACGGCCGAGGGCGAAGCCACTGCCCATGTGCTGGCGCAGGCCCTGAAGGCGCGCGGCCTGGCCGTGACGCGCCTTGCACGCGGGGTGCCGGCAGGCAGCGAACTCGAGTACGTCGACCTCTCGACGCTCGCTCATGCGCTGAGCGACAGGCATTGACCGGCAGGCATTGAGCGCCGTGTCGCTGTCCGTTGGCAGCGGCCGCGCCCCGGCGGGGCGGCGCGTCCTCAGGCTCAGTTCTGCGCAGCGCGTGTGCGCGCAGCCGGCGCGGGCTTGCTGAGGCGCCGGCCCGTGGTGCTGGCGGGCCGCACGGCCACGCGCACCGACTTGGCGGCCGCGGGCGCCTTGGCCAGCATCACCACGATCGGCTGGCCGGGCTTGAAGCTGGCTTGCGGCGTGGTCTTGTTCCACTGCGCCACCTGGGCCGGGTTCAGCTTGTAGCGGCGGGCCACGGCAGCCACCGAGTCACCCTTCTTGCCGGCCTTGAAGCTCACGCGCTGCACGGCCGGCCGGTCGGGGGCGAGCGACAGCATGGCGTTGTCGGCCACGTGCTCCGAGACATCCTCGGTGCGCTTGCCGTCACGTGGCACCAGCAGGGTGGAGCCCACCTTCACCAGCATGCCCGAGGGAATGCGGTTGACCTCGCGCAGCTGCGGCTCGCTCATGCCCACGTGTCGAGCGGCTTCCGCGGGTTTGAGCGTCTTGGGGGCCACCCAGGCTGTCCAGCTCGCCAACGTGCCCTTGTGATGGCTGAGTGCCCGCACGAAGGTGTTGGCGTTGTCGTAGGGCAGCAGCACCTGCGGGGTGCCGGCGGCCAGGATCACCGGCTTGTTCATCTGCGGGTTGAGCTGCCTGAACTCGTCCAGCGACAGACCCGCCAGCCGGGCCGCCAGGTCGACGTCGATGTCGCGCTGGATCGGCACGGACAGGAAATACGGGTGGTTCTGGAGCACGGGCAGTGCGAGCGCGAAGGCCTCCGGCCGCAGCACGATGTTCTTCACGGCCTGCAGCTTGGGCAGGTAGTTGCGTGTCTCATCCGGCATGCGCAGGTTCGTGTAGTCCCCCGGCAGCCCAGCCTTCTGGCTGCGTGTGAGAGCACGCTGCACATTGCCTTGACCCCAGTTGTACGCGGCCAGCGCGAGTTGCCAGTCGCCGAACATGGTGTGCAGCGTCTGCAGGTAATCCAGCGCCGCGCGGGTGGAGGCCAGCACGTCGCGGCGGTCGTCGCGGAAGACGTTCTGCTTCAGGGCGAAGTCACGCCCCGTGCCGGGCACGAACTGCCACATGCCGGAGGCCTTGGCGCGCGACATCGCCTCGGGGTTGTAGGCGCTTTCGATGAAGGGCAACAGGGCCAGTTCGGTCGGCATGTTGCGCTTGGCCAGTTCCTCGACGATGTGGAATAGGTAGCGCCCGCCACGCTCGGTCATGCGCTGCACATAGTCCGGACGCGCGGCGTACCACTGCTCCCACTTGCGCACCAGATCGTTGTCGAGCTCGTTCATCGCGAAGCCCTGACGCACGCGGCTCCAGAGGTCGGTGCGGGCAGTCTCGTCGTTCAGGTCGATGCGCACTTGCGGGCGCAGGGTGTCGATGGCCGCGGGTTCGGCCTCGGCCACCTTCACGGGCGCCGGCGCAGGCGCGGGCTGCACCACGGGTGCCGGGGCAGGTTCGACCACCGGTTGCGGCGCCAGCGGTGGTGTGTCGGCGACGGCCGGCGGCGGTGGCGGCGCGGAGGCGCAGGCGGTCATGAGCAGGGCCGCCAGAGCGGGCAGTGCCAGGCGCAGCAGGGTGGTCGTCATCGGAATCGGTTCTTCCATTCACGCAGCGCGCCGAAGACCTCGGCCTCGCTATCGTTGGCGGCACCCTGCGCCCGCGCGGCCCGGGCCACTGCCGGAAGCGCGCATCGCAGGAACGGGTTGACGGCGCGCTCGCGCGCGATCGTCGATGGCAACGTGGGCACGCCGCGTTCACGCAGGCCGCGGCACTCGGCCGTGTAGCGCGCGAGTTCTGGATTGTCAGGCTCCACGGCAGCCGCGAAGCGCAGGTTGGATTCGGTGTACTCGTGGGCACAGCACACCTGGGTGTCGCCGGGCAGTGCGGCCAGCCGCGACAGCGAGTGGTGCATCTGCAAGGCGGTGCCTTCGAACAGGCGGCCGCAGCCACCGGAGAACAGGGTGTCACCGCAGAACAGGATCGGCGCAGCCCCATCGGCCGGGCGATGCAGGTAGGCGATGTGGCCTGCGGTGTGGCCGGGCACATCGATCACCTCGAAGGTGGTGCCCGCCGCGAAGATGCGCGCGCCATCGGCCAGCGGCTCGAAGGGCGCGGGGATCGCCTCGCGCGCCGGGCCGAAGACGGGCCCCTGCAGGCGTGGGCGCAGCGCCGCGAGGCCACCGACATGATCGGCGTGATGGTGCGTCACTAGAATGGCCGTCAGCGCGAGCTCGTGGGCATCGAGTGCGGCCAGCACCGGCGCCGCATCCCCCGGATCGACAACGAGGGCTTGTTGGCCGTCGTGCAGCATCCAGATGTAGTTGTCGGAGAAGGCGGGCAGGGCGATCAGTGTCATGACGCGCGAGGAATCGATTATAGAGTTGGCCCAGTGGCTCAGAAGCCCGCCGGGGCGCTATCTGCTCGACTGGGAACAGGCGCAGCTTGATCGCAGCGTGGCCGACCTGTTCGGCTTCCATGCCTTGCAGCTTGGCGTGAGTGAACTCGATGGCCTGCGGGCCAACCGCATGCCGCACCGGTGGGTTGCCAGCGATTCGCTGTACGTGCCCGAGCCGGTGGCGCTGCCGCCGGTGGACGACACCATCTCGACACTGGCACCCCATGCCGGCATGGCGCTGCACTGCGAGTTCGACGCGCTGCCGTTCCCCAGCCACAGCCTGGACCTGGTGGTGCTGCCGCACGCCCTGGAGCTTGCGCGCGATGCACACGACACGCTGCGTGAGGTGGAGCGTGTGCTGGTGCCCGAAGGCCGCATCGTGATCACCGGCTTCAACCCGGCCAGCCTGTGGGGCCTGCGGCACGACCTGGGCCGCCTGCTGCAGCGCGCCGGGGCGGGCACGCCGCCGTTCCTGCCACGAGCGGGTGAGCTCATCGGCTACTGGCGCATGCGGGACTGGCTGCGCCTGCTGGGCTTCGAGGTGGAGGTGGGGCGCTTCGGTTGCTGGCGCCCGCCGTTCCGGAACCAGCGCTGGCTGGAGCGTGGCGCCTGGGCCGAGGCCGCCGGCGAGCGCTGGTGGCCGGTGCTCGGGGCGGTGTACCTGCTGGTTGCCGTCAAGCGTGTGCGGGGCATGCGTCTGGTGGGGCGCGTGCGGCGCCAGCCGAACGCGGCCAAGGCCTCGGCGCCCGCCGCCGTGGCCAACCGAGAGATCGACAGCCTGGAGACTGAATGAGCGAAACCGTCGTGATCTACACCGATGGCGCCTGCAAGGGCAACCCAGGCCCCGGGGGCTGGGGCGCATGGCTGCGCTGGGGTGAACACGAGAAGGAGCTCTTTGGCGGCGAGCGTGAAACCACCAACAACCGCATGGAGCTCACCGCCGTCATCGAGGCCTTGTCGGCACTGAAGCGGCACACGCCGGTGGCGATCTACACCGACAGCGAGTATGTGAAGAACGGCATCACCACCTGGATCCACGGCTGGAAGGCACGTGGCTGGCGCACGGCAGACAAGAAGACGGTGAAGAAAATCGAGTTGTGGCAGAAGCTCGATGCGCTGGTGGCTCAGCACACGGTTCAATGGCATTGGGTGCGCGGGCACACGGGGGATCCGGGCAACGAGCGCGCCGACCAGTTGGCCAACCGCGGCGTCGACATGGTGCGCCGCTGATGGCCCCGACAGGCCGGGCGATCGGACGTTACAGTGTGCGACCCGCAGACTGCCGCCGTTCATGAAGAAGGTTCACACCACCATCGTCGTCATCGCCCTGTGTGGTGCCGTTGCAGCCGCCTGGTGGCTGCAGAACCGCCCGCCGACAACCAGTGGCGCGAGCGGCGCCGCGGCATCGGCGCCTGCCCCCGCGCGTGCCATGGGCGGCGGGGGGCCAGTGGCGGTGGAGGTGGGGCGCGCGCAGCGCGTGCGCCTGGAAAACGATGCGCAGGCCGTGGGTTCCTTGCGCTCGAACCAGGGCGTGATGCTGCGGCCCGAGGTGAGCGGGCGGGTGTCCCGCTTGGGCTTCCTGGACGGGCAGCGGGTGAAGAAGGGCCAGTTGCTGGTGCAGCTCGATGACGCCTTGCAGCAGGCCCAACTGCAGCAAGCCCAGGCCCAGGCCAGCATTGCGCGCACCAACCTGCTGCGCAACCGCGAGCTGGTGGCGCAGAACTTCGTCAGCCAGAGCGTGGTCGACCAGGCCCAGGCCACCCTTGAAGTGGCCGAAGCGCAGGTGAGCCTGGCACAGGCCCAGCTGCAGCGCATGAAGATCCTGGCCCCGTTCGACGGCCTGACGGGCATTCGCAGCGTCAACGTGGGCGACTATGTCAAGGACGGTGCCGACCTGGTGCAGATCGAGGACGTGTCCAGCGTATGGGTCGACTTCCGGCTCCCTGAGCGCTACCTCGCGCAGTTGCGCTCCGGACAACCCGTGACCGTGAGCCTCGACTCGCTGCCGGGCAAGGCTTACACGGCGCGTGTCGAGGCCGTGGATGCACAGCTCGATGCCAGTGGCCGATCGCTGCTGGTGCGCGCGCGCCTGACGAATGCGGCGGGCGACCTGCGCTCGGGCATGTTTGCGCGTGCCCGCATCGTGTTCGGCGTGCACGAGGATGCGGTGATGGTGCCCGAGGAGGCCCTGGTGCCCATGGGCAACCAGCAGTACCTGATCAAGGTGGTGGACGGTCCGAACGGCGGCAAGCTGGGCCAGCGCGTGGTGGCTCGGCCGGGCGTGCGGCAGGCCGGCCGGGTCGAGATCCTCGAAGGCGTGAAGGACGGTGACCTGCTCGTCATTGCCGGCCAGGCCCGGCTGATGCGGGGCGAGCCGCAGCCGCTGCGCATCGTGCAGCTGGGTGACGCCGCCGGCGCGGCCAACAAGCCCGGCGCCAAGCCCGCAGCGGGTGCAAGCGCCACCACCAAGACCACCACGCCGTGAACGGGCAGGAGCGCGCAGCATGAAGCTCTCCGAGATCTCCATCCGGCGGCCGGTGTTCGCCACCGTGATGTCGCTGATGCTGCTGCTGGTGGGCGGCGTGTCCTACACCAAGCTGAACGTGCGCGAGTACCCGCGCATCGACGAGCCGGTGGTCACCGTCAGCACCCGCTTGATCGGCGCTTCGTCCGAGGTGATCGAGTCCCAGGTCACCAAGCCGCTGGAGGATTCGATCGCCGGGATCGATGGCGTGGACATCCTGACCTCGATCTCGCGGCAGGAACAAAGCCAGATCAGCGTCCGCTTCAAGCTCACCAAGGACCCCGACTCCGCCGCCGCCGACGTGCGCGACCGCGTGGCGCGGGTGCGTTCTCGGCTGCCGGAGGCGGCCGACGAGCCCGTGGTGGCCAAGGTCGAGGCCGATGCATTCCCGATCATCTGGCTCGCGTTCACCAGCGAGACCATGTCGGCGCTGGAAGTCACCGACATCATCAACCGCATCGTCAAGCCGCGGCTTCAGACGATTCCGGGTGTGGCCGACGTGCCGATCTTCGGCGAGCGCAAGTTCTCGATGCGCATCTGGCTCGATCCGGACAAGCTCGCCGCCTACCGCTTGACGACGCAGGACGTCGAGGACGCCTTGCGCCGGCAGAACCTCGAGGTGCCCGCCGGTCGCATCGAAAGCCAGCAGCGCGAGTTCAACGTCACCGCGCGCACCGACCTCAACACCGAACGCCAGTTCGCCGAGGTGGCGTTGAAGGTCACCAACGGCTTCACCGTGCGGCTGAAGGACGTGGCCCGCATCGAGCAGGCGCCCGCCAGCGAGCGGCAGAGCGTGCGCCTGAACGGCGTGCCCTCGGTATCCGCCGGTGTCGTGCGCAACGCCACGGCCAACCCGCTGGACATCTCGGCCGGCATCCGCCAGGCCCTGCCACGGGTGCAGCAGGATCTGCCACCGGGCCTGAAGGTGCAGATCGCCAACGACAACTCGGTCTTCATCGACCGCTCGGTGAAGTCGGTCTACCAGACCATCGGTGAGTCGGTGACGCTGGTGGCGCTGGTGGTGTTCGTGTTCCTGCGCACCGTTCGGGCCTCGTTGATCCCGCTGGTCACCATTCCGGTCAGCCTGATCGGCACCTTCTCGCTGATGGCCGCGGCCGGGTTCACGATCAACACGCTGACCCTGCTGTCCATGGTGCTGGCCATCGGCCTGGTGGTGGACGATTCGATCGTGGTGCTGGAGAACATCTTCCGCCACATCGAGGAAGGCGGGGGCCACCGGGTCACGCCGTTCCAGGCCGCGCTGATGGGTGCACGCGAGATCGGCTTCGCCGTGGTGGCGATGACGCTGACGCTGGCCGCCGTGTTCGCGCCACTGGCCTTCACCCCAGGTCGCACCGGGCGCCTGTTCGTCGAGTTCGCGCTTGCACTGGCCGGCGCGGTGATCGTCTCGGGCTTCGTGGCATTGACGCTGACGCCCATGTTGTGCAGCCAGTTGCTCAAGCACAACCCGAAGCCCAACTTCTTCGACCGCGGGATGGAGGCTTTCCTGGTCTGGCTCACGTCGCGGTATGCCGACACGCTGGGCTGGGTGTTGCGCCAGCGCTGGGTGGTGCTGATCGTCATGGGGGCCTCGGGTGCCGGCAGCTGGGCACTGTTCTCCGGGCTGCGCAGCGAGCTCGCCCCCATGGAAGACCGGGGCATCGTGCTGGGGTCGATCAACGCGCCCGACGGGGCAACGCTCGAATACACCGCGCGCTACGGCCGCGAGATCGAGCGCATCGCGGCCGGCTACCCCGAACTGGACCGGGTGTTCGTGTCCTCGGGCAATCCCACGGTGTCGCAGGCGGTGTCGTTCATGGGTGCCAAGGACTGGAGCGAACGCAAGCGCAGCACGATCCAGCTCGCGCGCGAACTGCAGCAGCAGTTCTCGGGCCTGGCCGGCGTCAATGCCTTCGCCTCCACGCCGCCGAGCCTGGGCCAGGGCTTCCGAGATCGGCCGATCAACTTCGTCATCGTCACCAATGACAGCTACCAGAACCTGGCCGCCGCCTCGCAGCAGATCATGGCCGAGATGGCGCGCAACCCAGGCTTGGTGGCCCCGGATTCCGACCTGCGGCTGAACAAGCCCGAGCTATTCATGGAGGTCAATCGCGACCGCGCGGCCGATGCCGGCGTCACGGTCGAACAGGTGGCCCGCACGGTCGAGACCATGCTGGGCGGCCGTGCCGTCACCCGCTACAAGCGGGGCGCCGACCAGTACGACGTGCTGGTGCAGACCCAGACCGGTGGCCGCACCACGCCGGAGGACATCGAGAAGCTGTTCGTGCGGGGGCGGGGCGACGTGATGGTGCCGCTGTCGGCCCTGGTCACGGTGCGCGAGTCGGTCAGCCCGCGCGAGCTGAACCACTTTAACCAACGGCGGTCGGTGACGATCACGGCCAACCTGAGCCCTACTTACGCGCTGGGTGACGCGCTGGCCTTCATGGACGACACCGCGCGCAAGGTGCTCAAGCCAGGCTACACGACCGAGCTCAATGGTGTCTCCCGCGAGTTCCGCTCCTCCAGTGGCGCGCTGGGCATCGTGTTCGTGCTGGCCCTGGTGTTCATCTTCCTGGTGCTGGCAGCGCAGTTCGAGAGCTTCATCGACCCATTCGTCATCATGCTCTCCGTGCCCTTGTCGATGGTCGGCGCGCTCGGGGCGATGCAGCTCACGGGCGGCACCTTGAACGTGTATTCGCAGATCGGGCTGATCACGCTGGTGGGCTTGATCACCAAGCACGGCATCCTGATCGTCGAGTTCTCGAACCAGTTGCGCCAGCAGGGTCGGTCGATGCTCGAGGCCACGGTGGAGGCCGCGAGCCTGCGCCTGCGCCCGATCCTGATGACCACCGGCGCCATGGTGCTGGGCGCGCTGCCGCTCGCTTTGGCCACTGGCGCAGGCGCCGAGAGCCGGCAGCAGATCGGCTGGGTGATCGTTGGCGGCATGTCGCTGGGCACTCTGCTCACGATCTTCGTGGTGCCCACGATGTACAGCCTGTTTGCGCGCCGCGGCGTGCCCGGGGAGATCACCACCGCGGAGGCGCCGGACGTCGCCGCCGCGACACACTGAGCCCGTGGCAACCGCGCAGCTCGTGAGAGGATGGGCACGGGCGTCGGGGGCTGCCAACAATCGGCTTGGCTTGGCACACCACGGCAAGCAGAATCCACGGCGGCGCGGACGGTCCGTGCGAAGCGGGACATGAGGGCGGCCACGGGCAATCGACATCTCTGGGCAGGCAGACGCGCCTTCGTGCGGGCATTGGCCCTGGCACCGGTGTCGGCTGCGTTCGCTGCCGAGACGAACCCGACCATCGCGGTGCTGTACCCCGACATCGGCGAACCGTACCGCAGCGTGTTCACCAAGATCCTCGAGGGCATCGAGCAGCAGAACCGCGGTCGTGTGGCCAGCTTTCCCGTTGGCCCCACCGCGGCCGCTGCCGAGCTGGGCGCCGAACTGCGCCGGCGCGAGGTGAGGGCGGTGGTTGCGCTCGGCCGCAACGGCCTGCGTGCCGCGGCTGCCCTGGAGCGCACGCTGGCGGTCGTGGCGGGTGGCGTGCTCGCGGTGCCCGAGGGCGACGTGCGCGAGATGGCGGTGCACAGCCTGACGCCGGACCCAGCGCTGCTGTTTGCGCGCTTGCGCGCGCTGGTGCCCACCACGCGCCGGGTGTCGGTGGTGATCGATCCACGCCAGAACGCCTGGCTCATCCGCCTGGCCCGCGATGCGGCGCGCGCGCAAGGGCTGGAGCTGCAGGCCATCGAGGCCGAAGACCTGAAATCCGCGCTGCGTGCATACCAGTCCGTGGTGGCCTCGCTCGAGCCGCGGCGCGATGCCTTGTGGCTGCCCCACGATTCGAGCACGGTGGACGACTCGGTCGTGTTGCCTGTCGTGCTGCAGGAGGCCTGGGACCGCAGCTTCACGGTCATCTCGAGCAGCGTGGCGCACGTGCGGCGCGGTGCCCTGTTCTCGCTGTATCCGGACAACCTGGCGCTCGGGCGGCGCCTGGGCACGGCGGCGCTTGCGGCCGCGGCCGGCGGTGGCCGTGCCACGGGGGTGCAACCCCTGAAGGACGTGCTGATCGCCGTGAACGTGCGGGCAGCCAGCCACCTGGGCCTGTCCTTGGGCGGTGCCCAGCACGGCTTCGACATGGTCTTCCCGGAGTCTTGACATGAGTACCGAAGCAGTAGGGTCCTCGGTCACGCGGCGGCGCAACAGCCTGCTTCAGCGCAGCACGTTCCGTCGCCAGTTGGGCGTGGTGGTCACCGTGGGCGTGTTGTTCATCGCGCTGGTGTCCTCGCTGCTGGGCTCCTGGCAGGCCAGCCGCGAGCTGCAGGCCACGATGGTGGAGCAGGGCCAGCGCATCACCCAGAGCCTGGCCAAGCAGAGCACGCTGGCGCTGCTGTATGGCTCGCCGGATAACGTGACCGACGCGGTGCAGACCACGCTTGCATTTCCGGACGTCACGGGCGTCGAGGTGCGCAACACGAACCATTCCCCGCTGATCACGCGAGGCGAACTCGGCGGCGCCTCGATGCCTGCCACGCTGAAGCGGCCCGATCCGGCGCCGCAGCAGGCCTACCTCGCCGCCGAGTCCGCCGAGGCCTGGTACTTCGTGGCGCCGGTCTGGACCCGTCGCGGCACGGATTCCCCGTTCGTCGTGGCCGCGCAGCCCGAGGAGCTGCTGGGCGAAGTGCGGGTGGTGCAGAGCAAATCCACGTTGCGACGCATGGTCACCAAGGTGTTCCTGACGAACATGGCCGTGTCGCTGATCTTCGCGCTGCTGTTCCTGTTGGCGCTGCGCTGGTTCGCCGAGCGGCTGACGCGACCGCTGCATGCGCTGTCGCTGGCGATGGCGCGAGCCGAGCGCGGCGAGGCAGAGGTGCACGCCGAGGTGACCGGCCCGCGCGACATCGGCGCGATGGCGCAGGCCTTCAACAAGATGATCGTCGCGCTGCGCCAGCGCGAAGCCGAGTTGCAGCACCACCGCGACCACCTCGAGGAACTGGTGGTCGAGCGCACCGCCGAGCTCAGCCACGCGAAGGAGCGGGCCGAGGTGGCCAGCGTGGCCAAGAGCGAGTTCCTGGCGCGCATGAGCCACGAGCTGCGCACGCCGCTGAACGCGGTGCTGGGTTATGCGCAGCTGCTGCAGATGGACACCACGCTCGACGAGCGGCAACGCAAGGGCCTGGCCACCATCCAGACCAGCGGCGAACACCTGCTGACACTGATCGTCGACATCCTGGACCTCTCTCGCATCGAGGCGGGGCGTACCGAGCTTCGCCTGAGCACGGTGAACCTGTCTGCGCTGCTCGGCGGCGTGGGGGACATCATCCGCATCAAGGCCCAGGAGAAGCAACTGCAGTTCTCGCTGCACACCCTGGGCGAACTGCCGGTGAGCGTGGTCGCCGACGAACAGCGCCTGCGGCAGGTGCTGCTGAACCTGCTGAGCAATGCGGTGAAGTTCACCGACCGGGGCCAGGTCGCCTTGAACGTGCGGCTGGTGTCGCGCAGCGACACCCATTGCCGGCTGCACTTCGAGGTGCGCGACGAAGGCGTGGGCATCGACAGCCAGCACCTGGAACACATCTTCGAGCCTTTCGAGCAGGTGGGCGATCTGCAGCGCCGCTCGGGTGGCACGGGCCTCGGGCTGGCCATCAGCCGGCAGCTGGTGCGGCTCATGGGCAGCGAAGTGCACGTGGCCAGCCAGCCCCAGGTGGGCAGCGCATTCTGGTTCGACATCGAGCTGCCCTTGCCCGGCACGCCGGCGGCCATGCTGCCGCGGCGACCGGGTGCGCTGGCCTATGCAGGGCGGCGGCGGCGTGTCCTGGTGGTGGACGACGTGGCCGGCAACCGCAGCCTGCTGTGCGAGATGCTGGGCGCGCTCGGTTTCGAGGTGGATGAGGCTGAGCATGGCCAGGCCGCGCTGGACCATGTGATGCGCCAGGTGCCCGACCTGGTGCTGATGGACTCGCTGATGCCCACGATGGACGGCCTGGAGGCCACGCGGCGCCTGCGCGAGCGGCTGTCGGCGCAGGCCCTGCCTGTGATCGCCGTGTCGGCCAACGCTTCCGACGCCGACCGTGCACGGTGCTTCGAGGCGGGCGCCAACGGGTTCCTGCCGAAGCCGATCGAGCGCAACAGCCTTCTGGCCCTGCTGGCCGAGCACCTGCACCTGCAGTGGCAGGACGCTGCGGAGCCACCGGCCGGCCCGTCCTCGGTCGAGCCATCGGCGAGTTGAGCCACCGCGGCCCCGGGCTCAGACCAGCGCGTCGAACGGAATCACGTCGACCAGGTCGCCGGCATCCACATGGCCCTGGCCGTGGTGCAGCACCACCAGCCCGTTGGCCTGGCTCATGCTGCGCAGGATGCCCGAGCCCTGGCTGCCGGTGATGGCCACCTGCCAGCCGCCATCGGCCGCGCGGCTCACGATGCCACGCTGGTACTCGGTGCGCCCGGGCTTCTTGCGCAAGCCGGTGGCGCAGGCCGCGCGCAGCATGGGCAGCGGCTCAGGCGTGGCGCCGCTCATGGCGAGCAGGGCGTCCCGCACGAAGGCATAGAAGGTCACCATCACCGCCACCGGGTTGCCCGGCAACCCGAACAGGATGGCATCGCTGCCGCCGGCGGCGCCGATGCGTCCGATCGCCATCGGCCGGCCCGGGCGCATGGCGATCTTCCAGAACAGCACCTCGCCCAGCTCGGCCATGATGCGCTTGGTGTGGTCGGCCTCGCCGACGCTGACGCCACCGGAGGTGATCACCGCGTCCGCGCTGGCCGCGGCCTGTGAGAATGCCTCCCGCAATGCTGCCGGGTCGTCGCGCACCACGCCCATGTCGAGCACGTCCACTCCCAGGCGCTGCAGCATGCCCCACAGCGTGTAGCGGTTGCTGTCGTACACGCAGCCTTCGTCCAGCGTTTCGCCGATCGAGCGCAGTTCATCACCGGTGGAAAAGAAGGCCACGCGCAGGCGGCGGAACACCGGCACCTCGGCCTGGCCCAGCGAGGCCAGCAAACCCAGATCGGCGGGCCGCAGGATGCGGCCGGCGCGCAATGCGGCTTCACCGCGCGCCAGGTCTTCGCCGCGCAGGCGCCGGTTGTCGCCGGTGCGCACGATGCCCGCCGGGATGTTCACCCGGCCATCGGGCAACAGCGTGGTGAACTCCTGCGGCACCACGGTGTCCAGGCCATCGGGCATGACCGCGCCGGTCATGATGCGAACGCAGTGGGCCAACGGCACGTTGCCATCGAACTGCTGGCCCGCATAGCCGGTGCCGGCCACCGGCAGCAGGGTGGGGCCATCGTCTGCCAGGTCCATGCCGCGCAGCGCGTAGCCATCCATAGCGGAGTTGTCGTGCGAGGGCACGTCGATGCCCGACACCACATCGCGCGCGAGCACGCGCCCCAGGGCCTGGCGAATCGCCACCTGCTCGATGGCCTGCACGCGCGGCACCAGGCGGGCGATGAACTCCTGCGCCTGTGCCACCGGAAGCGCGTTCGGGTCGTATCCGGTGATGCAGGAAGCGATCTGGTCGAGTGTCTGTGTCATCGCGGTATTCTGGTCGCCTCAGCCGCCGATGTAGTGCATTTCCACGCGGCGCGCGTCCGCCTTGTCTGCCGACGGCGCGGCACCGCGCAGTTCGGAGTAACGGTCATCGCGGGCGGCCCACAAGCCACCGAGCGCGGCGCTGATCTCGGCGTCGCTGCGGTCCGATCTCAGCAATGCGCGCAGGTCGTGGCCACGGCTGGCGAACAGGCACATGAAGAGCTTGCCTTCGGTGGACAGGCGGGCGCGGTTGCAGTCGCGGCAGAACGCCTGCGTCACGCTGGAGATGAGGCCGATCTCGCCCGCACCATCGGCATAGCGCCAGCGCTCGGCGGTCTCGCCGTTGACCCCCGGCGCCACCGGTTCGAGCGGCCACTCGGCCTGCAGGCGCTGCAACACCTGGGCCGAAGGCAGCACTTCATCCATGCGCCAGCCGTTGCTGGCGCCGACATCCATGTACTCGATGAAGCGCAGCACCTGGCCCGAGTGGCGGAAGTGCCGCGCCATCGGCACGATTTCGTGGTCGTTGGTGCCACGCTTGACGACCATGTTCACCTTGATGGGCCCGAGCCCGGCGGCCTGGGCTGCCGCGATGCCCTGCAGCACATCGGCCACCGGAAAATCGACATCGTTCATGCGGCGGAACACCGCATCGTCCAGCGCGTCCAGGCTCACCGTCACACGCTTCAGGCCCGCGGCCGCCAGCGCGGCGGCCTTGCGTGCCAGCACCGAGCCGTTCGTGGTGAGAGTCAGGTCCAGCGGCTGACCCTCGGGCGTGCGCAGTTCGGCCAGCATCGCGACCAGGGTTTCCAGGCCCTTGCGCAGCAGGGGCTCGCCACCGGTCAGGCGCAGCTTGCGCACCCCATGGCCGACAAAGATGCGTGCCAGCCGCGTGATCTCCTCGAAGCTCAGCAGCGAGGCATGCGGCAGGAACACGTAGTCCCGGTCGAACACCTCCTTGGGCATGCAGTAGCTGCAGCGGAAGTTGCAGCGGTCGGTGACGGAGATCCGCAAGTCGTGCAAAGGGCGGCCCAGGCGGTCGGACAGCAGGCCGTCTGGCGGCGTGAGGGTGTCGGGGATCGCGGGCACCGTGGCGGTGTAGCGCAGGTCGGCCAGCGGGATGACGGTTTCGCCCATGCGGCGCATTGTGCCGCGCGGACCAACGGGCACCTTGAAGCGCTTCAAGGTCAGCCCAGCCGCCTGAGGGTCTTCGGCCCGCCAGGGCCGGGGGTCACTTCGAGAGGGAGGGCTGTGGCGCGGCCGCGCTGAGATCGGCCCGGCGTGCACCGGTGAAGCGGCGCGACCAGTAGGCCTCGCGCATGCTTTCGATGCGCACCTCGCCGCCGGCGCGCGGCGAGTGGATGAACTTGTCGTCGCCCACGTAGATGCCCACGTGCGAGAAGGTGCGCCGCATGGTGTTGAAGAACACCAGATCGCCGGGCTTGAGTTCCTCGCGGGTGATCTTCTGCAGGATGCCGGTGCTGGCCTGCTCATCAGCCCGGCGCGGCAGCACCAGGCCCAGGCTCATCTCGAAGATGTGGCGGGTGAAGCCACTGCAGTCGAACCCCGCCTCTTCCGAGCTGCCGCCACGGCGGTAGGGCACGCCGAGGAAGTTCATGGCCGACATCACCAGCTCAGAGGCGGTGTCACGCACCGACTGCACCAGCGCGGACGATTCCAGCGGCTTGAGCAGCTTGCGTTCGGTGAGCAGCTTCATCACCGGGTCCCCGGTGGACGCAGGCGCCGCGGTGGGCGCTTCGTTCGGGGCTTCCGGTGCGGCCATCGAGACGGCTGCGCGAAGGCACAGCGCCAGGATGCTCAACCGCAACAGGGTTCGGGTCGGTCTCAGCACAGCGGTGGAGGATACCACCCCATTCCGGGGGGCCGGCTCCGGCCGAACCCGGGTGGTTTGCGCTGGGTCAGGCGCGACGGCTTCGCCTTGAGATGAGTCAGTGTGTTGTCAGTGCCACGCCGTGGAATGCGCGGCGTTCGTTGCCCCGATGCCTCCAGGAGATTCGTGTCATGACCGGTTACAAGGAATTCCACCGCCGCTCCATCGAGGACCGTGACGGCTTCTGGCGTGAGCAGGCGGCGCTGATCGACTGGCACACGCCCTTCACCCAGGTCTGCGACCACAGCCGGCCCCCCTTCGCGAAGTGGTTCGTCGGCGGGCAGACCAACCTGTGCCACAACGCGATCGATCGGCACCTGGCGGCGCGGGCCGACCAGCCGGCGCTGATCTGGGTGTCGACCGAGGTCGACAAGGAGCAGGTCTACACCTTTGCGCAACTGCATGACGAGGTGCAGCGCATGGCGGCGGTGCTGCTGAGCCTGGGCGTGAAGCAGGGGGATC
Organism: Burkholderiales bacterium; assembly: GCA_016213205.1. Classification (GTDB taxonomy): domain Bacteria; phylum Pseudomonadota; class Gammaproteobacteria; order Burkholderiales; family Burkholderiaceae_C; genus Pseudaquabacterium. The sequence goes on from JACRAZ010000017.1 coordinate 79,895, forward strand.
GGGTGCTGGTGTACATGCCGATGATCCCCGAAGCCGCCTTCGCGATGCTGGCGTGCGCGCGCATCGGCGCGATCCACTCGGTGGTGTTCGGCGGCTTTGCCAGCGTCAGCCTGGCCAGCCGGATCGACGATGCGCAGCCCACCGTCATCGTGAGCACCGATGCCGGCAGCCGCGGCGGCAAGGTGGTGGCCTACAAGCCGCTGCTGGACGAGGCCATCCGCCTGGCCACGCACAAGCCCGCCAGCGTGCTGATGGTCGACCGCGGCCTGGCCGCCTTCGACCGGGTGCCCGGCCGCGACGCCGACTACGCCAGCCTGCGCGAGCAGCAGCGCGACACCGTGGTGCCCTGCACCTGGGTGGAGGCCACCCACCCGAGCTACACGCTTTACACCAGCGGCACCACCGGCAAGCCCAAGGGCGTGCAACGCGACACCGGTGGCTACGCGGTCGCCCTGGCCGCGTCGATGAAACACATCTTCTGCGGCAACGCCGGCGAGACCTACTTCTCCACCAGTGACATCGGTTGGGTGGTGGGCCACAGCTACATCATCTACGGCCCGCTGATCGCCGGCATGGCCACCATCATGTACGAGGGCCTGCCGATCCGGCCGGACGGCGGCATCTGGTGGAAGCTGGTCGAGCAGTACAAGGTCACCGTGATGTTCAGCGCGCCCACGGCCGTGCGGGTGCTGAAGAAGCAGGACCCGGCGTTGTTGACGAAGTACGACCTGTCCTCGCTGCGTGCCCTGTTCCTGGCGGGCGAGCCGCTGGACGAGCCCACCGCGAAGTGGATCGCCGAGGGGCTGGGCAAACCCATCATCGACAACTACTGGCAAACCGAAACCGGCTGGCCGATCCTCACCATCGCCAACGGGGTGGAGAAGGCGCCGTCGAAGTTCGGTTCGCCTGGCGTGCCGATGTACGGCTACGACGTGAAGCTGATCGACGAGTCCACGGGCGCCGAACTCACCGGCGCGAACCAGAAGGGCGTGGTCGCGATCGAAGGCCCGCTGCCGCCGGGCTGCATGCAGACGGTGTGGGGCGACGACGAGCGCTTCGTCAAGACCTACTGGACCAGCATCCCGAACAAGCTGGTCTACAGCACCTTCGACTGGGGCATCCGCGACGAGGACGGCTACTTCTTCATCCTCGGCCGCACCGATGACGTGATCAACGTGGCCGGCCACCGCCTGGGCACGCGCGAGATCGAGGAGAGCATCTCCAGCCACCCGAACGTGGCCGAGGTGGCCGTGGTGGGCGTGGCCGACACGCTCAAGGGCCAGGTGGCGATGGCGTTCGCGGTGCTGAAAGACCCCTCGCGTGCCGCCGACCCCGCCAGCGCCTTGAAGCTCGAGGGCGAGATCATGAAGGTGGTGGACGAGCAACTCGGCGCGGTGGCGCGGCCGGCGCGTGTGCGCTTCGTGACCGTGCTGCCCAAGACGCGCTCGGGCAAGCTGCTGCGCCGTGCCATCCAGGCCGTGTGCGAGCACCGCGATCCGGGTGACCTGACGACGATCGAGGACCCCAGCGCCCTGCAGCAGATCCGCGACCTGGTGACCCCGGGCTGAGCCAGCGCGCAGGGCCCTGCGGAGGGGTCCCCCACGGGGGATCAGCCCACCCGGGGCCGGCCCGACCCCAGCAAACCGCCGTTCGTCGCGCGGGGCGAAGGCAACGGTCCCCGCAAACGCTAGCATCCGTGGCTTGCGCATCCACGGAGGGCTCCGATGCTCCAGTCCTTGTTCACCGGCGCGGCCATCGCGCAGGGTGTCGCGCTGCTCGGCGCGGCACCGGCTTCGGCACAACCGAAGCCGCGCATCGAGCGGGCGGCCGACCTGCCGCGCTTCAGCTACAGGATCGAAGGCAAGCTCGACGACATCCTGCGCTCGCCCGAGCGCTTCGCCCCCCTGGCAGCCGCCATCCGGCGCGACACCGAATCGGTGCTGAAGGGCTACGAGATCCCTGACCGCGGCACCCAACGCGATCTGCTGGGCCTGCTGGCCGCGATCATCGTCGAGACCGCCGAACGCACGCCCGACGGGCGCCGCAACCTCATGCACCCGCGAAAGGCGCTGGCCGCCGTGCAAGCGGGCCCGAAGTGACCAGCCAGGAGACATGCCCCTCATGACCCCCCGCACCTCATCCCCACGGGCCGCCCTGGCGGCCACCGGCCTGGCGCTGCTGCTGGGCAGCACCAGCGGCCTTGCCGCGCCGAACGCGCTGCCGGGCCCCGCGTTCCCGACCATCACCAGCGGCGAAGCCCTGAAGGCGGCCTGCGACCAGCACATCGCGCGTGCCAACAAGCTGCTGCGCGCCTTGGAGGCCCGGCCGGTCGATGCGCGCTGGCTGGCCGCCTTCGATGCGTTCAACGCTGCGCTCGAAGACCTGGCGAACCCGCACCAGTTCTTGTCTGCGGTCCATCCGGACAAGGGCGTGCGCGAAGCATCGGAAGCCTGCGAGCTGCGCTGGAACGACTTCAGCTCCTCGCTGGGCCAGAACGAGAAGCTGTTCCGGGCGGCGCGCCTGGCCAAACCACGTGATGCGGTCGACCGCGAACTGCTCAAGACCACGCTCGAAGGTTTCGAGGACGCGGGCGTGGCGCTGCCGCCCCCGCAGCGCGCGCGTGCCAAGCAACTGGCAGACCGGGTTGGCGAACTCGGTGTCGAGTTCCAGCGCAACATCCGGGACGCCGGGGTGCGTGTGCCTTTCACCGAGGCCGAGCTCAAGGGCGTGCCCGAATCCGTGTGGAAGAACGCCAAGCGCGACGACGCCGGCCGCTTGCTGCTGGGGGTGGACTACCCGACCTACTACCCGCTGCTGCAATCGGCCGAGGCCGAAGCCTCGCGCGAGCGCATGTGGCGCGCCAAGACCAACGAGGGCGGCGAGGCGAACCTGAAGCTGCTGGCCGAAATCACCAAGCTGCGCAAGGAATACGCGGCCCTGTTCGGCGCGGGCAGCTGGGCCGAGTTCACGCTGCGCCGGCGCATGGCCGAGAGCGTGCCGCGCGCCCAGGCGTTCCTGGGCGAGGTGAAGGCGGCCGTCGAATCTCGCGAACGCACCGAGCTCGACGAGCTGCGCCGTGCCAAGGCCGAACACCTCGGGCAGCCGCTGGAGGCGACCCGTGTCAACCGTTGGGACGTGCCGTTCTACACCGAGCGCGTGCGGCGCGCCCGCTTCCAGGTGGACCAGGAGGCCTTCCGCCCCTACTTCCCGCCGCAGGAGAGCCTGCAGTTCTGCCTGCGCCTGATCGAGACGCTGATGGGCGTGCGCTACGAGCGTGTGGAGGGCGTGGCCCTCTGGCACCCCGAGGTGCAGGCCTATCGCGTGAAGGATGCGGGCACCGGCAAGCCTTTGGCCACCCTGTGGGTGGACCTGTACCCCCGCGAGGGCAAGTACAACCACGCCGCCGTGTGGAGCCTGCGAAATGGCGCCGTGGCCACGCAGCGCGTGCCGCAGGCGGCGCTGGTGGTCAACTTCGACCGCAAGGGCCTCACCCTCGACGAGCTGGAGACGCTGCTGCACGAGCTTGGCCATGCGGTGCACAACAACCTGTCGGCCACGCGCTACTCGCAACAGGCGGGCACCACCACCAAGCGCGACTTCGTCGAGGCCCCATCGCAGATGCTGGAGGACTGGGTCTACGACAAGCAGGTGCTCAGGCTGTTCGGCCAGGTGTGCCCCAGCTGCAAGCCGGTTCCCGACACGATGATCGAGCAGGCCAAGGCTGCCAAGGACTACGGCAAGGGCATCTTCCAGAGCCGGCAGCACCTGTATGCGAGTTATGACCTGGCGCTGTACAGCGGTGAACAACGCGACCCGATGGCGCTGTGGGCGGCGATGGAAGGTGCCACGCCGCTGGGCCACGTGCCCGGCACCATGTTCCCGGCCGGGTTTGCCCACATCGCCACCAACTACAGTGCCGGCTACTACGGCTACCTGTGGAGCCTGGTGGTCGCCACCGACATGCGCACCGCATTTGCGAAGGACCGGCTGGACCCCGCCGTCGGCCGGCGCTACCGCACGGCGGTGCTGGGCAACGGCAGCCAGCAGGCGCCGGACTTGCTGGTCAAGCAGTTCCTGGGCCGTGAATTCAGCTCGAAGGCGTTCTTCGACGACCTCAAGCGCTGACCCTCGCCATGGCCGGCCCCCGCGGGGCCGGCCATGGGCCGCATCACATGGATGCTAGAGTGCCTGCCGGCACACGGGGTTCACAAGGGGGCGGCAGGTGCACGACGACGAAGCGCTGGCGCCCGGCCGGCTGAAGGTTCTGCTGGACATCACGAACAAATGCAACCTGCGCTGCGTGATGTGCCACTTCAGCTTCGATCGCGTGTTCTACCGGCCCGCCGAACACATGACACCGGTGCAGTTCCGGCGCATCGCCGAGGCCAGCTTCCGCCATGCGCACACGGTGGTGCTGTCCGCGGGCAGCGAGCCGACGGTGTCGCCGCATTTCACCGAGATCCTGGCCATCGCGTCGGAGTACCCGCTGCAAGGCCTGCAGTTCCTCACCAATGGCCAGCGACTGGATGCCGAAACGATTGCCGCGGTGCTGGACAGCGCGGTCACGCAGATCGACGTGTCGATCGATGGCGCGACGGCCAAGACCTACGAGGCCATCCGCAGGGGAGGCCGCTTCGACCGCCTCGTGGCGAACCTGCGCGAGCTGCAGGCCCAGAAGCGGCGCCGCGGCCTGTCGCGGCCCCTGGTGCAGTTCAACGTGACCTTGATGCGGTCGAACCTGCACGAGCTGGAGCGCTTCGTCGACCTGGCGGAATCCTGCGGCGTGGAGCGCATCGGCGCCCGGCATCTGATGCCCTACCAGGGCCTGGATGTGGCCCACGAAAGCCTGTCCGCCATGCCGCGCGAGGCCAACCAGGCGTTCCAGCGGTTCCTTCGCCGCATCGAGCGTTCCGACACCGTGCGCCTGATTGCGTTCCCGGACCTGTTCGACCTTGACGAAGCGCCACCGCCTGACCTTCTGGCGTGGTCCGCGCGGCAGTTGAACCGTTCGCACCTGGCGCGGCGACTGCTGGCCCGCCTCGGCGAGCCGCCGCTCGGGTACGTGGACCTGCCAGCGCCAAACCTGCCTGCCATGGGTGGCGCGGTCGAGTTCAGCGGGTGGGCTCTTGATCGCCAGGCGTTGCGCGCGGTGGTCCTGGCGGTGCGCGCAGCGCCAGCAGTCGGCGCTCGTGCATCCACGCCTTGGCGCGTGATCGAGGTCGCTGAGTTCATCAACGGCTCGCGGCCGGACGTGGCAGCGCGCTTCGGCGGCTACCCCGGCAGCAGCCGCGCCGGCTGGACCTGCGTCCTCGATGTCGAGCGGGCACTGGCCGCGTTGGGTACTCGCGAGGCCAGCGTGCATGTGTTCGCCCTCAATGCCCGGGGCTCGGTCGTCGACTTGGGTGTGCGCCAGCTGGTGGCGACCGGCCTGGCACCGGCCGATGCGGCGCCCCCGGCGCTGTGTTGCCCAAAGCCCTTCGAGAGCCTCTACATCAACGTCGATGGCCAGGTCTACCCGTATCCGGACTGCTGGCCAGACGTTCCCAGCGGCAACCTGCTGGACCACGGGCAGACATTCGAGGGCATCTGGCACGGTCCGGTGCAGACCGCGCTGCGTTCGGCGCTGCGCGAAGGACGGCCACCCGCGATGTGCCGCACCTGTCCGAACTTCATCAACCGCCGCGTCGACGACCCTGCGTTCTTTGCCGAGCGGGCGGTCGAATCCATCTACCCGGCCATCGTCGACCGAGGTGAAACCCGACGGCGGCTACAGCACCTCGGAGGCGAAGTCGGCCAGCCGTGAGCGCTCGCCGCGCGCCAGCATCACGTGGCCCGAATGGGGCCAGCCCTTGAAACGGTCCACCGCGTAGGTGAGCCCCGAGGAGCCTTCGGTGAGGTAGGGCGTGTCGATCTGCGCCAGGTTGCCCAGACAGACGATCTTGGTGCCCGGGCCGGCACGCGTGATCAGCGTCTTCATCTGCTTGGGCGTGAGGTTCTGCGCCTCATCGATGAGCACGAACTTGTTCAGGAAGGTGCGCCCGCGCATGAAGTTCAGGCTCTTGATCTTGATCTTGCTGCGCACCAGGTCCTGGGTGGCGGCACGGCCCCATTCGCCGGCGGAGCCGTCGCCGCGGGCCAGCACCTCGAGGTTGTCGTCCAGCGCGCCCATCCACGGGCCCATCTTCTCTTCCTCGGTGCCGGGCAGGAAGCCGATGTCCTCGCCCACCGGCACCGTGACCCGGGTGACGATGATCTCGGTGTAGCGGCGGTCGTCCAGCACCTGGCTCAGGCCCGAGGCCAGCGTCATCAGGGTCTTGCCGGTGCCGGCAGTGCCGGTGAGCGACACGAAGTCGCACTCCGGGTCCATCAGCAGGTTCAGGGCGAAGTTCTGCTCGCGGTTGCGTGCCGAAACGCCCCAGACCGAGTTCTTCGCGCTGCTGTAGTCCTTCAAGGTCTTGAGCACCGCGGTCTTGCCGGTGATCTCGGTCACCCGGGCATACAGGGCCGCCGCGCCCGGCGACTCCAGGTAGACGAACTGATTGACCATCAGCGCCGGCACCATCGGCCCGCTGATGCGGTAGAAGGTCTGGCCACCTTGCTGCCAGCTCTCCATGGTCTTGCCGTGGCGCTCCCAGAAGTCGCCGGGCAGCTGCAGCACGCCGGTGTACAGCAGGTCGCCGTCTTCGAGGACCTTGTCGTTGAAATAGTCCTCCGCGGCCAGGCCCAGCGCGCGGGCCTTCACCCGCATGTTGATGTCCTTGGAGACCAGCACCACCTCGCGGCCAGCGTGCTGCTCACGCAGCGACTGCACCACGCCCAGGATCTGGTTGTCGGCCTTGCCCTGCGGCAGGCCGTCCGGCAGCTTGATGTTGAGCAGCGTGGTCTGGAAGAACAGCTTGCCGCCGGCGTCCTTGTGGCCGGTCTTGGCCAGCGGGATGCCGTTCTTCGGGTCGAAGCTGGCATCGGTGGCCAGGGCGTCGAGCTCTCGACTGGCCTGGCGGGCGTTGCGCGCCACTTCGCTCATGCCCTTCTTGTGCCCGTCGAGCTCCTCCAGCGTGATCATCGGCAGGAAGATGTCGTGTTCCTCGAAGCGGAACAGGCTCATCGGGTCGTGCATCAGCACGTTGGTGTCGAGCACGAACAGCTTGGGCGGCCCCTCGGCGCGCGGCTTGCGCGCGCGGGGCCGGGGCTCCGCGGCCCGGCTGGCCGCCTTGACGGGCATCGCAGAGCTCACCGGCGGCGCCTTGGGCGCGGCCTTCACCGGCGCTGCCACGGTGGCCGATTCGTCGTACAGGTTCAGCGTCGCGGTCGCGGGCTCGGCCGCGGCGGCGGGTTTCAGGCTTTTCTTGTCGGTGCGGGGCGCGGCCTGCGCTTCGAAGTCGGTGGGGGTCAGCAATGCGGCTTTGGTGGCAGGCGGCTTCGGCAGTGGCATGGACTCGTTGGCGGCAGATGAGACAAACAAAAAAGCCGCACAGTCGTCTGTGCGGCTTTTGGTCCTTCAGGTGAAACGCGTCGGGCGACTCACAAGCATGGATTGATTATGCACAAGTGGCGCAGCCTGTCTGTGGCTTTCCCGTGACGGAAGCACCAGGGCGCGCCGGCAGCATTCAGGCGGCCTTCTTGAGGTCCTTGACGGCCTTCAGCACCTCGTCCACGTGGCCTGCCACCTTGATGCCGCGCCACTCGGAGCGCAGCACGCCGCTGCCGTCGATCAGGAAGGTGCTGCGCTCGATGCCCTTGACCTTCTTGCCGTACATGATCTTGTTCTTGACCACGCCGAACATGTGGCAGAGCTTCTCCTCGGTGTCGGCGATCAGCTCGAACGGCAGTTCGAGGTTCTGACGGAACTTCTCGTGCGAGGCCATGTTGTCGCGCGAGACGCCGAACACCACGGCGCCGGCCTTGAGGAAGTCTTTGTGCTTGTCGCGAAACTGCATCGCCTCCGTGGTGCAGCCAGGGGTGTGGTCCTTCGGGTAGAAATACAACACCACCGAATGGCCGGCAAACGCGTGCGGCGTGAACTTCACGCCGCTGGTGGCTTGCGCTTCGAAGTCGGGCAGGGCTTTGTTGAGGACAGGCGTCATGAGCGGGTGGGGTGGTCAGACGTGGTGCCCCTTCAGGGCGGCGGGCAGGCTGCCCAGGGGGCGTAGCCTGCGATTATAAAGTTCAGCTCTGCAAGTTCCGGGCGGCCGCAAAGGCAGGGTATCCATCAGGCCGCGGGCTGGAGCAACAAGGCGGCCACCACGGTGCGGCCCTCGGCGACCAGCACGTTGTAGGTGCGGCAGGCTGCCGCGGTGTCCATGGTCTCGACCCCGATGCGGCGCTCGATCAGCGCGCGCGTGAGGGCCGGCGACACGAATTGCAGGCGCTGGCCACTGCCGAAAATCACCAGCTCCGGCCCCAGCGCGAGGATGGCCTCGAAGTGCGCCGCGCTCAGCTCCTGCGGTTCTGCGGGGGGCCACTCGAGCACGGTGCCCACCCAGGGCACCAGCACGCTGCGCTCGAAGCGGGTGGTGCCCACCCACAGCTCGCCAGGCGCATGGCGCGTGATGACATTGGTGCCGGCAAGGTGGTCTGGATGGAATTTCACGTAGGAGGACTCGCAGGGGTGACCGGGGACGAGGCCGTCGTTGCACCAGATAAAATTATAGTTTTTGCGCCGCACCATGCGCCCGCCTGGGGCCATGCGCCGACACCGGTCGGCGCCGCTGGTGCATGCCAGGAGTCCCTCGCCTTGAAGCCGATCACCAAGTCCAGCAAGCTCGCCAGCGTCTGCTACGACATCCGTGGCCCCGTGCTCGACAAGGCGCGGCAGATGGAGGACGAAGGCCAGAAGATCATCAAGCTGAACATCGGCAACATCGCCGCGTTCGGCCTGGAGCCGCCCGACGAGATCGTGCAGGACATGATCCGCAACCTGCCGCATGCGGCCGGCTACACCGACAGCAAGGGCCTGTTCGCGCCGCGCAAGTCGGTGGTGCACTACTCGCAGGAGAAGCGCATCGCTGGCGTCACGGTGGACGACGTGTACCTGGGCAACGGCGCTTCCGAGCTCATCACGATGAGCCTGAATGCGCTGCTGGACAACGGCGACGAGATCCTGGTGCCCGCACCCGACTACCCGCTGTGGACAGCCTCGGTGTCCCTGTCGGGCGGGCGCCCGGTGCACTACCTGTGCGACGAGCAGTCCGACTGGCTGCCCGACCTGGACGACATCCGGCGCAAGATCACGCCCAACACGCGCGGCATCGTCGTCATCAACCCGAACAATCCCACCGGCGCGCTGTATCCGGACAGCCTGCTGCGCGAGATCGTCGAGATCGCGCGCCAGCACAAGCTGATCGTGTTTGCCGACGAGATCTACGACAAGACGCTCTACGACGGCAACACACACACCAGCATCGCCTCGCTGGCCGACGACGTGCTGTTCCTCACCTTCAACGGCCTGTCGAAGAACTACCGCTCCTGCGGCTACCGGGCCGGCTGGCTGATCGTCTCGGGCGACAAGCGTGATGCGCGCGACTACATCGAGGGCCTGAACATGCTCTCGTCGATGCGCCTGTGCTCCAACACGCCGGGCCAGCTCGCGATCCAGACGGCGCTGGGCGGCTACCAGAGCATCAAGGACCTGGTGGCGCCAGGTGGGCGCCTGGGCCGGCAGCGCGACCTGGCCTACCAGCTGCTCACGCAGATCCCGGGCGTGAGCGTGGTCAAGCCCAAGGGAGCGCTGTACATGTTTCCGCGGCTGGACCCGAAGATGTACCCCATCGCCGACGACCAGCAGTTCGCCTACGAGCTGCTGGACGCCGAGAAGGTGCTGATCGTGCAGGGCACCGGCTTCAACTGGCCGAGCCCGGACCACTTCAGGCTCGTGTTCCTGCCCAATTCCGACGACCTCACGGAGGCCGTCGGCCGCATCGAACGATTCCTGGCGCACTACCGCAAGCGCCATTCGCAGTGAGTGAGAAAGAGAACCCCATGAAACCCATCCAGGTCGGCCTGCTCGGCATCGGTACCGTCGGCTCCGGCACCTTCAAGGTGCTGTCGCGCAACCAGCAGGAGATCCGGCGGCGCGCCGGCCGGGGCATCGAGATTTCGATGGTGGCCGACCTCGATGTCGACCGCGCCCGCAAGGCGGTGAACGACATGGGCGGCACTGGCGTGCAGGTGGTGGCCGACGCCCGCGCGGTGATCGCCAACCCCGAGATCGACATCGTCATCGAGCTGATCGGCGGCTATGGCATCGCCCGCACGCTGGTGATGGAGGCCATCGCGGCCGGCAAGCATGTTGTCACCGCCAACAAGGCGCTGCTGGCGGTGCACGGCACCGAGATCTTCGCCGCCGCGCGCGCCAAGGGCGTGATGGTGGCCTTCGAGGCCGCCGTGGCCGGCGGCATCCCGATCATCAAGGCGCTGCGCGAGGGCCTCACCGCCAACCGCATCGAGTGGATCGCCGGCATCATCAACGGCACCACCAACTTCATCCTCTCCGAGATGCGCGACAAGGGCCTGGACTTCGGCGTGGTGCTGAAGGAGGCCCAGCGCCTGGGGTATGCCGAGGCCGACCCCACCTTCGACATCGAGGGGGTCGATGCGGGCCACAAGGTCACGATCATGAGCGCCATCGCGTTCGGCATTCCGGTGCAGTTCGACAAGGCGCACGTCGAGGGCATCACCAAGCTGCAGGCGGCCGACATCCGGTACGCAGAGCAACTGGGCTACCGCATCAAGCTGCTGGGCATCACCAAGCGCCGCCACGATGTCGACGGCATCGAGCTGCGCGTGCATCCCACGCTGGTGCCGGCCAAGCGCCTGATCGCCAATGTGGAGGGCGCGATGAACGCCGTGGTGGTGCAGGGCGATGCGGTGGGCACCACGCTGTATTACGGCAAGGGCGCGGGGGCCGAACCCACGGCCTCGGCCGTGGTGGCCGACCTGGTGGACATCACCCGCCTGCACACCGCCGACCCCGACCACCGGGTGCCCCACCTGGCCTTCCAGCCAGATGCGCTGCACGACACGCCGATCCTGCCCATCGAGCAGGTCATCACCTCCTTCTACCTGCGCCTGCAGGTGGCCGACCAGACCGGCGTGCTGTCCAAGATCACCACCATCCTGGCCGAACACGACATCTCGATCGATGCGGTGCTGCAGCGCGAAAGCGCTGAGGGCGAGAAGCAGACCGACCTGATCATCCTGACCCACGACACCGTGGAAGGCCGCATGCGCCAGGCGCTGGCCAAGATGCAGGCGCTGCCCACCGTGCTGGCGCCCATCGTCAACATCCGGAAAGAGGAATTGAACTGATGCGCTACATCAGCACCCGCGGCGACCAGAACGAACGCAGCTTCAGCGAGATCCTGCTGGAAGGCCTGGCGCCCGATGGCGGCCTGTACATGCCGCAGCACTACCCGCGCGTCAACAGCCTGTTGATGATGCGCTGGCGCACGCTGCCGTACCACGAGCTGGCCTATGAGATCCTGTCGATGTTCATCGACGACATCCCGGCGGCCAACCTCAAGCAGATCGTCGACCGCACCTACACCCAGGCGGTGTTCGGCAGCGAGGCCATCGTGCCGCTGCGCAAGCTGGAAGAGGGCCTGTTCGTCGAATCGCTGTCCAACGGCCCCACGCTGGCCTTCAAGGACATGGCGATGCAGTTGCTGGGCAACCTGTTCGAGTACGAACTGGCCCGCCGCGGCGAGGAGCTCAACATCCTGGGCGCCACGTCGGGCGACACCGGCAGCGCGGCCGAATACGCCATGCGGGGCAAGAAGGGCGTGCGCGTGTTCATGCTCTCGCCGCACGGCCGCATGAGCCCGTTCCAGCAGGCGCAGATGTTCAGCCTGCAGGACCCCAACATCCACAACATCACGATCGACGGCGTGTTCGATGACTGCCAGGACATCGTGAAGGCCGTCAGCAACGACCTCGCTTTCAAGCGCCGCCACCGGATCGGCACGGTGAACTCGATCAACTGGGCGCGGCTGCTGGCCCAGGTGGTGTACTACTTCGCGGGTTACTTCCAGGCCACGCGGTCCAACACCGAGCGGGTGAGCTTCGCGGTGCCTTCGGGCAATTTCGGCAACGTGTGCGCCGGTCATGTGGCGCGCATGATGGGCCTACCGATCGAGCAGCTGGTGGTGGCCACCAACGAGAACGACGTGCTCGACGAGTTCTTCCGCACCGGCACCTACCGCGTGCGCAGCGGGACCGAGACCTTCGAGACCTCGAGCCCCTCGATGGACATCAGCAAGGCCTCGAACTTCGAGCGCTACGTGTTCGACCTGGTCCACCGCGACTCGGCGCGGCTGGCCGACCTGTTCGGCCCGACGCTCGCGCGCGACGGTGGCTTCACGATCACGCCACAGGAGTTCGAGCGCATCGCGCTCACCGGCTTCTGCTCCGGCAAGAGCACGCATGCCGACCGCGTGGCCACGATTCGCCGGTGCTGGGAGCAGTACCACGACATGATCGACACCCACACCGCCGACGGCCTGAAGGTGGCGCTGGAACAGCGCAAGCCCGGTGTGCCGATGATCGTGCTCGAGACGGCCTTGCCCGCCAAGTTCGCCGCCACGATCGAGGAAGCGCTGGGGCGCCAGCCCACCCGTCCGGCGGCGCTGGAAGGCATCGAGGCCCTGCCCAAGCGTTTCACCCAGATGCCTGCCGACGTGGAACGCGTGAAGTCATACATCACGCAGCACACGGCATGAGGGTCGTGGGCTTCTGCGGCCCCTCCGGCGTGGGCAAGACCACGCTGGTGGAGCGGCTGATCATCGAGCTGAAGGCCCGCGGCCAGCGGGTTTCGGTGATCAAGCATGCGCACAAGACCTTCGACATCGACCACCCGGGCAAGGACACCTGGCGCCACCGGCAGGCGGGCGCCTTCGAGGTGATGATCGCCTCGGGGCACCGGCTCGCGAAGATGCGCGAGTACGAGGTGCAGGGCCAGCCCACGGTGCACCAGCTGATCGCCGAGATGGTGCCCTGCGACTGGCTGCTGGTCGAAGGCTTCAAGCACGCCGACATCCCGAAGGTCGAGGTCTGGCGCGCCGCGCTGGGCGAGCCGCCGATGTACCCGGACGAGCCCTATGTCGCGGCGGTCGCGACCGATGCGCCGCAGGCCTTGCCGCAGCCCACCCAGCGCCCGGTGTTCGAGATGGCCGACGTGCCGGCGTTGGCATCGTGGCTGATGGACACTGCGGCCCGCTTCGACTACGACCCCGAGATCCATGGCTGACCTTCCGCGCCCCGCACTGCTGGCCCTCGACGAGGTGCTCGCGCGCATGCTGGCGGTGGCGCGCGAGCGCCGCATCACCGAGTCCGAGGCCGTGGGCACCTTCGACGCCCTGGGGCGCGTGCTGGCCGTGGCAGTGGCCTCTGGCCTGGATGTGCCACCGGCCGACAACACCTCGATGGACGGCTACGCGCTGCGCGCGGCCGACGTGCCCGCCGCCGGCAGCGTGTTGCCGGTGAGCCAGCGCATCCCCGCCGGCGTGGTGGGGCAGCCGCTGGCGGCAGGCACCGCGGCGCGCATCTTCACCGGCGCGCAGGTGCCGGCGGGCGCCGACGCCGTGGTGATGCAGGAGCAGTGTGAAGCGGTGGCCGGCGAGGGCCTGGGGGCGGTGCGCGTGAACACCGTGCCCGCCGCCGGCCAGTGGATTCGCCGCCAGGGCGAAGACGTGCGCCACGGCGCCCAGGTGCTCGACGCTGGCACCCGCCTCACGCCGCAGGCCCTGGGCCTGGCGGCCTCGGTGGGCGCGGCGGTGCTCAGTGTCTGCCGGCGGCCGCGGGTGGCCCTGTTCTCGACCGGCGATGAACTCGTGATGCCGGGCCAGCCGCTCAAGCCGGGGGCGATCTACAACTCCAACCGCTTCACCCTGCGCGGCCTGCTGGAGGCCGCAGGCTGCATCGTGCAGGACCTGGGCATCGTGCCCGACAACCTGGGGGCCACGCGCGCCGCGCTGCGCGAGGCGGCGGCGGGCAACGACCTGATCCTCAGCTCCGGCGGCGTGTCGGTGGGCGAGGAAGACCACCTGAAGCCCGCCGTGCAGGCCGAGGGCTGGCTGGAAGCCTGGCAGGTGGCCATGAAACCGGGCAAGCCACTGGCCTTCGGGGCGGTGAAGCGCACGGGGGGCGAAACGCTGTTCATGGGCCTGCCCGGCAACCCGGTGTCCAGCTTCGTGACCTTCCTGCTCGCGGTGGCGCCGGTGCTGCGGGCGCTGCAGGGCTGCGCCACCGGGCTGCCGCATGCGGTGTCGGTGCGTGCCGATTTCGACTGGCCGCAGCCCGACAAGCGCCGCGAGTTCCTGCGCGCTCGTTTCAATGCCGAGGGCGGCGTCGAGCTGTTTCCCAACCAGAGCTCGGGCGTGCTCACCTCGGCCGTGTGGGCCGACGGCCTGGTGGACAACCCGCCCAACCAGGCCGTGCGGCGCGGCGACACGGTGCGCCTGCTGCTGCTGGAATCCCTGATCGGACGTTGAGCCCCATGGCCACCACCATCACCCTGCGCTACTTCGCTTCGCTGCGCGAGGCCCTGGGGCCCAGCGAGACGCTCACGCTGACGCCCGGCCTCACGTTGGGCGAGCTGCGTGACCAGCTGATCGCCCGCGGCGGCCGCCATGCCCAGGCGCTGGCGCGCGGCCGTGCGCTGCGCTGCGCGCTGAACCAGGTGATGGCCGACGAGACGGCCCCCGTGCCCGACGGGGCCGAAGTGGCGTTCTTCCCGCCCGTCACGGGGGGCTGACCGTCCCTGCCGTCGGCTGGGCCAGCGGCGCTTGCGCCGGCCAGTCCTGCGCCAGCCTGGCCAGCACGGCCTGCAAGCGTTCCAGCGTGGCGGGCGCGGCCGGCTGCAGTGGCGCGCGCACCTCGGGTGACATCCAGCCTTGGCTGGCCAGCAGGGCCTTCACCGGCATCGGGTTTGGCTCGGCAAACGCGGCCTGGGCCAGCGGCAGGAGGGCGTGCCAGAGCGACCGGGCTTCCTGCAGGCGCTGTGCCGCCATCAGGTGATGCAGGCGCACGAACAGGTCGGTGCGGATGTGCGCCGTGGCCGTGATGGCACCTGCCGCGCCCCGGGCCAGCTGGGTGAACAGTTCGTCGTCATTGCCGCACAGCCAGGCCAGGCGGCCGTCGGCCAACAGTCGCGTGGCCGCCGCCTCGTCGCCGCTGCAGTCCTTGACCGCCCGGATGCGCGGGTGGGCGGCCAGCGCCAGCAATGTCTCGGGTGCGATGCGCACACCGGTGCGCGAGGGCACGTCGTAGGCCACCACCGGCAGCGGCGTCGCGTCCGCGACCTGCCGGAAGTGCGCCAGCAATCCTGCCTGGGGTGGCCTCACGTAGGGCGGCGCGCTGACGAGAAAGCCCGCCACTGGCAGGGCCTGGGCGAGCCGCCTGGCGCGCGCGGCCACCGCGGCCGGCCACACGCCGCTCAGGCCCATCAGCACCGGCCGGTCGCCCGCCGCGTCCAGGGTGGCCTGCAGCACTTCGTCCTGCTCGGCCTCGTCCAGCATGGCAGCCTCGCCGGTGCTGCCGCAGGCCACGAAGCCGGCCACGCCCTGCCGGGCGAGGTGGGCCACCAGTCGCCGCAAGGCCGCCAGGTCCACCGCGCCATCACGAAAAGGGGTGACCAGCGGCACCCAGATCCCGGAAAAGTCGATCACTTCGAACACTCCAACAGACACGACCGTGTGAAGAACCGGTCGGGCGGGCGTGCGGTGTGGGGCAGGGCGGGGGCGCGAAGCAGCCTGGGGGACACACCGTGCCGGTGGCCTGCCGTGTTCCGTCGCTCGTCCGACGACGGAACAGCTGCCCCGGTCAGACGAGCGGCTGCTTTTTCGATTTCTCCGCCACGGGCGCACCGGCCGGAGCGGCCAGGGCGATGGTGAGGCAGGCGGAGTGCATGGCGGGCGATTCTAGCGATGCCACAATCCCGCGCATGAGCCGAGTGCGCATCCAGACGGCCGATTTCGACCTCTCCACCGAAGTGGCCGCATTGCGCGCCGGCGATGCCGGCGTGGGCGCGGTGGCCAGCTTCGTCGGCACCGTGCGAGACCGCAGCGAGGGGTCCGGCGTCAGCGCGATGGAGCTCGAGCACTACCCCGGCATGACCGAGGCCGCGATCGAGGCCATGATCGACGAGGCCTGCCGCCGCTTCGCGCTGCGGGCGGTGCGCGTGATCCACCGCGTGGGCCTGCTGCAGCCGGGCGACCAGATCGTGCTGGTGGCCGTGAGTTCCGCGCACCGGGGCGAGGCCTTCCAGGGCTGCGAGTTCCTGATGGACTACCTGAAGACCCAGGCCCCGTTCTGGAAGAAGGAAACCACGCCCGAAGGCGCGCGCTGGGTCGACGCCCGGGTGGCCGACGATGCCGCCGCGGCGCGCTGGGGCCTGCCGGCCGGCAACGCGACATGAGCGAGGCCACCACGACCTGCGGCGCTGCCACGCGTGCATCGGCCCGGCCGTGCGCGCCGGGGCCGGCCTGCCGCCCGTGCCGCGGCCCGAAGGGGCCGCCATGAGCCCGCCATCCGCAGGCACCGGCGACGGCGAGCACTTCGCGCCGCAGGTGCTGCGCACGGCCTTCGGTCGCTTTGCCACCGGCGTCACCATCGTGACCTGCGTCGACGGCGCCGGCCAGCGTGTCGGCCTGACGGCCAATTCCTTCAGCTCGCTGTCGCTCGACCCGCCTCTGGTGCTGTGGTCGCTGCGGCGTGCGAGCCCGAGCCTCGCGGCCTTTGCCCGCGCCTCGCATTTCGCGGTCAACGTGCTGGCCGAGACGCAGGTGGATCTGTCGCGCCGTTTTGCCTCGGCGGTGGCCGACAAGTTCGCCGAGGGCCAGTGGACCGCCGGCCTGGGCGGTGCACCGGTGCTTGCAGCCTGCGCGGCCGTGTTCGAGTGCGAGGCGCAGGTTCAGCACGAGGCCGGCGACCATGTGCTCTTCGTCGGCCGCGTGCGCCGCCTGGCCGAGATGGCGGTGGCGCCGCTGCTGTTCCAGGGCGGGCACTACCGCATGCTGGGGGAAGTGCTGTGAGGCCCGTGCCGGCCGCGCGAGGCGTGGTGCAAGGAGGACGGCGATGACTGCTGTTGACCTGGTGGGCGGCGAGGGCCCGGACCCGCGGCGCTACCGCCCGTCGCACATCGCGGGCAACCCGGCCGCCCTGAGCCCGCAGCAGCGCGAGCTGATCGACCGCGTGGCCGCCCTGGGCCCGCGTTTCGCCGAGCGGGCCGCCCGCCACGACCGCGAGGCGAGTTTCCCGTTCGAGAACTTCGAGGACCTGCGTGCCGCCGGCTTGCTCGGCCTGTGCGTGCCGCGGGCCCATGGGGGGCTGGGCGCCGATTTCGCCAGCTATGCGCTGGTGGCGGCGGAAATGGGCCGTTGGTGCGGCTCCACCGCGTTGAGCTTCAACATGCACGTGTGCGCCTGCCTGTGGTCGGGCGCCATCGCCGACGCGCTGGACATGACGAGCGCCCAACGCGCCGACCACGAACGCATCCGCGCCATCCATTACCAGCGCGTCGTCGGCCAGGGCCAGGTCTACGCCCAGCCCTTCTCCGAAGGCGGCGCCGCTGCCGCCGGGGCGGCGCCGTGGGGCACCATCGCGCGCAAGGTCGACGGGGGCTACAGCATCCGTGGCAAGAAAATCTTCGCCACGCTGGCCGGCGCCGCCCATTGGTACGGTGTGCTGTGCACGCTGGAGCTCCCGGGCCAGGTGGGCGGCGGCACCTGGCGCGATGCGATCTACCTGGCCGTGCCGGCCGATGCGCCGGGCGTGACCGTCAGTGGCGACTGGGACCCACTGGGCATGCGCGGCACGGTGAGCCGCAACCTCAGCTTCACTGACGTGTTCGTGCCGGACGAGGCCCGGCTGATGCCCGAAGGCCTGTACCACCAGGCCGCGAGCCGCTTCCCGCACATGTTTGCCACCCTGTCGCCCACCTACCTGGGCGTGGCGCAGGCGGCGTACGACTTCACGGTGCAGTACCTGCGGGCCGAACTGCCGGGCATGCCGCACGTGCTGCGCCGCATGTACCCCACCAAGCAGCACACGGTGGCCGAGATGCGCATCAAGCTCGAGGCCACCCGCGCGCTGTTCCTGCAGAACCTGCGCGATGCCTGCATCGACCCCGACAAGGACACGCGCATGCGGCTCTATGCCGCGCACTTCACGATCATGGAGAACGCCAACGACCTGTGCCGCCTGGCCATCCGCACCTGCGGCGGGCAGTCGATGCTCAAGTCGCTGCCGCTCGAGCGGCTGTACCGCGATTCGCGCTGTGGTTCGCTGATGCTGCCCTGGACGGCCGAGCTGTGCCTGGACCGCCTGGGCCGCGAGTGCCTCTACGAAGCCGGCGAGCAGGATGAGCAGATCGAGTGACACGACGGAGGCTGAGGCCACGCTGCTGAAGGTGGGCGAGCTGGCCCGGCGCAGCGGCGTGACAGTGCGCACGCTGCACCACTACGACAGCATCGGCCTGCTGCACCCGTCCGGCCGGTCCGAGGGCGGCTACCGCCTGTACAACCGTGCCGATGTGGCCCGCCTGCATGGCATCCAGGTGCTGCGCAGCATCGGCCTGCCGCTGGAGCAGATCGGCGCCATGCTGTCCCGCGAGGGCGCCGGCCTGGCGGTGACGGTGGCGCGCCAGTTGTCGGTGCTGGACCACCAGATCGAGCAGGCCACCCGCCTGCGCGACCGGCTGGCCCTGGTGCAGGCCAAGTTCCAGGAAGACGGTGGCGAGCCCGAACTGACCGACTGGCTGGACACGCTGCAGCTGATGAGTGCGTGCGACCAGTACTTCAGTGCCGCCGAGACCAAGCAGATCTTCGAGAACTGGTCCGCCGTCGAGTCCCAGCTGACAAAGCTGGTGGGCGAGGTGAAGTCGCTGATGGCCGAGGGCGTGCCTGCCACCGACCCGCGTGTGCAGCCCTTTGCCCAGCGGTGGGCCAACCTGATGTACACCTGGATGCGCGGCGACTACGACCTGATGGAGCGCTGGGGCCAGATGTACCTGGCCGAGCCGCGCGTGCACACCGGCCCGCGGCCGAACCTGGGCATGATCCAGTACATCGAGCAAGCCGTGCAGCTGCGCATCGGGCTGATGTGCAAGTACATGAGCATGGACGACCTCAAGCGCCTGGGCCCGGTGGCCGACGCCGAGTGGGCCAGCTTCACCGCCGAGGTGCTGGCCGTGGCGGCGCAAAAGCCAGCGCCCGATGCGCCCGCGGTGCAGGCCCTGTTGAAGCGCTGGCACGAGATCCGCCAGCGCGCCTGCCGGGGCGACCCGGCGCTGGACGCCAAGCTGCAGCGCGCCTATCGCAACGAGCCGCTGCTGCGCGACACCATGCCGCTGGTGCCGGCGGCGCGCGAGTTCCTGTGGCGCATGGCCGAGGCGCAACCGGGTGGCGAGCGGCCGCCGGAAGGTCCGCACCAAGGCGCTTGACCCTCACGCCACGTCAGGGTGCACAGTACGGGGCATGGACACCTCGCAACGACTGCACTCCCTCGACAACCTGCGCGCGGCCATGATGTGGCTGGGCATCGTGCTGCACGTGGCGGCCCAGCACATTGCCGGCTTCTCGCCGCTGCCGTGGCGCGACACGGCCACCACGCCCTGGGCCGACCTGCTGGTGGCCCTGATCCACACCTTTCGCATGCCGGTGTTCTTCATCGTGGCCGGCTTCTTCGCCGCGCTGCTGGTCCAGCGGCGCGGCTTGCGCGGCATGCTGAGCCACCGGTTCCAGCGCGTGGCATTGCCGTTCCTGGTGTTCTGGCCGCCCATCGCGTTCGGCATGACGCTGCTGGTGCTGGTGTACCTGTACCGCAGCAAGACCGGCGACTGGGGCCTGGACCTGACGCTGCGGCCGGAGATGGGCAACAAGCCGCTGCTCAACACCATGCACCTGTGGTTCCTGTACCAGCTGTGGTGGTTCGTGGTGCTCACCGCCGTTGTCGGCACCTTGGCCAAGCGCCTGCCGGCGGCCTGCCTGGAGGCCCCGGCACGGCTGTTGCGCCGACTGGGCGGCGCGTGGTGGGGCTTCATCGTGCTGGCCCTGCCGTTGGCGGCGGTGGGCGCAGCGTATCCGCACGGCATCGTCGCGCCGATGGGCTCGCTGCTGCCGCCGCTGGCCGAGTGGGTGCACAACGGCCTGTTCTTCGCCTTCGGTCTGGCGCTGTTCGGCGCCCGCGGCGAGCTGCTGGCCTGGTACACGCGGCGCCATCTCGCCTTCCTGCTGGCTGGGCTGCCGTTCTTCCTGGCCAGCGGTGCGCTGATGGATGCCGCCAAGCGTGGCGCAGCCCTGCCGCTGGCCGAGGCCTGGATCGCGCTGGCCTACAACGCTGCCACCTGGTTGTGGAGCCTTGGCCTGATCGGTGCCTTCCTGCGCTACCTGCCACAGCGCAATGCGGTGCTGGGCTACCTGTCTGAAAGCTCGTACTGGGTGTACCTGGTGCACATGCTGGGCACGGTTGGATTCGGCGCGCTGGTGTTTGGCTGGCCGGTGGCCGCGGGCTGGAAGATGCTGGCCAACATCGCGCTCACCACGGCCTTCGCGCTGGCGAGCTACCAGCTGCTGGTGCGCCACACCTGGGTGGGCCGCCTGCTCAACGGGCCCCGGCCGGCGCCGCCCGGCACCGCACACGGCACGACGCAAGCCGTCCAGGCCTGAACGGCCGCCCCTCGCCCCCACAAGGAGCTTCCATGTCGACCGCGACTCCTCGCGGCGCGCTGCTGCGCGACCGCAACCTGCGCTGGCTGTTCGTCGGCGCGCTGATCTCGCAGCTGGGCGACCAGTTCACGCTGATCGCCTTGCCCTGGGCCGTGCTGCGCATGACCAACGATCCGCTGGTGCTGGGCACCGTGCTGGCGGTGATGGGCATCCCGCGTGCGGCCTTCATCCTGATCGGCGGTGCCTTCGTCGACCGCCACTCGCCGCAGCGCGTGCTGATGGTCACCAAGCTGGTCAACACCGCGCTGCTGGCCTTGCTGGCGGTGGGCGTGGGC
Source organism: Burkholderiales bacterium (assembly GCA_016213205.1). GTDB lineage: Bacteria > Pseudomonadota > Gammaproteobacteria > Burkholderiales > Burkholderiaceae_C > Pseudaquabacterium. The sequence goes on from JACRAZ010000017.1 coordinate 100,890, forward strand.
ACCGGCACGCTGACGCTGTGGATGATGTACGCGCTGGCGCTGGGCATCGGCCTGGCCACCGCCTTCAGCATCCCGGCGGCCAGCTCGATGTTGCCGCAGGTGGTGGCGCCGGCGCAGCTGCCCGCGGCCAACGGGCTGATGATGAGCATGCGGCAGCTCTCGCTGCTCCTGGGCCCGATGATGGCCGGCTTGCTGATCGCGTTCTCCGGCGGCGACCCGGCCCAGGGCGGCAACGATGCGCTGGGCGTGGCGCTGGCCTTCGGGCTGGATGCGCTGAGCTTCGCGGTCTCGGCCTGGACGCTGGCCAAGGTGGTCACCCGCCCGGCCCCGGCACCGGCGCGGCAGGCCGTGCTGTCGGCCGTGGCCGAGGGCCTGCGCAGCTTCTGGGCGGATCGTGAGCTGCGCGCGTTGCTGGGCTACGGCGCGGTGGTGAGCCTGTTCATCGCCGGCCCGGTGCACACGGCGATGCCGGTGCTGGCCAAGAGCATGCCGGCGCTGGGCGCCGCCGGCCTGGGCACGATGCTGGCGGCGCACGGGGCGGGCACGCTGATCGGCCTGGCCGCGGCCGGCCTGCGCCCGCACTGGCGCATCGGCACGCTGGGCATGACCGTGCTCACGATCGATGGCCTGGTGGGCCTGCTCTTCATGCCCATGGGCCACATCAGCGCGGTGTGGCAGGGCGCGGCGCTGCTGCTGGCCATCGGCACGATGAGCGGCTTCATGCAGGTGATGGTGTTCAGCTGGCTGCAGCGCCGGGTGGCGCCGGCCATGATGGGCCGGGCGATGAGCCTGTTCATGTTCGTCTTCGTCGGCCTGGCACCGCTGTCGGCCGTGGCCGCCGGCGCGCTGCTGCGGGTGGTGTCGCTGGCCTCGCTGTTCACCGGCGCGGGCGTGCTGCTGGTGGCCGTGGTGCTGGCGGCGATGACCACCTCGATGCGGCAGATGGGCAGCACCCAGCCCACACCCGCCACCTGATCTGGCGCAAGCCCACCCCGGGCTGGCCGAAACCATTCGGCGCCCGGGGCCTTGATTTCGACGCGCGGCCCCCAAGATCCCTCCGCAACCGGAGGACATTCCCATGCGCGTTGACAAGCTTACCACCGCCTTCCAGCAGGCCCTGGCCGATGCCCAGAGCCTGGCCGTTGCCCGCGACAACCCCTACATCGAGCCCAGCCACCTGCTGGCCGCGATGCTCACCCAGCCGGACGGCCCCAAGGCACTGCTCGACCGCGCCGGCGCCAACACCGCCGCGCTGAAGACGGCGATGGACACCGCCAACAACGGCCTGCCCAGCGTGCAGGGCGGCGGCCCGGTGCAGCCGGGGCGCGACCTGGTGCAGCTGCTGCAGGCGGCCGACAAGGAAGCCACCAAGCGCGGCGACCAGTTCATTGCCAGCGAAATGTTCCTGCTGGCGCTGGCCGATGCCAAGAGCGACATCGGCGGCATCGTGCGTGGCCACGGCCTGACCCGCAAGTCGCTGGAAGCCGCGATCGACGCGGTGCGCGGCGGCCAGAAGGTCGACTCGGCCGAGGCCGAAGGCCAGCGCGAGGCCCTGAAGAAGTACACGCTGGACCTGACCGAACGCGCCCGCCAGGGCAAGCTCGACCCGGTGATCGGCCGCGACGACGAGATCCGCCGCGCGATCCAGGTGCTGCAGCGCCGCAGCAAGAACAACCCGGTGCTGATCGGCGAGCCGGGCGTGGGCAAGACGGCCATCGTCGAAGGCCTGGCGCAGCGCATCGTGGCCGGCGAGGTGCCCGACACCCTGCGCGACAAGCGTGTGCTGGTGCTGGACATGGCGGGCCTGCTGGCCGGCGCCAAGTACCGTGGCGAGTTCGAGGAGCGCCTGAAGGCCGTGCTGAAGGAAGTGGCCGCCGACGAAGGCCGCATCATCCTGTTCATCGACGAGCTGCACACGATGGTGGGCGCCGGCAAGGCCGAAGGCGCCATCGATGCCGGCAACATGCTCAAGCCCGCGCTCGCGCGCGGCGAGCTGCACTGCATCGGCGCCACCACGCTGAACGAATACCGCAAGTACGTGGAGAAGGACGCCGCGCTCGAGCGCCGCTTCCAGAAGGTGCTGGTGGACGAACCCAGCGTCGAGGCCACGATCGCCATCCTGCGCGGCCTGCAGGAGAAGTACGAGGTGCACCATGGCGTCGAGATCACCGACCCGGCCATCGTGGCCGCGGCCGAACTGAGCCACCGCTACATCACCGACCGCTTCCTGCCCGACAAGGCCATCGACCTGATCGACGAGGCCGCGGCCAAGATCAAGATCGAGATCGACTCCAAGCCCGAGGTGATGGACAAGCTCGACCGCCGCATCATCCAGCTCAAGATCGAGCGCGAGGCGGTGCGCAAGGAAAAGGACGAAGCCTCGGTGCGCCGCATGGGCCTGATCGAGGAAGAGATCGCCAAGCTCGAGCGCGAGTACGCCGACCTGGAAGAGATCTGGAAGGCCGAGAAGGCCACCGCCCAGGGCTCGGCCCAGCTGAAGGAGGAAATCGACCGCATCAAGCACCAGATCGAGGAGCTCAAGCGCAAGGGCGATTTCAACAAGGTGGCCGAGTTGCAGTACGGCCGCCTGCCCGAGCTGGACAAGCGCCTGAAGGAAGCCCAGGCCAAGGAAACCGGCAAGACCAAGGCCGGCAAGGCCGGTGAGGGCAGGGCCCCGCAGCTGCTGCGCACGATGGTGGGCGCCGAGGAAATCGCCGAGGTCGTCTCGCGCGCCACCGGCATCCCGGTGAGCAAGCTGATGCAGGGCGAGCGCGACAAGCTGCTGCAGATGGAAACCAAGCTGCACGAGCGCGTGGTGGGCCAGGATGAGGCCATCGTCGCGGTGGCCGATGCGATCCGCCGCTCGCGCGCAGGCCTGTCCGACCCGAACCGCCCGCTGGGCAGCTTCCTGTTCCTCGGCCCCACCGGCGTGGGCAAGACCGAGCTGTGCAAGGCGCTGGCCGGCTTCCTGTTCGACAGCGAGGACCACATGGTGCGCGTCGACATGAGCGAGTTCATGGAGAAGCACTCGGTCAGCCGCCTGATCGGCGCGCCCCCGGGCTACGTGGGCTACGACGAAGGCGGCACGCTCACCGAAGCGGTGCGCCGCAAGCCCTACAGCGTGATCCTGCTCGACGAGGTGGAAAAGGCACACCCGGACGTGTTCAACGTGCTGCTGCAGGTGCTGGACGATGGCCGCCTGACGGACGGCCAGGGCCGCACCGTGGACTTCAAGAACACGGTCGTGGTGATGACCAGCAACCTGGGCTCGCACATGATCATGCAGATGGCAGGCCAGGACCCGGAGCTCATCCGCGAGGCGGTGATGGGCGAGGTGAAGCAGCACTTCCGTCCCGAGTTCCTGAACCGCATCGACGAGACGGTGGTGTTCCACGCACTGGACCAGAAGAACATCGAATCGATCGCCAAGATCCAGCTCAAGTACCTGGAGGCCCGCATCGAGAAGATGGACATGAAGCTGGAGGTCTCGGCCCAGGCCTTGTCCGAGCTGGCCAAGGTGGGCTTCGATCCGGTGTTCGGCGCGCGGCCGCTCAAGCGCGCGATCCAGCACCGCATCGAGAACCCGGTGGCCAAGCTCATCCTGCAGGGCCGCTTCGGGCCGAAGGACGTGATCCCGGTGGACGTGAAGGACGGCCAGTTCGAGTTCGGGCGCCAGCTGCACTGAGGCGACGGCGGGGCGTCCGGCCCGGCGTCGCAAACCCCACGGCCGCCTTCGGGCGGCCGTGTTGCTTGTGCGTTATGTGTCGGGCTGATGACACGAACGTAGAATCGGCCGCCACCATGGGAACCTCCGAAGACACCGTCGTCATCATCGGTGCCGGCCTCGCCGGCCTGAGCGCCGCGCTCGAGATCGCGGCGCATCGCCCGGTGATGATCCTCGCCAAGCGCTCCCTGCACGATGCCGCCACCCCCTGGGCGCAGGGCGGCATCGTCGGCGTGCTGGGCAGCGACGACAGCGTGGACGCCCATGTGCACGACACCGAAACCGCCGGCGCCGGCCTGGTGGACCACGCCACCGCGCACTTCGTGTCCGAGCACAGCGCCCGGGCCATCGGCTGGCTGCTCGAGCAGGGCGTGTCGCTCACGCCGGACGCGGCGGGCCCGCTGGGCCTGCACCTCACGCGCGAGGGCGGCCATGGCGTGCGGCGCATCGCCCATGCGGCCGATGCCACGGGCCACGCCATCCACGAGGCGCTGCTGGCGCGCGCCCGGGCGCACCCGAACATCACGCTGCGCGAGCACTGCATGGCGGTGGACCTCATCACGCACCGCCACGTGGGCAGCGATCAACCCGCCTGCCTGGGCGTGTACGCGCTGGACGTGCAGCAGCGCCAGGTGCTGGCCTTGCCGGCATCGGCCGTGGTGCTGGCCACCGGCGGCCTGGGCCGGGTGTACCGCTACACCTCGAACCCCGACACCGCCACCGGCGACGGCGTGGCGATGGCCTGGCGTGCCGGGTGCCGGGTGGCGAACATGGAGTTCATCCAGTTCCATCCCACCTGCCTGTACCACCCGCAGGACCGGGTCTTCCTGATTACCGAGGCCCTGCGCGGCGAGGGCGGCGTGCTGCGCCTGCCCATCCCCGGCGCCGAGGAGCCCTGGGGCCCGCGCTTCATGCCCGCGCACGATGCCCGGGCCGAGCTGGCGCCGCGCGACATCGTGGCCCGTGCGATCGACTTCGAGATGAAGAAGCACGGCCTCGACCACGTGTGGCTGGACGCCACCCACCTGGGCGAGGCCAAGCTGCGGGAGCACTTCCCCACCATCCACGCGCGCTGCCTGGCGCTGGGGCTGGACATCGCGCGCCAGCCCATCCCGGTGGTGCCGGCGGCGCACTACAGCTGCGGCGGCGTGGTCACCGACCTGCACGGGCGCAGCGATCTGCCCGGCCTGTACGTGGCCGGCGAGACGGGCTACACCGGCCTGCACGGCGCCAACCGGCTGGCCAGCAATTCGCTGCTCGAATGCATCGTGCTGGGCCACGCCAGCGCGCACGACATTCTGGCGCGGGCGCCACAGCCGGGCCAGGCGCTGCCCGCCTGGGACGAAAGCCGGGTGGAGGATGCCGACGAACAGGTGGTCATCGCCCACAACTGGGACGAGCTGCGCCTGCTGATGTGGAACTACGTCGGCATCGTGCGCAGCAACAAGCGGCTGGAGCGCGCGCTGCGTCGCATTGCGCTGCTGCAGGGCGAGATCAACGAGTACTACGCGAGCTTCCGCATCACGCCCGACCTGCTGGAGCTGCGCAACCTGGCGGTGTGCGCCGAGCTGATCGTGCGCTCGGCCCTGGCGCGGCCGGAAAGCCGCGGCCTGCACTTCAGCCTGGACCACCCGGGGCCACTGCCGGCGAGCTTTCCCACCGTGCTGCCGGGACGCGCCGCCCGGCGGCCGGCTCACAGTGCGTCGAGCACCCGCATCGAGTAGTCCACCGCGCTGACATCCTTGGTCAGCGTGCCCAGCGAGATGCGGTCCACGCCGGTGGCGGCGATCTCTCGCATCTGCGGCAGCGTGACGCCGCCCGATGTTTCCAGCAGCGCCCGGCCCGCGGTGAAGGCCACGGCCTCGCGCGTGGCGTCGAGGCTGAAGTTGTCCAGCAGCACGCTGCGCGCGCCAGCATCCAGCGCCTCGCGCAGCTGGGCGATGTTTTCCACCTCGATCTGGATCTCCACGCCGCTGTTCAGCGCCAGCGCGGCCCGCATGGCCGCGCCCACCCCCCCGGCCGCGGCGATGTGGTTCTCCTTGATCAGGATGCCGTGCCACAGCGCCAGGCGCTGGTTCTGGCCGCCGCCCACGCGCACCGCGTATTTCTGGGCCTGGCGCAGGCCGGGCAGTGTTTTGCGGGTGTCCAGCACTGCACAGCCGCGCGGGTTGGGCGAGGCCCCTTCGATGGCGCGCACATGCGCGCGGGTGTGGGTGGCGGTGGCCGACAGCAGCTGCAGGAAGTTCAGCGCGCAGCGCTCGGCCGACAGCAGGGCCCGTGCCCGCGCCGTGATCTCGACCACGGTGCTGCCGGGCAGCATGTCGGCGCCCTCGGCCTGGTGCCACGTCAATTGGGCGTTGGCATCCAGCGCGAGCACGCAGCCGTCGAACCACTCGCGGCCGCACAGCACCGCGGCATCGCGGGTGATCACGCGCGCACGCACGGTGCGGGCCGGGTCCACCAGCATCGCGGTCCAGTCGCCGGTGCCGATGTCTTCGCGCAGCGCATCGCGGATGTTGCGGCCGCGGGCCTCTTCCAGGGTTTCGTTGTGGTCGAACATGGGGATGGGGGTCAGGCGGCACCGATGTTGGGGACCAGGCCGGTGGCGGCCGGACGCTGGGCCTGGGCGGCGGTGAAATCGAGCATGCGCTCGATGCAGCCCAGGGCCTTGGCCCGCACCGCTTCGTCGACCAGCACCTCGCCGTGGCCGTCGTCCAGGCAATCGAGCAGGCCCTGCAGGGTGTTCATCGCCATCCACGGGCAATGCGCGCAGCTCTTGCACGTGGCGCTTTCACCGGCGGTGGGCGCCTTGATCAGCAGCTTGCCGGGCGCGAGCTGCCGCATGCGGTGCATCAGGCCCGAGTCGGTGGCGACGATGTACTCGGGTGCGTCCCCCTCCACCACCGCCTTCAGCAGTTGCGAGGTGGAGCCGACGACGTCCGCCTGCGCCACCACCGAGGCCGGCGACTCGGGGTGGACCAGCACCTTGGCACGCGGGTGTTCGCGACGCAGCAGCTCGAGCTCGATGCCCTTGAACTCGTCGTGCACGATGCAGGCCGCATCCCACAGCAGCATGTCAGCGCCGGTCTGCTCGGCGATGTAGCGGCCCAGGTGACGGTCGGGTGCCCAGAGGATCTTCTCGCCCTGTTCCTTCAGGTGGTTCACGATGGCCAGCGCGCAGGAGCTCGTGACCATCCAGTCGGCACGCGCCTTCACGGCGGCGCTGGTGTTGGCGTAGACCACCACCTTGCGCTCGGGGTGCGCATCGCAGAAACGGGTGAACTCGTCGGCCGGGCAACCCAGGTCGAGCGAGCAGGTGGCCTCCAGGTCGGGCATCAGCACGCGCTTGTGCGGCGAGAGGATCTTGGCTGTCTCGCCCATGAAGCGCACGCCGGCCACCAGCAGGGTGGGGGCGGGGTGGTCGCGTCCGAAACGCGCCATCTCGAGCGAATCGGCCACGCAGCCGCCAGTGGCCAGCGCCAGGTCCTGCAGGTCGCCGTCGGTGTAGTAGTGCGCCACCAGCACCGCATCGCCCCGTTTCAGCCGCGCGCTGAGCTCGCTCATCAAGGCCTGGCGCCGTGCGGGCGAGGGCGCCACCGGCACCTGGGCCCAGGCATGCGCCACGCAGCTCGCGCCGCTGGCCTGCTGCAGGGTGTAGTCGAACAGTTGACGGCTCACGGCGGACGCCTCGTGCAATCGCGGGGCGACATCGTAGCCCACAGCGCGTGGGCACACGGCCGGCCGGGCCGTTCCGGCCGGGGCGCCCCTGGTAGCAGGGTGCCGCCGCGTGATCAGTCGTGCAGGGGGCCGAACTCTCCGGGATCCAGCCGGTGCAGCTTCATGCGCACCAGCGTCAGGTTGGCCAGGTGCGCATCGAGCACCGCATGCAGCAGCAGCCTTGGGTGCCGTTCGAAGGGATGCAGCAGCACGTGGTGCTCGGCCAGGGTGAGCGCCAGGTCCGGCTGGCCGGCGGCGAGGCCGAGCGCCTGCGCGGTGCTGCACAGGCTGTCGAAGAGGGCGCTGCCCCGCGCCGCCAAGGTGGCGGCCCCGGGGCGGCCACCAGCATGGGCGATCGGGCGCTGGGTCTCGCGCTCGAACACGCAGCAGCTCAACATGCCGGGAATGGCGGCCAGCTCGCGCACGTAGTCCTGCCACATCGCGGTGTTGATCGGCTCCGCGTCCATCGGCATGGGCTGCGTCGGCGGCATCGGCCGCATCGGCAACGGTGGCCGAGCCGCCGGCGCGGCCGCGGCGGGCGCGGGCAATGGTGGCGGCGGGGCCGGCGACGGCGTGAAATGCGCCAACGTCACCGGACCGCCAGCACGCAGCTGGTCCCAGACCGAGCTGATCATCGGCCAGGCATGGGCCAGGTCGGCGCTGTGCGGGGCGCTGTGCATCTGCACCACGCTGCGTCGCCCGCCCAGCGAATTGGGGGCGCCGGTGGCGGCGTCGGGGCCGATCGGCAGCCACATCAGGTGCCGGTTGCGCCAGGTGGTGTCGTACATCGCGTCGCTCAGCGGCTGCAGGCGGGCGGTGTTCTGCGCCGGGGCGCCGCGGCCGACCAGGAACACGCCCAGCCGGCTGTGGCCCAGCAGCACCTTGGCCAGCTCGATGCGCTGGCTTTCGTCGGCCACCTCGACCTGGGTGCTGTAGATGCGCACCAGCGGCGCGTTGGCCGGGCCGGGCAGCTCCACGAACTGCAGCGTGGCCAGCGGCAGGCCGAAGCCCTGGCGGCGCACCACCAGTTGCTGCACCTTGCGCCGCGTGGCACGCGCCACGGCGCGCAGCAGGTGCAGCGAGCCATCGAGGCCGATCTCGTGCAGCGTGATGAACTCGGGCGTGTGGTGTTCGAACTGCTGCTGCAGGGCCTCGGCCGGGTCGCAGACGACAAACAGCTCGTGCTGCTCGTCGTCGATGCGGCGCCCGATGGCCTTGCTGGTGGTGGCGAGGTAGGACTCCTCGTCGCCCATCCACTGCGTCTTGATGCCCGTCATCGAGCGGGTGCTCGCCCAGGCATCTTCGGTGCCCGGGGTCGGGCGCGGCGGAGCGGGATCGTTCAACAAGGCGTCACCGCCTGGCCGCCATCGCGTGGCGCGCCTGCACGAAGTTGAAGGCGTGGTCCACCGCCTCGTTGATGGCGCGTTCGTTTTCGGCGCGTTCGCGCTCGGTGAGGAAGAACGCGAGGTCGACGTCGTGCCGGATGTAGCGTGGCGAAACGCGGTTCAGCGCCACGCAGGCCACGTCGGCCAGCAGGTCGGGGCTGGCCGCCACGACGGGATAACGCGGCGCTGCGAGCGAGACGGCCTCGAAGACTGCGGATTCATGGATGTTGTGGACGGACGAGAAGTCCATGGACAGCCCTCATGCCGGAAAGATCAGAGTTCATTTTGATCGGCTTCCGTCGTCCATGGGGGTGGCAAATGTCGTCAGATGAGATGTTTTTCCGCTTCCATCAACCTGAATCGCAGCAAGGCCAGGTTGACCTGGTTCCGATCGACCATCGCCACCATGCCCAGCGTGGCAGAGGTGGACAAGGTGCGCAGCATGGCCTGCTGGGCACCGGTGGTCACCAGCAGTTCGTCGGGTGCCGGGTTGCTGTGGCCGGCAGCGGTGAGGTGGGCCTGCCGCGCAGCGCACAACGCGGCGGCCATCGGGGCCAGCCCGTGGGTCTGGCCGTCGCGTGATTCGCTGGCGAGCAGGTCACCGCAGGACAGGTTCACCAGGCCGCAGGCCAGCAGGCCCTCGGTGCGGGCCACCACACCCAATGCACGGGCCACCGCGTCGGGGTGCACGGGCGGGCCGCCGTCGCCCGGCGCCAGGGCGGCGGGCGGGTGGCGGGCCACCGCCGCGGCCTCCCAGGCCGTCAGCACCGTGTTCCAGACGCTGGACGCGCCGGTGAGGGATTCGGACATGGCGGCCACATGGATCTGCGAGGGCCAGTCCTGGTCCAGGATGCGCTGCCGCAGCCCGGCCGCGCCGGGCGGCAGCAGGAACACCAGCCAGGGGCAGCGCCACTCCGGCTGCCGGGTGGCGGCCAGCATCGAGCGCAGCAGTGCCATCACGGCATGCGGTTGCATCGCACCGATCACCACGGCGGTCATGTGGCTGCCTTCGGCCAGCGCGTTGGCGATTTCCTCCTGCTCCAGCCCGGTGGCGCGGATGTCGGCGTGGTAGACCTTCAGCGGCGGCGTGCCGCGCCGCGGCACCGTGGTGCGCTCGATCACGGCCAGGGTGCGCAAGGTGCCGCGCTCACGCAGCGCCAGGCGTTCCACCGCCTGGCCCGCAGCGTCGGACAAGGCCCGGATCACCTGCGGCGCCCACAGGCGCGACGGATCCAGCAGCGTGATCATGGCGCTGGCCTGCTCCAGGTCGGCGCGGGTCGCGGCGAAGTGGGCGCGCATCGAGGCGGCGGGGGAGGCATCGACCACCACGTCGGTGACGTTCTCCCGCTGGGCCGTGCGCGTGCGCAGCCCCAGCATCAGGCTGTCGGACGCGTCGTCCGGGTACGGGCGGGTGTCGTCCGGCTCGTGGGAGGCTGGCATGCGCCGGGGCGCGAGGTCACCAAACAGCGTGCGCAACATCATGGGCTCCATTCAGGTGGGCCCACTGTAGGAGCGGCGTGTCCGGCAGGCGTTTCTCGATGTACCGGGCCATGCCGGCTGTTCAGGCCCCGGCGGCGAAGAATCGGCTGGGCGGCTGGCCGACCGTTCGCCGCACCATCGCCGTGAACGCACTGGCGCTGGCATAGCCCAGTTCGCCGGCAATCTGGGACATCGGCTGGCCCCGCGCCGCCAGCGCGAGCGCCCGGGTGAGAAACACTTGCTGACGCCATTGGCCAAAGCTCACGCCGAGTTGCAGGCGGAACAGCCGCGCAAACGTGCGTCCGCTGGCACCGGCATCCTGGGCCCAGGCATCGAGCGTGCGGTGACGCGCCGGATCGTCCAGCACCGCCAGGCACAGTGCGCGCAGGCGCTTGTCGCTGGGCAGGGCCACGCCCAGGCGCACGGGCGCCGCACGGCGCAGCTCGTCCAGCACCAGGGCGGCGAGCAGCTTCTCCCGCCGCAGCGCCTCGGGCGGGCGTGCAGGGGCGTCGGGCACATCGGGCGCATCGTCTAGCTGCAACACCAGCGCCCGCAACAGGTCGCTCACCTCGAGCACCCGGCATTGGCGCCACGGTGCCTGCTGGGCGCGTGGCAGCTGCGGCCCGCAGTGACCCCGCGGCTGGTGCAGGTAGAGCGTCACGAGCTCGGCATCGTCCACCACCGTGACGGCGTGTTCCACGCCGGGGGGAATCCACAAGGCGCGCGACGGCGGCACGAGGTAGGTGCCGTGCGCGGCCGTCATGCGCACCGATCCCACGGTGGAGAACGCGATCTGGGCCCACGGGTGGCTGTGGGGCAGCACCTCCGAGTCGGCCGACAGGCGGCGCCGCTTTGCGCGCAACGGGCGCGCCGCGCCGGGCTGGTAGAGCTGCGGCGCCAGCGGGGGCACGCGCTCGCGTGCAGGCTTGCGGGGCGGCTGGCGCACGGGCACGGCTTGGCTTGGCATGAATTCGACAGAAATTGACTGGCTATCGTAAACCGGCCGAGCAGGCGCCGCCTACCATCGGGCCATGAACTCGCTGGTTTCCCCCACGCCGGTGCCGCTGCGCCAGGACGCCCGCACGATCGGCCTGATCGGCCTGGCGCACGGCAGCTCGCACTTCTTCCACATGCTGCTGCCGCCGATGTTCCCGTGGTTGATCCGCGACTTCGGCTTGAGCTACTCGGAACTGGGCCTGCTGGTCAGCGTGTTCTTCGTGATCTCGGGCATCGGCCAGGCGCTGGGCGGTTTCGTGGTCGACCGCATCGGCGCGCGGCCCGTGCTGCTGGGCGCGATGGTGTGTTTCGTGGCCGCAGCGCTTGCGGCGGCCATGGCCCAGGGCTATGCCGGCCTGATGCTTGCGGCCGCGCTGGCGGGCCTGGGCAATGCGCCGTTCCACCCCGCCGATTTCACGATCCTGAACAAGCGTGTGTCCGTCGCGCGGCTGGGGCACGCGTTCTCGGTGCACGGCATCACCGGCAACCTGGGCTGGGCGCTGGCGCCGGTGTTCCTGGCCGGCATCACCACCGCCACCGGCTCCTGGCGCCTGGCCTACCTTGGCGCCGCCGCGTATGCGGCGCTGGTGCTCGCGCTGCTGCTGTGGCAGCGCGACGCCATCGACGACCGCCAGGGCACCTGGGCCCACCAGCAGCCCGGCGCGGCGGCGGCCGCGCCGGCGGGCGAACACGCGATGGCCTTCCTGAAGCTGCCGTCGGTGTGGTTGTGCTTCTCGTTCTTCTTCTGGACCACCGTGACGCTCAGCGCGGTGCAGAGTTTTGCGGGCCCGGCGCTGCAGGCGATGTACGGGCTGCCGCTTTCGCTGAGCTCGCTGGTGGTCACCGGCTACATGCTGTGCGGTGCGCTGGGCATGGTGTTGGGCGGGTTCCTGGTGGCCCGCGTGGCGAGGCTGGAGCGCGTGATCGCGTTGTGTCTGCTGGTGGCCGCGGCGCTGCTCGCACTGGTGGGCCTGCAGTGGCTGTCCGGAACGCTGGCGATGCTGGTCACCGCCGCCGCAGGCCTGGGCGCGGGGCTGGCCGGGCCCTCGCGCGACATGCTGATCAAGCGTGCCGCGCCCCCCGGGGCCACCGGCCGGGTCTATGGCACCGTGTACTCGGGCCTGGACCTGGGGTTCGCACTGGCCGCGCCGGTGCTGGGCCGCATGATGGATGCCGGCCAGACCCACGGCATCTTCTTTGCTGCGGCGGGCGCACTGCTGCTGGGCGTGGGCTCGGCCGCGCTGGTGGGGCAGGGCATCGCACTGCGCGCACGCACCGTGTCGGCCGGCGCCAAAATGGCCGCTTGAGCCCAGCCGGCGCCCCTCGCGGCCACGCCCGGCGGGCACCGCCCGAAGGTACCCCGATGACTGCAACGCCCCTGTCCCCCGCCACCACCCCTGCCACCGCCGCCATCGAAGGCCGCCCCGCCGGCCATGTGCTGGTGGAGGCGCTGGTGGCGCAAGGCATCGACACCGCCTTCGGTGTCCCCGGCGAGAGCTACCTCGCGGTGCTGGACGGCTTCCATGAGCACCGCGAGCGCATCCGCTTCATCGCCTGCCGGCAAGAGGGCGGCGCAGCCTTCATGGCCGAGGCACAGGGCAAGCTCAGTGGCCGGCCCGGCATCTGCTTCGTCACGCGCGGCCCGGGCGCCACCAATGCCAGCATCGGCCTGCACACGGCGTTCCAGGATTCCACGCCGATGGTGTTGTTCGTGGGCCAGGTGGCCAGCGACCAGCGCGACCGCGAGGCGTTCCAGGAACTGGACTATCGCCAGATGTTCGGCCCCGGCACGCTGGGCATGGCCAAGTGGGTGGGCGAGGTGCAGGATGCCGACCGCCTGCCCGAATACGTGGCGCGCGCCTTCCACACCGCCATGCAGGGGCGGCCCGGCCCGGTGGTGCTGGTGCTGCCGGAGGACATGCTGACCCAGCGCACCCGTGCCCCGGTGCTGCCGCGCGTGCAGCCCGCCCAGGCCTGGCCGGCACCAGGCGCGTTGCGCGACCTGCGCAGCCTGCTGCTGGCCTCGCAGCGGCCCTTCGTCATCGCCGGTGGCGGTGGCTGGGATGCCGAGTCGGCCAAGGCGCTGCAGCGGTTTGCCGAGAACTGGCAACTGCCGGTGGGCTGCGGCTTCCGGTTCCAGGACACCTTTGACAACCGCCATCCGTTGTACGCCGGCGACGTGGGCATCGGCATCAACCCCAGGCTGGCCCAACGCGTGAAGGACGCCGACCTGGTGATCGCGCTCGGCGTGCGCCTGGGCGAGATGACCACCGGCGGCTACACGCTGCTGACCCCGCCCCGGCCGGCGCAGAAGCTGGTGCACATCCATGCCGGCGCCGAGGAACTCGGCCGTGTCTACGCGGCCGACCTGCTGCTGCAGGCCTCGATGGCCACCGCGGCCAAGGCACTGGAAGCCCTGACCGCGCCACCCGCTGTGCCCTGGGCCGATGCCGCTGCCGCCGCCCATGCCGACTACGAGGCCAACCATGTGGCCCCACCGGTGGCACCGCTGGACCTGGCGGTGGTGATGAAGACCGTGCAGCGCCTGGCGCCGCCCGACACCGTGTACACCAACGGCGCGGGCAACTACAGCGGCTGGCTGCACCGCTTCGTGCGGTACCACGGCCTGCAGCACCACGGTCGTACCCAGCTCGCACCGACCTCGGGCGCCATGGGTTACGGCGTGCCCGCGGCCGTGGCGGCCGCGCTGCTGCACCCGCAGCGCACGGTGGTCAATGTGGCCGGCGACGGCGACTTCCTGATGACCGGCCAGGAACTCGCCACCGCCACCGGCTACGGCGCCAACCGCGGTGCGGGCCGGCTGGTGAGCCTGGTGGTGGACAACGGCAGCTACGGCACGATCCGCATGCACCAGGAGCGCGAGTACCCGGGCCGCGTGAGCGGCAGCGACCTGTACAACCCCGACTTCGCCGCGCTGGCGCGCGCCTATGGCTGGCGCGCGGCCCGTGTGGAACGCACCGAGGACTTCGAGCCTGCGTTTGCCCAGGCCCTGCAGGCTGGTGCGCCGATGCTGATCCACCTGCGGCTGGACAGCGACGTGATCACCTCGCGCACCACGCTCAGCGCCATTCGCGAGGCCGCGCGCCAGGCCGGGCGCTGAGCCCGGCGCTGCATCGGCCCCGGGGGCGTCCGGGGGGCGCTCAGGCGTGGCTGTGGATCAGCTCGCGCACCCGCGGATAGATCTGCTGCTGCCAGCGCCGCCCGCTGAACACGCCGTAGTGCCCCACGCCCAGCTGCACGTGGTGCGTCTTCATGAAGGGCCGGATGCCCGGGCACAGGTCGTGCGCGGCCACGGTCTGGCCGATGGCGCAGATGTCGTCCCGCTCGCCTTCCACCGTGAACAGCGCGGTGCGCCGGATCTTGGCCGTGTCCACACGCTCGCCATCAACCAACAGCTCGCCCTTGGCCAGGGCGAAGCGCTGGAACACCTCGGCCACCGTTTCGAGGTAGAACTCCGCTGGCAGGTCGTTGACGGCAAAGTACTCGTCATAAAAGGCGCAGGTGCGTTCGGCGGCCTCGGTGTCGCCCACCGCCAGCTGCTCGTACAGGCTGGCAAAGGCCTGGTGGTGCCGCTGCGGGTTCATGCTCATGAAGGCGGTGAGCTGCAGGAAGCCCGGGTACACGCGGCGCATCGCGCCGACGTAGCGCATCGGCACGCGGCTGATCAGGTTGTTCTCGAACCACTCGATCGGCCGGCCTGTGGCGAGCTCGTTCACCTGCGTCGGGTTGATGCGGCAGTCGATCGGCCCGGCCATCAGGGTCATGCTGCGGGGCTGCGCCGGGTGATCCTTCGCGGCCATCAGCGCCACCGCCGCCAGCGCGGGCACGCACGGCTGGCACACGGCGAGCAGGTGGGTGCCGGGGCCCAGGTGCTCGAGGAAGCCGATCACCTGTTTCACGTAGTCGCCCAGGCCGAAGCCGCCGTGCCGCAAGGACACGTCGCGCGCGTTGTGCCAGTCGGTGATGTAGACATCATGGTCGGCCAGCATCGTGCGCACCGTGTCGCCCAGCAGCGTGGCGAAGTGGCCCGACAGCGGCGCCACCACCAGCACGCGGGGCAGCGGTGCCTCGTCGCCGGGACCTGTGTCGTCACAGGCAAACCGCAGCAAGGTGGCAAACGGTCTGCGCAGCACCTCCTGCTCGCGCACGCGTACCCAACGGTCGCCCCGCAGCACCGAATCGATGCCGAACGAAGGGCGCCGGTGCGTGAGCCTCAGGCGCGAGAACACCTCGCAGGCGGAGGCGATCTGGCGCGCCATCGGCGAATGCGGCAGGCCATGCCGCAACCAGGCCGAACTCGCCGTTGCCAGGCCCTGCAGGGGTGACAGCCAATCGACCTGGGCCTGGTAGGTGTGATACAGCATCTGAACGGCACGGTGGCCGAGGATGACCAGCGGCGCCGAACCAGGGCGAGGCAAGGAACGGACCACCCAATCCAGGCGAGTGCCGCGGTGGCCATGCACCACGCTGGCACAGCGCTTGCGAACCGGGGGCAGCCCAGGAGCCCACCACCATGTCAAAGACCACGCTCACGCTCAGCAGCAAGAACTACTCGTCGTGGTCGCTGCGCGGCTGGTTGCTGGCCCGCTTCGCCGGGCTCGAGTTCGAGGAGGTGATGCTGCCCGCCGACGATGCCGGCGCCAAGGCCGAGATGCTGCTGCTCGCGCCGTCCATCCTGGTGCCCTGCCTGCGCCACCAGGGGGTGACGGTGTGGGACACGCTGGCCATCGCCGAGTACCTGCACGAACTCAGGCCGAAGGCCGGCTTGCTGCCGCACGACCGCGCGGCGCGCGCACATTGCCGTGCGGTGTGTGGCGAGATGCACTCGGGCTTCGTCTCTCTGCGCTCGGCCTTGCCGATGAACCTGAAGGGCCGCTACCCCGGCTACAAGGTGTGGAGCCGGGCGCAGACCGACATCGAGCGTGTGCTCGCCATCTGGCAGGAGTGCCTGGCCACCTATGGCGGTCCGTTCCTGTTCGGCGACGTGCGCGGCATGGCCGACGCGATGTACGCACCGGTTGTCACCCGGCTGCACACCTACGACGTGCGTGTGCCCGACGCGGCCAGCGCCGCCTGGTGCCAGCGCATCATGGCCATGCCCGAGATGCAGGAGTGGATCGCCGCAGCGCAGCAGGAGCCCGAGGCGATCGACGAACTCGAGGTGGAGTTCTGACCGGGGGGCGCCGGCTCACAGGCCCCAGCCCCGGGGTGAGGGCACCGCGCACACCGGGTCGACATCGATCGTCTTGAACTCGGCGGGGCCCACGATCTCCAGGTATTCCCTGTCCGGCGAGTAGTCGAACAGGTGGTGCCGCACACCCGGACGCTGGTGCACGCAGTCGCCCGCCGAGACCAGCGTTTCCTGGTCTTCGTACATGAACCGCGCCCAGCCACGCAACATGACGACGAGGTGGAACCCCGCCTCATGCCGGTGCCATCCGGTGCCCTTCTCGGGTGCGTAGTGCGCGATGACCGGTTGCGCGAGCACCTTGCACCGGGTGGCTTCGGCCGCGCCCAGGTGCCGCCTGGCCGGACCATGCAACTCGCATTCCCGCTGCCGCGGCCCTCGTCAGGCCCGGCGTGCGCGCAGCAGCAGCACCACGCCCAGCAGGATGACGCCGGCCGCCAGCCATTCGGCCGCGCTGATGCGCTCGCCGGCCAGCGCCACGCCCAGCAGCATCGCGATCACCGGGTTGACGAAGGTGTAGCTCGAGGCCAGGCCCGGCGAGCCCTGGGCGAGCAGCACCATGTAGGCATTGAACGCGATCAACGAGCCGAACACCACCAGGTACAGCCAGGCCCCGAGCGCCGGCGCGCCCATCTGCCGGGGTACGGTCTCGCCATCCAGTGCCGACAGCAGCAGCAGCACCGCGCCGCCGCACAGCATCTCGCTGGCGAAGCCCATCGCGCCGGGGGCCAGCGGCAGGCTGCGCTGGCTGAGCACGCTGCCCACCGACCAGGCCAGGCAGGCCACGACGATGGCCGCCAGCCCCGCGGGCGATGCGCCGAAGCCGGCCCCTTGCGTGAGCATCAGCACGCCGGCCAGCCCGACCACGATGCCGGTGAGTTCAGCGCGCGCCGGCCGCAGGCCGTAGGCCAGGTTGGCCAACGCGATCATCAGGGGCACCACCGCGATGAAGGCCACCACCAGCCCGGAGCCCACCGTCAGTTCGGCGACCGCGGTGCCCCCCATGCCGCCCCCCAGCATCAGCGCACCGACGACCAGGGCATGGCTCCACTGGCGCAACGTGGGCATGGCCCGCCCGCGCCAGCGCATCCAGGCCAGCAGCAGCGCGCCGGCCACCACGAAGCGGCTGCCCATCAGCAGGAACGGCGGCCAATCCACCAACGCCACCTTGATCGCGAGGTAGGTCGAGCCCCACACCAGCCAGGTGGCGGCCAGGCACGCCAGCACCAGCGGGGGCAGGGGGGAGCGCAGGCCTGCAACGAGTGTTCGCATGGTGCGATGCTAGAAGGCCAGCCCGGGCCGCGCCATGCAGGTTTCAAGATTTCTCGGGGCAGGCACCGTTGAAATACAGGCCCGAGCGCTGCTAGGCTTTCAACATGAATGAACCCCAGCGCCTGGACGCCTACGACACACGCATCCTGGCCGAATTGCAGGCCGATGCGCGCATCGCGATGGCCGAACTGGGCCGTCGGGTGCACCTGTCCCAGCCCGCGGTCACCGAGCGCGTGCGCAAGCTCGAGGCGGCGGGGGTGATCACCGGCTACCGCGCCACAGTGAACCTGCAGGCGATGGGTTACGGCATCCGCGCCATCGTGCGTGTGGCGCGGGTGGACTACCCGCGCATGCTCAAGCAGATCCAGCAGACTCCGGAGATCCTGAACGCATTCAACGTCACCGGCGAAGACAGCTGGATCCTCGAGATCGCGGTGATCGACGTGGCCCACCTCGATGCGGTGGTGTCGCGCTTCTGCCTGCTGAGCCAGACCTCCACCGCCATCATCCTGGGCGCGCCGCGCGAGCACCAGCCGGTGCGCCCGGCCCGGCACGAGGACGTGAAGCCCCCTGCGCATCGGCGCGCCCGCGCATGAGGCCAGGCATCCCCTCCCACCCAGGCGGCGGTCCGGGTCTTGACGCCCGTCAAGAATCGCTCGTCGGCACCCGTTAGCATGCGGTCCGCAGCGGCCGGATCTCCCGGCCCGCACGATGCACACGATTCTTCCGCCCTCCGATGTCTGCCCAGCCGATGCACGCACCCGCCAGCGCAGCGCTCAGCGCACGTGGCCTGGCCTGCCGGCGCGGGCGGCGCATGCTCTTTCGCGGCCTCGACCTGGCACTGCCCGCCGGCAGCGTGACCTGGCTGCGCGGCACCAACGGCAGCGGCAAGACCAGCCTGATGCGCATCCTGGCCGGGCTCTCGCACCCGGCCGAGGGCGAGGTGCTGTGGCAGGGGCAGCCCTGGCGGCATGCGGCCGCGGCCGCACGCGCGGGCACGCTCTACATCGGGCACGCCAATGCGCTGAAGGACGACCTCACGCTCACCGAGGCGGTGGCCTTCCTGGCGGCCCTGGCTGGGCTGGACGACGCCACCGGGCGTGCCACCCGCGCCCTCGAGCGCCTGGGCCTGGCGTCGCGCCGGCAGGCGCCGGTGCGCACCTTGTCGCAAGGCCAGCGCCGGCGCGGTGCGCTGGCCCGCCTGGCGCTGGACGATGTGCCACGCACCTGGATCCTGGACGAACCCTTCGATGCCCTGGACCGCGCCAGCGTGGGCGTGCTCAGCGGCTTGATCGAGGACCATGCCCGCCGGGGCGGCGCCGTGCTGCTGACCAGCCACCAGGCGGTGGAACTCGCCGGTGCGGGCGAACTCGACCTGGAGCCCTGGCGCGTTCAATGACTGCACCGCAACAGCCCGATGGACGCGACCTGGCGCGCACCCCAAGCCTGCGGCCCTTCGGCAAGCAGGCGCGGCCATGAGCGTGCTGTGGTCCATCACCCGTCGCGACCTGCTGCTCGCACGTCGCCGCCGCGTCGAGGCACTGCTGCCGCTGGGCTTCTTCGTCGTGGCCGCCGGGCTGTTTCCGATCGGTGTCGGCCCGGAACCTCAGACGCTCCGGCAGATCGGACCCGGGGTTGTGTGGGTGTGTGCCTTGCTCGCGGCGATGCTTTCAGTGACACAGATGTTTTCCAGCGACCACCAGGACGGCTCGCTCGAGCAGATGCTGCTCGCGCCCCAGTCGCTGGTGACGCTGGTGTTCGGCAAGGTGCTCGCGCACTGGTTCTCCTCCGGCGTGCCGCTGGTGCTGGCGTCGCCGCTGATCGGTGTGCTGTTCGACATGAACGCCGCCGCCATCGGCACCCTGGCGCTCACCTTGCTGCTGGGCACGCCGGTGCTCAGCCTGCTGGGCGCGGTGGGGGCGGCCCTGACACTGGGCCTGCGCAGTGGGGCCGCGCTGGTGTTCCTGCTGGTGCTGCCGCTCACGATTCCGGCGCTGATCTTCGGCACCGGCGCGGTCGGCGCGGTGGATGCGGGCATGTCGGCCCAGGCCCATCTCTCGCTGCTGGGCGCGTTCCTGATCGCCTCGTTGCTGGGCGCTCCGCTGGCCACCGCGGCCGCGTTGCGCATTTCGCTCGATTGAGCTTCTGAACCACATGCCATGACCGCGCGCCAAGCCCCGCTGACCTGGACGACCTTCGCTGCACCGTCGCGCTTCTACGCGCTGTCCGGTGCACTGATCCCTTGGCTGTGGGCGGCCACGGTGCTGCTGGCGGCAGCCGGGCTCTACATCGGCTTCGCGATCGCGCCCACCGATTTCCAGCAGGGCGACGCGTATCGCGTGATCTTCATCCACGTGCCCGCGGCCTGGATGTCGATGCTGATCTACCTCGTCATGGCGTTCTGGGCCGCCTGGGGCTGGATGCTCAACGCGCGCATGGCCTCGATGTACGCCCGCGCGCTGGCGCCCACCGGCGCCATGTTCACCTTCATCGCGCTGTGGACCGGCGCGCTGTGGGGCAAGCCCACCTGGGGCACCTGGTGGGTGTGGGACGCGCGGCTCACCTCCGAGTTCATCCTGTTGCTGCTGTACGTGGGCTACATCGCGCTCACCGAGGCCATCGACGACCCGCGCCGCGCCGCCAATGCCGGCGCACTGCTGGCGCTGGTGGGGGCGGTGAACATCCCCATCATCTACTTCTCGGTGCGCTGGTGGAACACGCTGCACCAGGGCTCCACGATCAGCATGACCGCCGCGCCCAAGATGGCCAGCATCATGCTGACGGCCATGCTGCTGATGACCTTCAGCTTCTGGGCCTACAGTTTCGCGGTGGTGTTCACACGGGCGAGGGCGATCGTGCTCGAGCAGGAGAGCGACACCGATTGGGTCAAGGCACTGCGCCGCTGACGCAGGCGAGGACGACGACGATGATGAACTGGAACTCGCTCGACGAATTCCTGCACATGGGTGGCTACGGCCTGTATGTGTGGGGCTCCTATGGCGTGACGCTGCTGGTCATGCTGGCCGAGCCACTGCTGGCGCGGCACCGCTTCAAGACGGCATTGCAGGCCATCGGCAACGAACCGGAGAACACCCCATGAAACCCCGCCACAAGCGTGCCGCCATCGTGGTGGGCGTGCTGGCCGCCGTCGGCGTCGCGGTCGGCCTGGTGCTCAATGCCTTCAACAGCAACCTGGTGTTCTTCTACACGCCCACCCAGATCGCCGCCAAGGAAGCGCCATCCGGCCGCACCTTCCGGGTGGGCGGCCTGGTGCAGGCCGGCAGCGTGGTGCGCGAGGGCGTGACGGTGCGCTTCGTGGTGACCGACACCGCGCAGAACGTGCCGGTGCGCTACGACGGCGTGCTGCCCGACCTGTTCAAGGAAGGCAAGGGCGTGGTCGCCCAGGGTCAGCTGGGCAGCGATGGCGTGTTCACCGCACGCGAGGTGTTGGCCAAGCACGACGAGAACTACATGCCGCCCGAGGCGGCCGATGCCTTGCAGCGGGCCGACAAGGCCAAGGCCAAGATCGCCAGCACGCTCAACGAAGGGGGCAAGAAATGATTCCCGAACTCGGTCAGCTGCTGCTGATCATGGCGCTGGCCGTCTCGCTCCTGCAGGGCGGCCTGCTGCTCGAAGGTGCGCGCCGCAACCGCGCCGACTGGATGGTGCTGGGCAACCCGCTCGCCTGGGCCCAGTTCCTGCTGGTGGCGGCGGCCTTCGGTTGCCTGATGGCTTCGTTCCTGCGGCACGACTTCTCGGTGCTGTACGTGGCCCAGAACTCGAACTCCGCACTGCCGCTGGCCTACCGCATCGCGGCGGTCTGGGGCGGCCACGAGGGCTCGCTGCTGCTGTGGGTGCTGATGCTCAGCGTCTGGACGGTCTCGGTGGCCAGCTTCAGCCGCAGCCTGCCCCGCGTGTTCGTGGCGCGCATCCTCGGCGTGCTGGGGCTGGTGGGCGCAGGGTTCCTGCTGTTCACGCTGGTCACCTCCAACCCTTTCGAGCGCCTGCTGCCCGCGGCCGCCGACGGGCGCGACCTGAACCCGCTGCTGCAAGACCCCGGCATGGTGGCGCACCCGCCGATGCTGTACATGGGCTACGTGGGGTTCTCGGTGGCCTATGCGTTCGCGATCGCGGCGCTGATGGGCGGCAAGCTCGACGCCACCTGGGCCCGCTGGACCCGCCCCTGGACCACCGCGGCCTGGATCTTCCTCACCTTCGGCATCGGCTTGGGCAGCTGGTGGGCCTACAACGAGCTGGGCTGGGGCGGCTGGTGGTTCTGGGACCCGGTTGAAAACGCCTCGTTCATGCCCTGGCTCGTGGGCACCGCACTGATCCATTCGCTGGCCGTGACCGAGAAGCGCGGTGGCTTCAAGGTCTGGACGGTGCTGCTGGCGATCATGGCCTTCTCGCTGTCGCTGCTGGGCACCTTCCTCGTGCGCTCGGGCGTGCTGTCCTCGGTGCATGCCTTTGCCACCGACCCGAAGCGCGGCCTGTTCATCCTGGCGTTCCTGGTGCTCGTGATCGGCGCCTCGCTGCTGCTGTTCGCCTGGCGTGCGCCCAGCGTGGGCCTGGGCCAGCGCTTCGGCCTGCTGTCCAAGGAATCGATGCTGCTGGTCAACAACATGCTGCTGGCGGTGGCCACCGGGGCGGTGCTGCTGGGCACCCTGTACCCGCTGTTCCTCGACGCCATGGGCCTGGGCAAGATCTCCGTCGGTCCGCCGTACTTCGACACCGTGTTCGGCCTGCTGATGGCGCCGCTGCTGCTGATGATGGGCATCGGCCCGCTTGCCCGCTGGAAGCAGGACGAGGCCGGCTCGCTGGCCCGGCGCCTGCGCTGGGCCTTGCCGCTGTCGGTGGCGGCGGCGCTGGCCACCGGTGCGGCCGCGGGTCGCATTTCGCTGGTCACCACGGGCGGTCTGGCGCTCGCCTACTGGATCGTGGCCAGTGTGGGCACCGACCTGTTCGAGCGCCTGCGCCCGGGCCTGCGGGGGGGCAGCGTGGCCGGCCGCGTGGCCCTGCTGCCGCGCGCGATGGTGGGCATGATGGTGGCCCACCTGGGCGTGGCCGGGTTTGCCTTCGGCGTGGCGATGGTCAAGACCTACGAGACCGAGCGCGACGTGAAGATGGGCGTCGGCGACAGCACCGAGATCGCTGGTTATCGCTTCCAGATGCGTGGGCTGCGCGAGGTGCAGGGCGCCAACTACGTGGCGATGCAGGGCCAGATGGAGGTCACCAAGGACGGCAAGCCGGTGGCCATGCTGGCGCCTGAGAAACGCGTCTACCGCGTGCAGAGCAACCCGATGACCGAAGCGTCGGTGGACAGCAACCCGGTGCGGGACCTGTATGTTTCCATGGGCGAGCAACTGCCCAGTGGCGAATGGATCGTCCGGGTGCAGCACAAGCCTTTCATCAACTGGATCTGGGGCGGCTGCCTGGTCATGATGCTCGGCGGCGTGCTCGCGGCCAGCGACCGGCGCTACCGCGCCCGGCAGACGCAGGCTGCCACGGTGCCCGCCGGCAGCGTCACGGGAGGTCAGGCATGAGCAGCGCACAACAGCCCGACGGCACGAAGCCGACGGCGCCCGCGCCGAGCGGCACTGTCAAGCAGGTGTCGATGAGCCGCTTCCTGTGGCCGCTGGCCCTGTTCCTGGTGCTCGCGGTCTTCCTGGCCGTGGGCCTGAAGCTCGACCCGCGCGAGGTCCCGTCGCCGCTGATCGGCAAGCCCGCGCCGGCGTTCGCGGCGCCCGCGCTGGCGGCGCCCGAACGCACGCTGCGCAAGGACGATCTGCGCGGCAAGGTGTGGCTGCTCAACGTGTGGGCGTCCTGGTGCGGTGCCTGCCGGGATGAGCACCCGGTGCTGGTGGACTTCGCACGCCGTGGTGTGGTGCCGATCTACGGCCTGAACTACAAGGACCAGCGCCCCGACGGCCTGGGCTGGCTGAAGCGTTTCGGCGACCCCTACGCCGATTCGGTGTTCGACCCCGATGGCCGCATCGGCATCGACTACGGCGTGTACGGTGTGCCCGAGACCTTCGTGATCGACAAGGAAGGTGTCATTCGCTACAAGCACATCGGGCCGGTCACGCCCGCCGTGCTGCGCGACAAGATCGAACCGCTGCTGAGGAAACTGAATGGCTGAACGCATAGGGTGGCGCCCCCTCGCGGTGCTGGCCTGCCTGCTCGCCCTGGGTGGCGCGGCGCACGCCGGCGAAGCGGCCCCCGCCGCCGCAAACCCGAAGCAGGAAGCGCAGATGATGGCCATCGCGGCCGAACTGCGCTGCCTGGTGTGCCAGAACCAGACCATCGCCGATTCACACGCAGGCCTCGCGGTCGACCTGCGCCAGCAGATCCGCGAGATGCTGGCCAAGGGCATGACCGAGCGCGAGATCGCCGACTACATGACCGAACGCTACGGCGACTTCGTGCTCTACCGCCCGCCCTTCAAGGCCAGCACGGCCCTGTTGTGGGTGGGCCCCGCGCTGCTGCTGGTGGGCGCACTGGGCACGCTGATCCTCGTGCTGCGCCGCCGCCAACGCCTGGGCGCCGACGCCTTTGACCCCGATGTGCCCGACGACGAAGCGAGCGCCGATGTCCCGAATCGATGAACTGAAGACCCAGATCGCCCAGATCGACCGCCTGATCGCCAGCGGCGCACTCACCGGGGACGACGCGCGCGACGCGCGCCAGCGGCTCGAGAAGGAACTGCTGGCCAGCGTGCTCGACACCAAGGCTGATGGCAAGGGCAAGGGCAAGGCCAAGGGCCGTGAGGCCGCGCAGGCCGCCGCCGCAGCACCAGCACCCGAGCCCCAGGCACGGCCTGCGCGCAGCCTGGTGGCAGGCCTGGTGGTCTTCGTGGTGTTGTTCGGCCTGGCGGGATACGCCTGGATCGGCAATCGCGAGGGGCTCGCCGTGGAGCCCGGCAACACTGCGGCGCCGGCGGCCGCGGACGGCAGCCACCAGATGGGCCCGGCCCAGATCGAATCGCTGGCCGAAAAGCTGGCGCAGCGGCTGAAAGAGAAGCCCGACGACGCGGAAGGCTGGGCCATGCTGGCACGCTCGTACAGCGTGCTGGGCCGGCCGGCCGATGCCGCGCCCGCCTTCAAGCGTGTGACGGAACTGCGCCCGAAGGACGCCCAGGCCTGGGCCGACTATGCCGACGCACTGGCCACCGCCAACGGCCGCAAGCTCGACGGCGAACCCGAAGCGCTGATCAACAAGGCCCTGGCGCTGGAGCCCGACAACCTGAAGGCGCTGGCGCTGGCCGGCACCGTCGCCTTCAACAAGGGCGATGCCCTGGGCGCGGCCAAGCTCTGGGAACGTGCCGTGCGCCAGGCAGATCCGGGCAGCGACATGGGCAAGCAGCTGCAAGGCGCACTGGACGAAGCACGCCAGCGCGCCGGGCTGCCGCCGCTGGTGGTGGCACCCGCCAGCGCGCCCGCGCCCGAACCTGCCACCACCCCGGCGGCTGCCCCGGCACAGGCGCCCGCCGTCGCGGCCACCGCCGCCTCGTCGGTGCAAGGGCGCGTGGCGCTGGCACCGGCCCTGCAGGCCCAGGCCGCGCCAGGCGACACCGTGTTCATCTTTGCCCGCCCGGCCCAGGGTGCCAAGGTGCCGCTGGCGATCCTGCGCAAGCAGGTGAAGGACCTGCCACTCGATTTCACGCTGGATGACAGCCTGTCCATGAGCCCGGCAGCGCGCCTGTCCACCGCGGGCCAGGTGATCGTGGGCGCGCGCATCAGCAAGAGCGGCAATGCGATGCCGCAGCCAGGCGACCTGCAGGGCCTCAGCGCCCCGGTGGCCGTGGGCGCACGGGGTGTGCAGTTGCTGATCAGCGAGGCGGTGCGGTGACCCTATCATTCGCCGCCTCACCCCTTCGGAGCGATTGATGGGCCTGTTCGCCACCTGCGACCTGTGCGACCTGCACAAGAACGACACCGACGGCGCATTCCGCGTGCTGCCTCCGGTGTTCCACAACTTCGGTGGCCGCACCGTCTTCAGCGGACCGGTGGCCACGGTGAAGTGCTTCGAAGACAACACGCCGGTCAAGGCGGCGGTCGAAAGCCCGGGGCACGGCCGTGTGCTGGTGGTCGATGGGGGCGGCTCGCTGCGGCGCGCGCTGGTCGGCGGCAACCTGGCGGCTGCTGCTGCGCGCAATGGGTGGGCCGGCATCGTCGTTGACGGCTGCGTGCGTGACGTTGCGGAGCTGCAGCAGTGCGATGTCGGCATCCGTGCGCTGGGCCTGATGCCCCTGCCCACCGAGCGACGCCTGCCGGGCCTGGTGGACCAGCCCGTGCAGATGCAGGGCGTGTGGGTGAGGCCGGGCGACTGGCTGTACGCCGACGCCGATGGCATCGTGATCCTCGCGGAACCGGCGCCTGAGGCGCCCGCCCGCTAGAATGCGCAGCTTCGGGGTGTAGCGCAGCCTGGTAGCGCAACTGCTTTGGGAGCAGTGGGTCGAAGGTTCGAATCCTTTCACCCCGACCATCTTCACGGCGCGAGCTGGCCTGTCATCGACGGCCGGCTCGTTTTGCTTCTGGCCTGCCCGGAGGGACTCGAACCCCCGACCTGCTGCTTAGAAGTTAGTCGCGCTTTCTAGGATTGGCGCGGGTTTGCGGCCGATTCGTCCAATTTTCAAAGCGACATACAGGCACGCATTTACAGGCTCTCCGGCGCCTTCGTTGGACACCGAATTCAGTCCCCGCCGGTAGCCTTCGCGCGTCTGGCGGCCTTCCCTTTGACATACTTCTCGGTCATGGTGACCGACTCGTGGCCGAGAAGATCCTGGGCCGCCTCGATGCCGGCTTCGGCCTTGCGGTCGGCACCGGCCCGGCCGCGCATGTCGTGGATGTTGAGGTCCTCGATCCCGGCCCTGGTGCAGGCCCGGACCCAAGCGGAGCGGATGCCGGCGTAGCGGTACGGTGCCCCGGTGCTCTTCTTCAGCAGGTGCCCGATCTTCTCGGTGCCGACGGCGCAGCTGTCGACGACCCGGCGCAGCGCCGGGCTCCACTCGATGATGAGCTGGGCCCCGGTCTTCTTCTGCTTCACCCGGATGCCCTCTTCGGTGACGTCCTGCCACCGCATCTTGATGACGTCGCTGATCCGCTGGCCGGTGAGGAGAGCGATCTCCATCATCTGCACGTGGGCCTGGCCGCCGCGCTTGGCCTGCAGGAGCGCGTCCTTCAGGGCGGCGATCTCTTCGTCGGTGAGGATCCGCGACCGCGCCTCGGTTCGCTTCGTTGGGATATTGTCGATCGGGTTGAAACCCTCGCGGAGGCCTTCGAGCGCGGCGAACGCGAGCACCTGGCGCAGCACGGAGCGGTGCAGGTTGAAGGTGCGGGGCTTGTCGCGGTAGTCCTTCAAGTAGGCGTTGCAGATCGGGGTTGTCGCCTGGTCGGGAGCGAACTGCTGGAACCGCTTCGCCAGTCTGGCTGCGACGCGCTCCATGTCGGTCTTGGTCTTCGGCTCCCAGTCCGCTGCTTTCTCGTCGAGCCAGCGCGTGATCACCGCCGGCATCAGGTCCCGGGTGGAGTTCGCATCGGTGACCGCGGCCAGCGCCCGATACATCGCCGGCAAGCCCTCTGCCTCACGGGTCAGCGGCACCCACTTCGCAGTGACGGGGTGGACCCAGTAGTAGCGGCCGTGTCG
This sequence comes from Burkholderiales bacterium, assembly GCA_016213205.1. Lineage (GTDB taxonomy): Bacteria > Pseudomonadota > Gammaproteobacteria > Burkholderiales > Burkholderiaceae_C > Pseudaquabacterium. The sequence continues at coordinate 128,317 of JACRAZ010000017.1, forward strand.
GAGGTAGACACGGCGCGGCAGGTCGGAGCGGGTCATGCTGGCTGCAGCTGTGGATCGGGGCGGGAGCGGCCACCGCGGCCGCCGGCCGGCTTCGTCTCGCCGGCGCATACCGCCTCATAGTGTGCGCGCTCCAGAATGATGCGGCCGCTGGCCAACGATCGCCTGGCCCGCCAGAAGCCGAGGCGGTGCAGTTCCTCGAGCTGGCGCGCCGGCTGGTGGTAGTCGGTGATCTCGACCAGTTCGGCTTCGGTGAGGCGGATGCTCATGGTGTCACCAGCTCGGCGGCGAGCTGCTCACGGATATCGCCTAGCACTTCCGCGTAGACCTTGGGGTGCTGGGCGTCGAAGTCGAGGTCGGGGCCCCGCAGGAACTGGCCAGGCTCCGCGCCGGCGACAAGCCAGCCGCTCGGTCCGGTCCAGCGGCGGGGATTGACCTGGTGGCGGCGGAAGTCGGCCTTGGTCACGAAGCCGCGGACCTCCAGCGTAGCCACGATGCGAAGGGCAGCGATCTTCCACTTCGTGAGCTGAACCGGGCCGCTGGCTCCGGCGGGAACGTCGGGCACGAACTCGGGGACCTCGCAGCGTTTCCGCGGGCTCCAGTAGTGCCAGCCGTCGGCGTGCTCTAAGTTGAGCCCGGGCCTGAACTCACGGATGACGCGATCGAGGCTGTCGAACCGGACCCGTGTCGGTGCGAAGAGCATGAGGCCAAGGGCAGCACAGATCTGCTCGGCACCGCCGTCGCGCTCCGGTACCAGCACGGCGCGGTAGTCCGGGCCCTGATCGTGCCAATGCGCCCACCGCTCCGGCAGCGTTTGCGCCAACACCTTCAGGTTGAACCTGAGCTTCGCCTGGATACCGATCTGCGTCCCGTCCGGCCCGACGAGCAGGATGTCCCAGCCCGCGGTCTCCGCGTAGGGGGTCCACTTCGGACACTGGATGCCGTAGCTGAAGCGGCCGGCCTCGGCGTCGACCCAGCTGATGAACGCCGCGCAGAGGTCGGCCTCGGACTTGAAGAGGGGTTCGCGGGCCATGGTCAAAACGGGATCCCGTCGCAGTCGGCCCGGCAGGCGTAGCGCTCGCCGCACGCCGGGCACTTCGTCGGCAGCCAGCGGTAGAGCAGCTGCCAGCGCAGCTGGCGCAGCAAGTCAACGAAGCGTGCATGGCGCGTGTCGCCGCATCGGTCGGAGTAGGTCGTGTCCGGCGCGCCGCAACGATCGCAGGGGATCGCCTCCGCGTCGTGCTGCATCGCTTCGTAGTCCGGCAGGCATCCGAACCACCAGCACCACAGGCGGTTGTGCATGCCCATCAATGCACCCCAGCCTGCGCGCCGTGCAGCGCCTTGTCGACGATCGAGCCCACAGCGATCTGCACTTCCTTCGCAGCTTCACCGCCGAGGCTGCCGGCCATGGCTCCGTAGAAGCAACCGAGGGCGCCGGCCCACAGCACAATCCTTTGCTCGTGCGTCAGCGGCTCGGCCAGTGCCTTCATCGCCGGGATCATCAGAGCGTGAACGACCTGCTGCCCGGCCTCGTGAGCGCGGTCTGGATCGACCTCGATGCGGACGGTGTTCATCAGCGCGGCTCCGTGTTGACGATCGGGATCGCGCCGGCCGCGACGATGGCGTCCCGCGCCGCCGTCTTCGCCTCGGTGACGCCGGCACCCGACGGGAATTCGAGGTCATCGACGGATGCTTCCAGCGTCATGAGCGCGTCGCGGGAGATCACCGCGAAGCCGGCGACAGCGAGGTGATGTCGGATCTCGGCGGTCGGGAGGTTGCCCATTGGCGCCGCGCGCAGGGCGGAAGCCGTGGCCAGCATCGCGCCGGCGCGCTGGATCGGCTGGTGCGCCTCGCGTTCGAGGTCGGCGGCGAGGTTGTGGATGTTCTTCATCTTGGGACTCCGTTGTGCTCGACGCCATCGAGCAGGCGGCCGGCGGCCTTCTTTCCGTGGCGTTGGATCGGCCAGAGCTGTTCCAGGACATCCCCATTCCTGAGGGGCCCCACTATCACCCGCGTGCCAGCGATCGACAGTTCGCCAGCAGGGTCCTTCGGAGCTCCGAAGCCAAGGTGAGCATGCGCCTCGAACCATGTTGGGCCCCACTCGCCCCACTGCTTGAACAGGAACGGCACGCCTGCCACCGCGCACTGATCGCGAAGGCTGCGGAACCAGTTCGGGTGCGCAGGTCGCGCGTGAGGTCCGCTCTCGCCGCCGGCAATGATCCAGTCAACGAAGCGTTGGCCGTGCTGCGATGTGCCTTCGATTGGTGCGATCAGACGCTGGTCCATTTTGATCGGCCCCAGCATCGGCTCGATCGAGAGGAATCGGATGCGCGCCGGCACTCCCAGCAGCTTCGGAATGTCGCGGTCGGCCTCGGCCTGGTTGACCACGGTGGCGCCAAGCCACACGTTAGGCAAGGGCCACATCAGCACCTCCGGCATCAGGCGCGCGGCCTCGTCCAGCATGCGCTCCACGTTGCCGATGCGCTTGGTCAGCAGCAGCCAGTCGAGGTGCGGCGTGGCTTCGATCAGGCGCAGGAGATCCACGCGCCAGGCCGTCGGCACTTCGTTGTCGAACACATCGGCCAGCGAGGCGCAGAACACGCGGAAGCGCCGGCCCTCGCGCTCGGCCTGGGCGTTCCACTTCAGCGGCAAGCGCCAGTTGGCATCGGTGGTGCGCCGGCGCGGCTCGCCGGTGCCCCAGGCCACGGTGCCGCTGCGCTTGGCCCAAGCCTCGGCGTAGCAGCCGTCGCAGCCTGGAGACACCTTCGTGCACCCGGTCCACGGGTTAAAGGTGTGGTCGGTCCATTCGATCTTGGAGTTCTCGGCCATGCTCACCCCTTCGCGGTAACCCGCTCCCAGGTCCGATTCAGCACATCGAGTTGCTTCGCCGAAAGGTCGCGGCCCTGGGCGCGCTGACGCCTGATGCTGTCGATGAAGGTGCGCTCCCAATCGGAGAGCTTGGACTCGCGGGCCTCGCAGTCCTCGATGAGCTGCTCGGTGTCGTCGTCGGTGTTCATGCGCAGATCCTGTCGAGCGGGCTGCGCACGCCGCTGTGGCCCACGGTGGCGACGTGCGTGTAGATCATGGTTGTGGCCACGTCGGAGTGGCCTAGCAGTTCTTGGATGCGGCGCAGGTCCGTGCCGGACTCCAGCAGGTGCGTGGCAAAGCAGTGCCGCAGCGTGTGCGGTGTCGCTGGCTTCGAGATGCCTGCGCGCCGCACAGCTTCCTTCATCGTGCGCTGGATGCTCTTGTCGTCGAGGTGGTGGCGGCGGATCGCGCCGGTGCGGTGGCAGGTGACGTAGCCCTTGGTGGCAAAGACGAATTGCCACGGCCAACTGGACGCGGCCTTCGGGTACTTCACTGACAGCGCGTGCGGCATCTCGACATCCGCGTGGCCGGTGGCCAGGTCAACGGCGTGCCACTGCGCACGCAGGGCCAACTGCGCCTCAAGCTCTGGCACCAGACTCTTGGCCAGCGTGGTGACCCGATCCTTCGCGCCCTTGCCGTCGCGCACGAACACCTGAAGGCGCTTCAGGTCAAGGTCCTTGACCCGCAGGCGCTGAACCTCGGCCAGGCGCAGGCCGGACGAGTAGATGAGTTTCAGCGCGAGGCCATGGCTGCCGTGCAGGTGCTGCATCACCGCGGCTGTCTCCGCGACCGAAAGGACCGTGGGCACATGCTTTGACGGCTTGGCCTGCACGATGCCGTCCAGCCACGTCCACTCGCCGCCGAGCACCTGGGTGTAGAGGAACTTGATCGCGCTGAGGGCCTGACGCTGGGTTCCGGCCGAGACGTTGCGCACGGTGGCCAGCGAGGTTAGGAACGCCTCGATGTCTGTTGGGCCCATGTCGCGCGGGTGCCGGCGGCCAGACCAGGCCACAAAGCGCTTGATCCAGTGCACGTAGGCCTGCTCTGTCTTGAGCGAGTAGTGCCGCACCCTGATGGCTTCGCGCACCGCGTCGCTGAGCATCCGCGGGCGCTGTGGGGCGACAGCCGATAACACCGGAGCTTCGGCGGGATCAGCGAGGGAGGACGGTGCGTGCATGGCGTGTTAGGCGACAAATCGTGTCGTTCACTTCACGTTATGTGTCATGCGATCAGTCGCCGCAGAAGCATGCAAGCGCTTCCTCGTCGGCATCGAACATGTCCTCTTGCGAATCGGCGTAAGCCAGCATCTGCGCATAGCTCGGGCCGTCCTTTGTGAACCGCGCACCATCGGTGATGCGCGCTGACGATTGCAACGATGCCTCCTGGGCGATCCACCATACCGCCCTTGAAGGCCGCTCGCGGATCAGGCTCAATCGCTGCGCTGGTGGCTTCAGAAAGCACAGGTCGCAGTTGCCGTGCATCGTCTTGCCGTTGACCACTGGCAGGGCAAGGTCGAACGGCTGCTGTCGCCAGAACGACAGAACGTCCTGCACGCTGATGCCGGCATCCGCCAGCGGCACGCGGCGGTCAACCCCGCGGGTGCCGCCGCTTGGGCTGGCGCGCACCTTTGCCACCCGGGCCGGCTCGTCGGCACGCATGCCGATGAGGTTGTCCCACTCTTCCCATTCCTGCGTCCGTAGGTAGCGCACGGCCGAAAGGATCTTCAACTCGGTGGTGCAGAAGCGCGTCGCCGGGTTCGGCAGGTACTGCTTATCGCGGATCAGCGCCTCGAATGGCTCACCCATGCGCGATGCGGTGTCGAAGTCGACGGTTCGCACATTGCGACCGGACACGTACTCGACCCACACCATCGGCACGGACCACTGCTCAGAGCACTCCTGAACGAAGGCCAGCGTAGCCGGGTCTTCCTTGCCGGTGTTCGCAAAGCACACAACCGCACCGGCCGGAAGCCCCCCATTGCTCTGCAGCACGCGCCACAGCATGTAGGCGCTCGTGCGCCCGCCGCTGAAGCTGATGCAGGTAGGGCCGTCAATCTTGAATGGGTCGCGCATGCTGTCCTTCGGCACTCCACCAGCCACATAACTCGTCCATCGAGAGGACGGCCCCGGTAGGCTGGCTCATCTCTTGGTGCGCAGTGGGGCCGCCTCTCATGTCAAACGTTAGGCCGCAGGCAGCGCCTTAGCGCGCACACGATGCCCGCGCCACGTCACGTCGTACGTTTCGGCAAGCCCTTTGCTCAGGAGCGCCGTTGCGGCGGCAGTCACACGCTGGTGGTTGTCGTCGCGGAAGTAGTAGGCCGCCGGGTTGAACGTGCCCATGTAGGGCATGTAGTGCAGCGTCACGCCTTTGCGCAACGCTTCCAGTAGGGCTGCCTGCGTCTTGGGCAGCGGCCTAACATGGCGGTCAACTTGACCCGCAAGGGCGGGGTGCGTTTGCGTGTTACTCATGCTTTTCCTCGCGCCCTTGCGGGCAAGTTACCTCTACGTTAGGCGCTTCAAGTCGGGCCAGCAGTAGGCCCGCCATCATCACGCCGAGAAGGCTGCGATGCGCCGCTGCAGCACATCGGAATAGGCGGCCATGTGGCCTTCCTGCTCCGTCAGGCGCTGCTTCTCTTCAGTCGGCAGAGCATCGAAGATTCCGCCGATCTGCGAGCAAAACGCCCGCAGTTTGGTCAGCTTGTCGTCCAGTTCGCGCTTCTCGTCCACAACGCGCTGTTGGTGCGGTTGCAAAGTGAAGTTCGTTGCTTCGGTGGTCATGCCATTAGTCCTCGAAAGTCGGCGCGTGAATCGGGGCACGCGCCTAACCCCTCATTCCAGCCGACGCCTAGCGGCGCGGCTGAATTCGATCGTTGGGCGTCTTGCTGTCGGGCACGCAAGCACACCCGCGCGGGTTCGTGCACAGGCTCGGTTCGCCCAGGCACTCGAATTCAGCCTCCGCAGGCTTCAGCCAAACGCACTGATCTCCGAGCCCTTCGCGCTCACACTCGCAGGTGCTGCGCGTGCAGACGCCGTCCACGCCCCGCCGAAGTGGCTTGTTGTCGCTCATCGCTGGTCCTTCGGCATCGTTCGCGCGGGTGCCGTCAAGCCACGCCACCGCTTAGGCCGCGTGGCCGGCAGAAGCACGGCGCCAGGGATGCACCACACTCCATCGCGCCATTCACGGCGGAACAGGAAGCGAGACTGGCGGTACTCAACCTCATAGATGCCTTCGTGCACGGGGTCAACCGCGACCGGGAACCAATGCGTCACGTTGCGTCGTTGGTTCATATCCCGCTCGGCCTTGCAAGTTCGCCCGCGATCTGGTGCACAGCGTCAAGCAGCCCTTGCAGTCGCTTCGCTTCCTTGGCGAGTTTCGCGTTCTCGACGTGGAGGCGGTCAATCTCTGCCCGGCATTCCATCGCCACCTTGTGCCAGTACGCCGCGTTGCTGGGCGCTTCGTCGTTCAGTCTCATGAGTAGTCCTCGTCAAAGTGGCAAGGCACCGTCCACTGCCTGCCGCATCGGTGGCACTCCACGATGTCGTGCTCGTCCACCACTCCACAGCAGTCCACCGTGCGCGGCTCTGGGCAGCGGTGCAGGTGCTTCTGGCACAACTCGGGCTTCTCGGTGTCGTGCAGGCTGCACCCGCCTTTGATCCGGCCACCTTCGTAGCGCTTAGGCGTCGTCATAAAGGTCGTGCTCTTGGCACAGGTTGTCCATGTCTAGTCTGGCGCGTTGCGTCACAAGCTCGCGGCCGTCGCGGAACACAAGGCATCGGTAGCGCTGCCCCGGCCTGATCTTCCACTTGTCCGCCTTCACGCCGTCCAGCACCAGCCGTTCGTCGGCTGTGAGTTCGTTCTCTGGCGGCCCATAACTGCGCCACATTTCGCTGGCGTCGCAGTGGTAGAACTTGCGAGCCGTTCGAACCTCGTCTTTCAGTACAAACATCATCACGCTCCGGTAAGGGCCGCCCAACAGTGCGCTCAAGCGGACCCAGGCCGGCGGGCAACGCTCAAGCATTCCTTGACAGTTCATCTGCGCCGGCCCGGGCCGCTTAGCTCCGCGTTATGGCGCTCGCGGTAGGGCGAGAGTCGGCAAGACGCGGCCAGCATCAGCGGGTGCGCTGGAAGCCCATGCTTCGTCACTGCCAAGCATCCAGCGCTGCGGCTGGCGCGCTCAATCAGGTGCAGCACTTCGGCCGGCCGAGACAAGCCGCGTGCCCTGTCGCCCCAGGCCACGCACACCGCGCCAGCAGGGCCAAGCGCCGCCTTGATGTGGTTGTCGTTGTCGCAGCCCACGGGGTAGCCGGCCGCCTTCAGGTCGCGCGGGTCGGTGGCTCGCCAGGCGTAGAGGTTCACCACCTGAATGCCGTCGAACTGGTGCGCCTTGGCAAAGCCGATGCACCGCCGAATGGTCGGGTCGTCTTGCTCAGCGTCGGCCGTGCTCGGGTTCAGCATCACAAACAGCAAGTACTGCCCTGGTCCCCACTGTCGGCCCAGCCGGTAGCGGTATTGCCCGCATTCGCTCATTGCTGCATCGCGCTCCATCGTTTCCTCGTTTCTCAACCAGCACCCTACCCCTGCGCTGCAGGTGAGCGCTGTAGGATGAATTGCCGGGCGCTGCTCATGCTGCCTGCAGCACCTTGCGGTGCCCGTCCGTGTTCATGGCGGAAACCACGCCAGCCTTCTCCAGCGATTCCAGCAGCCTGGCGGCGCGGTTGTAGCCGACCTGCAGGTAGCGCTGCACCAGCGAGATCGAGGCCTTGCCCTGCTTGACGACCACCTTGCGTGCTTCCTCGTACATCGGGTCATCGCCGGTGCCGAAGGTGATCACCGTGTCGCCGGTGGCGGTTGACAGCGTCGCGGTGGTGCCGTGCTCGCGCGTCAGGTTCTCCATCGCTGCGGCGGCCTCCTCGATCGGTAGAGGGGCGCGGCCGCCGAGCTCGGCGACCAGCGCGCGGATCAATGGCGACAGCTCGCCGGTGGCAATGGCGACATCAGCATCGAAGCGATCGGCCGCGGCGTCCTCGCGCTGTTCCATGAATACCCCGTCGGCGAGCTCGATGCGCTGCAGCCGGAGGTCGTCGACGAGCACGAAGGAAACTCGGGCGTCGAAGGTCAGCGCAAGGCGCGTCGGCACCTTGCCGCTGATGATGTGGTCCCTGACGTCCGGCGCGTCCAGCGTGGTGTGCTGGTACCGGATCACGGCATGGCTCTCCGCGTTCTCGAGCACGGCCTCGCGGTCGATGTAGAAGCGGTCCGGGGCGCCCTCGATAAGCCAAGTGCCCATCGTGGAGTCGACGAAGTGGTGCACCTTGAGCGGGTGCAGGTTCATCTTCGGCCACGCTGCGATCAGCAGGGAGATCGCGGCATCCGCCCCGGTCTGGCTGGATGCGTCGACGGCAAGCAACTTCTCGCTGGGATCGATCCAGACCTTCGTCGTCTTCCGGCGCGTGAACGCAGCCGGCAGCAGCTCCAGCGTGGCCTGGTCCTTCAGCTCGCGGCGTTGTCGCTTGCCAGGTTTGCGGCCTGTCTGGCGCTCGATCTCCGCGGCCATCTCGGCGACGCGGCGCTTGATGACTTCCTCTGGCAGCAGCCGGGTCTCCGTCATCGCCGCAGCGATCCAGTGGCCATTGACGGCCTCTACCAGCGCGCCGTGTTCGGCGCCGCGGGGCGGCACCCAGCCGGTGCTCGCGGGCTGCGTCGGCGCGCACGGCGCGAAAGGGTGGAGCGAGAGTTCATCGGCGAGCGTAGCCGCGCTGGTGGGCAGTTCTGCGCCGATGGCATAGAGCATCAGGTTCTTGAACATCACGCCGCCTCGACCGTGGTCGCCGCTTCCATGTGGCGCTTCGCCTCGTCGGCCGTCGCCAGCTCGAAGCGGGGGTGCGTCTTGCCGTCCGGGGTGATCACCGCGAACTTGTGGACCTGGAACAGCCCGCCCAGCGTCCAGTTGCAGCCGCGGCCCGGCTTCTCGCCGCGCTTGTAGCTGCCGGCCCCGGTGAAGCGGCCGACGCAGGAAAAGGCGAGGTAGGGCTCGACCGCGTCGAAGTCGTGGCCGGCACCGGCCTTGATGAGATCGTAGGCACTCTGCACGGTGCCGCACATCGGGCACTTGAAGGCGAGGTGCAGCGTCGGCACGCTCTGGGCCTTGCAGGCGTCGTGGAACTCCTGCAGCGTCATCGTCGTGGTGGTCATCGTGGTGCTCTTCGGTTAAAGGTCCGGGTGGGCCTCGCGGCCGCTGGCATCAGGGAGGGAGAGGAGACAGGAGGATTCGCCAGCACGGACACCCGGGTTGATCGTCAGGCCGCAGCCTGGGCAGGCTGCTCGGCCTGTTGGGCCGCCATCTGGTCCTTGATGGCGAAGTACACGGCGATGCAGGCCTGCACATCGGCATTGGCCGAGTGCGAGTCCTCGAACTCGCGGCCGAAGAAGTGCCGGAAGGCCTCCTGCAGGTTCGGCGTCTTGCTGTGAAAGCGGCGGGCCGCCTTCATCTTCTCGGTCGGCGGCAGCGCGCAGATCGGCGTGGCCAGGCGCGCGGTGCACTCGGCCGAGCCCGCCTTCCACGTATCGGCCAGGGCGTTGGCCTGCTCGTCGCTCATCGCGTAGGGCAGGTGGCGCTTCATCGCGATGCGGGCGTCGAAGCTCTCGTTGTGGCCGACGCGGAAGGCCGCGCTGCCCCAGAGGTCGAGGAACAGCGACAGCGCGACGTTCTCTCCGACGCCGAGGTCGATGGCCTTCTCGGTGGTGATGCCGTGGATCTGTGCCACCTCGTCGGGGATCGTCCAGCCGTCGGGGCGGACGATCACGTCCATGCCGGCGATCATGGTGCGGGTGTCGATGTCGATCAGGCACGCCGCGAGCTGCACGATGTGCGGCTGGCGGGGGTCTTCGCTGGGCTCGCTGAAGAGCGGCAGGCCGGTCGTCTCGGTGTCGTAGAAGAGGGCTGGTTTCATCGTTGGTCCTGGGCAGGGGTAGAAGGCGCCGGCGTGTGGCCGGCGGGCGTGGAGTCGTCTTCGAACACGAGGCGCGCGATGCGGCAGCGGCCCCAGGTGCTCATTCCGGCAGCGCGCTTCAGCGCTGCCTCTCGTGTGGCGTTCTTGGTGTAGGTCTCATGGACCAACGGGCCGCCGGGGTCGAGACCCCAGCGCGGGTGCGGGATGTCGTTGTCGGAGACGACGACGTAGATCGGTTCATCCATCACGCTGCCTTCGCCTGCAGTTGCGCGATGCGGACGCTCTCGATGTGCTGCTGCAGCGCGGTGCAGATCCGGTCGAAGTCGCTCTCGCGGAACAGCCGCGCTGCACCGTCGACACGAGCCGGAGCCACCTTCAGCGCTTCGCCGACGAAGGCCGCGGTCATCGTGAAGCCGAGGCGCTCGCAGACCGTGCCCAGCTTCAGCGTGGCCGGTTCGTCGGCGCGCGGCGCGGCGCGCAGCGGAGCAACGGTCGGTGCCGGTGCCAGCGCCGGGGACTGGTTCGGCGCAGCTGCTGCGGCGGGCTGCGGAGCCGCGGCCGGCGCCAGCGCTGCATTCGGCGGGACGGCTGGTGCTGCTGGGGTGGCCGCGGCGCGCTCGGCTTCCTCAGCCTGGCGCTGCGCAGCCGCGAGCGCTTCGGCCTCCTGCCGCTGGCGCTCGGCCTCCGCGCGCTTGCGCTCCTTGTCTGCCTCGGCCAGCTTGTGCTCGGCGATGCGGGACCGCACAACGGCCGCGAAGTCGTCGGGCGCCTTGTGCACCAGCGTGCTGAGATCGCGGAACAAGAAGCCGTAGTCGTCCTGCAGCCGGATCTGCTCGAAGGCGGCGGCGTTGGTTCGGATCGTCCTGGCCTGGCCGTCGGCTGCGATCTTCGCGGCGGCCAGCGTCTGGTCCAGCGCGTCCTGCATGCTGGCGACCGAGCGCAGGCCCTTGATCGAGCCGGCGAAGTCGGCCTGCACCGGCTGCAGCTGCAGCGGGGTGATCTCGGCGTTGAGCGTGCGGATGTGGTCGTCGAGCGCGCGCCGGGCCCGCGTCACCGCCTCTTCCTTGACCTCGGTCTTGCGGCGCGTCACCAGCTTGTCGAGGTCGAGCCGGACACGCTTGGCTTCGGCGCTGATGTCGTCGATCGCCTTGAAGAGCTCGTCGATGCTGGTGGTCTGCGCCAGGGCGTGCTGCTTCGCCGCGGCGAGGCGGCTCTCGACTTCCGAGCACCACTTCACCGCCTTCTCGGCATCTGCGAAGTCTTGGTCGGTGCGCAGCGTCCGGTTCACGCTGCGGATCGCCTCCAGCGCCGTGGCCTTGAACTCGGCCAGGTTGCTGGCGGTGACCTCGCCGGTAACTTCGATGCGCAGCGCCGGCAGCGTTTCTGGGGCCTTGCCGACCGGCGCCGGTTCCGAGGTCTCCGGGAGCACGTAGGCTGCGAGGTCGCGCTCGAACTGGGCCCAGCCGTCGATGATTTGCTGCCGCAGCTGCAGGTCGGGGTAGTACCAGCAGTCATGCTCCTCGAGGAGGTTGCCATCGGCGTCCCAGGCCGACGCCATGAAAAGGGTACGGCGCGCCTGGCTGATCAGAAGCTGCTGCTCCATCTGCACCCGGTACATCAAGGGCAGGCAGCGGCCGCGCTCGAGCTCACGCCCCGCGGCCGGCAGGTGCTCCATGTCACTGAATGCGGCGCGGAGTTCCGCGTTCAGGGCCTTGTGCTCGAAGCTCTCGGACTCGTCGAGCGTGAGACCGTCGAAGCTGGCGGAGAGCCGACCTTCGGAGCCAGTGACCGGGTACAGGTCCTGGCCGATGATTTCCTCGGCGAGCGGTCGAGCCAGCGCCTCGGCACGGTGGCCGTTGGCGAAGCGCATCTGCGTCGCGACATCGACCTCTGGGGCGACACCGGTATGCAGCTCGCGCAGCAACTGGGCCCGCGTCTTGTACGGGCTGCAGCCCATCATGGCCGGCGCATCGCTGGCGTTGAAGTGCTCGGCCCGGTAGGCCTTCCATTCCGGCGAACCCTGGATCAGTTGGTGGGTCTTCATTGCTGCGAACCCTCCGCTGCTTCCATCTCTTCGCGGAAGTCGTCGTGGCCGTCATTCGGCTGCGCCGCGGCCGGCTCGGGCGCCGGAGCCGAGGAGGGCGGTGCGGCGTTCGTGGCCACGGGCCGCTTCAGCGCCAGGATCGAGGCCTTCTGGGCTTCGCTGAAGGTCGCCTTCGTGCTCAGCGTGGCCAGCAGGTCAGGGGCCGTCTTCTTGCCGTCGGCCACCAGCTTGGTCCACGCCGGCAGGTTCTTGGCGAAGTCAGCGTCGGCGTAAGCCGGAAGCTCAGGGCGGGCCGGCGTGACAGCTGGCGGCTTGGGCTGGCTCTCGTCAAGCGGATCGTCCTCGCGCCCAAACTGCAACTCGTCGGGTGTGTAGACGCCGAGCAGCACGTCGGGTGCATGCAAGCGACCCCAGCGCTTGGCACCCAGATAGGCCAGCTGCTGTCGCGCATCAGTAGCCCAGTTCGGCGAGTTGCGAACGCCGCCCACCTGGGCCATCGTGATGCGCAGAACCCGCGGCTCGGTCTCGCCGCGCAGCATTGCCGACACCTCGCACCAATGCGCGGCGTTGTGGTCTTCCTTGCCCTTGGTGCCGTCCCAGCCGTCAGACCACCGATAGTTGATGCGCGTGGCCAACAGAGGGGAGTTGTTCAGCACCGCCACCACCAGCTGGGCCTCGTAGCCCAGCGTGCCGTTCACGATGTGAGTTTTCTGGGCGACGGCGATGTGATCCATGCCCCAGCGCATCGCTTGGCCGATCACGGCAGCGCAGTCGCCGACATTGCCTTGCAGGTGCTTGGGGATCGTGGCGCGGCCGGACGCCATGATCTCGGCGAGACGCAACACCTTGTCGAAGGTGTCGCCGGCCAGCATGTCCCGCACGCCGAAGGAGGACTGCCGAAGCAGGCGCTGGAAGTCGGTGGGTGGGTCCTGGGTCATGGGGCCCGGCAGCACGCGCTGCTGTTCGGGGGTGGCTTGGGTGACGTTCACAGCGTCGGTCCTTTCGGGTCGGTGATGAAGTGCCACAGCGCGCGGGCGAAGCGGCGGATTCGGGTGGTCCAGCGGGGGACATAGATCTCCACCGCGTAGCAGTAGTCGATGCGGCTGCGGCGGCTCACGACGAGAACCCCCAGGGCCACACCACGCTGGCGGCCAGCGCCAGCACGAAGGCGGCGGGCAGGGCCCACCACAGCAGCGCGCTCTCGCGCTCCGACTCGGCGACGATCGCCTCGTAGTCCTGGCGCTCGGCTTCTGCGATGTCCAGCGGCGTGGGGCCGGTGTCGCAGATGTCCTCGGCGTCGAGGATCGTTTCCGCGTTGAGCAGGTCGAGGTGCGATCTCATCGCGTCACCTCACGTGCTTCGCAGAAGGTGTGCAGGGTCAGCGTCAGCGGGCCCTTGAACTGGCTGCGCGCTGCTGAAACCTGCTTGTCGAGGTAGTTGATGCAGTCGGGCCGGGTCTGGAAGTCCAGGCGCACCGGCACGCTCACAGTGCCGTGCGGCGTTTGGCCGCTCAATGTGGCGATCAGGATGTAGGCAGTGATCTTCATTCGCGGTTTCTCCGCTCGTCGGCGCGCGCGTCCTCGCGCTCTTGGTGCGCGCACTCGGCATCTGCGTAGCCGGTGAACGCCGGCGTGCCAATGGTGGGGATCGGGCCGCCAGGGAAGGCGGCGAAACCGCGCTCGTAGGCATGCGCATCGGCCAGGCTTTGGAATGCGCGCCGGCGGCCGACGCGGGCGGTGTAGACGGTGGCTTTGGCGATCACATCGGCGGCGCCGAACAGGATGGCCAGCGGGTCGGTGGTGTTCACTTCCGCTGCTCCTTCCACTTCGCGATCGCGGCTGCGAGAGCGGTGCGAGCGAACTCGCTGCCGCCGGCGCGCTTCAGGTCGCGGTGCAGGCTAGCTGTGCACCAGAACCCGAATTGCTTGCTATAGAGCGGGCTGCCGTGGGGTGCCCGGGTCTTCGGGCGGTTTTGGCGCTGCTTCGCGCCGTGGTCCGGCCTTTGCCGTCGCATTCCTGTCTCCTTGCGCCTTGGAAGGCGTGTCGGAGCCAGTATATGTATTGCCTATGCTCATTGCAATAGGCAATGCCGATGTTTGCGGCCGCAACAAGCCGACCGGCGTGTCGCGGCCGGCGTGCCTATGTAGGAATCACTGCTCCGGCGGGAACTCGAATTCCTTCGGCGCGCAGCTGGTGGAGACCGCGCCGGTTGGGGTCATCGCGACGATGCAGCGGGTGACCTCGCCGAGCTCGCCCGGGATTGCAACGACGTGCACGACGCCGCCACTGTTTGGCAGCTGCAGGCTGGCGTCCAGCCGAGGCGGCTGCGGCCTGGCGGCCGCCGGTCGCGGGGGCGGCTCGTGCTGCCTGCCGCAGCCGGCAACGCCGGCGGCGCCCACCGCGAGTGCGAGGCTAGCGCGCAGCAGTCTTGAACGAGAAAGTCTGGCCGGCGGCATTAACGTTCACTGTTATCGGGACCGCGCCAACCGACGGAGCAGGGAAGAACAGCACCCCGAGCGCGGTCGCACCGGGCGGGATCGTGTAAGAGCTGCGAAGCCAGTTCCCGCCGGCCCACAGCGTGTGGCTCCTTCCCTCTTCGCGGTCCCGCGCCGCGTTCATCGCGTTGCCCATTGCGTAGCCCTGCGAGAAGCCCGAAGCGAATCCACCCGCGGGCGTGGTGGTGCCACTGTACCGATACACGTTGCCGGTCTGGGCGCTGGTCACTGTGCCTGTGGTCCGGTAGTAGTCGGGCCCGAAGGCCGGAATCGCGGGCGGGGGCGTGCCGGCGAGCGTGGAGGCCGTCGCCATGAAGGGCTCAAACTCGGTGGGGTTCAGCATTCGCCCGTTCGCATCGATGAGCGAGACCCGTGGAGTGACTGACAAGGCCTCGGTGGTGATGTTCTTGAAGGTCAACGTGAGCCTGTAGCCAGGCATCCGCTGCCCCCTTGCGAACGACAGCGAGTAGCCGGTGACAAGGCCAAAGCCATCCGCGAACTCATGTGGCTCGGACGTGCCGGGCAGGGTCTGCGACCGGCTCGGGTCGTTCAGCGCAGTGGTTTGGACTGCTGCGCAGCCACATAGCACGACCACGGATGCGATTGCAAGATTCAGTTTTGTCGAATGTGAAAAGTGCACTTTGCCTCCCCGATTTCTGTGCCGATGGCTCATCGACTGAGCCTGTCAGGCACGATGATTCACCTATGAAAAAGGTACCGCTGAATGCGTGTGCGTCCTGTTAGATCAACGCTACAGCGATGTGCTACAAGTGTTTGCTGGCGCGCGGCCCAGGTGCCGCAGGGAATTGGAGCGTCATGCTGTACAAGCCTGAGTGGGTAGGCCTCGGGATCGAGGCAATGATAGGTTCCGTTGGGAGCGTGGCTGTTGTCGAAGCACGCGGTGTCGTGACCAGGGCGGTGTTGTTCCGCCTGCTGTGCGACATCCGGCAGTGGACGGATGAGGGAGGCATCAACTCCTACGTGCTGAGGTTAGATCGGGCCGTGCTCGCGGCGAGCGAGATCGAGGTGCTTGACGCTGCGATCGATGCTGCGGCGGGTCAGCTGGTGCCAAAGGTTCCGGCTGCCGTCGTCGCGGGGCCAGCGGATCTGGAGGCGTTCGTGAGGCATTGCATCCTCATGGGCGAACAGGGGTTTTGCCGTCGCGCCTTTTCCGCGCCGGAGCCGGCGATGGTGTGGGCTCAGCAGTCGGCGCTGGTGCATGCCGCTTGGACCGCAACTCTGCGGCGACCTCTTGGACTCGCGCAAGAAGCTTCCCAAGAAGATCCGCCTTCACCTGACCGTCCGGGAGTTCGTCGTAGGCGTGCGCGAGCATCAGCCCAGCAGGGCTAGGCTGCTTCGCGAAGAACGACGAAAGGTCGGCAGCAGCAGGGACCGACCAGCTCGCTGGCAAGCCCCAGTGCTCCGGCCCGACCTTGTCGGAGAAGTACTGCACCAGGTGTGGGATGTGCTTCTTGGCGATCCGCCCGAACTTGATCCACTCCGATACCGACGGCTGTTGGATGCCGAATTCAGAGGCCACCTCCGCCTGGGTGACACCCTTGCGCTCCATCGCGCCCTTCAGCGCCTGACCTAGATCTTTACCCGTCAGCATGGCGGGATTCGAACAGGCAGTGCCTATCATCGGCAATGCATTTGCCGCGAGCATCTGTATTACCTATACTGGCGCGCTATGGAGAACGCTGCCGTGAAGCGGGCGGTGCAAGCCGCCGGCACCCAAATCGAGCTCGGGCGCCGCCTGGGACAGTTCGACCGAACTTCGCCCCGTCACCGGGACAAGCGCGAGATCAGCCAGTCCGTGATCAGCGAATGGGCTTGCGGCCGCCGTCCGGTGCCTGCAGGCCGTTGCGCCCAGGTCGAGTTCGTAGTCGGCGCTGCTGTCACGGCTGAAGAACTTCGGCCGGACCTGAAGTGGGTCCGCGTGCCGGATCAGGCGTGGCCGCATCCGGCCGGGCGCCCGGTGGTGGACGTCAACACGTTTGCGAAGGCGGCCTGAAATGGTTGCGGTGTCCATGTCCGGCATCGTCTGCCACTGGGCGACTTCACGCATCCCACTCGTCCCAACGAGCTTCGGCGTGCACCGTGGAACCAGCCGTCTCGGCAGGGAAAGTTGGACCGAGTTGGAAGGGGCTTTCGATGGGGCCTGAAAGCATCTACGAGGCCCTGATCGAGTGCTGCAGGGCCATCGGCGGATCCAAGGCCGCAGCGGCGCTGCTGTGGCCTGCAAAGGCGGCGCGCGATGTCGAGGATGCAAGGCGCTACCTCGCCGCCTGCCTCAATCCCGATAGGTCCGAGAAGCTGTCGCTCGATGAGGTCCTCCTGATCATGCGTACCGCGCGCGATCACGGCTGCCACATCGGGATGAACTATCTCGCGACGACCTTGGGCTACGCCGAGCCGGTGCCCATCGACACGAAGGACGAGCTCGCCGAGCTGCTGCGGGCCTCCATCGAGGCCAACCGCGAGACCCAGCGGAGGCAGGAGCGCATCGAGCGCCTTCTGGAGCAGCAGCAGCCGCGCCCGCGCGCCGTTGCCTGAAACCACGCCGAGGCCATGAGCATCGAATGGACGACCCGACAGCTTCATTCGCCGCTGCAGCGGCTGGTCGATCAGCCGGCACCGCACCCGAGCCGGAACCCGCGGCCGCCAGGCGTGATCCGGCCTGGTTCTGCGGCCGACGCCGTGCTCGAGCTGATGCGGCGCAACCCGGACCGGCTGTTCTGGCGCCACCAGATCATTCACGCCACCGGGCGCACCCGCAAGGCCGTGGATTGGGCGCTGATCTTCCTCGAAGCGCTCAAGCTGATCGTGGCCATCGACACCGGGCACTCGCCCAGGGTGGGCACGAAGCAGTTCAGGCTGGCCCGGGGCAAACGAGGCCGGCCCGGGCTGCCGGCCGGGCAGCGCCGCGTGCAGGTGCCGATGCGCATCCGGGGGGAGCTACTCGACAAGCTGATGTGGCTGGGCCCGGAGTGGCTCGATGCTGCGGTGGAAAGCGCGCCCGTCCTTCGCTCGGCGCCGGCGCAGGAATTTCCGCATGCGGAAATTCAGGCAGGGGCTAAGGGGTGAGGATTTCAGACACCCTCGCGCAGTGGTACGGCTCCGCCGAAGTCGCCGCACGTGTGCTCGCCGGCCGACTCGGCGATGTCGAGCGCAGCATCGGCGCCATCGCGCGGTCTCCGACCTGGTGCAAGACGCACGGCGCCGCGGACATCGCAAAGCAGGCCGAGCCCGCGCAACAGCAGGATGCTGCACCGGCCGTCGCCGCAGCACCGCGGCAACCGCGGTCCGAGGTGCGGAAGCAGCTGGTGCAGATGGCTTCGTCGGAGCTGGGCGTCACCAACGGCGACGCCGCGCGCGAGCTCAAGATCGACATCACGCAGATTTCGTCGCAGTTCGGCACGCTGGTCCTTGCCGGCCTCATTGTGAAGGTGAAGGTCGCCGGCGCTCTGGTGCGGTACTTCGCGCACCGCGACGACGCGATGCAGTACGCGGCGGAGTGGCCTGGGGCCCGGGTGTCGGAGCCTGTGGTCCGGAAGCGGCAGGTGCGGCCACCGAAATCACCTGTACCCGCCGCAGTCGTCCCGACCCGCCAGGCGCCGGCCGCCCAGCCCACAGCACGACGCGAGCCGGCGGCGCCACCGAAGCGGCCCGCGACACCGGCACCCGAGGTCAGCCTGGCACCGGTGAGAAACCACCCGGTAGCGAAGCCGGTTGATCCGATCGAGGTGATCACACCCGAGGGCGTCAGGCGCATCGTGGCGGCGCCGTTCACTCACGATCCCAGGTATCAGTGCGACCCCTCGAAGCCTGTCGTCGGCGCCGGCTTCTCCAGCCTGGGCATCGGGAGGTATCACCGATGACCCGACGGGAGCGGCCGAAGAAGGAACAGCGCCGCCGGCTCTGTGAGCAGCAGCGGTGGCGCTGCTACTACTGCAACGGAACGATGCGCTGGATCGTGCAGACCGCCGGCGGTGCGCTTCCGCCGGACGCCGCAACGATCGAGCACCTCGACGACCGTTTCAGCCCACGGCGGGGAACCCTGTCTGGCCAGAAGCGGCGGGTCGCCGCTTGCTATGCCTGCAACCAGGCCCGCGCCCGGTACCGACAACAACAGGTGAACATGGAAAAGGCGGGCCGTGATGCGTGAGTACGGTCGAATTTTCAGCTGCATCTGGTCCAGCTCCGACTTCCGCTCGTTGTCGGAAGACGGCCGCAACCTGGTGCTGTACCTCCTCAGCAGCCAGCACGGCACCATCGCTGGGGTCTTCCGGATGCCCGATGGCTACGCCTGCGAAGACTTGCAGTGGTCGGCGGCAAGGGTTTCGAAAGGGTTCCAAGAACTGTTATTGAACGGTTTCGCAAACCGTTGCGAAACCACGAAATGGGTGTGGGTCACGAAGTTCCTGGACTGGAACCCGCCGGAGAACCCGAACCAGCGCAAGGCGGCGGCCAAGGTGATCGCCTCCGTGCCGGACCAATGCTGCTGGAAGCGAGCATTCATGCGGGTTTGCGGGCCGCGGCTCGGTCTGGAGGCGCCTCCGGACGAAGAGGGTTCAGAAACCGTTGGCGAACCCTTTCGAAACCAGGAACAGGAACAGGAACAGGAACAGGAGTATTTATCGGATGAAGCTAACGCTTCATCCTCGTCGTCGGGGACGACCACAGCCGGCGCCAAGTCATCGATTCGTTGTCCCTACGACGCCATCGTCGACGCCTACCACGAGGCCCTGCCGGGTCTGCCAAGGGTGGTGCTGCGCGACGGCAAGACCTGGACGAAGCGCCAGAAGGCGATGCGCGAGCTCTGGGGCTGGGTGCTGTCGAGTCGCCGCGCCGACGGCACCAGGCGCGCGGAAACCGCGGACGACGCCTTGACCTGGGTCCGGGGCTACTTCGAGCGTGCAGCGGAGAACGACTTCATCGTCGGCAAGTCGCCGCCCGGCCCCGGGCATGAGGGCTGGCGTGCCAGCCTCGACTACCTCCTGACCGAGCGCGGGTTGCGCCAGGTCGTCGAACACACGAAGGACGCGGCATGAAACGCGACGACATCCCACCTCCCGACGATGAGGTCGGCCCGCTGCGGGTTCCGCCGCACTCGATGGAGGCCGAACAGGCCGTCCTCGGTGCGCTGCTGCTCGACAGCGCCGCATTCGATGCCGCCGGCGGCATCGTCACCGCGGACGACTTCTACCGCTTCGAGCATCGCGAGATCTTTGCCGCGATCGCCGCGCTGTCGTTGGCATGCAAGCGGGCGGACATGATCACGGTGCACGAGGCCATGGAAGCCGCCGGCAAGGCCGATCGCTGCGGCGGGCTCGTGTACCTCAACGAGCTGGCGGCGAACTCGCCGGGCGCGTTCAACGTCAGGGCCTACGCCGAGATCGTCCGGAAACGCTCGTTCGAGCGGGCTGTGATCACGGCCACGATGAACGCAGGCAGCATCGCCTGGGGGGATGGGACCGTCGAGGCCAAGCTGGACCGCATCTCGACGCTGATCACGACGCTGCAGCGGCGAGGTGTCACCTCGGCGCCGCGCAGCATTGCCGAGATCGCCGCGGCGCGCACCGACCACTACGCCGCGCTCGAGGAAGGAACCGTGGCCACCGGCTGGCCCACCGGAATCCCGAAGCTCGACGAGATGCTCAACGGTGGCTTCGCGCCGGGCCGGCTCTACATCGTGGCCGCGAGGCCCAGCGTCGGGAAGTCATCGTTCTCCCAGGCCATCGCGCAGCACATGGCCTCGCATGGCCTGCCGGCGCTGTTCCTGTCGCAGGAGATGAGCGCGAACGAGGTCGCTGACCGCGGTGTTGCCAACGCCGGGCGCGTCAGCTACACCGCGCTGCTGTCCGGAAAGATGGAGACGCAGGGCTGGAGCAGGGCCTGCGACGCGCTGGAGCAGCTCGGCCGGACCCAGCTCATGGTCGATGACCAGCCGGCGCTGCGCATCGGCGACATCCGCGCCAAGGCCGGCATGGTCAAGGGGCTGAAGGTGCTCGTCGTCGACTACCTGCAGCTCTGCGGCAGCGACCTCGTGAAGGAGAACCGCAACAGCCAGATCGAGGAGATCAGCCGCGGGCTGAAGGCCCTCGCGAAGCAGCTCGACATTGCGGTCATCGCGCTGTCGCAGCTCAACCGCGATGTCGAGAAACGCAAGGGGCAGCGGCCGACGCTGGCCGACCTCCGCGACTCCGGTGCGATCGAGCAGGACGCCGACACCGTGATCTTCCTCTGGCCGGTGAAGACGCTCAGCGATGGTCGCAAGCTCATCGGTTGCGGGGTCGACAAGAACCGCGCCGGCCGCTGCGGCCAGTTCGGGCTCGACTTCGACGGCGACATCCAGCGCTGGGGCGAGTCCGTGATGAGCGTCGAAACCGACGAATCGGCGAAGCCGAAGGGGAAGAGCAAATGGCAGGCCTGACCGACCTCTGGTGCCTCTGCTGGTCGCAGCGGCAGAACGCGCTGCACATCGAGCAGCTCGGAAAGCACCTCAGCAGCAACCGCCAGGCCTACGCCGACAACGCCGCCGGCGACTACCGCCTGCTGGCAGTCGACTGCCGAGCCGGCATCGACATGCTGGCGCGCAACCTGCAGGGCACGCTCGCGGCGCGGGAGTCCGTCAGGACGGTGGCCTTCGTATGAGCACCCTGTCGACCCTGACCCCGATCGACCACGCCCTGGTGTCCCGTCACCTGCAGCGCCTGCGGCGGATGTCGCACCTGCAGGTCCGGCGCGACTACCTGGCATCTCTGCTGCGCACCGAGGGCGATCGCACGCACGACCTCGTGCAGAAGTGCTTCGCCGAGGAATGGGAGCAGCGCAAGGACAAGGGAGCGAAGGCATGAACGTGCGACCCGTGATCTGCCGCTTCACGATCCCCGGCGAGCCGCAGGGGAAGGGCAGGGCTCGCAGCGCCGTGCTCTACGGCCGCGGCGGCAGGCCCGTCATGAAGGACGGCCGCGTCATCGTGACGCACCACACCCCGGACAAGACCGTGGCATACGAGGGCCTCATCGCGCACGAGGCAACGCTGGCCATGGCCGGCAAGCCTCCGGTGGAGATGGCCGTCGAGGTCCGGATCGACATCGTCTGCTCCGTGCCGGCGAGCTGGTCGCTGCGGAAGACGCGCGAGGCCTTGGCTGGGCTGATCCGCCCCGCGAAGAAGCCGGACCCCGACAACATCCTCAAGGCCGTCGCTGATGGCATGAACGGCGTCGTCTGGAAGGACGATGTCCAGGCCGTCGACGGATCCTGGTCGAAGCGCTACGGCACCACGCCCGGGGTCACCGTCACCGTGATGCCGGTCCTGCTGCAGCGCGCGGAGCACCAGGTGCAGGGCGACCTGCTGGAGGCTGCGTCTTGAGCGCGACCCTGCACGAGGTACCGACTGCGACGCTGCAGGACATCCCCCGCGTGTTCCGTGCCATCGCCGACGAGATCGAGGCCGGTCAACACGGCAAGGTGCACATGGCCGCGATCGTGATCGAGTCCGATGACGGCACCGTGCGCACCTTCGGCGCCGGCGGGGCCGACTACTACCGCGGCATGGCGCTGTTTCACCTCGGCATCGAGAACCTGCTGGCCAAGCGGGGCAGGGAGTTCATGGCGTGAAGAACGAGCACGGCCTGACCCCACAGCAGGAGGCCTTCGCGGTCGGCCTGGCCGCGGGGCTGACGCAGGCCGAGGCCTATCGGCGCGCGTACCCGCGTGCGCAGCGCTGGAAGGACGAAACGGTGTGGGCCGAGGCATCGAAGCTGGCTGCACACCATACGGTTCGCCCAAGGGTGGAGGCTTTGCTGGCCAAGGCCGCTGCCGAGTCGGAGATCACCGTGAAGTGGTGCGCCGATCGCTGGCGCCAGATCGCCGAAGCCGATCCACGCGAGCTGTCGGAGCTGCGCCGCGGCTGCTGCCGCTACTGCTGGGGCAAGGGCTACCGGTACCAGCGCACGGCCGGCGAGATGGAGCGCGAGCGCGAGGCCTACGAGGCCCTGCCGGCGGCGAAGCGTCGTGGTCCGTTCGACGAGAGGGGCGGCATCGGCTACCACCGCGGAAAGCCCGCGAACCCGAACTGCCCGGAGTGCTTCGGCGATGGTGTCGAGCGCACCCACTTCAAGGATGTCCGCACCCTTTCGCCGGCCGCGCGCAGGCTCTACCAAGGCGTGAAGGAAACGAAGGACGGGATCGAGATCAAGACGCTGGACCAAGCGCATGCGCTGGTGCAGCTGTCGCGCATGGCTGGGCTCTACGAGAAGGACAACCGCCAGAAGTTGGACCCGCTGCTCGCGCTGCTGCAGGAGTTGCCTGGGAATGTGATGGTGCCGTCCGCAGGGGCGGCGCTGCCTGAGATTGAAGACGAAGGGGACGATTCATGATTGATCGAATCAATGTGTTTGCCGCGCGGCTGAACTTTGGCCGCATGATTGGCATCGGCTTTCAAGTGCGCCATGGCGAGGACAAGGTTTTGTATGCCGAGGCGCTCACCTTTTCAGGGCCTGCAGACATTGGCGAGTGCGTGCCGTTTGCGCCCGCGGTGACTCTGGATCAGACCAGCGCTCAGCAGCTGATGGACGAGCTCTGGCGCTGCGGTCTGCGGCCCAGCGAGGGCACCGGCAGTGCCGGCAGCCTGGCGGCCACGGAGCGGCACCTCGAGGACATGCGCAGCATCGCCTTCGGCATGCTGCCTGCGCCGGTCGAAATGCCGAAGCGAGGCGGGCAGCGATGAGGCGTCGCACCTTCATCGCGTCTGCCGTGGCTGCCATGGTTCCGCCCATGGCCGAGCCGGCCCCCATGGTCCGTGGCGAGCTTGGAAGCATCGACTGCGGCTTCACCTTCATCGGCGCGGACCTGGCCGCCGGGCCCGACATGACTGCCTGCTACGTGCTGGCCAGCCGCGACTGCGGGCCCGACATTCCCGGATACGCGCTTGCCTACCGCGATTCCAACGTCACAGGAACCGGCTGGGTAGTCGTCGTGCCACCGGATCCACGGATCGAGTGGGAGCGCGCGCTGCGCGGCACCTGATGGAATGGGAGCACGAAGGCCTGCCGCCGCCAGGTGTCGACTTCGACGCTTGGCTCACCAATGGCCAGGTGCGCCAGGTGCGCAACACGGACGGTTGCCTGACGTTTCTCGACTGCACGCACCCGGCGCAGAACGCCTACTGCGATAGGTCTCGGGTCATGGCATGGCGGTTGGCCGCTCCATCGCCGGCTCAATGACTGTCGACACCACCGCCGCAACACCGGCCCAGCTCGCCGAGCTGGAGCGCAACCTCGCCGACCCGATGTGGAGGCTGTCGAACCTCTACTTCATCATCGTGAAGGGCGACGAGGACGACGAAGGCCTCGTGATGCGCTTCGAGCCCAACGTCGCACAGCGAAAGCTGCTGCGCCGGCTCTGGCACCGCAACCTGGTGCTGAAGGTGCGGCAGCGCGGGATCACGACGCTGATCGCGCTGCTGTGGCTGGACACCGCGCTGTTCAGCAAGGGGCCGGTGAAGTGCGGCATCGTGGCCCACGAGCGCGAGGCCGCCGAGGAAATCTTCCGCGACAAGGTGCTGTTCGCCTACAACCGCTTGCCAGAGGTCCTGCGGGATCGGTTCCCGCTGAAGAAGAAGACCGAGACCCAGATCGTGTTCAAGCACAACGACGCGGTGGTCAAGGTGGCGACCTCGATGCGTGGCGGCACCACGCACCGCCTCCACGTCAGCGAGTTCGGCAAGATCGCGGCGAAGTACCCGGCCCGGGCCAGGGAGGTGATGACCGGCTCAATCCCCTCTGTGCCGAAGACCGGAATCATCGTGATCGAGTCCACCGCCGAGGGCCAGGACGGCGAGTTCTACGAGCTGACGCGGATCGCGATGTCCAAGGACCAGACCAGGCTGCCGCTGACGCTGAAGGACTACCGCTTCCACTTCTTCAACTGGTGGGACGCGCCGGAATACGAGCTCGACGCCGAGGGGTTCCGCTGCAGCGAGGGGATGCTGGAGTACTTCCGCAAGGTGGAGTCCATCATCGGCCGCGCGCTGTCGGATCGCAAGCGGGCCTGGTACGTGGCCACGCTGGAGAACGACTTCGCAGGCGACCAGCCAATGATGTGGCAGGAGTACCCGAGCTACCCCGACGAGGCGTTCGCGGTCAGCACCGAGGGCTGCTACTACGCCACCCAGCTGACGAAGGCGCGGGAGCAGGGCAGGGTGCGGCCCAGCCTGCCGGTCGAGGCCGTGCCCGTGAACACCTTCTGGGACCTCGGCCGCAACGACATGATGGCGATCTGGCTGCACCAGCGCGTCGGAGCCGAGAACCGGTTCATCGGCTACTACGAGAACAGCGGCGAGGAGCTGGTGCACTACGTCGGCTGGCTCATGGAGCAGGCCACCAAGCGCAGCCTGGTGTTCGGCAGGCACTTCCTGCCGCACGACGCCGCCATCAAGCGCCTCGGCGAGACCCCGGACACGAACCGTTCGCCGCTGGAAATGCTTGAGGCCCTGATGCCGGGCCACCGCTTCGAGGTGGTGCCGCGCGTCACCTCGGTGATCAGCGGCATCACGGCCACCCGCAACGTCTTCGCGTCCTGCTACTTCGACGAGACCGCCTGCGAGTGCCAGGTCGGCGAGCTGAAGGTCAGCGGAGTGAAGCGCCTCGCGAACTACCGCAAGGAGTGGGACAAGGAGCGCAGCTGCTGGAAGGACCACCCCCGGCACGACGACAACAGCCACGGTGCCGATGCGTTCCGCCAGTTCGGCCAGGTCGCCGACGCCGGCGAGAAGTTCGCGGGCGGGTTCGTGGCGGCCGGCGCGGTGGCCGGAACGGCTGCCACGGGCAGGCGCCGGTGGGGCGCTGCCCGGCGCGGCGGGGGCGGATCTCCGATGGCGGTCTGAAGCCCGATGTTTGGGTTTCTAGGTGACGCTAGTTGACGCTAGTTGACCAACGTTGACGGTTTGCGTGGCAAGCACGTCAGCATGCGCCCCACTCAAGGGGCTTGCATGGGCGCACAGATCGACCTGTCAAAAGCGTGGCTGTCGCGGACCTACGGCGACATCACCGCGGTGTTTTCGTGGTTCAACGACCAGCGCGCGCTGTTCCTGATCCCCACCCTCCGTGCCCGGGCGCCGTGGTTCATCGTGCTGGAGCCGGTGGCCCACGAGTGGAACGACCAGGACCGCGACAACTTCGTGCCGCAGCTCACCGGCGGCCAGCGCCGCCGGTTGGAGCGCCTGCCGAAGCCGGTGCGCGATGCCTTCCTGGCTGACCTGCAGCGCTCCGGCCTGAAGCTGCGCGCCACCCAGGCCTGCGATGTCCTCGGCATCGAGCCGTCGGACATGAACGTGCACCGCATCATCAGCATCGTCAACGACGCGCTGCCCGATCTGGTGCGGATGCCATCGGCCCCGGCCAAGGAGTTCAGGCCCGGCACCTTCGGCCACCTCGAACTGCGCGCCGACGGCCAGCTGATGGGCGGCGAAGAGATCCGCCTGGAGCGCGAGGGCGTCGCGTATGGCTGAGGTGCTGGAGTACCGGGCGCGCCGGCAGGGCCCCGGCGACAGCCTGGCCGCCGACCGCAACGAGCTGACCACCGGCAAGCCGCCGCATCCGCTCGACTCGGACAAGAACCGCAGGCTGCTGCGCCAGCTGCTGCAGTGGTACTACTACGAGCGCGACCGCCAGGCGGCGAACCGTTTGGAAATGGCGATCGACGCCGACTTCTACGACGGGCTGCAGTGGGACGAAGAAGACGCCGCGATCGTGACCGACCGCGGCCAGATGCCGCTGACCTACAACGAAGTCGCGCCGATGGCGGACTGGATCATCGGCACCGAGCGCCGCAACCGCGTCGATTGGAAGGTGCTGCCGCGCGCCGAGGATGATGTCGACCTCGCCGACACGAAGACCAAGGTCCTGAAGTACGTCTCCGACGTGAACAAGGTCCCCTTCGCCCGCTCGCGCGCCTTCTCAGATGCCGTCAAGGCCGGCCTCGGCTGGGTCGATGACGGCGCCCGCGACGATCCCACGAAGGACATCCTCTACTCGAAGTGGGAGGACTGGCGCAACGTCCTGCACGACTCCAGCGGCATGGAACTCGACACCGAGGACTGGCGCTACGTCTTCCGCTGGCGCTGGGTCGACGAGGACATCGCAGCGCTGATGTTCCCTGACCGCAAGGACAAGATCACCTCCGCGGTCGAAGACTTCGACGGCCACCTCGACCCGCTGGTGGAAGAGGACACGTGGACGACGCCCTACGACAGCGCCGGCCAGGTCGGCCGCAGTGGAACCACGCGCGCGCTGGGATCCGGCTACCTGCAGGACGCGCAGCGCCGCCGGGTGAAGCTCATCGAGTGCCAGTTCCGCATGCCGGTGGCCACCAAGGTGATCACGTCGGGCCCGCTCAAGGGCGCCTACTTCGACCCCCGCGACGCCGCGCTGCGCGACGCGCTGGGCCGCGTCGGCGGCACCGTAATCGACAAGATCATGATGCGGGTGCACGTCGCGGTGTTCACCGAGACCGACCTGCTGGCGCTGGGCCCCAGCATCTACCGGCACAACCGCTTCAGCCTGACCCCGATCTGGTGCTACCGCCGCGGCCGCGACCGGCTGCCGTACAGCGCCATTCGGCGCGTGCGCGACATCCAGAAGGACCTCAACAAGCGCGCCAGCAAGGCGCTGTGGCTGCTGAACACCAACCAGGTGATCGCCGATCAGGGTGCTGTCGATGACATCGAAGTGGCCCGTGACGAGGCCCAGCGGCCCGACGGCTACATCGAGAAGAAGGCCAACAAGGAGTTCACGATCCGGCGCGACACC
>JACRAZ010000021.1 GCA_016213205.1 Burkholderiales bacterium
CCCCCGGTGGCGCGGGCCGCGGCCCCCCCCCCCACGCCACAGCCGGCCCCCCCCCCCGCGGCGACGCCGCGCGCCGCCGCGCCGGCCGCGGCCCGACCACCCCAGCCGGCACCCGCACCACCGGCCCTGCCCGCCCCCGCACCGGCCCCTGCACCGAACCCAGCACCGCCGGCCCGGACGCCGCTGCTGGCCGAGCTGCCCGAGGCCCTGCGCCGCGAGCTGCCGCCGCTGGCCTTTGGTGGGGCGATGGATTCGCCACAACCCTCGAGCCGCATGCTCATCGTCAACGGCCAGGTGCTGCACGAGGGCGACACCGTGGCGCCCGGCCTGGTGCTGGTGACCATCCGCCTGCGGGGCGCCCTGCTCGACTACAAGGGCACCCGCTTCGAAGTGACCTACTGACCCGGTGCCCCGCCCATGAGCGTTCTCGCCCTGTTCGCGATCTTTGCCGGTGCCGGGCTCGGCGCGCTGCTGCGCTGGAGCTTCGGCCTGTGGCTGAACCCGGTGTTCCCCACGCTGCCGCTGGGCACGCTGGCGGCCAACCTGCTGGGCGGCCTGCTGGTGGGGCTGGCCGCCGAGTTCTTCACGCAGGTGCATGCGGTGGCGCCGGAGTGGCGGCTGTTCGCCATCACCGGCTTCCTCGGCGGGCTGACCACCTTCTCCACCTTCTCGGCCGAGGTGGTGCACCTGATCCAGCGCCAGCAGCTGCTGTGGGCCGCGGCCACCGCGGGCCTGCACCTGGCGGGCTCGCTGCTGCTCACCGGGCTGGGCATCTGGCTGTGCCAGCAGTGGCTGGCCGGGCGCCACTGAGCGCGGCCGCGCCAGGCCGCGTCACGTTCAACCGCCGCCGCAGCGCCGGCACAGCGCGTGCGCGATCTCTTCGATGATGCTGGCCAGGTCGGCGCGCAGGCGCTCGAAGCCGGCATGCGGCTCGCGCGTGGCCTCGTCCATGTACAGCGCACGGTTGATCTCGATCTGCAGGCTGTGCCGGCCCTGCTGCGGGCGGCCGTGCCGGCACACCAGCGCCTGGCCTTCGTACGGATCGTTCAGCGCCACGCGCCAGCCGTGCGCCTCGATGAGCTGCCGCACCAGCTGCACGAAGCCGGGCTCGCAGCTCGTGCCGCGGCGGTCGCCCAGCACGAAGTCGGCCAGCGGCTGCGTGCTGGAGACACCCAGCCGCGCGTAGGCGTTGCTCGGCATCGAGTGCAGGTTCAGGTGCCAGCAGCGGCCCCAGCGGGCCACCGCCGCATCGCAGGCCGCGTCCAGTGCCGCGTGGTAGGGCTGCCAGCACTGCGTGAGGCGGTGCTGCAGCTCGGCCACCGTGAGCCGGCGCTGGTAGATCGGCTCGCCCTCGGCCACCTGGCGCCACACCAGGCCCAGGCCCAGGGCCAGGGTCTTGTGCGAAGGGCGCAGCGGCGTGGGCCAGGGGCCGTCGATCATGGCCGCGTCGATGTCGTCGGCGGCGCGGTTGGCGTCGATGTAGGTGCGCGGGAATTGCGCCAGCACCAGCGTCGCGCCGGCTTCGGGCGCGTGCGACCAGAGCCGGTCCACATGGGTGTCCTCGGCGCAACGCAGGCGCTGGCGCGCGATCGCATGGCCGAAGTCCGCCGGGTAGTGCGTGCCGCTGTGCGGTGAATCGCACACCAGCGGCAGCGCGCGTTCGGGCCGGCCGGGGTGCACGCTCACCCAGCCCGGGTGTGTGCCGTGCATCGGCTTCATTCCATCGTGATGCGGGCGGTGGCCACGGTGGCCTTGAACTGCTCGAGCCACTGCAGCACCAGGGCCTGGAACTGCTCGGGCGTGCCGGCCGCCACGGTGCCGGCCACGGCTTCGGTCTTCTGCACGAAAGCGGGCGTCCGCACGGCCTGCTGCACCGCCTCGTTGAGCCGGCGCTGCAGCTCGCGCGGCAGCCCCGGCGGCGCCACCAGGCCGAACCACAGCGGCCGGCTCACCGGCTCGAAGCCCAGCTCCTTGAAGCTGGGCACCTCGGGCAGCTGCGGCAGGCGCTGCTGGTCGCGCAGGGCCAGCGCGCGCAGCCGGCCGCTCTTGATGTGCGGCAGCAGCGAGGGGATGTTGTCGCTGGCCACGTCGACCTGTCCGCCCAGCAGGTCGTTCAGGATCTGGCCGCTGCCACGGTAGGGCACGTGGATGAACTTCACGCCCGCCAGGTGCGAGAACTGCTCCAGCAGCACATGCCCGGCCGAGCCCACGCCGGGGCTCGCGAAGCTCAGCGTGGCCGGCTTCGCGCGCGCCGCGGCCAGCAGGTCCTTCAGGCTCTTGTGCGGTGAGCTGGCCAGCACCACCGTGGCGCTGGGCAGGGTCACCAGCGTCGAGATCGGCGTGAAGTCCTTCAGCGGGTCGTAGCGCAGGGCCTTGTTCAGCGCCGGGTTGGCCGCCATCGTGCTGACCGAGGCCAGGCCCAGCGTGTGGCCGTCGGCCTTGGCGCGCGCCACCGCCTCGGCGCCCACCGCACCGCCCGAGCCGGCGCGGTTGTCCACCACCACCGGCTGGCCGAGCAGCCGCGCCAGTTCGTCGGCCAGCGCACGCGAGAAGTAGTCGGTGTTGCTGCCGGCCGAGAAGGGGTCGATCAGCGTGATCGGCCGCTCTGGCCAGCGCGGCTGGGCCCATGCCGGCGCGGCCAGCGGGGGGGTGACCCACGGGGTGGTGGCCAGCAGGAGCTGGCGGCGGCTCATCGGCATGGCGGGTGTCCTGTGCGTGGCCGGGAGCCGGCGGCCCCGTGGGCTGGCACTGTGCGGCCGGCCGGCCCGCCGCGTCGAGCGACAAAGCGTCCGCAGGTCATGACATGATGTAATGACCCATGCGCATCCGGTCCCCGTCGCTCAGCGAGCTGCATGCCTTCGTCGCGGTGGTCGAGACCGGTGGCTTCACCCGCGCGGCACAGCGGCTGGTGGTGTCGCAGGGCGCCGTCAGCCGGGCCGTGCTGCGGCTGGAAGAGCACCTGGGCATGACGCTGTTCGAGCGCGGCCCGGCCGGCGTGCAGCCCAGCGCGGCCGCGCAGGCCTACTACGAGCGCGTGCAGCCGGCCATCACCGCGCTCGAGGACGCCGTGCCCGCCGCGGCCCGCGGGCGCGCCGCGCTGGCGCCGCGCCCGCTGCGGGTGTGCGCCATCCCGTCGCTGAACATGCGCTGGCTGGTGCCGCGGCTGGCCAGCTTCCACGCCGCGCACCCCGGGCTGCAGGTGGTGTTCAAGCCCTACTGGAAGGACGACGACTTCCAGCGCGAGGAGGTGGACTGCTGGATCCAGACCCGCCCCAGCGCCAACGCCCGCTGGCCGCGCCACGTGACGGCGCGCTACCTGATCGGCCGCGAGATCGTGCCGATCTGCCACCCGAGCCTGGCCGCGCGCATCCGCACCCCGGCCGACCTGCTGCGCCAGCCGCTGCTGTTCCACAGCAACTACCCGGACAACTGGGCGCTGTGGTTCAAGGCCCAGGGCGTGGACACGCGCGGCCTGGCGCTGGGCGCCGGCTTCGACCTGGCCGCCGGGCTGATCGAGGCGGTGGCCTCGGGCCTGGGCGTGGCGGTGGTGCAGGTGTGCCTGTTCGAACGCGAGCGGGCCGAAGGCCGCGTCGTGGTGCCGCTGGCGCTGCCGGTGTCCACCGGCCGCGGCTACTACCTCGTGCGGCCCAAGGCCCGGCCCGAGACACCGGCGCTCGCCGCCTTTGCAGACTGGCTGCTCGCGCAGCCCGATGATTGACCGCACCCGCCCTCCCCTGATGCCGCCGCTGTCCGAACCCCTTGCCCACGCCCCCGTGCCCGCTCGGGCCTGGCCCACCTGGCTTGCCTGGGCGCTCTGCCTGGCCGCTGCGTTCGCGCTGTATGGCGCTGCGCTGCGCAACCCCTGGTGCTGCGACGACCCGCAGATCCTGCTGCACGCGCTGCGCTACGCGCCGCACGAGTACTTCCTCGTGCCCGAGGCCTGGCGCGCGCTGATCCCGTACAGCCTGACCCCCTGGCTGAGCGCGGTGTACGACCTGGACCACACGCTGTTCGGCCTGCGGCCCGCCGGCCACTACGCGCACCAGGTGCTGACGATCGGCTGCTGCGCCGCGCTGCTGTGGCAGTTGGCCCGCGTGTGGGTGGGGCCGGGCGCGGCCGCGGCCGGCGCGGCGCTGTTCCTGCTGGGCACGCCCATCGCGCAGGCCAGCCAGATGCTGATGGTGCGGCACTACACCGAGGGCCTGGCCTTCTACCTGCTGGCCTTGCTGCTGGCCGCGCGCCGCCTGCGCGGCGGGCCGGCCTGGCTGCTGCCGCTGGCCGGCCTGGCCTATGCGGTGGCCGCCAGCGCGAAGGAGGTGTACCTGCCGCTGGGCCTGGTGCCGCTGCTGTGGCCGCTGGGCAGCGTGGCGCAGCGCCTGCGCGCGGCCCTGCCCTTCGTGGTGGTGATGCTGCTGTACGTGCCCTGGCGCTGGTTCATGCTGGGCGAGGCGGTGGGCGGCTACACCCCGGGCGGCGGGCTGGCCCGCCTGCCGCCCGCGCAGCTGGCCCAGGCGCTGGCCGGGCTGCCGGCGCTGGTGTGGACCCTGCCGCTGCTGGGCGCTGGCGCCTGGCTGGCCACGCTGGCGCTGGGCCTGGCCGCGGCGCAACGGCCGGGCCTTGCGCTGCTGCGGGCCGGGGTGGTGCTGGCGCTGCTGCTGGCACCGCTGCTGCCGCTGGTGCGCCTGCCCGGCCTGGTGACGGGCAACGAGCGCTACCTGGTCGCGCTGTGGGCTGCGCTGTGCCTGGGCTTTGCGCTGGCGCTGGGCCAGGCCGGGCGGGCCGCGGCCGTGCAGCGCATCGGCCGGGCCTGGCCGCTGGTGGCGCTGGCCTTGCTGTTCACCACCGCCTGGCCGGCCTGGCAATCGGCGGCGCTGGCCCGCCAGGCCACCGATCGCCAGCATGCCGAGCACCGCGCCTTCGGCGAGGCGATGGCCACGCTGGATGCCGGCAGCGCCGTGCTGGCCTACCCCACGGTGCCCGACTTCTTCCTCGATGGCATGCTCGCGCTGCGCCCGGCGATGGGCCGCACCGCGCCGCCGCCACGCGTGGTGTCCGACGAGATCGAGCTCGCCGAGCTGCCCCCCACGGTGCGGCGGCTGCTGCGCTACGACCCGGCCAGCGCCGCGCTGCTGGACATCGCCGGCGCCCTGCCGCAGCGCCTGGCCCCCTGGCGCGAGCGGCTGCGCGCCGCGCCGATGGCGGTGGACCTGGCACTCGACCAGCGCCAGCGCCAGGTGCGCTGGCAGTTCGACGCCGCCCCCGGCAGCGGCCGCTTCAGCCTGATCTCGCCGGGCCGGCGCATCGAGGTGCCGGTGGCCGCCGGCGCGTTGCGCATGGAGCAATCGCTGCCGCCGTGTTTTCGCATCCGCTTCGATGCCGATGCCGGCTGGACCAGCTATTCACCCGCGCTGACGCTGCCCGCCGCTGACGCGCAAGGTGTGCGGCGCCTGCAGTGGCGTGGCAGCGGCGAGGCACCGCGGGCCGGCCAGGCGCCGTGGTGCACACCACGGCCGCCCACGCCGCCGCCCGCGGCGGCGGGCTGAGCGGCCGGCCCGGGTGCCCGTGGCGGCGGCTGGGGCATCATTGGCGCCCTGCCCGATGCCCGCCATGAGTCTGACCGCCCCGCACCCCACCCTGTCGATCGTCTGCCCGATGCACAACGAGGCCGACGGCCTGGACGCGCTGTTCGCCCGCCTGCTGCCGGTGCTGCAGGCCACGGGCGAGAGCTTCGAGATCGTCTGCGTCAACGACGGCAGCCGCGACGACACGCTCGCGCTGCTGCAGGCGCGCCGCGCCAGCGTGCCCGGGCTGCGGGTGATCGACCTCTCGCGCAATTTCGGCAAGGAGGCGGCGCTCACCTGCGGCATCGACCATGCCCGCGGCGACGCGGTGATCCCGATCGATGCCGACCTGCAGGACCCGCCGGAACTCATCGGCGAGATGATCCGGCTGTGGCGCGCCGGCTTCGACGTGGTGCTGCCGCAGCGCGCCGACCGCTCCAGCGACAGCTGGCTCAAGCGTGCCACCGCCAACGCGTTCTACCGCCTGCACAACCGCATTGCCGAGGCCCCGCTGCCGGTGAACGTGGGCGACTTCCGGCTGATGGACCGCAAGGTGGTGGAGGCGGTGAAACGCCTGCCCGAGCGCCACCGCTTCATGAAGGGCCTGTTCGCCTGGGTGGGCTTCCGCCAGGCCGTGATTCCCTACACCCGCGAGGCCCGCCACGCCGGCCACACCAAGTTCTCGGGCTGGCGGCTGTGGAACCTGGCGCTCGAGGGCATCACCTCCGATTCCACCGCGCCACTGCGGGTGTGGACCTACCTGGGCATGGTGGTGGCGCTGTCGTCCTTCGTCTACGCGCTGTTCATCGTGGGCTACACGCTGCTGCACGGGCGCGACCTGCCGGGCTACGCCTCGCTGATCACCGTGGTGCTGTTCCTCGGCGGGGTGCAGCTCATCGGGCTGGGCGTGATCGGCGAGTACCTGGGCCGGCTCTACGGCGAAAGCAAGGGCCGGCCGGTCTACATCGTGCGCGAGGCCGGCGGCGACGATGCGGCCTGAGGTCTACCGCGAGATGGCCGCGGTGCAGGCCAGCCACTGGTGGTTTGCGGCGCGGCGGCGCATCCTCGCGCGGCTGATCCCGCCGTTGCTGCCCGATGCGCAGGCCGAGATCCTGGAGATCGGCTGCGGCACCGGCGCCAACCTGGCCCTGCTGGCCGGCCTGGGGCGCCTGAGCGCGATGGAATATGAACCCGAGGCCGCCGCGCTGGCGCGGGCGCTGGGCGTGTGCCCGGTGCAACCGGGCGGCCTGCCGGCGCCGGTGCCGTTCGACGACGGCCGCTTTGCCCTGGTGTGCCTGCTGGACGTGCTGGAGCACATCGCCGACGACCGCGCCGCGCTGGCCCGCGCGGCCCGGCTGCTGGCGCCCGGCGGCCGGCTGCTGGTGACGGTGCCGGCCTACCGCTGGCTCTGGTCGGCGCACGACACGGCCCACCAGCACCACCGGCGCTACACCGCCGCCAGCCTGCGCGGCGTGGCCGAGGCCGCGGGCCTGCGGGTGCAGCGCATCGGCCACTTCAACACGCTGCTGTTCCCGCTGATCGCGCTGGCGCGGCTGGCGCAGCGGCTGCGTGGGGCCGCGGACGCCGAGGGGTCGGATGCACGGCTGCCACCGGCGCCGCTGAACCAGCTGCTGGAAGCGGTGTTCGCGAGCGAGCGCTTCGTGCTGCCGCGGGTACTGCTGCCGTTCGGGGTGTCGGTGCTGGCGGTGCTGGAGTGCGAGCCGGGCGCGGCGCTGCCCGATACCTAGCCGGCGCTGGCCGACCGGCGCCCCGTGGCAGCCGGCAGGTGCCGGGGCTCGGCCGGCCCGCTCGGCAGTTCAAAGCGCTCGCGCCAGTGCCGCTCGCCCATCGGCGTGAAGGCGATCACCCGCGAGCCGGCCTGCCGGCGGGCCCACCCCAGGGCCAGCAGGCGCTGCAGCAGCGCGGCACCGATGCTGCCGCCCAGGTGGTGGCGGCGCTCGCTCCAGTCCAGGCAGCGGCGGCACAGCGGGCGGCGCTGGTGCGCGAGCGCGTCCACGTCGATGCCGAAATCCTGGAAGAACGCCGCACCGGCCGGCGTGAGCGCGGGCTGCTGCGCGTCCGGCGTGATCAGCCGCCGCGCGAGCAGGCGCTCGAAGGCCTGCACGCCCTGGTCGCCGGCCAGGTGGTCGTAACACACGCGGGCCTGGCGCAGCGCCGGCTCGCGCGGGCTCGAACGCAGGCGCACCGCCCCGGCGCGGAAGGCCACGCCCATCAGGCTTTCGAGCAGGCGGGCCACGTCCTCGTCGGCCAGCTGGTAGTAGCGGTGCCGGCCCTGGGCCTGCACCTGCAGCAGCCGCGCTTCCACCAGCCGCGCCAGGTGCGCACTGGCGGTCTGCTTGGTGATGCCGGCCTGCGTGGCCAGCTCGGTGGCGGTGAGGGCCTGGCCGCCCATCAGCGCGCTCAGCATCTCGGCGCGGGCGGTGTCGCCGATGAGGGCGGCGATGCGGGCGATGTGCGGTCCTTCTTTCATGGTTCGATTCTGGACGAACCATTGGCCACCGCACCAGCCCCACACTGCAGACCTCGTTTCACCACCACGCCGCTGCGGCGCATGCCACCATGGCCATCACCTGCTTCATCCGCTACCAGATCGACCCGTTCCAGCGCGAGGCCTTCGCGGCCTATGCCGAGGCCTGGGGCCGCATCATCCCGCGCTGCGGCGGGCACCTGATCGGCTACTTCCTGCCGCACGAGGGCACCAACGACGTGGCCTGGGGCCTGATCTCCTTCGACAGCCTGGCCGCCTACGAGGCCTACCGCACCCGGCTGAAGGCCGACCCCGAAGGCCGCGCCAATTTCGCGTTGGCACAGTCGCAGCGCTTCATCCTGCGCGAGGAGCGCACGTTCGTCAGCGCCGTCGAGGGCACGCTGGCGCGGCCGCCCCAGGCCGCCTGATCGGCGCCGGCCGCGGCCTGCACTTGCGTTCTGTCACCAATGCGCGCTCAGCCGTGCGGGTGCGCGGCCGAAGAACCTGAGGACAGGCCTGATCAGGGAGATCCACATGACCGCACCGGCGCAACCGAACAGCTTCCGCACCGCGAACCCGCATGCGCTGGCCACCATCCTGGAGGCCAGCCAGACCAAGAGCATCATCGCCGCGCGCGACATCTTCGACATCGCCGGCACCAAGCTCTGGGCGCGCGACCAGCCGGTCTCGCAGGCCCTGCAGCGCAAGCTGATGGACCGCCAGCTGCGCCAGCCGCTGGAAAGCTGTCTGATGGCCGAGGACGGCGTGACCTCGCTGACGCTGGGCCACGCGATGCATGCGCTGCTGGCGCGCGGCACCCCGCTGGCTGCCCTGCTGAAGCCGCACGCGGCCCGGCTCGTGGCCGAGGTGCCGCACCTGCCGCTGCACCCGGTGGCGCAACTGCTGCTGACGGCCGCGCAGGCCTCGCGCCCCGAGACCTTCGACCACGCGGTGCAGGCCATGGCGCTCAACGGCGCGCTGATGCTGGCGCACGGCGGCAGCATCGCCGAGCTGCGCGTGGCCATGCTCTGCGGCCTGCTGCACGACCTGGGCGAGATGTACATCGACCCGCTGTACGGCGAAGCCGACGCCGACCGCGCACTGGACTTCCAGAGCTACCAGCACCTGGTGGTGCACCCGCACGTGGGCAGCCTGCTGATCGCCCAGCTCACCAACTACCCGCCCAGCTTGTCGCGCGCGGTGGCCGAACACCACGAGCGGCTGGACGGCTCGGGCTACCCGCACGGCCTGCGCAGCGAGCAGGTGTCGCCGCAAGGGCGGCTGCTGTCGGTGACCGAAGCGGCGCTGGGCGTGCTGCGCAGCCGCACGCCCGAGCTGGCACGCGCCAGCGTGGCCCTGCGTGTGGTGCCCGGCGAGTTCGACCTCGGCTGGGTGGGCCGCATCGCCGAGGCCGCGCGCCACCAGCCCGGCCTGGTGGCCACGCGCGACCCCGCCGAACTCGGCGCCCGGCTGGCCATGATGGACCGTGCGCTGCAGGAATCGCTCAATGCCGTGGAGGCCCTGGCGGCCGATGTCTCGTCGCCCCCGATGCTGGACGCACTGGGCCTCACCGAACACCTGCTGCGCCGCCTGCGCACCGGCTGGTACGCCAGCGGCCTGTGGAGCACGGGCGCCGTCACCGCGCAGGATGCGCCGGAGGTCGAGGCCATCGAGGACGAGCTGCTGTTCCGCCTGCGCGCCATCCAGCGCGCCGCGCTGCTGCGCGCCGGTGACGTGCCGCCCGAGGACGCGATGCGCCTGCACAGCCTGTGCGAGCGCATGGTGGCCCCGTTCGCCTGAAGGGCTGATCGTCCGGCTTAGCCGCCCCGCCGGCCGGCGTGGTAGCGGCCATCGCCCCGCGTGATCAGGGCATCACCGGGGGCGATGTCGGCCGGCGCGTACTCGGGCCCGCTGTCCAGGCGCTGGTACAGCGGCGCGAAATCGATCTGCGCGAGCGCCAGCAGTTCATCCAGGCTGTCCAGCACGAAGTAGGTTTCCTGGAAATCGTCGATCCGGTAGCGCGTGCGCATCACCCGCTCCAGCGCGAAGCGGATGCGGTGCGGCGACGCGCTCTCGAGCGCGAACATGCTCTCGGTGAACGAGGAGGCAATGCCCGCGCCGTAGATGCGCAGCCCCTCGCGTTGGCGCAGCAGCCCGAACTCCACCGTGTACCAGTACACCCGCGCCAGCTGGGGCAGCTTGCCCAGGCGCTGGGCGCGCAGGCCGCCTTCGCCATAGGCCTGGATGTAGTCGGCCAGCATCGGGTTCATCAGCATCGGCACATGGCCGAACACATCGTGGAAGACATCGGGCTCTTCCAGGTAGTCCAGCGCCTCGGGCCGGCGGATGAACTGCCCGGCCGGGAAGCGCCGGTGCGCCAGGTGGTCGAAGAACACCTCGTCGGGCACCAGGCCCGGCACCGCCACCACCTGCCAGCCGGTGCGCCGCATCAGCACCTCCGAGAGGCGGCGAAAGTCCGGGATCTCGTCGTGGCGGATCGGCAGCGCCTGCAGGCCCTGCACGAACTCGTCGCAAGCCCGGCCCGCCAGCAGCCGCGCCTGGCGCTCGAACAGCGTGCGCCACACGCCGTGTTCGGCGGCGGTGTACTGCTGCCAGGCCTGGTCGATGGTCCAGTCCGGCCGCTGCGGCCGGGCGGACTCGCCGGCGGCCAGGCCGTGCAGCACCTTGCCGGCACCGGCTTCAGCTTGCGGTGGCGGGGGCGATGGCGGCGGCGGGGGGTGCATGGCGGGCGGACGCTGTGCGCAAGCCCATCCTAGTTCGCCAATGCAGTGCAAGACAAGCCGGCACCCGCCGAAAGCGAACCCTCAAGCCCCCGGCGTGCGCAGGAACGCCCAGTGCCGGTTGGCCAGGTAGGTGAGCGCGGCCACGCCCGCCAGCACCAGCGCCAGCAGCAGCCCGTAGTGCATGCGGCTCCAGTGCAGCAGCAGCGCATAGGCCGCCTCGTTGAGGCAGAACGCGGCGGCCGAGACGACGAAGAAGCGGCCGAACGCGCGGCCCGGGGCCGCCCCATGGCCGCCGAAGGTCCAGCGGTGGTGGCCGGCAAACGACACCCCCAGCGCCACCGCCCAGGCCGGCACGTTGGCCAGCACCGGCGGCCAGCCCCAGCGGCTGACCAGCAGCACCACGGCCAGCCAGTGCACCGCGGCCGCGAGGCCGCCGACCAGGATGAAGCGCAGGACGCGGGTGTGTTCGGCACGGGTGTGGACAGGCATGGGCCGCGCAGCATACGCGCTGCCGCGGCGCCGGCCTCATCCGTCGCCCTGGTGATGCAGGCCGATGCGGCCGCGTTCGATCATGGCCGCGACCCATGCGAGCCACGCGACGAAAGCGCCCGATGCCGATCGACCTGACCCGCCCGCTGGCCTGGCAGCAGGCCCAGCCCGAGCAGCGGCGGCTGCTGCAGGACCTGCAGGCCAACATCCTCAAGGGCCACGGCCGGCCGCACACGCTGCACCTGCTGCTGCGCTTCGAGCAGGCCGCGGCCGGCCGCCAGTGCCTGCGCGCGCTGGCGCCGCAGGTCACACCCGCGCTGCGCCAGTTGCGCGCCACGCGGGCCTACCAGCGTGATGGCCGCTCCGGCGGGCCGGTGACGCTGGTGTTCCTGTCACACGCGGGCTACCAGGCGCTGGGCGTCGCGCCGGCGGCGATCCCGGCCGATGCGGCCTTCCGCGCCGGCATGGCCGCCCGCGCGGCCGGGCTGGGTGATCCGGCCCCGGCCCGCTGGGACAGCGCCTGGCGCGAGGGCGTGCATGCCATGGTGCTGCTGGCCGACGAGCGGCAGGCCGGCCTGCGCCAGGCCCGCAAGGCCGTGCTGGCGGGCCTGCCCGATGGCGTGACCCTGCTGGGCGAGGAAGCCGGCCACGCGATGGCCTCGCTGCACAGCCCGGGCGAGCACATCGAGCACTTCGGCTTCGTGCACGGCCGCAGCCAGCCGCTGATGCTGGTGGAAGACATCACCCGCGAGCGCGACCGGCGCGACGGCACCTCGGTCTGGGACCCGGCCTTCGGCCTGGACCTCGCGCTGGCCAAGGACCCGGCCGGCCGCGGGCCGGCCAGCTACGGCAGCTACCTGGTGCTGCGCAAGCTGGAGCAGAACGTGCGCGGCTTCAAGCTGGCCGAGGCGCGGCTGGCCCGGCACCTGGGCCTGCGCGGCGCCGAGGCCGCACGCGCGGGCGCGCTGGTGATCGGCCGCTTCGCCGACGGCACCCCGCTGGTGCTGCAGCAGGCGCCGGGTGCCAACGCGCCGGTGCCGAACAACTTCGACTACCTCGACGACCCCAGCGGCGCCAAGTGCCCGTTCCACAGCCACATCCGCAAGACCAACCCCCGTGGCGAGAGCGGCGCGCTCGGCATGGCCATCACGCAGGAACGCGCCCACCTGATGCCCCGCCGCAGCATCCCCTACGGCCAGCGCAGCGCGCACCCGAACACCCCGGGCCTGAAGCCCGCCGACCTGCCCGAGCGCGGCGTGGGCCTGCTGTTCATGGCCTACCAGGCCGACATCGCCAGGCAGTTCGAATTCACGCAGGCGCGCTGGGCCAACAACCCCGACGTCGCACGCGCCGCGCCCCGCACCGGCATCGACCCGGTCATCGGCCAGGGGCCCAAAGGCGGCCAGCGCTGCCCCGTGCAGTGGGGCGGCGACGAGGCGTCGCCCCGCAAGGCCTTCGACTTCCGCGGTTTCGTCACGCTCAAGGGCGGCGAGTACTTCTTCGCGCCGTCGATCTCGGGGCTGAAGGCCCTGTAGCCCGCGGCAGACCCTTGCGGGCTTGAGGGTGAACAAGCCCAGCCCCGCGCGCCGGTGCATCATCCGCGCACCATGCACCAGAGCCCCATGCTCGGCCCCGCCTGGGCCATGGCCCTGTGCGATGCGCGCTCGCGCCGCCTGGAACGCATCGCCTGCCCGATGCCGCCGCTGGCGGCGGGCCAGCTTCGCCTGCGGGTGCACACCTGCGGCGTCTGCCGCACCGACCTGCACCTGGTGGATGCCGAGCTGCCCGGCACCGTGCTGCCGCGCATTCCGGGGCACGAGATCGTGGGCACCGTGGTCGAGCGCGGGCCCGGCGCGCAGCGTTTCGCGCTGGGCGCGCGCCTGGGCGTGCCCTGGCTGCACGGCACCTGCCAGGGCTGCCAACGCTGCAACGCCGGCCACGAGAACCTGTGCGAGCACGCCCAGTTCACCGGCTGGACGGTGGACGGCGGCTACGCCGAGTACGCCGTGGCGCACGAGGACTACGCGTTCGAGATCCCGCGCAACTACAGCGACGAACAGGCCGCGCCACTGCTGTGCGCGGGGCTGATCGGCTACCGCGCGCTGCGCTTCCTGCCGGCCGCGCAGGTGCTGGGGCTGTACGGCTTCGGCGCCGCGGGCCACCTGATCGCGCAGGTGGCGCTGGCCCAGGGCCGCCTGGTCTACGCCTTCACCCGGCCCGGCGACGAGGCCGCGCAGGAACTGGCCCGCTCGCTGGGCGTGCACTGGGCCGGCGATTCGAGCCAGGCGCCACCCACGCCGATGGACGGCGCGATCCTGTTCGCCCCCGCCGGCGAACTGGTGCCCGGCGCGCTGCAGCACGTGGCACCGGCCGGCACCGTGGTGTGCGCGGGCATCCACATGAGCGACATCCCGTCCTTCCCCTACCGCTGGCTGTGGATGGAGCGCTGCATCCGCTCGGTGGCCAACCTCACGCGGCGTGATGGCGAGGAGTTCTTCGCCTTCGCCGCCGGCCATGCACTCACGCTGCACACCACCGGCTACCCGCTGGCCCGCGCCAACGACGCGCTGGACGATCTGCGCGCCGGCCGCATCACCGGCGCGGCGGTGCTGCACTGCACCTGAGCGCCTGAGAGGCGACGGGGCACTGCTCGGCGCGCTGCGGTGCCGTGGGGCACCCACCCTGCAGGGCCTCGGCGCAACCCAGCGAACGCCGCGGAACCGGCTCTGCCGGGCCGCTGGCGTGCCTTGCAGGCCGCGCCGTGCCTCTCGGCCCGGCTCCTCGCCAGGCACGAAGAATCCACCGGATTCTTCGTGTCCGGGCTCGGCCCCCGCGAGGGGGCCGGCGAAGCCGGTAGGGGGTGGGTCAAGAAAGCAGGTCGAACAAGGTGCGGGCCACCACCTTGGTGGCCCGCCGCAGGTCCTCGAGCACCAGGTGCTCGTCGGCCCGCTTGGCGTTGCTCTCGAAAACCGTGCGCGGCCCGGCACCGTAGATGGCCGCCGGCACGCCGGCCGCGGCATACAGCCGCACGTCGGTGTACAGCGGCGTGCCGGCGGTGGGGATGGGCTCGCCGAACACCGCCTCGCCGTGGCGCTGCAGCGCCTCGACCAGCGGCGCGCTGCGCGCATCGGGCTGCCAGGCCTCGGCCAGCAGCAGGCGACGGATCTCCACGCGGATGCCGGGGCAGCGCGCCGCGGCCTCGGCGATCACGCGGCGCACCTCGGCCTCCACCTCCGCCGGGCGTTCTTCCGGGATCATGCGGCGGTCGAGCTTGAACACCACCTTGCCCGGCACCACGTTGGTGTTGGTGCCGCCCTCGATGCGGCCCACGTTGAGGTAGGGGTGGTGGATGCCGCTCACCTTGGACGTCACTGACTGGTAGGCCCGGTTCTGCGCGTACAGCGCACTCAGGATCGCCACCGCGCCTTGCAGCGCGTCGATGCCGGTGTCGGGAATCGCCGCGTGCGCCATCCGGCCGTGCACCGTCACCTCCAGCTGCAGGCAGCCGTTGTGCGCGGTGATCACCTGGTAGCTGAAGCCCGCGGCCAGCAGGTAGTCGGGCCGGGTCAGGCCCTGCTTCAGCAGCCAGCCGGGGCCAAGTTCGCCGCCGAATTCCTCGTCGTAGGTGAAGTGCAGCTCCACCGTGCCACCCACCGGCGAGACCACGGTGCCGTCGCCCTCGAAGGGTGTGCCCAGCGACTGCAGCGCACGCAGTGCGAAGGTGTAGCTCGCGAAATCGCTCTTGCTCACCGCCGCGGCGCGGCCATAGAGCCGGCCGTCGACCACCTCGCCGCCGTAGGGGTCGTGGGTCCAGCCCTCGCCGGGCGGCACCACGTCGCCATGCGCGTTCAGCGCCACCGTGGGGCCGGGGCCGAAGCGCTGGCGCACGATCAGGTTGGTGATCGACTGCAGGCCCTGCGCCTGCACCGCATCGGCCGGCACCGGGTGGCGCTCGGCCACCAGGCCGAAGCCCTGCAGCAGCGCGGCCGTGCGCTCGGCATGCGGCGCGTTGTGGCCGGGCGGCGTGTCGGTGGGCACCTGCACCAGGGCCTGCAGGAAGCGCAGCTCTTCGTCGAAGTGGGCGTCGATCCAGTGGTCGAGCTGTTCGTATTCGGTCATCGGGCCTCCTCGGCCAGGCCGTCCAGCAGGTGCAGGAAGGCCTGCACCGCGAGCTCGGCGTCGTGGTTCGTGATGCTCTCCAGCGGGTTGTGGCTGATGCCCGCGTTCAGGCCGCGCACGAAGAGCATGGCCTGGGGCATCCGCTCGTGCAGCTTCATCGCGTCGTGCCCGGCGCCGCTGGGCAGGTGGTGCACCGGCAGGCCCAGCGCGGCCACCGCGGCCTCCCAGCGCTGCTGCCAGGCCGGCGCGCTGGGCGCAGCCGCCACGCGCATGGTTTCCTCCAGCCGGTGGTGCACGCCGCGCCGCGCGCCAATGCGTTGCAGCTCGGCCAACACGTCGGCAATGCAGGCGTCGCGCGCGGCATCGGTGGTGGCACGGATGTCCAGGCTGAAGCGGCAGCGCCCGGGCACCACGTTGACCGAGCCATCGGGCACCTCGAGCTGGCCCACGGTGCCCACCACGTGCGGCACGCTGGCCGCTCTTTTTTCGAGGTAGAGCATCAGCTCAGCCACCGCGGCGGCGGCGTCGCGGCGGCGGTCCATCGGCGTGGTGCCGGCGTGGCTGGCCATGCCGATCACCTCGCCGAGCAGGCGCACGCTGCCGTTGATGGAGGTCACCACGCCCAGCGGCAGGTCCAGCTCGTTGAGCACCGGGCCCTGCTCGATGTGCACCTCGACGAAGCCGCGGTAGCGGGCCGCGTCGCGCGCGAGCGCGGGGATGCCCGCGATGTCGAGCCCGGCGTGTGCCATCGCGGCGCGCATGGTCACGCCGGCGGCGTCCTGCTGGTCCAGCCAGGCGGCCTCGAAGTGGCCGGTGAGCGCGCCCGAGCCCAGGAACGCGGCCTTGAAGCGCTGGCCTTCTTCCTCGGCAAAGCCCACCACCTCCAGCCCGAAGGGCATGCGGCGGCCGGTGCGCTTCAGTTCGGCCACGCAGGCCATCGGCACGAAGATGCCCAGCCGGCCGTCGTACTTGCCGCCATTGCGCACCGTGTCGTAGTGGCTGCCGGTGAGCAGGCGCGGCGCGGCCGGGTCGCTGCCCTCGTACAGGCCCACCACGTTGCCCACCGCGTCGATGTGCACCTGGTCGAAGCCGCAGTCCTCGCGCATCCACTGCACCAGCTGGCGGGCGCAGGCGCGGTGCGCATCGGTGAGGTAGGTCACGGTGAGCTGGCCCTGCTCGGCGAAACCGGGGTCGCTGTGCTGCGCCAGCACCTCGGCCCAGTCCCACACCTGGTTGCCCAGCGCGGGGGGGTGGCCGAACTTGTCGTCCAGCCGGAGTTCGGCGATGCGGTGGATCTGGCGCAGGCACTCCTGCAGTTCGACATCCACCGGATGCTCGAGCCGGCGCTCGAAACTGGCGATGATCTCGGCCCGCGTGAGCCCCAGGCCACGCGGGCCGCGCACGGCCAGGATGAACGGAAAGCCGAACTTCGCGTGGTAGTCGGCGTTCAGCCGCTGCAGCCGCGCAAATTCGTCGGGCGTGCAGTCGGTGAGGCCGGCCTTGCCCTGTTCGTGCGTGGATTCGGCGGTGAGCGTGCGGCTCACCATCGCCTTTCCGGCCAGTTCCGGGTGGGCGCGGATCAGCGTGCGCTGCGCATCGGCACCGGCTTCGCGCACCACCTGCACCAGTGCGTGCTTCAGCTGCGCCAGTGTGCGCAAGGGCCGGCGCATGGCGGCGCGCTCGGCGATCCAGGGTGAATGCTCGTAGGTGCCCTCCAGCAAGGCCGTGAACTCGGCGGTGCTGGCGGCGTTGAGGTGTTCCAGGGTCAGCGGCACGCAAGGGCTCCCACGGTTCATTCCCACACGAAGGCGGTGTCGGCCTCGAAAGGGTGCACACGGCGCCAGTGGCGCGCGATGTCGATGCGGCGCGCCACCCACACCCGGTCGTGGCGCTGCACATGGTCGAGAAAGCGTTGCAACGCACGCATGCGGCCGGGCCGGCCGAGCAGGCGGCAGTGCATGCCGATGCTCATCATGCTGGGCATCTCGGCGCCTTCGGCATAGTGCACGTCGAAGGCGTCGCGCAGGTACTCGAAGAACTCGTCACCATGGCTGAAGCCCTGCGGCAGCGCAAAGCGCATGTCGTTGCAGTCCAGCGTGTAGGGCACCACCAGGTGCGGCGCCAGCGTGCCGTCGGCCTTGCGCACCTGCAGCCAGAAGGGCAGGTCGTCGCCGTAGTAGTCGCTGTCGTACTC
This sequence comes from Burkholderiales bacterium, assembly GCA_016213205.1. Lineage (GTDB taxonomy): Bacteria > Pseudomonadota > Gammaproteobacteria > Burkholderiales > Burkholderiaceae_C > Pseudaquabacterium. The sequence continues at coordinate 17,596 of JACRAZ010000021.1, forward strand.
GAAGCCGCCGTGCTCCACCACCAGGCGCCGCGTGTTCGGGCTGTCGCGGCCGGTGTACCAGCCGGCGCCGTGCACCCGGCCGTCCTGGCCGGCATGGTGGCCGGTGAGCTGCTCGATCAGCGCGATGCCGCGCTGCAGGTGCGCGCGCTCGGTGGCTTCGTCCATGCCCTGGTAGTGGATCCAGCGCCAGCCGTGGCAGGCGATCTCGTGGCCCAGCTCGATGAACGCGGCGGTGACCTCGGGGCAGCGCTGCAGCGCCATCGACACGCCGAACACGGTGAGCGGCAGGCCACGCTGCTCGAACTCGCGCAGGATGCGCCACACGCCCACGCGCGCGCCGTACTCGTAGATGCCCTCCATGCTGAGGTGCCGCGCCGGGTAGGCCGCGGGGTTGAACATCTCGGAGAGGAACTGCTCGCTGCCGGCATCGCCGTGCAACACCGAGTTCTCGCCGCCCTCCTCGAAGTTCAGCACGAACTGCAGCGCCACGCGGGCCTGGTTCGGCCAATTGGCGAACGGCGGGCAGCGGCCGTGGCCGCGCAGGTCGCGCGGGTAGCGGGTTGACGTGCTGGCAGGGGGCGGGTTCGTCATGGCGCGCGCGAGGGCTGTGGGGGGACGGCGGGTCTGCGGGGACTATAGACTTCCCTGCGCCCGCCTGCCCCCTGAAAGGACGCCCGATGGGACACCTCAGCACCCATGTGCTCGACACGATGAACGGCTGCCCCGCCGCCGGCCTGCGGGTGACGCTGCAGCAGGTGCAGGGCGACACGGCCCGCACGCTGAAGACGCTGGCATTGAATGCCGACGGCCGCGCCGACGGCCCGCTGCTGGATGCACAGACCATGGCCACCGGCCGCTACCGCCTGCTGTTCGAGGTGGCGCCCTACTTCCGTGCACGGGGCGTGGTGCTGCCCGAGCCGCCCTTCATCGACACGGTGCAGATCGACTTCGGCATCGCCGATGCGGCCGGCCACTACCACGTGCCGCTGCTGGTGAGCCCCTGGGCCTATTCCACCTACCGGGGCTCCTGATCGTGGCCGGGCACGTGGCTTGCGTGTGCCGCCCACCGGCGCCGAAACCCTGATGGACACCTACCTGCTCGACTGGGCCAACCTGCTGCTGCGCTGGGCGCACGTGATCGTGGCGATCGCGTGGATCGGCTCCTCGTTCTACTTCGTCTTCCTGGATTCGAGCCTCACGCCGCCCACCGCGCCGGACCTGTTGGCCAAGGGCGTGGACGGCGAACTCTGGGCCGTGCACGGCGGCGGCTTCTACCACCCGCAGAAGTACCTGGTGGCGCCCAAGACCCTGCCCGCGAACCTGCACTGGTTCTACTGGGAGAGCTACAGCACCTGGCTCACCGGCTTCGGCCTGTTCACGGTGATGTACCTGTTCAATGCCGGCAGCTTCCTGGTCGACAAGAGCGTGCACGACTGGCCGCCGGCCGCCGCCATCGCCGCCGCGCTGGGCTTCCTGGCGGTGTTCTGGCTGCTCTACGACGGCATCTGCCGCGCCTTCGGCCGCCGCCGCCATGGCGACCTGGTCGTGGCGCTGGGCGTGCTGCTCGTGGTGGTGGCTGCCTCGTGGCTGGCCTGCCAGCTGTTCGCCGGCCGCGCGGCCTTCCTGCTGGTGGGCGCGATGCTGGCCACCGCGATGAGCGCGAACGTGTTCTTCTGGATCATCCCCGGCCAGCGCACCGTGATCGGGCAGATGAAGGCAGGCCAGCCGGTGGACCCGGTGCACGGCCAGCGCGCCAAGCAGCGCAGCGTGCACAACACCTACTTCACGTTGCCGGTGCTGGTGGCGATGCTGTCCAACCACTACGGCTGGCTCTACACAGGTCGGCACAACTGGGCCGGGCTGGTGCTGCTGATGCTGGCCGGCGCGCTCATCCGCCACAGCTTCGTGGCGCGGCACAAGGCGCGGGTGCAGGGCCGGCGCGTGCCGTGGGAGCACGCGGTCATCGGCACGCTGCTGCTGGTGGGGCTGGCGGCCTGGCTGGCGCCCCCCCCGCCCAGCGCCGCCGAACGCGCCGAGGCCACGCGCCCGCTGGCCTTTGCCGAGGTGCAGCGGGTCATCGGCCAGCGCTGCGTGCTGTGCCACAACGCGCAGCTGCAGAACAAGGGCATCGCGCTGCACACGCCCACGCTGATCCAGCAGCATGCCCAGGCCATCCACCAGCAGGCCACGGTGCTGCGGCTGATGCCGCTGAACAACGCCACCCAGATCACCGAGTCCGAACGCGCGCTGCTCAGGCGCTGGTTCGAGGCCGGCGCCCCCACGCACTGAGGAGCAGCACCGCATGACCCCAAGCACACCCCACCCGGTGGACGAGCGCCTGCCCACCGGCCGACTGGCCACGCTGGGCCTGCAGCATGTGCTGGTGATGTATGCCGGCGCGGTGGCGGTGCCGCTGATCGTGGGCCGCGCCCTGAAACTCAGCCCCGAGCAGGTGGCGCTGCTGATCTCGGCCGACCTGTTCTGCTGCGGCATCGTCACGTTGATCCAGAGCCTGGGCGTCACGCCATGGTTGGGCATCCGGCTGCCGGTGATGATGGGCGTGACCTTCGCCGCCGTGGGCCCGATGGTGGCCATGGCCAACGCGAACCCGGGCACCGCCGGCGCGCAGGCGATCTTCGGCGCCATCATCGGCGCGGGCATCGTCGCGATGCTGATCGCGCCGCTGATGGGGCGGCTCTTGCGCTACTTTCCGCCGGTGGTCACCGGCACCATCATCGCGGTGATCGGCATCAGCCTGATGCGGGTGGGCATCGGCTGGGCGCTGGGCGGCCCGGCCCACCTGGCGGCCACCAACCCGACCTACGGCGCGCTGGACAACCTGGCGATCGCCGGCTTCGTGCTGGCGGCCATCCTGCTGGTGGCCAAGTACGGCCGGGGCTTTGTGTCGAACATCTCGGTGCTGCTGGGCATCGTGGCCGGCTGCATCGTCGCGGTGCTGCTGGGCAAGATGAGCTTCGACAAGGTGGCCCGGGCCCCGTGGTTCGACCTGGTCACGCCCTTCGCCTTCGGCATGCCCACCTTCGATGCGGTGCTGATCCTCACGATGGTGCTGGTGATGATCGTCGTGATGATCGAATCCACCGGCATGTTCCTCGCGCTGTCAGACATCACCGGCAAGCCGCTGAGCCCGCGCGAGCTGAGCGCCGGGCTGCGCACCGACGGGCTGGGCACGCTGATCGGTGGCATCTTCAACACCTTTCCGTACACCAGCTTCTCGCAGAACGTGGGCCTGGTGGGCGTGACCGGCGTGCGCAGCCGCTTCGTCTGCGTGGCGGCGGGGCTGATCATGATCGTGCTGGGCCTGCTGCCCAAGATGGCCGCGCTGGTGGAGGCGGTGCCGCAGTTCGTGCTGGGTGGCGCGGGGCTGGTGATGTTCGGCATGGTGGCGGCCACCGGCATCCGCATCCTCGCGGCGGTGGACTACCAGCGCCACCGGCACAACCTGTACATCGTGGCGGTGTCCATCGGCTTCGGCATGCTGCCGCTGGTGGCGCCGCGCTGGATGCAGCAGATGCCGCATGCACTGCACCCGCTGCTCGAATCGGGCATCCTGCTCGCGGCCCTGAGTGCGGTGCTGCTGAACCTGTTCTTCAATGGCCGCGGGGCCGATGCGCGCGAAGCCATCGCCGCGGCCAAGGCCGCCGAAGCGCACTGACACCCCCGCCCCCACCGACCCCGCGTGCGCTGGCGCACAGACGCGCCACCGCATCCGGCCTACGGTGCCTGCTCCGGCGCCTGCGTGCGCCCATGGCGGCAGTGGCACAAGGGGAATCTCATGTCCAAGGGACAACGCGGCAACAAAGAAGCAAAGAAGGCCAAGAAGGTGCATGCGCCGGTGGTGCCGGCAACCCCCGGGGCCGTGGTGCCTGCCGTGGCGGCGGTGACGCCCGAGCGCCTCAAACGCAAGTGAACGGGCGGCCGCCGCGGCCTGAGGGCCGGGTGGCGCCATTCACGCATCTCACGCTTCTGGAAAGGACGCCATCATGAACATTCCCGTTGAAACCAAGCCTGCCCTGTGGGGCATGGCGGGCGGCGCGCTCGCGCTGGCCCTGGTGGGCTTCACCTGGGGCGGCTGGACCACCAACGCCAAGGCCGAAACCGCCGCGCAAATGCGTGTCAGCGCCGCGGTGGTCAGTGCCCTGGCGCCTGTGTGCGCCGACAAGTTCCAGCGCGCCAGTGACGCCCCGGCCAAGCTGGCGGCGCTGAAGGCAACCGAATCGTGGTCGCAGGGCGACTTCGTCGAGAAGGGCGGCTGGGCCACGCTGCCGGGCGCCAGCCCGCCGGACCAGGTGTCGGCCGTGGCCCGGGCCTGCGCGGCGCTGATCATCGGCTGAACGCCTGCTGCGCCCCTGCCGCCCGCTGCCGGAAGGCGCGTGGGCTCATGCCCATGCGCCGCTTGAAAAAGCGGCAGAAGTAGGCCGGGTCCTCGAAGCCCAGCTCGAACGCGAGCTGCGAGATCGGTGCCGCCACGTACACGAGCCGGCGGCAGGCCTCGCGCGCGAGCCGCTCGTGCACCAGTTCCAGCGCGCTGCGGCCGGCCTGCGCGCGCACCAGGCGGTTCAGGCGCTCGGGCGTCAGGCCCAGGCGGCTGGCATAGCGGGCGATGGGCCAGTGCGCCGCGTGGTGCGCCTCCACCAGCACCACGAAGCGGGTGAACAGGGTCTGGTGGCCGCGCGCGGCGGCGCTTACCACGCGGTCGTGCTGCTGCGCCACCTGGGCCAGGCGCCACACCACCGCACGCGCCAGCCACAGCGGCACCGGTGAGCCGGCCGGGCCCGGCGCGGCGAACTCGTTGGCCAGGGTGTCGAACAGCGTGCCGATGCGCAGCGCATCGCCTTCGGCCAGCGCCAGCACCCGCGGCGCGGCAAACAGCGCATGCAGCGCTTCGCCAGCGGGGGCGGTTTCGCCCTCGCCTTCCACCAGCGAGCGGGGGCTCAGGGTGAGCACATGGCCCTCGGAGGCCGGCGCGAAGCGGAACGCGTGCACCACGCCGGGCGGAATCACCACCATCGCGGGGCCTTCGCAGGCCTGGCGCTCGGCATCCAGCCACACCTGCGCCGGGCCGCTGCGCAGCCAGATGATCTGGTGCAGGCCCTGGTGCACATGCGCCTCGATCTCCCAGCGGTGCAGGCGGCTGCGCGACTGCAGGGTTTCCACGTGCAGCAGCTCGGCCCCCGGCGCACCGGCCTCGCCGTACAGCGCAAACGTGGGCACCGCCGGGGGCATGGCGGCGGCCGGGGCGCGGCGGGGGCTGGGCATGGCCGATTCTGCGCGGAAAGTGCAAGTTTGCGGGGTGATTCGTCCACTGCCTTGCTCGGGCTTCGCTCCTACAGTGGGTGCACGGGTGCAAGTCCTGCGCCGTGCCACACCGTGGAGACAACGATGTTCAGCTTCGACCCCTACTCGCCGGCCATCGATGCCGACCCCTTCCCGTTCTACAAGACGTTGCGCGACGAACACCCCTGCTTCTGGAGCCCCGAGGCGCAGATGTGGATCCTGTCGCGTTATGCCGACATCGTCTCGGCCGGGCAGGACTGGCAGACCTACTCGTCGGCCAAGGGCAACCTGATGACCGAGCTGCCCAACCGCGCCGGCGCCACGCTGGGCACCACCGATCCCCCGCGCCACGACCGCCTGCGCGGGCTGATCCAGCACGCGTTCATGAAGCGCAACCTCGAAAGCCTGTCGGGCGCCATCCGTGACATCGCGGCCACCACCGCCGAGGCGCTGCGCGGCCAGACCCAGTTCGACTTCATCACCGAGTTTTCGTCCAAGTTCACGGTGCGGGTGCTGTTTGCCGCGCTGGGCCTGCCGCTGGGCGACGAGCAGCAGGTGCGCGACCAGGCGGTGCTGATGGTGCAGAGCGACCCGCGCACCCGCGCCAAGGCGCCGGAGCACATTGCCGCCTACAACTGGATGCAGGACTACGCGAGCAAGGTGATCGCAGAGCGCCGCGCACGGCCGCTGAACGACCTGATCTCGCACTTCAGCATGGCCGAGATCGACGGCGACCGGCTCGACGAACGCGAGGTGCTGCTGACCACCACCACGCTGATCATGGCGGGCATCGAATCACTGGGCGGCTTCATGAGCATGTTTGCGCTGAACATGGCCGACCACCCGCTGGCGCGCACCCAATGCGTGGCCAACCCGGCGCTGCTGGTGGATGCGGTGGAGGAATCGCTGCGCTACAACACCTCGGCCCAGCGCTTCCGCCGGTGCCTGCAGAAGGACGTGACGCTGCATGGCCAGACCCTGCGCGAGGGCGATTTCGTCTGCCTGGCCTACGGCTCGGGCAACCGCGACGAGCGCCAGTTCCCCAACCCCGACGTGTACGACATCACCCGCAAGCCGCGTGGCCACCTGGGCTTCGGCGGTGGCGTGCATGCCTGCCTGGGCACCGCGATTGCGCGGCTCTCGGTCAAGCTGGCGTTCGAGGAATTCCACAAGGTGTTCCCGAACTACCGCCGCGTGCAGGAACAGCTGCCGTGGATGCCCTCGTCCACCTTCCGCAGCCCGATGCGGCTGGAACTCGAGATCGCATAACCCCGCCATGACCACCATCACCTACATCGAACCCGGCGGTGAGCGCATCACCGTGTCGGTCAACGAAGGCTGGAGCCTGATGCAGGGCGCCATCGCCAACGGCATCGCCGGCATCGTGGGCGAATGCGGCGGCTCCTGCGCCTGCGCCACCTGCCACTGCTACGTGGAGGAAGCCCGCCTGGCCGCGCTGCCGGCGCCCACCGAAGGGGAACTGGGCATGCTGGAGAATGTGGCCGCCGAGCGGCGCCCCAACAGCCGCCTGGCCTGCCAGCTCAAGGCCGGCCCCGCGATCGAGGGCCTGGTGCTGGAGCTGCCCGAAACCCAGGAATGAGCCGGCGCTGACGACGCGCTGGCTCGGGAGCCCCCCACCGTGTCAGACCCCATCGTGATCGTCGGCGACGGCCAGGCCGGCGTGCAGGCCGCAGAAGCGCTGCGCGCCGGCGGCCATGCCGGCGAGATCCTGCTGTTCGGCGACGAGCCGCACGGCCCCTACCACCGCCCGCCCTTGTCCAAGGCCTGGCTGGCCGGCGAGATCGAGGCCGCCCAGCTGGTGATGCGCTCGCCCGAGATGCTGGCGCGCAAGGCCATCACGCTGCGCACCGGCTGCCGGGTGACCGCCATCGACCGCGCCGCGTGCACGCTCACGTTGAGTGATGGCACCCACCAACCCTACGCCGGCCTGGTGCTGGCCACCGGTGCCACGCCGCGCCGGCTGAACCTCCCCGGCGCCCAGGCGCCCGGCGTGTGCGTGCTGCGCACGCGCGACGAGGCCAGCGCCATCGCCGAGGGCCTGGCGCGCTGCGCCGCGCAGGGCCGGCCGCTGGTGGTGATCGGCGGCGGCTTCATCGGCCTGGAGGTGGCCGCCACCGCGCGCAAGAAGGGCATCGCCGTCACCGTGCTCGAAGCCGCGCCGCGGCTGATGGGCCGTGCGCTCGCGCCGCTGCTGGGCGACTGGTTCGCCAAGCTGCACCGATCCCACGGCGTGGAGGTTCAACTGAACGCGCGCATCGCCGCGATCGAGACCGATGCCGCCGGCCACGCCTGTGGCGTGCGGCTGCAGGACGGCCCGCTGCTGCCGGCCGGCCTGGTGCTGCTGGGTGTGGGCGTGGATGCCAACGACGCACTCGCGCGCGAGGCCGGCCTGGCCTGCGAGCGCGGCATCGTGGTGGACGCCTGCGGCCGCACCGACGACCCGCTGATCGTGGCCGCAGGGGATTGCACCGCACGCCGAGCGGCCGATGGCGGCCTGTTGCGGCTGGAATCGGTGAACAACGCCACCGAGGGCGGCAAGTCCGCCGCCGCGGCGCTGCTAGGCGTGGAGCGCCCGTTCGCCGGCACGCCCTGGTTCTGGAGCGACCAGTACGACCGCAAGCTGCAGATGGCGGGCCTGTCGACCGGCGCCGACCAGTGGGCGCTGCGCGGCACGCTGGGGGCCGCGTCTTTCTCGGTCTATCACTACCGCGCCGGGCGCCTGATCGCGGTGGATTCGGTCAACGCACCGAAAGACCACCTCACCGCCCGCAAGCTGCTGGACGCCGGCGTGTCGCCCGCGCCCGAGCAGGCGGGGGACGAGGGGTTCGCGCTGGCTTCCTTGCTGGGCTGAGTTCGGACGGGCGTTCAGCCCAGGTCCGCGCCAGATCTAACCTGAGATCGTTTCAAAACGAGCGCTAAAACGCGCCACCTCCCCTGGGTGGATGGTGCGGAATTCTCACCAGGGATCGTTTCATAATCGGGCATGCGTCCGCGCCTGCAAGCCGCCCGAGACCAGCTGCTCCCCCTGCTCGCCCGCCGCGCTGCGGCGAGCGCGGCCGAGCTGTGCAGCCAGCTCGGCGTGAGCCCACCCACGCTGCACCGGATGCTGCAGGAACAAGGCGAGGCCATCGTCAGCACCGGCCGCGCGCGCCGCACGCGTTATGCGCTTCGGCGCGCGCTGCGGGGCGCGCATGCACCGATCCCGCTGTATGTGGTGGACGAAGACGGCCGCATCGCGCCGCTGGCCGAGCTGGCCCTGGTGCAGCCCCAAGGCAGTTGCCTGCGCTTGGCCGGAACGGGCTGGCCGGTGCCCGAATCCGCCCGCGACGGCTGGTGGGACGGCCTGCCCTACCCGCTGTACGACATGCGGCCGCAAGGCTACCTGGGTCGCCAACTCGCACGCGCCGAACACGGCCGCTTCCAGGTGTCGCCCAATCCCGATGAATGGCCCGACGAAGACGTGGTGTGGGTGCTCAGCCGCATCGGCAGCGATGTCAGCGGCAACCTGATCCTGGGTGATGCCGCCTGCGAACATTGGCAGGCCCAACGCCTGGCTGCACCGGAACCCCTGGCACCGCGCGCGCTGGCCCGAGCCTACGCGCGCCTGGCCGAGCAGGCGGTTGCCGCCGGCGTGCCGGGCTCCAGCGCCGCGGGCGAATTCCCGAAGTTTCCCGCCCGGCGCGCGCTGGCCGGCAGCGCCACGCCGCATGTGCTGGTGAAGTTCTCGGGTGCGGACGACTCTGCGCCCGTGCGGCGCTGGGCCGACCTGCTGGTGTGCGAGCACCTGGCGCTGCAATGCGCCGCCACGCTGCCAGGGGTGCGCAGCGCGCGCAGCCGCATCGTGCAGCACGCGGGCCGCACCTTCCTGGAAGTGGAGCGCTTCGACCGCCATGGCGAGGAAGGGCGCAGCGCACTGCTCAGCCTGTCCACGCTGGACGTTGCCCTGCTGGGCGACGGCTCGTCGGACTGGCCGCGCCTGGCCGGCCGGCTGGCGGCACTGGGGCTGGTGGACGAGGCGGACCGGGAGCGCATCGCGCGGCTGTGGTGGTTCGGCCGGCTGATCGCCAATACCGACATGCACACCGGCAACCTGAGCTTTCGCCCGGTGCACACGGAGGCCGGCCATGACCGCCTCGTGCTCGCACCCGCCTACGACATGCTGCCGATGCTGCACGCCCCCTTGCCCGGCGGTGAGTTGCCCACCGGCGCCTTCGAGGTCGCGCTGCCGCTGCCGACGCAGCGCGAGGCCTGGATGCAGGCCTGCGCAGCAGCGATCGGATTCTGGCGCCTGGCGACCCGGGACGATCGCATCAGCCCTGCGTTCCGGCGCGTGTGCGGCGCCAACCTGGCACTGCTGGAGCGGGTGGCGCAACGCGCGTGAAGGATTCGGCCGGCCGACGATGGCGTGCGGGGCGATCAGCCCCGCACCCGCCGCAGCCGATCAGGCCGCCACCGTGCGCGCAAAGCGCTCGAAGTGGTGATCCGTGTCGCCGAAGGTGGTTTCGATCAGGCTCAGGCGCTTGAAGAGGTGCGCGGCCATCAGCTCGTCGGTCAGGCCGATGCCGCCGTGCATCTGCATGGCTTCCTGGCCGATGCGGCGCGCGATCTGGCCGATGTAGGCCTTGGCGCCCGACACCACGCGGGAGCGTTCGGCCGCATCGGGCAGC
>JACRAZ010000020.1 GCA_016213205.1 Burkholderiales bacterium
CCTTCGGGTCAGCCCCCAGAACAAGCCCACTCGTCGTTGAAAAGCTCGCCGGGGGATCGGCCACGGCTGCGCTTTTCGCCTAGATTGGGCTTGTTCTGGGGGCTGACGTGGGCGCATGGGAAAGCCTCTCAAGCTCTCAGGGCGTGCCCGGCGTCACGGTGACGGTGACGCGGCGCTTCGAGGCCTCGCGCAGGCCGGGCTGGTCGAGCGCGGGCTGCGGATCGGTCACGGTCTTCAGGCGGATCAGGTCGGCCGGCACGCCCAGCCGGCGCAGGGCCTCGGCCACCATCTCGGCGCGCGCGCGGGCCAGCGCGGCCGGCTCGGCCAGCAACTGGCCGGAGACGGTGGCACCGCGGGTGTCGGCGTGGCCGGTCACCTCCACCTGCCGCGCCTTGGCGGCGGTGGCATAGACCCAGACCTTCTCGACCGCCACGTCACCATGCTGGTAGGTGATGAAGTCGTCGCCGAAGTCGAACAGGATGTGGAAGTCGCGCACCGTGTAGGGCGGTGGCGGCGGCTTGCGCGGCACCTCCAGCGGCAGCACCAGCTCGGCCGGCAGGCCCGACGGCTTGCTCGGGTAGCCCTCGGCCGGGATGATCACCTCCGGGCAGGGCTGCGGCAGCACCGACACGCGCACCGGCTCCAGCACCACGCCGCCGCACAGGTCCTTGCCCGCCGAGACCACGCCCTCGACCAGCACCGCGCGCTGGGCCCAGGGCTTGTTCTGCGCGTTGCTCAGGTCGTGGCGCTCGCCGGTCTCGCGTTCGGTGCTGAGCCAGCAGCCGGATTTGCGGCCGGCATCGGTGTCGCGGTACACCGGGCAGGCGATGTAGCGTTTCTCGGTGCCCACGGGCGAGCCCGCCTGCGCCATGCCGGCCAGGCACGACAGCGCCAGCACGAGGGCGAGGATCGGCGTGCGCATCACAGGGCCCCCAGCAGGTTCACGAGATCCTCGATCTCTTCCGCGCTCAGGCGGATGTTGTAGCGGCGGTTGTAGAAGTCCACCAACGCGCGCAGCGTGGGGGCCGAGCCGTTGGCGAAGTAGGGCGCGCGCGAGGCCAGGCCGCGCATGGACTGGGTGGTGATCTTGCCGATGTCCTCGCAGCGGCCGGTGGTCAGCGCGTAGCCGGGGTCGTGGGTGTACACCTCGCGCCCGAGGAAGGGGTGCGGCTTGTGGCCCGGCTTGCAGCTCAGCTTGAACAGCGGCAGGTGCGGCGCCGGCTCGGCCCAGGGCAGGTTCACCGTGCCCAGGTCCACCCGGCCCGGCGCGAGGTCGATGCCCGAGTTCACCATCGTGTGGCAGGTGGCGCAGGAGTTGATCACCGGGTTGCCGAAGCCGAAGGTGTTGATGCCGCCGGTGTCCTTCACCAGGAACATGCGCTGGCTGAACAGCTTCGCCCCACGCGCCACCGAGGCGCGCCAGCGTTGCTGCGCCTCGCCGCCGCCGGCCGTGGCCGGCGCCGAGGCCGCTGCGGCGGCCCAGGGCAGGAACTCCTTCCACATCGGGTTGCGCTGCAGGTTCTGCAGCACGCCGGCCTTGGCCGCGGCCAGGTGCTTCGGGCCGCCCGCGGCGCCGGCGGCATCGGTCGGGCTGCCGAAGCGGTCGCTGCCCTGCGCCACGAACACCTGGTTCTCGAAATCGATCATGCGCTGCAGCGCCTCGGGGCTGAGCTGCCCCTGCGCCTCGAGGTGCCCGCGCATCGCGTCCAGCGCCTGCGCCTTCAGCGTGAGCAGGCGCGAGTCGGCCATCAGCGATTCGCTGACGTACTGGCCGGTCTCCGGGTCGCGCAGCAGCGGCAGGCCGCTCTTGGGCTCGAACGAGAAGCCCACCGCGGTGATGAACTTCAGGTTGGCCGCCGGCCGTGGGCGGCGGAACACCGAGACGGTGGGCTGCGCGCTGGCGAGGCCGTGTTTCGCATCGGTGTTGCAGCCGGTGGGGTCGCGCACCACCTGGATGTCGAACTGCGGCGTGATCGGCTTGCCGTCATGCCCCACCGGCGGCCAGGCCCGCGGAATGCGGAACAGGCCATGGTCCAGCAGCAGCGAATGCGAGGCCCGCTCGCCCGGCGGCAGGTTGGGGCAGTTGGCGCCATCGACCATCGCGAACATCGGGTCGCGGCCCTGGGTGGCGGCCCAGCGTTCGCGGATCGTGGCCACCGACAGGCTCATGCCGTCGGCCGGCTGGTGGCAGCTCACGCAGGCCCGGCCGTTGGTGCCCAGCGGCGTGAAGAAGGGGTGGCCGCGGGTGTCCACCGCACCGCCGGTGTTCAGCAGGCCCAGCGCGCCGCTGGCGTTGGGAAAGCTCAGCTCGGCCGGCAGCGGCTGGCCATCACCCGGGGCCCAGAAACGCTGGCCGCCGGCCGCGGGCTGCGCCACCACGCCACCGGCGCCCCAGAGCAACGCAGCCAATGCCGCGGCCCCCACACCTGCTGCCCAACGCGCCTGTCGGCTTCCTGTCACTGCTGGCTCCGCCGCTCGTCCTACTTGGGGGGGCGACTGTAGAGAGGCCCTCCCGGGGGCGAAAGACAGAAATTCGATGTGGGTGATAAGTCGGCTTGATGTCTGACAGACCGCTTGAGCTCAAGTCCGATGCAAGCCCCTCCGGGCCGCTGGCGGCCCCGCGGCCCTGGCTGCCACTCACGGCCTGCGCAGCGCCCGCAGCTTGCGATAGAGCGAGCGTTCGCTGATGCCCAGCCGCGCCGCCAGTGCCGCGCGGCTGCCCTGGTGGGCGGCGAGTTCGGCCGCCAGCGCCTCGTGTTCACGCTCACGCAGCGTGCGCGCCGCGGCGGCCACCGGTGCGGCCGGTGCGGCCGGCGTGGGCATCCCGCCACCGGCGACCGCCACCAGGCCCGCTGGCGCATCGGCGGCCAGCGCGCGCTCGATCTGCGCCAGCTCGATGCTGCTGCCGTCGGTCAGCAGCGCGGCGCGTTCGAGCACGTTGCGCAGCTCGCGCACATTGCCCGGGAAGGGGTGCGCCGCCAGCCGCGACAGCGCGGCGGCCGACAAGGCCAGCCGCCGCGCGCCGGCCACCCGCGCCAGCAGCGCGGTGGCCAGCAGCGGGATGTCGGCCGCGCGTTCGCGCAGCGCCGGCAGGCGGATCGGGAAGGTGCTGAGCCGGTAGTACAGGTCTTCGCGGAAACGGCCTTCGGCCACCATCGCGCGCAGGTCGCGGTGGGTGGCCGAGACCAGCCGCACGTCGGCATGGCGCAGCTCGTTGCTGCCCACGCGGCGGTAGGTGCCGCTTTCGAGCAGTCGCAGCAGCTTCACCTGCATCGGCAGCGGGATGTCGCCCACCTCGTCGAGGAACAGCGTGCCGCCGCTGGCCGCCTCCACCAGCCCGGCCTTGCTGGCCAGCGCGCCGGTGAAGGCGCCGCGCTCGTGGCCGAACAGCTCGCTCTCGAACAAGGCCTCGGGCAGGCTGGCGCAATCCACCACCACCAGCGGCGCGGCCGCGCGCGGGCCGGCCTCGTGCACCGCCCGCGCCACCAGCTCCTTGCCGGTGCCCGATTCGCCCAGCAGCAGCACGCTGGCCGCCGAGGGCCCCACGCGCGCCACCAGCCCCAGCATCTGCTGGAAGGCCGGCGCGCGGCCGATCAGCCCCTGCGCGGCCGGCTGGCCCTGGGCCACGGTGAGCGGCTCCATCTTCTCGATGAAGAAGGCCTGCTCGCCACGGGCGTCGTGCAGCGGCACCAGCTCGATGTTGACGTAGGCCTCGCCCTGCGGCGTGTGGTGCAGGTGCAGCACCCGCTCGCGCTGGCCCGACTGGCGCGAGCGCGCCAGCGGGCAGCTCTCGCCGGCCTGGTCGCAGGGCACGCTGAAGTGGTGCGACACCTCATAGCAGGTGCGCCCGACCACCGAGCCCTGCGGGCCGAACTGGCGCCGGTAGGCCGCATTGGCCGCGAGGATGCGGTACTGGCGGTCGAACAGGATGTGCGGCTCGGGCAGGCCTTCGAGGTAGGACACCAGCTCGGGCAGCGGGCGCGGGCCGGCGGGCGGCGGGCCGGGGCGGGGGGGCGTGCTCATCGGCAAGGCTCTGCCATATGTGGCAGCAGTGTGCCACTTATGGCCGCCACTGTGGCAGACGTTGGGCCCCCGCCCCGGGGCCAGGCCGGGCCACCACCGCCAAGTGCTTGTCGCACTTGGGTTTTCCTGGCGCCCCGCGGCTGGCATGGCGCTTGAGTGGGTGCTGTCCAGTCACCCCCTTCGAGCCGACCATGGACACCACCCTGCCCGCCCCCGCCGCCCTGCCCCAGGGCACCGCCGATGCGCCCGACCGGCGTGGCTGGCTGCTGGCCACCGGCGTGGCCGGCGGCGTGGCCGTGCTGGGCAGCGCGGTGCCGCTGGTGGGCAGCCTGGCGCCGAGCGAACGTGCCAAGGCGCTGGGCGCCGCGGTGGAGGTGGACATCGCCGACCTGCCACCCGGCGGCCTGAAGACGGTGGAATGGCGTGGCAAGCCGGTGTGGGTGATGCGGCGCACGCCCGAGATGCTGGCCGCGCTGCGGGGCCACGAGGCCGCGCTGGCCGACCCCGATTCGCGCAGGCCGCAACAGCCCGACTTCGCCCGCAACGCCACCCGCTCGCTGCGCGACGAGGTGTTCGTCGCGGTGGGCATCTGCACCCACCTGGGCTGCTCGCCCACCGCGGTGGCCGCGGGCAGCGGCCACCCGGGCCTGGGCGAGGGCTGGGCCGGCGGCTTCTTCTGCCCCTGCCATGGCTCCACCTTCGACCTCGCGGGCCGCGTGTTCCGCAACAAGCCCGCGCCCACCAACCTGGAGGTGCCGCCGCACCGCTACCTCAGTGCCACGCGGCTGCTGATCGGCGATGAGCAGGACAGCTGAACCCGGGCCCGCCACCATGTACTTCCGACTGCTGCACGACGAGCCCAGCGGCTGCCTGAGCTACCTGCTGGCCGACCTGGACGCCGCCGAGGCGGTGCTGATCGACCCGCGTGCCGCCGACCTGCCGGTGCTGGCCGCGATGCTGGCCGAGCACCGCCTGCAGCTGCGCTGGCTGCTGCGCACGCATGAGCACGATGCGCTGCTGGGCGGCGACGAAGCCGCCGCACTGGCCGCGCTGGGCGCGCCCTGCATCGTGCACCGTGCGCCCAGCGCCCTGGGCGGGCTGATCCCGCTGGGCCACGAGCACCTGCAGGTGCTGCGCACGCCCGGCCACACCGCGCACTGCCTGAGCTTCCTGTGGCGCGACCGCCTGTTCTGCGGCGGCCTGCTCGCCGCCGACGCCTGCCCGCACCAGCCCGAGCCCGCGCTGCCCGAGGCGCTGTGGGACAGCGTCACGCGCCGGGTCTTCACGCTGCCGGCCGAGACGCTGCTGTTCTCGGCCCATGCGCACCGCGGCCGCGCCGTCTCCAGCGTGATGGAGCAGCGGCGCTGGCACCCCTGGTTCGCCGGCGCCGGGCGCGACGAGTTCCTGGCCCGGGTGCGACGCGCCCACCCCTCGACATCCCTTGCCCTCGAGTCCGCATGAACCCCCCTCCCAGCACCACCACCGCCGACGGCACGGCCCCCACCGTGTCGCTGTACCAGGCCCACAAGAAGATCTACGCCAAGGCCGTCAGCGGCCGCTTCGTGCGCTGGCGCTGGGTGTTCGTGTGGCTCACCCAGATCGTGTTCTACGGCCTGCCCTGGCTGATGTGGAACGAGCGCCAGGCCGTGCTGTTCGACCTGGCGAGCCGGCGCTTCTACATCTTCGGGCTGGTGTTCTACCCGCAGGACTTCATCTACCTCACCACGCTGCTGCTGATCGCGGCGTATTCGCTGTTCCTGTTCACCGCGGTGTCGGGCCGGCTGTGGTGCGGTTATGCCTGCCCGCAGACCGTCTACACCGAGATCTTCATGTGGGTGGAGCGCAAGCTCGAGGGCGACCGCGCCGCGCGCATGAAGCTCGACGCCGCCCCCTGGAGCGCACGCAAGTTCGGCCGCAAGGCCGGCAAGCAGGTGGCATGGATCGGCATCGCGCTGTGGACGGGCTTCAGCTTCGTGGGCTACTTCACCCCCATCCGCACGCTGGGTGGTGCGGTGGTCGGCGGCGCGCTCGGGGCCTGGGAGATCTTCTGGCTGCTGTTCTACGGCTTCGCCACCTATGGCAACGCCGGCTTCATGCGCGAGCAGGTGTGCAAGTACATGTGCCCCTATGCCCGCTTCCAGAGCGCGATGTTCGACAAGGACACGCTGATCATCAGCTACGACGCGGGCCGGGGCGAACCCCGCGGCTCGCGCTCGAAGAAGGCCGACCCGAAGCAGCTGGGCCTGGGCGCGTGCGTGGACTGCAACCTGTGCGTGCAGGTGTGCCCCACCGGCATCGACATCCGCCGTGGCCTGCAGTACGAGTGCATCGGCTGCGCCGCCTGCGTGGACGTGTGCGACGAGGTGATGGACAAGATGGGCTATGCCCGCGGCCTGGTGCGCTACGACACGCAGAACGGCCTGGCCCAGCACCTCACGCGCAGCCAGGTGCTGCGCCGCATGCTGCGCCCGCGCATCGTGGTGTACGGCAGCATCCTGCTGCTGATCTGCCTGGCGGTGGGCACCAGCATCGCGCTGCGCACGCCATTCCGGGTGGACGTGGTGCGTGACCGGGCCACGCTGGCGCGGCTGGTCGAGGAGGGCCAGGTCGAGAACCTGTACCGGCTGCAGATCATGAACGCCACCGAGCAGCGCCAGACCTACCGCGTGCGCGCCGAGGGCCTGCCCGGGCTGGCCCCGCCGGCACCGGTCAGCGCCACGCTGGGGCCGGCCGAGGCGCGCTGGATCACGGTGGCGCTGCGCGTGCCCTCGCGCACCGCGGCCCTGCAGCCGGCCGGCGTGCACGAGATCCGCTTCCACATCGAGCGCGAGGCCGGCACTGCCGAGCCCACCCTCGCGCGCGAGGAGAAGTCCACCTTCGTGCTGCCGCGCTAGCAGCGCCCCCGCGGCCCGGGGGGCCGGCGGCACGAAGGGCTTGCGCCATGTCAGCGTGGCGCCGGCGCCGCGGCCGTAGCGTGGCCTTCGATGAACCCGAATGCACGCCCGCCGCTGCCCGGCTGGTGGCCCGCACGGCTGGGCCTGTGCGCGGCCCCGTGCCTGGCCCGGCCACGCCTGCGGCGCCGGCCACCGGCGCGCCGCCGTTTCGATCACCCACCCGGAATCACACCATGAACGAGATGAAACGCCGCCTGTGGCGTGGCCTGCAGGGCCTGTGCCGGCTGCTGTCGGCGGGCCTGCTGGGCCTGGCCGCCGCCGGCCCCGCACTGGCCGATGACCTGGTGGACCTGCGTGCGAGCTTCGTGCGCATCGAGCCCTACACCCGGCCGCCATCACCGCCGGTGACGCGCGAGTTCTCGGTGCCGGGGCCGGGCACGCTGAAGCTGAGCACCACGATCTCGCCCTGGTTCCGCGTGGGCGAGCCGGTGCGCTTTCGCTCGCTGGTGCCGGTTGACGGCCGCGACGAGGCCGCCTGGGCCAGCCGCCTGCCGGGCGCGGAACGCCTCTCGTCGATCTCCACGCCCGAGCGCTGGGTCGATGGCGGCGACCTCACGCTGCTCAGCGAGTACCGGGTGCGCAAGGCCCTGCCGCGGCTCGAGCTCGGCCTGTTCCCTTCCGCCGCGCGCTATGGCGACGGCTCGATGCTGCAGCTGGCCAACGCGGTGCGGGTGACGATCGTCTGGATACCCGAGGGTGCCCCCGGCACCCGGCCCGGCGGCCCCGGCACCCCGCCCGGCACGCCCCCCCCGGCCGGCACGGGCACGGGCGAGCCGCCCGGGCCGGCGGCCGGGCCCGTGACGCCCGGGCCAGGCACCGGCGGCGGCGCCGGCATGCCGGTGAACTGCGAGGCCCGCGACGGTGGCCGCGTCTGGCCTTGCCACTTCCGCATCACCCAGCACGATGCGGCCACTGGCCAGTTCGAGGCGCAGCTCGAATGGCCGTCGCTCGGCTCGGTGCACCGCGTGCGCGGCACGCTGCACGGCAGCCAGCTGCGCTTCACCGAGGTGGAGGCCATCCGCGCCGGCGGCGCGCACCTGAATGTGGACTACACGATGACGGTGGGTGGCGGCCGGGCCGAAGGCCGTTACCTCGACCGCACCGATGGTGGCAGTGGCACGATGACGATCCCCTGGCCGGCCGGTATCCTGCCGGCCACCGGCGCCGGCCCCTCCGCCCCGCCCGTGGCCGCCAGCCTCGCCGGCCAGGTGTGGGAGGTGGTGGAGACCAGCGGCGGCGACCGCTGGATCGCGCGCTGGACGGTGCTGGCCGACGGCCGCTCGTTCGACGCCAGCTGGCGCCACGAGCCTGGCGACGACAGCGGCCGGCTGCCGCGCTTTGCCACGATCACCACGCTCGACGGCCCGCAGATCGTGATCGAGCGGCCGGGCCTCGGGCGCTACACCGGCACTGTTTCGCCCGACCGGCGCCGCATCGAGGGCGACATGAGCTGGGCCCGCGGCCGCTGGCAGGTGGCGCTGCCGCAGCCGCTGCCGCAGCGCCTGCGCTGAAGGGCCGTGCTGCCGCCGCTCAGCCGCGCAGCGAGGCCTGGTAGCGCTCGATCTGCGGCAGCAGCGCCTGGCGCCGCGCCAGGCTCTCGGGCGGCCAGTGCGTTTCGCGCTCGTAGTACTCGGCCACCGCCGGCGTGCCCGGTGGCAACAGCACCCAGGGCTGCTTCGAGGCGGTGAAGATGTGGATGTCCGGCGGCAGCTGGTCGGGCTGGTCCAGCGTGCCCACGCGCACGAAGCTCACCAGCGGCCCGGCCCCCGCGTAGTGGCTCCACACCGCGATGCGGCAGCGCGGGCAGCGCGCGATCTGCTGGCCGCGGCCGCTCTCGCTGGGCGTGTGCACCAGCTCCGGCGCGCCTTCCAGCAGGGCCACGCGGTCGGCTTCGATCATCGCGTTCAGCGCGAACGAGGCGCCGCTCTCGCGCTGGCACCAGCGGCAATGGCAGCAGTGCACGAACAAGGGCCGCGACAGCAGGCGGTAGCGCAGCTGGCGGCAATCGCAGCCGCCCTCGAAGGTGGCGGCGTCGGTCTCGCAGGTCATCGGCAGGCTCCCTGGGGCAGGCACGGGTTCGCCGGCGATGCTACCGTCGCGGCCATCCCCCCCACCCCACGAGGACACGACACATGGGCAGCTTGACGGGCAAAGTGGCCTGGATCACCGGTGCAGGCACCGGCATCGGGCTGGCCGGCGCGCAGGCGCTGGCCGCGGCGGGCGCCACGGTGGTGATGAGCGGCCGCCGCGCCGAGGTGCTGGCGCAGCAGGCCGGGCACATCAACGCCGCCGGCGCCGGCCGCGCCGAGGCCGAGCCGCTGGACGTGGCCGACGCGGCCGCGGTGGCCGCGCTGGCGCAGCGCATCCTGGCGCGCCACGGCCGCATCGACATCCTGGTCAACAGCGCGGGGCTGAACACCCCGAACCGCTTCTGGAAGAACCAGACACCCGAAGGCTGGCGCGAGGTGGTCGGCATCAACCTCGATGGCACCTTCCACACCGTGCACGCGGTGCTGCCGGCCATGCGTGCGCAGCGCGACGGGTTGATCATCAATGTGTCCTCCTGGGCCGGCGTGCACCACCCGCGGCTCACCGGCGCGGCCTACAACGGCAGCAAGCATGCGGTGACCGCGCTCACCGAGACTCTCAACATGGAAGAGTGCACGAACGGCATCCGCGCCTGCGCGCTGTGCCCGGCCGAGGTGGCCACGCCGATCATGGACCGCCGACCGGTGCCACCCAGCGCCGAAGACCGTGCCCGCATGCTGCAGCCCGAGCACCTGGGCGCGACGATCCGCTTCCTGGCCGAACTGCCCCCGCAGGCCTGCGTGAACCAGCTGATCATCAGCCCCACCTGGAACCGCATGTACATCGACGGCCTGTAGCCCTGCAGTTCAGCCGCGCTGCCAGGCCTGCAGCAGCGTGAACATGGCCACCGCGATCAGCAGTGCGCCCACCCCCTGCCCCAGCCGCCGCTGCGCCGGCCCGTGGCCGCGCAGCCAGCCGCGCAGGCGCGCCGCGGCCAGCGCCACCGCGCCGTACACCGCCAGCTGCGTGCCAGCGGTGATGCTGCCCAGCACGGCGGCCTGCTGCGCCAGCGGCTCGGCGCCCGGGCGCAGGAACTGCGGGAACACCGCCAGCATGAACACATAGGCCTTGGGGTTGAGCAGGCAGGTGAGCACCGCCCGCACGAAGGTGGCGGCCAGCGGCCGCGCACCGGGGGCATCCACCTCGCCCAGCGGCGCGGCGCCGCGCCACAGCGCCAGCCCGATCCAGCCCACGTACAGCGCGCCGGCCAGCAGCAGCGCATTGAACAGCCCCGGCGCGGCCAGCAGCACGAGTGCGATGCCGGCCACGCCCATCAGCAGGTGCACCACGCCGCCGACAACGATGCCGCCCACCGCCGCGAAGCCGGCGCGCCGGCCGCCCACCAGCGTGCTGCCCAGCACGAAGGCCATGTCCATGCCGGGCAGCACGATGATGCCGGCCACCAGCAGGAAGTAAAGCCACAGGTGAGCGGCCGTGTCGGGGCTGAGGGGCATGTCGGTTCTCGTGCAGTGAAGGGCTGGCGCGATGATGGCGCGCGTAACATGACAAGGCCTGTCATGATTTGAGAATTCAGCCCCTCCTCACCTGATGAAAGCCAGCCGCCTGCTCTCGATCCTGATGCTGCTGCAGGCCCGCGGCCGCATGACGGCCGGCGCGCTGGCGCAGGCGATGGAGGTGTCCGAGCGCACCATCCTGCGCGACATCGACCAGCTCTCGGCCGCCGGCGTGCCGCTGTGGGGCGAACGCGGGCGCCAGGGCGGCTTCCAGCTGCGCCCGGGCTGGAGCACCGAGCTCACCGGCATGACCGAGCCCGAGGCCCAGGCCCTGCTGCTGGCCGGCCTGCCCGGCCCGGCCACCGAGCTGGGGCTGGGCGGCGCGGCCGCCTCGGCCCGGCTGAAGCTGGTGGCCAGCGTGCCCGCGCCCTGGCGCGAGCAGGCCGAGCGCGTGGGCGAGCGCCTGCACGTGGACCCGGTGGACTGGTACCGCGCACCGGACACCCCGCGCCAGCTGCAGGCGGTGGCGGCCGCGGTGTGGCAGGCGCGCCGGCTCACGCTGCGCTACGACAGCTGGCGCGGGGCCAGCCGGCGCGAACTGGAGCCGCTGGGCCTGGTGCTCAAGGCCGGCGCCTGGTACCTGATGGCGCGCAGCGCCGGCAAGGAGGCCGTGCGCACCTACCGGCTGGCCAGCGTGCTGGCTGTCGAATCGATGGGCCGGCCGTTCAAGCGCCCGCGTGGCTTCGACCTGGCGGCGCAGTGGCGTGAATCGTCGGCCCGCTTCGAGGCCGAGCTGCGGCGCCTGCAGGCCCAGGTGCAGGTGTCGCCCCGCGGCCTGGTGTGGCTGCGCAATGCCCGCTGGCAGCACCAGGCGCTGCCCGCCGCGGACGCCACGGCCGCGGCCGCCGAGGGCTGGTGCGTGGTGCAGCTGCCGATCGAGTCCATCGAGCACGGCGCGCGCCAGCTGCTGGCGCTGGGCGACGAAGCGCAGGTGCTGGGCCCGCCCGAGTTGCGCGCCGAACTGCTGCGCCTGGCCAGGCTGGTGCTGGCGCGGTATTGAGGCCGCCGGCAATGCGCCGGACTCGCCCTCTCAGCCCCAGCGCGTCGTCGGCGTGATGACGATGCGGCCGTCCGGCGTCTCGATGACGCCGTTGTCGGGACCTTCTTCGTCGTCGCTGCCGTCTGCGGCCTCGCCAGGTGGCGCGACGGGTGGCGGCGTGGCGCCCAGCGCGCCTTCCACCGCATGGCCCCAGCCGCGGCCAGCGCTGGCCAGCTCGGCCTCGCGCTGCGCGATCAGGTGGTCGAGGTTGCCCGCCTCGGCCACCGGCAGGCGGTCGGTGGAACGCTGCGGCGCATGGCCCAGGTGCACGCCCACGCGCTCGCAGATCGAGCGGAACAGCTGCGACACGCGCGAGGGGCTCACGTTCCAGTTCTGCGCCAGCTGCACCGGCGTGAGGCCCACGCCCAGGTAGGCATCGATGATCTGGCGCTCGCGCTCGGGCAGCGTGGCGAAGAACTTCTCCAGCCGGCGCATCAGCAGGCCGGTGTCCACCCGGGCCTCCACCTCGTCCTGCGGGGTGGCGGGCTCCTGGGCGGCGGGCAGGTCGTCGCGCTCGCCGTGGTCGTCCAGCGTGGCCGACTGGCCGGCCTTGGCCGCGAGTTCGAGCTCGAACACCTCGTCCACCGCCATGCCGCACAACTCGCCCAGCTGTTCGGCCGAGGGGTCGCTGCCGTGCGTGGCGCGGTAGCGCTCGCGCGCCACTTCCAGCGCCTTCACCTTGCGGCGCTGGGCACGGCCCAGGTGGTCCATCTGGCGCAGCTCGTCCAGCATCGCGCCCTTCACCCGCATGCGGGCATAACGCACGAAGGCATCACGCGCCTCGGCGCTGTCGCGGTCGCCCTCCCACTCGAAGGTGAGCGAGGCCTGCGCCACGGCGATCAGGCCCACCTGGATCAGGTCGGCCTTCTCCACGTTGGACGGCACGTGCCGGGCAAGCGCCTGCGCCTGCTTGCGAACCCAGGATTGGTTGCGCAGGATCAGCGACGACGGCACGCCTTGCATCGAGATCATGGTCCCAGGCCTCGATCCGCCCCACCGCCCTGCATGGAAACCCAGCTGTCGCCGCGGCTGCGGGGACGAACCGGCGACTGAGCCCATTGTGCGCACTGCCGGCGGCTTCGTACAGCCAAGGGCATCACGCTCGGGCCGGGCAGGCGGCGGCGCCGGGCGGGCCGCCGGTCCCGTCAGCCCTTGCCACGCGGCGACAGTCGCTCCTCGACGGCGAGCAAGGCCTCGCGCAGCGACTGCCGCAGCACCGCGCCCACACGGGGCGCCTGCAGCGCGGCGGCGAAGTCCTGCCGCAGCTGCTCGAGCTGCCGCGGCCCCAGCGCGGCCAGCGCGCTGGGGTCGACATTGACCACCGTGGCGCGGGCCACCGCATCGTCACGGGTGGCATCGGCGAGCCCGGGCTTGTGCCCGTCCAGCGCGGCCCGCGCCACCAGCAGCTCGTGGTGCAAGGGCAACCACTCGCCCAGTGCGCGGGCCCCGGGGTTCGCCAGCAGCGCGGCCTCCTCCGCGCGCAGGTAGTCGGCCACGGCGGGCCTGCTGGCGCCCAGCTCGGCCGCGCTCGCGGCCACGAAGGCGAACAGCTTGCCGTTCACCGCATCGCGCAGGGCCGCCGGCTCGGCGGCCAGGCTGCGCAGCAGGGGCACACCCTGCTGGTCGATCAGCCCGGCCTCGGAGAACACGATGCGCACCAGCGCGTCGTAGTACGGGGCGGCGTCCAGCAAACCCTGGCGTCGCGCCTGGCCCAGCAGGTGCAGCGCGAGCTCGGGCGGAGCGATGTCGGGCAGCAGATCGAGCGCCGTGCGCAGCACCATGCTCGAGGGGCCGCCCCCGGCCGCCACCTGGCGCCCCAGCAGGTCGGCCAGCAGCCCGGTGTTGTGCTCCAGGCGGGCGCGGCGCGCCGGGTCGTCCAGCTCACCCGGGCGCAGCTCGAGCCCGCGCGCCCGCAGCGACAGCAGGCGGGCGCGTTCGGCGTCGCCGGCCACGGCATCGAAGTGCTCGACGATGCGTGCGGCGATCGCATCCGAGCCGACGCGCTCGATCATGTCGTACAGCAACCGTCGCGCGGCCTCGTTGCCGGCACCCAGCACCGCCTCCCACAGCAGCGCCTGGCGGGCGCCGGGTGTCAGCGCGGATTGCTCCAGCGCCACCAGCAGGGCTTCGAGTTCGGCGCTGGCGTGGCCGTCGGGCCCGATGCCCGGCAACAGGCGCATCAACCGGTCCTTGAACTGCTGCACCAGCACCGCACCGGCCAGGTCCGGGCCGGCCGCCGCCGATGCCCCGGCGCCCGCCACGCCGGCGGGGCCGGCCGCCGCCGCCAGCGCAGGGCCCGGGTTCGACGCGGCACCGGGCCGGGGCGCC
>JACRAZ010000018.1 GCA_016213205.1 Burkholderiales bacterium
CGGCCGCCAGCGCCGCGGCGCCGGCCACCGCGAGCACCGGGCCGGCGCCCGCCGCGCCCGCCCCGGCAACAGCCGCCGCACCGGAAGCGGTGCGCCCCGCCGCGGCCAGCCCCGACTGGACAACCCAGGCGCTGCGGCAACTGGGGGCCGAACCCCAGGCCACGTTCGCCCGCGCGATGGCGCTGCTGCTCAACGTCAGCAACCCGGACGAGCTGGCCCAGCTCGACCGGCTGCAAACCGGCTTCAAGCGCATGCGCTGGTACAGCGCGGTGGCCATGGGCGAGAAGAACGGCCGCCTGGTCCTCGGGTGGGCCCACTCCGAGCGGCTCAGCACCTGGGCCCACGAGCGTGCGCTGGGCGATTGCAACCGCGCGGCCAGCACCCCCTGCGTGCTGGCCCTCACCGACGGCAGCTTCCGCAACGCTGCCCTGCAGGAGCTGGCGCCGCGCCTGGCCACGCAGAGCCAGGCCGCCGTGCGTGATGCATTCATGCGCAATGTGCAACGCATGCTGCGCGCCGGTGGCCTGTGACGCCGGCAACGACAATGTCAGCGCGCCAGCCCCGGCGGGTTGCCGCCGGCGCGCCGGGGATGGACCCACCGGTGCCACTTGACGCATGATCCCGCCCACCCGACGTTTACACGCCCTGCCATGACGACCCAGAAGCCTGACGCCGCCAACCCGGAGGGCGTTCAGCCCACCCCACACGCGCCGCCGGCGGCAGCGCCCGGGCCCATGCCGGCGATGGCCCCCGACGGCGAGGCCACGCAGGTGATGATGCCGCCGCTGACGCTGCGGCCCCTGGACCTGCCGCCGCCCGCCCCGCGCCCGGCCGCGCCGCCACCGGCCAGCATTCCCGGCATGGAACCCGACGCCGAAGCCACGCAGGTGATGATGCCCTCGGCCTCGCCCCTGCTGTGGCCCTCCACCGCCGACCGCCCGCCGTTGACGCTGCCGCCCCGGCCCGGCATGGCGCCACCGCCGCCCGTGGCCACGCCGCCGGCGCCTGCGCCGGCCGCCGCCCAGCCAGCCGCCCCCGAAGCGCGCCCGGCCGAAGCAGCCGGCAGCCCCGAGGCCCCGCCGACGATCGTCTCGGCCGGTTATGAGCAGACCATGATCCTCAAGTCCGGCCAGGACAAGCCGCGCACGGTGACGATGCCGGCCGCGCGCGCCGAACGCCCGGAACCCGCGGCCACCCTGCCGGGCAGCCTGGGCTCCATCGGCGATGGCTCGATGCAGCAGGTGGGCCGCTACCTCATCCGCGAGCGGCTGGGCCGCGGCGGCATGGCCACCGTCTACAAGGCCCACGACCCCACGCTCAACCGTGACGTGGCGATCAAGTTCCTGCATGCCTCGCTGTGCGCCGACGAGGAGTACCGCGACCGCTTCCTGCGCGAGGCCCGCGCCGCCGGCGGCCTCTCGCACCCGAACATCGTGGTGGTGCACGACGTGGGAGAGATCGACGGCCGGCCCTACATGGCGATGGAGCAGATCGACGGCGTCTCGCTGGCCGACGAGCTCGAGAAGAACAAGACCATGCCGATCCGTGACGTGGTGGTCATGGGCATGCAGCTCGCCCGGGCGCTCGACTATGCGCACGGCAAGGGCATCGTGCACCGGGACATCAAGCCCGGCAACATCATGCGGCTCAAGGGCAGCCACACGATCAAGGTGATGGACTTCGGCATCGCCCACATCGACGAACTCGGCGAGGTGCAGCACACCCGCGTGGGCGACGTGCTGGGCACCCCGCAGTACATGTCGCCCGAGCAGGCCAACGGCGAAAAGCTCGACGGCCGCTCCGACCTGTTCTCCGCCGGCATCGTGATGTACCAGATGCTCACCGGCCGGCGCCCGTTCCGTGGCGACACGCTGGTGGCCGTGGCCACCCGCATCGCCAACGAGGACCCCACGCCGATCAACAAGCAGCGCGCCGACGTGCCCGCCTCGCTGCGGCGCGTGGTCGACCGTTGCCTGGCCAAGCAGCCGGCCAACCGCTTCCAGACCGGACGCGAGCTCTCCGAAGCGTTGACGAAGGTGCTGGCCGAACTGGACGAGGCCGCCCTGGCGAAGAACCGGCCCCGCATCGTTCCCTTGCGCGTGAAATGGGCGGCCATGATGTCGCTCATCGTCGCGGTGGTCATGGGGCTGACGGCCGCCGTCATCACCCAGCGCCAGTACACCGCGATGATGGGCCAGGTCAGCGACTACGGCGCCTCGCTCGCACGCTTCATCGCCAAGCAGAACGCGGCCTCGGTGCTGGGCGACGACTGGCCGGCCGTCGAGGCCGCGGTGGCCGAGGTGATGAAGACCGGCAACTTCGAACGCATCAACGTCATCGACCTCGGCGGCGTGGTGCGCGTGTCCAGCCAGGCCGAGCTGGTGGGCCAGCCCTACAAGCCCGTGGGCGGCGAGTCGCTCGGCAAGCTCGCCGGCACCGCCACCACCCGCTACATGGCGCAGAACGAGGAGGTGCTGGGCTTCGAGGCCCCGATCACCTTCCAGGACAAGCAGGTCGGCCGTGTCGCGCTGGGCATCCCCGAGCGCCCGTTGACGCAGGTGGCGCGGCTGTCCATCACGCTGATGGCGGTGCTGGCCATCGTCACCGTGCTCGCGGTGGCGATCGCGATGTACTTCGTGGCCAACTGGTTCGCCAAGCCGATCCAGCTGGTGGCCGATTCGATGGCCGAGATCGGCAAGGGCCGCTTCGACCACCGCATCAACGAACAGCGCAAGGACGAATTCGGCCAGCTCTACGCGGCCTTCGACAACATGGCCCAGGCCCTGCAGGACCGCGCCACGGCGGGCCTGGACCCGCTGACGCCGGTGCCCGGCGGCCCGCAGACGCAGGTGCCGCGGCGCGACGCGCCGGAAACTGCCAAGCACCGCAAGGCCTGAGGCGCGCGGCCATGCTGTTGCGCGCAATCCCTGGGTTGCTGATGGCGGCATTGCTGGCCGCCTGCGGCACGCCCGCCCCGGCGCCCGCGCCGGCCCCCGCCCCGGCGCCCGTGGCCGCCGCGGTGCCCGATGCCGGCGCCGGTGCCTGGCCACAGGCCAGCGGCGAGGTGATCGCCCGCAGTGAGCGGCTGCTGATCTACCTGCCACGGCCGGGCGACGAGCTCGGGGCCATCGCCGCGCGCTTCCTGGGCCAGGCCGATCGCCACTGGCAGATCGCCGAGGCCAACGAGCTGCCGCCCGTGCCGGCCGGCACGGCGCACAAGCTGCCCCCGGGGCAGCCGCTGATCGTGCCGCTGGCCAACAGCAACCCGATCGGCGTGCGTGCCGGCGAGTTCCAGGCCGTGCCCATCCTCTGTTATCACCGGCTCGGCGCCGGCAACAACAAGATGGTGGTGTCGCCGGCCAGCTTTGCCGCGCAGCTGGACTGGCTGGCGCGCCATGGCTACACCGTGATCCGGCTGGCGCAGCTCTCGGGCTTCCTGGCCGGGCGCGAGGCGCTTCCGGCGCGCTCGGTGGTGATCACCTTCGACGATGGCTACGAGTCGGTGTACCGCCACGCCTTGCCGGTGCTGAAGAAGCACGGCTTTCCGGCCACCCTGTTCGTGTACACCGACTTCATCGGCACCGGCGACGGCCTGAGCTGGGCCCAGCTGCAGGACATGGCGGCCTCGGGCCTGGTGGACATCCAGGCCCACTCCAAGAGCCACCGCAACCTGGTGGAGCGCGGCCCGGGCGAAACCGACGAGCGCTACCGCCAGAACATCGAGACCGAGCTGCGCACGCCACGCGAACTGCTCGAACGCCGGCTGGCGCAGGCCAAGGTGCAGGTGCGCCACTTCGCCTACCCGTTCGGCGACGCGAGCGACGTGGTGCTGGACACCCTGACGCGCCAGGGCTACCAGCTCGGCGTCACCGTCAATCCCGGCGGCAACGGCTTCTTCGCCCAACCCACGATGCTGCGCCGCACGATGATCTTTGGCGACCTCGACCTCGAAGGCTTCAAGACCAAGCTGCAGACCACGCGCAGCCTCAGCGCGCCATGAGCCCCGCCCTGACCCGGCATGCCTGCGGGCTGGCGGTGGCGCTGGCGCTCGGCCTGGCCGGCTGTGGCGGCACGCCCCAGGCGCCATCACCCGGCGCACCTTCCCCCGGCACCCCCGCCGACGCCCAGGGCCGGGTGTCGCCAGCGCTCGAGCAGTTTGAACGCCGCCAGCGTGAGCGTGCCGAGGCCGCCCAGCGCGCCGGCCGCCTGGCCGAGGCCGCCCAGGCCTGGGAGGTGTTGGCAACCCTGCACCCGGACCGCGCCGAGTACCGCGAGCGCCGGGCAGAACAACAGCGGCAGATCGCCGCCGCCGTGGCCGAACGCCTGCCGCGCGCCCAGGCCGCGCAGCGGCGCGGCGAACTCGACGCCGCAGCCCAGCTCTACCTCGGCGTGCTGGCGCTCGACCCTGCACACGAAGCCGCGGCCGAGGGCCTGCGCGCCGTGGAGCGCGAGCGCAACAAGCGCAACCACATCGGCAAGCTGGCGCGCAACACCTTGATGCGACGGCCAGGCCCCGAGGCCGAGGCACGTGTGCCGGCCAACGGCCGCACGGCCGCCGCCAAGCCTGCACCCAAGTCCACCGGCGACCGCAACGACCTCGAGCATGCCGCCATGCTGGCCTCGCAGGGCGAGCTCGACGACGCCATCGCGCTGCTGCAGGCGCACCTGAACGTGCAGCGCAATGACGCGGAAGCCAAGCGCATGCTGGCCGACCTGGTCAACCAGCGCGCCGCTCGGTCGGGTGGCCAGCGCGATGCGGCGGGCGGCGCGCCGGCGGCGGCCAAGTCCGGCCGGGTCTCGTCGCCCTAGCCTGTTCTCACCCCGGAGACGGCCGCCACCGGGCCACCCCAGGCCCCGGCGTCGGCCCAGAGGCCTCGCCATGCAACTGCGTGCGGGGGCCTCTCAGCCTCTCACTTCACCTTGGTGAGCTTTTCCTTCAGGTCGACGGCCTTCTGCCGCTCGAGCTGGGCGGTGCGGTTCTCGGGGTCGAGTTCCAGCACGCTGTCCCAGGCGCGGATCGCGCCGTTCAGGTCCTGCTTCGCGAACGCACTGCGTGCATTGCGGGTATGGCGTGCAATCGCATCGGCCCGAGCCTTGGCCGCCTGGGCGGCCGAGGATGCCGCCGCCGCAGGCGCATCGGCCGGCGCGGATGCGGGGGCCTTCGGCGTCGGGGCCGGCGCAGGCGCCGGGGCTGGTGCAGGCGCCGGGGCCGGCGTGGGCGGCGGTGCCTTGCCCGGCACCCGGATCACCTGCCCACCGGCCAACTGGCGCGGTACCTTGATGTCGTTGTAGCGCGCCAGGATGTAGAACTGGTGCACATCGTTCATGAAGCGCCCGGCAATGCGCGAGAGCGATTCACCCGGCTGCACCCGGTAGCTGAACGACTCCTTGCCGAGCACGGCCACCGGGTCTTCCTTGATCTGCCGCATCAGGCTCTGGGCCAGCCGATGGGTCGGGTCGGACTGCAGCACACGCTGCAGTTCGGCGGCCGCCTGGTCCTCGTTGCCGCCCTCGAGCAGTTCGATCGCGGTGGCCACCGCCTTCTGAATGGCCTGCGGGGACAGGCTTGCCACGGGCACCGCCGGCTCGGCCGCAGCGGGCGACCCGGACGCCGAGGTGGGCGGTGTGGCGGGTGCGCTCGGGCGCGCCGGGGCCGGCGCGCTGGGCCCTCCTGCCCCTGGTGGCTGGGCACACCCGGCGATCAGCCCGGCACCGACCATCAGCAGGGACAGACGGTGGAGGTTTCGGCGGGAATTCATCTGCATGCTCACCTGTGGGGGTTGATGGCCGGGTGCAGCGCGAAGCCTGTGTGTCGCATCGGGCCCACGCTAGCACCCACCGCGCAAACGATGGCCAGCGCCGCCGCATCGTTGTAACGGCCGATTATCGACCAGCGCCACGAGGCACAACAAGCCGCACCATGCCCCAGGGCGACGCCTGCGTCGCCCCGAAGCGCAGGTTGGCCGAGGCACGACCGCCTGGTACACGGGTTGGCGACCAGTTGGTAACCAGGGGTACGCCGCCACAGTCCGGGCGGCCACAAGCACCACGAGGCCGTGATTTCCGCCCCACGGGGATGACTTTCGTTCATTGAAGGGAGTTGAAGCTCCACCGACGATGGCCTGCCATCCAGGGGTGTTTGCTCTCTCCGGAACCGCCCCCATCCATCCAGACCGGCCATGACCATCACACTGCTCGCGGTCTCGCTCAACGAGCAGCCGCTATCCCAGCCGATCACGGCCTGTTTCGACGCCAACGGCGGCACCATCGGTCGGGCCGATCACAACACGATGGCGCTGCCCGACCCGGAGCGGCACATCTCGCGCCTGCAGGCCGAGATCATGTGCACCGGGGCGCGCTACCTGATCAAGAACGTCGGTGCAGCCAACCCGATCGTCGTGGGCGGCCGCTCGCTGAGCCTGGGTGAAAGCGCCCCGCTGACCGACCGCGACCAGATCCGCATCGGCGGCTACCTGCTGCAGGTGGTGCTGGACCCGGACGACGACGTGCGCGGTGCCGACATCACGCGTGGCCGTGCGGCCGTCGCCGCCGGCGGCCTGCCCGACGCGCGACCCGATGCCCGCCCGCGCGAGCCGGCGGTGATCACCTCGCCGCGCCCGCCGGCGCCGGCTCCGATTGGCGGCATGGCCGATTTCGGCACCCCGCTGTCCAGCTCCAACCCGTTTGCCGACCTGATGGGCAGCCCGCCGCCCACGGCCGGCGGCACGCCCTTGCCACCCGTCTCCAGTGGCGACACCTTCGCCGACCTGCTGATGCCGGCACCGGCCGGCGTGCGCGCCGGCTCGTCCGCCCTGGGTGGCGCGCCGGCAAGCAATCCCGGCGCCGCCCGCCTGCCTGACGATTTCGACCCTTTTGCCGCGCCGCCACCGCCGGCGCGCGCCCCCACCGCGCCACCGCCCGCGCCAGGCGCAGGGCTGTTCGACGACCTCGTGCCCAGTGCCGCGCCGGCATCGATCGACGATGCCTTCGGCCTGCGCCAGGCCGCCGGGCGTGACCCCCTGGCCGATTTCATGGCCGGCATCCCGCCAGCCGGCGGCAGTGCCCCGCCGGCGAGTGCTGGTGGGCTGCCGACCGACCCGCTGGCCCTCTTCGGCGGCAGCGACCGGCCCGCACCCTCGGCCGCGCCGGCGGCTGCCAACCACACCCCCGATCTGATGGCCGGCTTCGTGCCGCCCAAGGTGGTGAGCCCACCACAGGCGCCGCCGCCCCCGATCGCAGCGCCGGCCGTGGCCAACCCGGTGCTGCCCACGCGTTTCGACTGGCAGGTCAACCCGCCCGCCACGGCACAGGCACCGACGGCGCGCGCCCCGGTGCCGCCGGTACCGCCGATGCCGCCCGCCGCCGGCTTCGCCCATGCGCCAAGCGGCGCCAGCGAGCTCGACTTCGAATTCAGCACCACCTCGGGCTTGCGCAAGCCCACGCCCGGAGCCGCCTTCGGCGTGCCGCAGGCTGCGCCGGCCCCGGCCCCAACCCCGGTGGCGCCCGCTCCAGTGATGGCGGCTGCCGCGCCAACGCAGGCCGCCCCGGCAGTCCGCGGGGGCGGCGGTCCGTCGGCCGACGCGCTGTGGCATGCCTTCTGCCAGGGCGCGGGTGTCGACCCCTCGCTGGCCGCCACGTTGGA
This sequence comes from Burkholderiales bacterium, assembly GCA_016213205.1. Taxonomy (GTDB): domain Bacteria; phylum Pseudomonadota; class Gammaproteobacteria; order Burkholderiales; family Burkholderiaceae_C; genus Pseudaquabacterium. The sequence goes on from JACRAZ010000018.1 coordinate 7,643, forward strand.
CGAATCGATGATGCGCGACATCGGCGCCCTGCTGCGCAGCGCGGTCGATGGCACCCTGCAGCTGATGGCGGTGCGGGCCACCACGAAGCATGAGTTGCGCGCCGCGGTCACCATCATCCAGCAGCGGGGCAACAACCCGTTGAAGTTCTCGCCCGATGCCACCACGGGCCTGGAGCAACTGCTGCGCCCCACGATGCGTGGTTTCCTGTCCGGCCCGGCCGCCATGACCGATGCGATGCACGACCTGGTCGGCCACGCGATCGGCACCGTCGCCGGCATGCGCGCGGCGCTGGACGGCATGCTCGAGCGGTTTGCACCGGGTGAGCTCGAATCCAAGCTCGTGGGCCAATCGCTGCTGGACAGCCTGCTGCCGATGAACCGCAAGGCCAAGCTCTGGGAGCTGTACCTGCAGCACTTCGAGTCCATCCGCGAGGAAGCACAGGAAGACTTCCACAGCCTGTTCGGCAAGGCCTTCCTGGCGGCCTACGAACAGCAGCTCGAGCGCCTGAAACAACAACAAGGTGGCGCCGCGGGCTGAATGCCCGGGCCAGCCACCCGAGCGACAAAGGGTCCCCACAGCGTGTTCACGATCCGCATCGCCAGCCGCAGCGAGCAGGGCGCACGGCAGGGCAACGAGGACGACCTGCGCCATGGCAGCACCGGCGTGGGCTGGTATGCCGTGGTGGCCGACGGCGCCGGCGGCCACCGCCGTGGCGCCGAGGCGGCGCACCGTGCGGTGGCCTGCATCGAATCACTGCTGAATGACGAGGCCCTGAGCTTCACCCCGGCCAACCTGAGCTACGCGGTGCGTTCGGCCCATGCGCTGGTGCAAGGCCACCAGGATTCGGACGACCTCGATGCCCGCATGCACTGCACGGTGGTGGTGCTCTGGATCGAGCCCCTGGGCAACTACGCCCTCTGGACCCACGTTGGCGATTCGCGCCTGTACCGCATCCGCCAGGGCATCGCGGAGCTGCTGACGGTGGACGACAGCGTGGTGCAGCGCATGGTGCGCGCCGGCCTGATCTCGGCCGAGCAGGCGGCCAGCCATCCGCAAAAGAACCAGTTGCTCTCGGCGCTGGGCATTGATGGTGACGTGCACCCGCACACCGTGGTGCGCCCGGTCGAGTTGCGCGACGGCGATGTCTTCCTGCTGTGCACCGACGGCTGGTGGGAAGGCCTGGACGGCGCCGGCCTAGCCGCCACGCTGGGTGATTCGCGCAGCCCCGATGAGTGGCTTGAGCGCATGAAGCGCCACATCGAGGCCCGCGCCAACCCGAAGCAGGACAACTACAGCGCGATCGCGGTCTGGGTCGGCGACCCGGGCGAGGTCACCCAGTTCGGCCCCGACGACACCGTGCCGCGCATGCGGCGGGGGGGCTGAAGGCGCCTGTCACAGCCCGAGGGCGCGGGTACACCGGATTCGCGGCAACGGCACGTGGGCGCCTGCGCGGCCCCGCGTCTACGCCTCACCACTGGCCGGACAGCAGCTCGCTGAAGTTCACCGGGTCGGGCAGCCCGCGGGTGATGCTGAAACTGCCCTCGCGTGCGGCGTCGGTCACCGGCCACCAGAAGCTGCCGCCACTGAGACGGCCATGCAGTTCGCTCACCGACAGGCCGTGCAGCAACTGGCCCAGCGTGGCGCCCCGTGCCACGGCAAAGCGTTCATGGTTGGGCGAGGGCCGCTGTTGCGGCACCATCAGCGGCCCTGCACTGGGCCAGGGGGGCGCCTGGCTCAAGGCCTCCTCGAACGTGTCGAGCGTGGAGGGTTCACCCAGTGTGTGCAGTGCCGCCTGGGCCACGTGCATCCACCACAGCTCCAGGTGGTCGAAGGCGATGCGGTCCACCGGCGGCCGCTCGCGCCGTTGCGCCACCACCAGCGGGAAGTAGCGGCCCACGTTGTCGCAGCTGGGCATCAGCACACCGAACCACCAGTTGGTGTCGACGACGCCCGGGGCCCACGCGAAGCGCCACACCGGCGCGTTGAGGTAGACCTCCAGCCAGCGGGGCCCGAGTTGCTGGGCACTGGCCGAGATCGATTGCGCCAGCCAGCGATCGCAGGCTTCCACCCACTCAGGCGGCAGGCGGCGCGACGCGAAGTCGCCCAGCGACGACAGTTTGCCGAACCAGCCCGGCGCTTCCCGTGAATCATTGGCCATGACTAACGCCCTCCCAGGCCGGCCTGGGTGCTCACAAGCCGTTCGGGCAGCCGAACTGCCGCAGCTCGGTCAGCCGGAACGGGTTGCGAACGCTGCTGGTGGTCACGTCGAACACGGTCTTGCGGCCATCCAGGTCGAAGGTGGCGCGGAACTTCTCCGGCGCCGCACCAGGCGTGATGTTCACGCGTTCGAACAGGCGCAGCAAGGCCCAGGGACCGTCGTTGACCAGGCCTGTCGGACCCGAAGGCGTGACCATCACGCGCACCTGGCCTGAACCGCGCGGCCCCGGCCACTGCACGACGCTGGGGATCTGCGGGCCATGGGCATAACGCACGACCTGACCGTCCGCGTCGAGCACGAACTGCGTCAGCGCGGGGTCCATCTCGACCGGCTTGAACTCCAACCGCAGCGACAGCCCCGGCCCGCCCGGCGGGAAGAAGGTCTCGCGAATCGCCGCGGCGCGCTGGAATTGCGGCAGCGTGCCCACATCGGTGCCCAGCGGGGTGCCGTCCACCGGCCGGAAGCTCCAGGGCCGGGTGCTGGTGTCGATGTACGGCGCGAGCTTCTGCGTCATCTGGTCGAACTTGCCACCGGGGCCGAACAGCGCGGCAAAGTCGGCCTGGGTCACGTCGCGTGCCGAGGTGGGGTCGAAGGGGTAGCGCCCCGCCACGGCCTGCTGGCAGAACTCGCCGATCTGCGAGCGCACGTCACGCGCCAGGGTTTCGCGCAACTGCATCTGCGCCACCTTGGCACTGGCGGAGCCCAGGTTGTCCAGCAGCGACCGAACCGGCTCGGGCGAATTGGCCGCCTCGGCCTTGAGCTGGTTGGGCAACGGCGAGGCCGGCGGCGCCGACCCACCCTTGAGCGCTGAATCCACCGCGGTGAGCAGCACCTGCAGTTCGCCCAGCCGTGCGACCACGCCTTCGATCGGCGCCTTGCCGCCTTCGGGCGCGGTGACCAGCCTGCGCAGGCCGACGAAGCGGTCGTCGACGATGCTCTCGATGCGCGCTTCCGGCGCGCCGGTGGTCGGCGCACGCGCGCCGATCTTGCCGAGGATGCGGCTCTGGATCGCGCCCTTGGCCGATTCGCCCAACGATTCGAGCGAGCCCACACCGGCGAGCAGCGTGGTTTCGCGCGACATGGCCTTGAGCAGCGGCACCAGCGGGGTGTCGGGTGCGGCCAGCAGCCGCGTGGTCTGCACCGACTGCGCGATGCTGGTCACCGGCACCAGGCGCACGTCCGCGATGAAGGCCTCCCAGGTGGCCGCGTACTCGTTGAGGTAGATGCGGCGCACGTCGTCGACCAGCTTGTCGCTGATGGCGGCGCCCACGCTCTTGACCGGCGGGTTCTTGATGCCGAGCACCCACTCCTGCTCCTGGTCGAGCTGGCGTGTCACGTCACCCACCACCGACTGGAAGCCCTTGTGGTAGCCGTTGTAGCTGAACAGGCCGGGTACGCCCTTGGTCAGCGGCTGGCCGCTGACGCGGGTGAACACCAGCGGCGCATTGCCGCCGCCAGCCTTCACGACGGTGAACTCGGGGAAGTCGGCGCCCAGCCCGCGCTGGCGCAGCCGGTTGTACACCCGCTGCGGCAGCGACACGGTGGACAGCTGCAGGCGCGTGCTGTCGATCAGCGCCTTGTCCTGCGCCAGCGGCGACACCGCCGCCCCTTGGGCCAGCAGCGCGTCCAGGTGCAGGCTGAGCTGGTCACGCTGGTCGGCGCCGATTTCGCGGCCCAGCCGGGCATCCCAGTCCGACTCGACATGGGCCTTCAACGACTTGGCGTCGAAGTGCTCCGGGTCGTACATCATCAGGTAGGCCTTCAGTGCCTCGTACAGCGATTCCTGCTGGTTGCCGCTGCGCAGCTGCTCTTCCACGCGGATGGCCAAGCGCGGCAGCATCGCGTCGATCAGCATGCGGTCGTAGGCTGCGCGCGCGGCGCTGTCGAGCTTGCGGCCCTGGTAGAGCCCGAAGCCGAAGGACCAGGGCACGTCGCCATCGACCCCCGCGCCCCCGGCCGAGGCCAGGCCCCGGGTGGCCTCGAGCGCCCCGACGATCGGCACCAGCGTCGACGAGGCGCGGTTGGGCGTTTCCTGCACCAGCCGACGTACCGCATCGACCCGTGCGGCCACCGCTTCCACGTAGCGCTTGTTGTTGCCGTAGCTGACGAACCAGGCCGCAACGGTGCCCACGGCCAGCAGGCCGATGGCGGCGTAACCCGCGATCACGACTGCGCTGCGCTTGCGCTCCCAGCTGAGGTTGGTGCCGGCCAGGCCGTTCTCGGCGAACACCACGTCGGTGAGCAGGCGCGAGAGGAAGTAGCTGCGCCCGCTGGCCTGTTGCGGCGCGAGCACGGCCTTCTCGAGCTGGTACTGGCGCGCGATCGAGCCGAGCATGCGGTCGATCGGCGTGCCCTCCTGGGTACCGCTGACGAAGTAGACGCCCCGCAGCATCGGCTGCGATTCATAGGGCGAGGGCGAGAACACCGCCTCGACGAACTCCTGCAGGGCCGCGCGCAGGCCCGCGAACTGCACCGGGAAGCCGTAGATGCGTGCGCGGCGCGCCGCGTCGGGCTCGGTCTGCAGGCGGTCGATCAGGCCATCGGTCACGCGCTGCAGCAGCGCGTCGAACTCGGGCCCCATCTCGACCAGCGGCGACTGCTTGGGCAGGCCCGATTTGTCGAGCGCGAAGGTGAAGCCCCAGGGATCTGCACGCTGGGCCTTGTCCAGCGTGGCGAAGGTGTCCATGAAGCCGGCCATCAGGTCGCACTTGGTGACCAGCAGGTAGATCGGGAAGCGGATGTTCAGGCGCTCGTGCAACTCCTGCATGCGCTGGCGCACGGTGGCCGCATGCTGGGCACGCTCGGCGGCGCTCTTGGCAATGAGGTCGGCCACCGAGACCGTGACCAGCACGCCATTGAGCGGCTGGCGCGGGCGCGATCGCTTCAGCAGCGTGAGGAAGCCGGTCCAGGTGGCGCTGTCGTTGGCGGCGTCGCTGTCCTGGGTGGTGAAGCGGCCGGCGGTGTCGATCAGCACCGCCTGGTCGGTGAACCACCAGTCGCAGTTGCGGGTGCCGCCCACGCCGCGCACGGCATGGTCGCCCACCTTGTCGGCGAGCGGGAACTGCAGGCCGGAGTTGCGCAGCGCGGTGGTCTTGCCTGACCCCGGCGCGCCGATGATCATGTACCAGGGCAGCTCGTACAGGTAGCGCCCGGACAGGCGCGCCGCCAGGCCGCTGCCACCGGCCGCACCGCCACCGAAGCGGGCCTTGCGCAGCGTGCCCATGGCCTGCTCGAAACGCTGGCGCACGGCGGCCATGTCGGCGCTTTCGCCGGGGCCCTTGTCGCCGGCGGGGGCCGCGAGCAGCTGGTTCACCACCGCCTCGTTGCCGCGCCGCGCGCGCCAGACACGCCAGGTGGCCCACAGCACCACGATGAGCAGCAGCACGCCGATGGTGATCCAGCGTGCGCGCTCGGTGTCCAGCGGCACGTACTGGCCGATGGCCACCAGCGGACCGACGAACCAGATCACCAGGCTCATTGCCAGGAACAGCACCGCGCCCAGCACCCAGCGGTTGAAGATCCAGCCCAGCACTCGTTTCATCGCGTGCCTCCGCTGGCGGTGCCGGTGGCGGCGGGCGCATTGGCCGGCCGGGGCGCTGCATGGTCGGTGCGCGTGGTCAGCAAGGTGATCTCGACTCGTCGGTTCAAGGCCCGGTTGGCGGGCGTGTCGTTGGCGGCCACCGGCTCGCCATCGGCGCGGCCCTCGGCCTTGATGCGGTCGGCCTGCACGCCATGGGCGACCAGCAGGTCACGCACCGAGCGCGCACGCTCTTCCGAGAGGTGCCAGTTCGACGGGAAGCGCGCCGTGCGCAGGGGTTGGTTGTCGGTGTGGCCGGTGACCAGCACGGCGCCATTGATCTTGGCCAGTGCTTCGGCAATGCGGGTCATCAGCACCTCGCGCTCCGGCACCAGCGAAGCGCTGCCGGAGGCGAACAGGCCGTCACCCCGCACGGTGACCACGCTGCGATCGACCTCGTCGCGCACCGCCACCAGGTTGGCCTTGATGTCGGACTGCAGGAACTGCGCAAGCCGCGGGGCCGGCGCGGGCTGGGCCACGGCCACCACCGGTGGGGCCAGGCGCAGGCTCTGGATCTGGCCGAACACCGGGTCGGTGACACCACTCAGCCGGAACGCGAAGGTGGTGTAGACGCCCACCAGGATCAGCAATGCGAGTGCGCCCGTCACCGCCAGCGGCAGCCAGCTGAGCGCGCGGCGACGCTGCATCGGATGGCCCTGCCAGTGCTCCGCCAGTGCGGGCGAGTAGGGCCCGCGCTGCTGCCGCAGGATCTGGGCCAGCTTGTCGCGCACGGCCTCGAGCTGGGCACGGCCGTTGTCCACCACGCGGTAGCGCCCCTCGAAACCGAGGGCGATGGCCGCGTAGATCAGCTCGAGCAGGTCGCGGTTCGCGTCGGGCTTCTCGGCCAGGCGGGCCATCAGCTGGAACACCTTCTCGCCCCCGAAGACCTCGTTGTGGAAGCTCGCGAGCAGGCTGTTGCGGCCCCACACGCCGGAGCCTCCCCAGGGCGTGTCGGCTGCCGCTTCGTCGAGCATGGTGCACAGCACGTAGCGCGCGGCCATCACCCGCTCGGGCGGAATGCCGCGCTGGTGGGCCGTGGCCTCGAAATCGCGGATGCCCTGCGCCAGCGCGGCGCGCAGCGCAGCCGGGTCGGACACCTGCCGCGTGCGGCGCAGCTGCGGCACCAGCATCAGCAGCTTGTTCGCGACGGCCACCAGCGAGTTCAGGCCATGCTCGGCCGGCCCGGCATCGCCCGCTGAGGCCTCGGCGACGATGGTGCCGGTGTCGGCGCCGCTGCGCGGTGCGCTCCAGCCGCCACCAGGGTTGGGTTTGATGAAGGTGCGCTGGCCGTCAAGCTGCGCAAACGGATCGTTGGTTGACGACGGATCCATTGGCATTTCTGGGGCCGCTTACGCCTGGCGTATGGCCCACAGCTCCAGTTCGAGGCCCGGAAAATCACCGGCCACATGCAAGGCCAGACTGCCGGTGCGTTCGAGTTGCTTCCACAGTTCGCCCTGGCGCTCGAGCTCGAAGTAGTGGAATCCTGCGTGAAACGGTAGCTGCCGCGGCGCCACCGGCAGGCTGTTGAGCACGATGCCCGGCAGCTGCAGGTTCACCAGGTCGCGGATCTTGTCCACCGGCCCGAGCTTGGACTGGGCCGGGAAGCGCTGGCGCAATTGCTCGGCGGGCACCTGTGCGTTCACGGCCAGCACGAAACCCGCGCTGCGCAGCAGCTCGGCGTCGCTGACCACGGCAGTGCGCACGCCATGTCCGCGCTCGACCAGGTCGATCTGCACCGCATGGCGCTGCAGTTCAGTGGACAGCAGTTCACGCAAGTGGTCGACCACCGGGCCGAACACGTGCTGCAGATCGTCGTGCTTGTACACCGGGTACTCCGGCGGGCAGCGGCGCGGTGGCTGGAAGGTGGACAAGTCACCCGCAAGCTGCACGCAGCCGAGGTAGAACTCCCAGGGATGCACGCTGGGCGCACCCGCGAACTGGCGGAACAGCGGCTCTGCGCGGTTGAGCGATTGCAGCATCAGGAAGTCTGCGATCTCGGAAACGCCATGGCCCAGCTGGCCCATGCGGGCGGCCAGCATGCGTGCGCGCTGTTGCATCAGCCCGTGCAGCAGCGAGGCGATGGCCGAGAGCTGCCCGCTCGCGTCGATGCGCGTCTGCGGCGACAGATAGGCACGGTCGAGCACGAGTTGCCCATCGCTGCGGCGCTCGATCACCCGCGCAACGCCCAGCAGGGCGTAACCCTCGTTGGCGTCGCGCGCACGCAGCAGGCGCAGGGTCACGGCCCCGGTCTGGATCGGCTCCGGGTCATCGGTGGCGTTGGTGTAGTCGCGCAACTCGGCGTCCACCGCGCGCAGGCGGCACATCTCGTCGCCCTGGCCGTCGCCGAAATCCACCTCGGTCACGCCGGCACGGGCCAGCGGCGCAGCGAGGTAGACGATCTCGCCCTTCAGGTCGTCCGGCACATCGCAGGCAGAGGGGGTCGCATCGATGTCCGGGAACGAGAACGGCGTGCCATCGGGCAGGATGCCGCTGCCACGCACGACGCCGAGCTTGCCCAGCGCGAGCGCTGCCTCGTCCAGCACCAGTTCGAAGAAACCCCAGGAAAAGGGGTTTCCGGCGCGGCCGCGGCTGTCGACCAGGTGCTCGACGAAACGTGATTCCTGCTGGAAATGATGCGGCTGCAGGAACATGCCCTGCGACCAGATGACCCGATTGCGCCAGCTCATGCGTGTGTCGCCGGTGTCTTCATTGCGGCTTGGCCTCGGCCGAGAGGGCCAGGTCGCCGGCGCGGATGGTCAGGGTGTGGTTCTTGCCCGGCTGTACCGGCACGACCACGCGCCAGTTGGCGCGTTCGAGGTTGCGGTAGGCGCCAATCACGCCGATGAACCGTGTGTCTGCGCCCAGCGTCTTGCGGTACGGCTTGTTCTCGCCTGGCTGCAGCATCATTTCCTCGCGCCCGACCAGGTCAGCCGCCAGCGTGGCCTGGTCGTTCTGGAACAGCGCCATGAAGTCGGCACTGTTGAAGGACGCGGCCGACTTCAGCTCGTACACACGCAGCGCCAACGGCGACGGACGCTGGTTCACGCTGGGATTGAGCTGGGCGGATGCCTGGATGGCCCCGGCCACGGTGGTGATCACCGGCTTGGGCGCACCAGCGCAGCCATGCAGCAGGAACGCCGCCGACAGGGCGACCAGCGCTGCCGCACGACGCGTTGGTCCATGGGCTCGGGCGGGGTCGCGCGGGCCAGCCAGTTGATTCATGTTGCGGGCATGGCCCGTCGCCACCGTGAGGTTCACCGTGCACTCCTGTCAGCGTGGGCAAGAATAAACAGCCCCCGCGCGGGGCAGGCGTGACTTAGGTAATCCGCAGTGGCAAGAAGTCCTGTTGACGCGACCTGCCGCGGCTGGCGCCGCGACCCCGCTCACAGGCCAGCCTGGTCCAGCGTCTGCCGGAATCGGCTGGCAGTCTGGAAGCCCGAGACGCGGGCCTGCGCGATCTCACGCCCTTGTGCGTCGAAGAACAAGGTGCCGGGCGGGCCGAAGAGCTTGAATCGACGCAACAACGCCTTGTCGGCCTCGGTGTTGCCGGTGACGTCGGCCTTCAGCAGCACCAGCTTGCTCAGCCGTGCCGCCACCTCGGCATTGCGGAACGTGAATCGCTCCATCTCCTTGCAGGAGACGCACCAATCGGCGTAGAAGTCCAGCATCACCGGGCCCTGGGCCGACGCCAGCGCGGTGTCGAGCTCTTGCACGCTGCGGACGGGCATGAACTTCAAAGGCGAGGCCGAAGGTGGGGGTTTTTCGCCCAGGTGCACCAAGGGCTGGAGCACGTCCCGCCCGCCGGAGGCCGCACCGACCAGTTCAGCCACCCCCATCACCAGTGCCGTGATGCCCAGCGCCCGTTGGCCCCAGGTGCGCAGGGCGTGCCGGTGGTGCACGGCCGCACTGAAGGGCCGCAGCATGAAGCCGACCAGCAACAGCAGCAGCCCCCAAAGCCCCATTGCCAGGCTCGCGGGCAACACGGGCTGGGCAATCCAGATGGCCAGGCCCAGCATCAGCGCCCCGAACAGGCGCTTGATCGCATGCATCCACGGCCCGGAGCGCGGCAACCAGCGTCCCGATGAGACCCCCAGCACCAACAGTGGAACGCTCATGCCGATGGCCATGGCGAACAGACCTGCACCGCCCAGCACCACGTCGCGGCTTTGGCTGATGAACAGCAAGGCGGCCGCCAGCGGCGCCGTGACGCAGGGGCTCACGATGAGGGCCGAGACACCGCCCATCATGAACACGCCTGCCAACTGGCCCGCAGGCAGGCGGTCGCATTGGGCCGACATCTGGGTGGTGAACCGCGCGGGCAAGCGCAGTTCGTAGACATCGAACATCGACAACGAGAACAGCACCAGCAGCAGCGCGAACCCGCCCAGCGCCCACGGTGTCTGCAGTGCCGCGGCCAGCCCTTCACCGGCCAGTCCGGCGGCCACACCCAGCGCGGTGTAGACCATGGCCATGCCCAGCGAGTAGCTCGACGCCAGCGCCAGGCCCCGCAACCGGGATGGGCGCTGCCCGCTGCCGACGATGATGGACGACAGGATGGGCAGCATCGGCAGGACGCAGGGCGTCAGCGACAGCAGCACGCCGATCGCCGCGAACACGCCGATGACGCGCCAGAACCGGCCGTCCTGCAGCACCTGCTCGACGATGGATCCGTCCCGCCAGGCGATGAGGCCTGCGTTCGTGCCGGTGCTTGCCAGGGTCGACATGCCCGGTGGTCCGCCCGAGACCGCGGGATCCAGGCGGGCCGTTGCGGTTTGCGGGGGGTAGCACAGGCCCGCGTCGGCGCAGCCCTGCGAACCCACCCGCAAGGTGAAGGGACCAGCGGCCTTCTTCACCGGTACGGCGATGCGCAGTTCGCCCCGGAGGGTCTCGACGTTCTTCTGGAAGTTCTCGTCGTACTTGACCTTGCCAGGGGGAACGCTCGGCTCGCCGAGCGTCGCGCCTTCGGCCGAAACGCTCAGCCGTTCCCTGTAGAGGTAGTAGCCCGGCGCAATCGAGAAGTGCAGCTCTGCGACATCGGGGCTGACCATGCGCGCCGAGAACCTGAATGCCTTGTCCGGCTCCAGGAAATCGTCAGCGCCCCGCGCTGCGCCGGCCGCGACCAACAGCAGCATCGTGAACGCCACGACCATGCGCAGCAGTTCGCGGGCAGTGCGAGAACTGCCGGACAGACAACGTTGGGGCCGAGACATCAACAGCATGATTCGTCGTCGCTACGAAGGTTCCACCCGCATCGGCCGGCCCGAGCTCAAGGCCGGCCAGATGTGGCAAGGGCCAGCGCGTGGCTGGCCCTTGTGTCGCGTGCGCTCAGGTGCGCTGGCCTTTATTCGGCCGCCGCGTCGGCGCTTGCGGCCTCGGTGCTCACCTCGGGCCGGTCCACCAGTTCGACAAAGGCCATCGGCGCGTTGTCGCCCACGCGGAAACCCATCTTGAGAATGCGCGTGTAGCCGCCCGGGCGCGTCTGGTAGCGCGGGCCGAGTTCGTTGAACAGCTTGGTCACGATGTCGCGGTCGCGCAGGCGGTTGAAGGCCAGACGGCGGTTCGCGACGCTGGACACCTTGGCCAGTGTGATCAGCGGCTCGACCACGCGGCGCAGTTCCTTGGCCTTGGGGACCGTGGTCTTGATCGCCTCGTGCTGCAGCAGCGAGACGCACATGTTGCGCAGCATCGCCTGGCGGTGCTCGCTGGTGCGGTTGAGTTTGCGGAGTCCTTGACGGTGACGCATGGTGCTTTCCTTTCGTTATCGAACCCCGGCCGGATCAGGTACCGGGGCGTGCACTCGCGGATCAGGCGCTGCGGATCAGCGCTTGTCCAGGCCTTGCGGGGGCCAGTTCTCCAGCCGCGCGCCGAGCGTGAGCCCGCGCGAAGCCAGCACTTCCTTGATTTCGTTGAGCGACTTGCGGCCCAGGTTGGGCGTCTTCAGCAGTTCGGTCTCGGTGCGCTGGATCAGGTCGCCGATGTAGTAGATGTTCTCGGCCTTCAGGCAGTTGGCCGAGCGGACCGTGAGCTCGAGCTCGTCGACTGGACGCAACAGGATCGGATCGAAGTTGTCCTTGCGCGGTTGGTCGCGTTCGCCGCCATAGGTCGGCATGTCGGTGCCTTCCAGCCCGGTGAACACCACCAGCTGGTCGACCAGGATCTTGGCCGACGCGCGAATCGCTTCCTCTGGCGAGATGGCGCCGTTGGTCTCGATTTCCATCACCAGCTTGTCGAGGTCGGTGCGCTGCTCGACGCGGGCGTTCTCGACCGCGTAGCTCACGCGCCGCACCGGCGAGAACGAGGCGTCCAGCACGATGCGGCCAATCGACTTGGTCGGCTCGTCGCCATAACGACGCAGGTTGCCCGGCACGTAGCCGCGGCCCTTCTCGACCTTGATCTGCATGTCCTGCTTGCCACCCTGGGCCAGATGAGCGATGACATGGTCGGGGTTGATGATCTCGACATCGTGCGGCGTCTGGATGTCGTTGGCGGTGACAGGGCCCTCGCCTTCCTTGCGCAGCACCAGCGTCACTTCGTCGCGGTTGTGCA
>JACRAZ010000023.1 GCA_016213205.1 Burkholderiales bacterium
CCGCGCCGCCCAGGCCTGCACGTTCGCGCCCGGCGTCACCGGCTGCACCGGCACCTCGGCCACCAGGCGCGCCGTGGTCCCGTCATGCACGAACAGCCGAACCATCCCCGCCGTGGTGGCCGCCTGCGCATGGATCGCCAGTTTGTCGACACGCGAGCCCCCCCGCAGCGGCGGCGCGGCGCTGGTGTTGCGCGTGGCGCCCGTCATCACGACGCCGATCGTGCCGGTGCCGTCGCGGTTCGCGTTGGCCGTCGAGATGGTCACGCTCGCGCTGCGCGGGACCGAGAGGTAGTTGCCGGTTGCAGCCATGTCGGATGCCTTTCAGGTGAGTCCGCTGAGGTAGAGCGCCACGTCGCTGGGGGGCGGGATCTCCCAGCCCTTGATGCCCGACTTGGTGGTGAGCACGCGCGTGAACTCGTCGCCCGGGTCGGCCGGCAGGTTCGCGTAGCTGGCGAACACCGCCTGCTGCAGCGCCTGCATCGTGGCCACGGTGGTGTCGTTGGTGCCGGTGGGCCGCGTCACGGCCAGCAGCGTGCCGGCGGTGAAGTCGTGCGTGCCGGTGTAGGTCTCGCCGGTCACGTCGGCCTTGCCGCTGGCGAGCACGTTGAGCTGGCCCTGCACGCTCGACGTCACCCCGTCGAGGTAGCCGAACTCCACCGCGGTGATGGGGCCCAGGCTCGTGTTCGCGGGCAACGCCACGGACGCGGCGCCGCTGAAGTCATGCGCCCCGGTGTAGGTATCGCCGGCCTTGTTCGCCTTGGTCGACGCCAGCACGTTGAGCTGGCCCTGGACGCCGCTGGTCACACCATCGAGGTAGCTGATCTCGGTGGCCGAGACGTTGCCAATGCTCGTCGCGGCCGGCAAAGCCACGGCTGTCGCACCCGTGAAATCGTGGGTGCCGGTGTAGGTGTCGCCGGCTTTGTTCGCCTTGGTGGCGAACAGCGTGTCGATGTCGGCTTCCCAGGCCGCGGCTTCTTCTGCGGTCAGGCGAAGCTCGAACAGGTCGCCGATGATGTAGGAGCGCGCCGTCGTGCCCTGCTTGCCACGCTCCACCGTGAGCGACGACGCGCCCGAAGTGTGCGCCGTGACCTTCACGATCTCGATGTTGCCGGAGGCATCCTCGAGCGTGCAGAACGCGAAGTTCGGGGCCGCCACCACAGGGAAGCGGCTGCCATGCGACGGCTGAATGAAGATCGTCGTGTCGCCGGCGCCAATGCCAGCCGACAGCGTGCTGATCGCGTTGTTGCCCCAGACCTGTGCCACCGTGGCCCCCTTACGTCGCCAGCGACTTCACGCCAGCGGTAAAACGATCGAGCAACTGAGCCGCCCGGCTGTTTTCCGAGTGCTCGTCATCCTTGACTTCGGCGCGGCCCACCACGTACTCCACCAGCATCGGCTCGAAGGCCTCGGGCACCGGCAAGAGCGCGTCCAGATCGTCGCCGGCCAGTTCCTGCGGCGTGATGACGACTCGCGGATGCAGCTGTGCAGCGGCTTGTGCCGGCGGGTAGACCATGAACGACAGCGGCTCACCTGGCAGGCGCATGAACTCACGCGCCGCGCCGGCGGCCGCAGTGGTCCAGCCCGGCGCAAATGCGTTGAGCGTGGCCATGTCGCCCTCGGTCAAGCCGGGAATGTCCAGCAGCGCCACCGACCGCTCCGCCTCGATGGTCTGGCGCGCACCCGCCGCGCAGGCATGCGTCACCACCTCGGCGAACTGGCCTGGGACGATTGGGACCATGGCACGCAGCGCCTCGGAGAGCGCGCCGATCAGTTCCTCGTCCTCGGCCCGGTAGCCCATGTCCCCGCGGGTGTCGTTGAGCATGCGCCTGGCCTTGGCGATGACGCTGCCGACGGTCAGGGTGTAGGTTCGCGCCATGGCATCAGCACCAGTTCACGGCAGCCGCCCGGCGCCCGGTCGAATGGCCGCGCGAGTTGGCGGAACTGGCGGCCGCCGCAGCATCAGCCTCGAACGAGGTGAGCATGCCCTGGCCCAGCTCCATGTCGGTCCATGGCCGCTTGGGGATCATCAGCAGCAGGCCGATGGCCCCCTTGATGAGCGCGTCGCGGTACTTCACGGCCAGATCGTCTGGGATGCCGGTGGCTGTCTCGCTGGGCCGCACGCTGGCGCGCAGCCGCAGGCCCTCGGTGGCGGCGGCCGTCGGGATGCGGAACAGCCGCACCACACCAGGCGTCAGCTGCACGACATGCGACGGCGTGCCCACCAGTTCGGTCCAGTCCTCGCAGGAATCGTCGAGCTCGCGCGCGGTGGCCGGCGTCAGCTTGCGGCCATCGAGCCAGGCCGCCTCGACGCGGACCAGTTCGGTCTGCGAGTCCGGCAGCGTGACGGTGACATCCGACTGATCGGCGGCCACGGCCATCAGCGCGGTGCGCACCGACCAGGCCCTGGACTTCTCGAAGAACAGTTGCGAGGCGCGGCGAAGCCGCTGCTCGGCCACCAGCACCGGGCAGCCTTGCACGCTCGGCAGCACGTCCGGCAGGAAGGTGGACCAGGCCTTGGCCATCGCGGGCTACCGCTCAGCGGGCGCGTGCGGCCTTGCCGCGGCTGGCGGCCGGCGCCGGAGCGGCGCTGCCTTCGACGGGCAGCGCGTTCGGGTCGGTAGGCAGGTCGTCCGGCAGGCTGTCGGGGTCGGAGGTGCCGCCGTCGCTGCCGTCGCTGCCGTCGCTGCCGTCGTCGGCGTTGACGGGCTTCTTCACCAAGAGGTCGGCGCGGTCGAAATCGGCCTCGTCGGCGGGCTCGAAGTTGCCGGTGCCGAGAAAGTGAGCCACGTCGGCCTCGTCTTCCACATCGCAGGTCGGGTCGCCGGTGTCCACATCGACCTTGAAGGTGTAGTCCTTCTTGCTCGGGCCGGTGGCCAGCACGGTGCCATCGGTGCGGGGCTTGATCGTGGCGATCAGCTTCATGTCGGAATCCCCTTTTCGCAAAAGAAAGGGGGCGCGCGGCCCCCTGGTACGGCCCCGGGCGGGGTCAGGTCTTGAATCAGGCCGCGCGGTAGGTCACCGTGACGCCCAGCGTGCCGGCCACAGCCGTCGTCGGCGCCGTGGTCACCTTCACGCCGATCTTGCGGTTGCTGTCGCTCTTGGTGACGCTCTCCAGGGCGATGCCATTGCGGGTCAGCGGTTCGCTCAACGCAGCGTTCGAAGCCGTGGTGACGCCCCAATGGGCGCCACCGTCGGCCGCGGCCGTCGACAGACTGGCGCCGGAGCCGTCCCAGATGCCGACCTGCATCACCAGGGCGGCGGTGCTGCTGTCGAGGTCATCGTGATAGACCTGCACCCGGGTCGGCACGCAGCCGGCCGGCAGCACGCCGATCTGGCCGATCGTGTTGAGAGCCAGATCGCCCGTCGCCAGTTCGATCTCGAACGTGACGGTAACGTCCTCGGCGCCTTGGGGCGTGGGCACCGGCTTGCGGCCGGTGAT
Organism: Burkholderiales bacterium; assembly: GCA_016213205.1. Taxonomy (GTDB): domain Bacteria; phylum Pseudomonadota; class Gammaproteobacteria; order Burkholderiales; family Burkholderiaceae_C; genus Pseudaquabacterium. The sequence goes on from JACRAZ010000023.1 coordinate 3,440, forward strand.
GTAGTCGTTGCTGTTGGTGAAGGCCATGGTGTGCTCCTGTGGTCCTTGTCAGCCGATCAGCGCGTGGCCGCCGCGGTGTCCACCGCGAAGACGCCGAAGTCCTGCGCGCCGGAGTTGTCGTAGTTGAAGTTGGTCTTCTTCACGCCGAAGATGCTCGACGTGGAGATCACCACCTTGTCGCCGTTGTCGCGGGTTTCCTCGTGCCAGTCGAACTTCAGGTTCGTGCCAGGCGAGCCGAAGGCCACCACCGCGGCCTGGGCGCCCAGGAACAGCGCGCGGGCGGCTTCGACGTTGCCGCCGGAGCCGGCGGTGTTGAAGCGGATCACGTTGCGGTGGCTGTGCAGGATGGCGCCGCGGTACAGGCCCAGGCCGCCCTTGAACAGCGGGCTGTTGCGGCCATCGGAAGCGGCCGCGGCCTTCTGGATGTCCAGCCACTGGCCGGTGCCGGAGTTCTTGCGCAGGTCGTCCTCCTGCCACGTGTGCATCACGCACACGAAGGTCTCCATGCCGTCGATCTTGCAGGGCTGCAGCACCGGGATGTCGGTCGCACCGCCGCCCTGGACCTGGGCGCGGGTGATGGCCGCGTTCAGCGTGTCCAGGTCGAGCTTGTCGGACGAATCGATGTTGTTGAACGCCGTCGCGTTGCCGCCGTACACCGTGTGGTTCGAGTCGGGCGACACCAGCGCGTTGTTCGCGCGGCCCGTGTAGCCCAGCGGGAACAGGAAGTTCGGGTTGATGCCGCGGGCGCCGGACAGGTAGATGAACAGCAGCTCGTCGAAGACGCGGGCCCACCAGTTCGACTGCTGGCGCTTGGCCAGCTCGCGCAGCTTGTTCAGCGTGCGCTTGCGGGTCATGCGGCCGCCGGTGTTGACACCGCAGCGCGCCTGGTCGATGTAGATCGAGTCGCTGTAGAACTTCTGCGACTCTTCCTTGCCTTCGAGCATGTCCTCGCCCTCGACCGGCGCTTGGCGCAGCTCGGCCAGCAGGTCGAAGTTGATGACTTCGCCGGCGTCGGACTCGAGGTCGGTGAGGATCTGGACGGGAACCTCGGCTTCGGCGCCGCGCGCCATGAAGCGCTGGTTCCAGTAGCCCTTGTGCGAGGTGTCGTAGGCCATCAGGCCTGCGTAGCGCTTGACCGCCTTGGCGTCATTCACGCCGATGATGGTGCGAGCCATTGAGAGTGCTCCTTCAAGTTGAAGACCTGAAGAGCACTCCTGCGCTCTGTCGCCTGCGGCTCAAGCCGCGTATCGCAGGACCTATCCTGCTGTGCTTGTCACGACCGCTGCATCAGTGGCCGAAGAAATTTCATGCTGCGCGTCGCGCACCCTGATCGGCATTTCGCGCGGCGCTGTCACGCGCAGCCGGGCCACGCGGCCGCTTTTGTGCAGCACCTCGACGCGCGCGCCAGCGAGTTCCAGGCACTCGCCTGGGCGCACGTCGATCAAGAGGCTCGACCTGGGTTCGGCCACTTCACTGCCCGCGCATGTAGCGCTCGCGCTGGGCCGGCGACATCTTCGCGATGGCGTCTTCCAGCGCCTCGCCATCGAGGCGGTCGATGTCGGCAAACTCGCCCGCCACGTCGCCCGGGCCGTCGCCGCCAGGCACAGAGGCCAGCGTCTGCGGCAGCGCTTCCACCGGAGGCTTGCGGGTGCCCGCGGCGGGCGCCGGTGCGGGCGCAGCGGCGGCAGGTGCTGCGGCCGGCGGCGCAGCAGGTGCAGCCGTCACCGGGCCGTGCAGCGCCACCACACGCTTGTGCGCTTCGTCGAGGAAGCGCGACATCGGCCAGGACTCGGTGGCCGGGTTGGCCGCCAACGCCTTCACGAAGGTGTCGAGGTCGGCGCGGCGGATCTCGTCCTTGCGGTAGTCGATGCCGTCGTTCTTCGCCACGCGATCGAACAGCGTGTTGATGGCGCCGCTCCATTGACGCGCCGCCTCCTGTTGCGTCATTTCGGACGACAGGTCGGCCTTGAGCTTGACCGAGTTCAGTTCGGCGCGGCGGTCGGCCAGCTTGTCGGCCTCGGCGCGGTAGGCGTCGAAGTCGATCTCGCCCGCCTTGAACTTTGCGGCCAGGGCATCTGTCTCGGATGCCAGCGCGGAAACCTGCTCGTCAAAATCCTCGGGCAGCGCGGCCTGGTAGGCGGTCGAGGAAGCAGCCGCCGGCTCGGCAGAATCTTCGGCCGGCACGGCAGGAGCCGGCGCCGGCGCGGCGGCAGCAGGTGCCGGAGCGGGCGCGGCAGCAGGTGCTGCGGGCGGCGCCACCGCCGCAGGATCGACCACCGGATTGCCGTCGGCGTCGACCACTTCATCGGCACCGCCGTCGTCGGTGTCATCGTCGCCGGCCACGGCCTTCAGTGCGTCGATCTCGGCCGCACTGGGCTGGTCGCCCTTCATGGCTTCGAGCTCTTCGGGCTCCAGCGTGGACAGCAGGTGCGAATCGAGGGTTGAGGTGTCAGAACTCATGCTCTTCCTTGGGGGAGTGGTTGCGGATCAATCGGACTCGGATGCCACCGAGGCCAACTCCAGCAGCCGCTCCTTCGCAAGGGCCTTGGCAGCGGCGAACCGCTTCGGGTCCTTCTCGATCGCCTCGGCTTCCATGAGGGTGCGCAGGTCGGACTCGACCTTCCAGCGCTCTTCCTCTTTGCGCATGTTCACTGTCGCGGTGGCCTTTGGCATGGGGTGCTCCTGCTGCTGGGAAATTCATCGTGCCGTGCTTGTCACGTCGAGCACGATCAGCAGCAGCAGTTGTTCCTCTGGCGTCAGCGGGCGTTGAGCCTCGGCTGTCGGCGGCGCAGCCGGGTCCACCACGCCACCACCGAAACCTGGCGCGCCTACTGCCGGCAGCGTCGACACCGCAGGCTGCGGAACCGTCGGCGCCTGCGGCACTGGCACGGCAGGGATGGGCACAGCCTGGCGCGCGCGGTCGGCGTCACGCACACGCTCAATCTCGGCCCAATGCTCGCGCACGCGGTTTGCATAGTCGTCGTCGGAGCCTGTCCTTGTGGGCGATCGGCGTCGGCCTCCAATGACCGCCGTGGCGTCCGGCACGTCAAGGATCAACTCCGACGGATCCACCCCGATCGTGCCGACCAGCGCCAGCGGTCCGGGGTCGATTCCGATGGCCGTGGTCAGCGCGCCGGCCACCCCAACGGTGCCCGAGAGAACCAGCGGGCCTGTCTGCTGCAGGACGAGCCCGCCCGGCCGGCCGAAGTACCGACCGCCGAAGTACCGACCGCCGAAGTACCGACGGCCCCAATAGCCACCCAGCACCGGTGGGCCGCCATCTGTGATCGAGATGTCGCCGGAGATCAGCAGCGTGCCGGCCAGCTCGGCAAGCTCCAGGGGCGGGGCCACGAACCACTCTTCGCCGGCGACGAAGACCGGAGACCCGCTCAGGCCCAGCGTCCCCGACAGCGCGAGCGCACCGCTCTGCACCACGTTGAACGCTGACCCGACGACAAGCGCCGTGGAGCCGATCGCGACCGTGCCGGTCAGCGCAAGCGCGCTGGTCTGCGCCACCTCGAAGGTCGACGCCGGCCCGGCATTGGCGCCCCAATACCGATGGCCGAAGTACCTGGCGCCGAAGTAGCGCCCGCCGAAGAAGATGCCGGGCAGGGTCAGCCCAGCCTTGCCGAAGTAGCGCCGGCCGAAGTACCTCGCCCCGAAGTAGCGGCCGCCGAACATCGGATCAGGTCAGGTCGAGCGTCACGGCAGTGCGGTTGCCGTCGGCATCCACGGTGGCGGTGACTCGGTTCTTCGAGTCGGCGAGGTCGCGGTAGTGCACCGTGGTGGTCGCCAGACCGTCAGCCTTGCCGCCCAGCGTCGCCAGAGCCAGGCGCAGCGCCTGAACAACCGTCGTGCTCCCCTCCACCGTGCCGGCCAGGATCGCGGCCACCAGTTCGGCCACCGCATCGGTCGCCAGCGCGGATGCCGACACCGAATCGGCGGCGAGGCTCGACACCCCCACCAGGCCGCTGGCCACCGTGAGCTGGCCGGTGCCGCTGCCGCGCGTGATCAGGCCGCCGGCTGCTTCGGCTGCCGCGTTGGGCAGCGCAGTCAGGCCCAGGCGCACGCCGTCGAACGGGTTGTAGGCCACCAGCGGCACCAGCGTTTCCAGCACCACCATGCCGGTCACCGTGCCGCCCACCAGCACGCTGGTCGATCCGGCCGCGACGGCGGCATCCGGCAAGTCCAGC
>JACRAZ010000024.1 GCA_016213205.1 Burkholderiales bacterium
CACGCGGCATGGCTGGATCAGGCTTGCGCCCATTGTCCAAAATTCCCCACTGCTGCCTCCCGTAGGAGTCTGGGCCGTGTCTCAGTCCCAGTGTGGCTGGTCGTCCTCTCAGACCAGCTACAGATCGTCGGCTTGGTAGGCTTTTACCCCACCAACTACCTAATCTGATATCGGCCGCTCCAATAGCGCGAGGTCTTGCGATCCCCCGCTTTCACCCATAGGTCGTATGCGGTATTAATCCGGCTTTCGCCGGGCTATCCCCCACTACTGGGCACGTTCCGATACATTACTCACCCGTTCGCCACTCGTCGCCAGGTTGCCCCGCGTTACCGTTCGACTTGCATGTGTAAGGCATGCCGCCAGCGTTCAATCTGAGCCAGGATCAAACTCTTCAGTTCGATCTTGAAATTTGCTCAAAGAATTGAAGTGAACTTCACTTCCATGAGCGTTTAAGGTCCTAAGACCATCGAGTTCAGCAGTTTTATCCGCTTCCCTCTTTGGCACTCGCCTTCAAACGCCCACGCTTATCGGCTGTTGATTTTTAAAGAGCTTCGCCTTTTGGCGGCCGCTGATTTGCGTTCAGCGAAGAGATGGGATTATGACTTGAACTTTCGAATCCTGTCAACACCCGTCTTGCTTCAAGTTGCCCGGCTGCGTGACTTGCTTGGTCGACGCCGCCTGCTCAGCGAAGCCTGTGATTATGGCACTAGTTTTGCGACTTGCGCAACCCCGACGTGATCTTTGCTTCCGCCGGGGCCTGTCACCACTTTCAACAGAGCCGCGCAGTATAGCAGTCGGCGCGGCCCCTCGTCACCGCAACGTCTGTCAATTGATCAGCGTCGGCTCGCCTGCTGGTCGTCGGCCGGTGAGCGTTTGCCACTCGTTCACTGGATCGTCACTGGCAAGCAAGGCGCCTAGGCCAGCGGCAAGACGCGCAGTGTCAGCGCGCAGAATTCGCTGCTTCACCGAAGAGATCTGTGCCGGGTGCATCGAGTAGCACCGAAGGCCCATGGCCAGCAGGACTTCCGTGAATGCGGTGTCCCCAGCCATTTCACCGCAAACACTGACGTGCTTACCGGCCGTATTGGCAGCGCTGATCACGCCCGCCATCAACCTCAGCACTGCGGGGTGCCAGGGGTCGTACAAGTGCGCAACGGCCTCATCCGCCCGATCGATCGCCAAGGTGTACTGAATCAGGTCATTCGTGCCGATCGAAACGAAATCAAAGTAGCGAAGAAGCATCGGCATCGTCATGGCCGCTGCCGGGATCTCAATCATTGCCCCAAGCTCGACATCGTTGAACGGCTGCCCACTCTCGCGCAGTTGCTGCTTGGCGCGCGCCACTGCGTCTATTGCAGCCAGGATCTCGCTGCGATGCGCAACCATTGGGATCAACAACCGCACCTTCCCGTAGGCGCTGGCGCGCATGATGGCCCGGAGTTGCTGCCGGAACATTGCCGGCTCAGACAGACTCCAACGAATCGCGCGCAGGCCCAACGCCGGGTTAAGTGCATGCTCATGTCGTAACTCGTGCACCGTCAATCTGTCGAGGGGCTTGTCCGCGCCGATATCGACTGTCCGAATCGTCACCGGTAGGCCGTTCATTGCCTGGACGGCCGAGCGATAGGCTTCAAATTGCTCGTCCTCGTCTGGCAGTTCCCCGTTTCGATTCATGAACAGGAACTCGCTGCGAAACAGTCCAACCCCTACCGCACCCGCCTCAAGAGCGGCCGGCGCATCACCCGGCAGTTCGATGTTGGCCAGCAGTTCTACCGATTGCCCGTCCAGCGTCACAGAGGGCATGTGCCGAAGTCGATCCAGGCGCGCTCGCTCTAGCTCGCTCTGTCGCTGCCTGAACCTGTACTCTTCGAGCACGATTGGCGACGGGTTGACCACTACAACACCGGCGTCGCCGTCGATGATCAGCCAGTCATCCTGCCGGACCAGCCGGCTGGCCTCACGCGCACCGACTACCGCAGGGATGTCCATGCTGCGCGCAACGATGGCGGTGTGGGAAGTGCGCCCGCCGACGTCGGTGACAAAGCCTGTGAAGACACTGCCTTTGAACTGCAGCATGTCGGCCGGCGCGATGTCATTGGCCACCAGAACGAGAGGATCCTCACCCGCGAAGTCACGTGCGCCGCCACCGGACAACGGCAGCCTGGGTTTCGCCTTGGCAAGCACGCCCAACAGCCGCTCGGCGACTTGCTCAATGTCGGCCTTGCGCTCGCGGAGGTACTCGTCCTCCATTTCGTCGAACTGACGCGCCAGCACTTCCGTCTGAGCAGAGACTGCCCACTCAGCGTTGTAGTGACGCTCAACAATCCAGTGCTTCGTTGCCTCTGCAAGCGTCTCGTCGTGCAGGAGCATCAGGTGTACGTCGAGCAAGGCCGCAAGCTCTGGCGGTGCATCGCCGGGCAAGTCCCGCTTCAAGGTTTCGAGCTCGAGCGCAACGACGTCGCGCGCTTGCCGTAGCCTCGTGACCTCATCGGCGGCGCGATCTGGCTCTACGAAGTAGTGGGCGACGTCGACACGGCTGGAAGCCACCAGCACCGCTCGGCCGATCGCGATGCCGCGCGACACCGGCAATCCGAACACTTGGATGCTCATGGGGCAACTTTATCAGCGCCACGTCGGCACACTCATTGGGATAGACGACAAGGTCTCGAAGTCACGTCGTGCTCGGCGCCTCTGAACGGCCGCCAGTCCGAGCACCTGGGCTGCCTGGAGAAGCTTGCCCGACTCGGCATGCTCTCCCCATTGCGGAGTGGCTGACGTCTGACACGGACTACCAGGGCGATGATGGCGGCCGGCGCAATGATCAGATCGGCGTTCAAGCGCGATGTGATGGAGTTCACCGAGCGAGGGACGCGAACGATAGTCGACGACCAAGAGGCCAAGCCCAATGAGCGGAGAACGTTCGACTGAATAGAGTCCGGCCGAATCTCCAGCCTGACAGGCACCGGCACAACGTCGGTTGGCGCCTCGCAGTAGGAGATCGTGTGGATGCCAGCGGAGTTGGCGCGCCTGAAGCCCCAATAGATGGCGCTGAATTCGCACGCCCATGCAGTGGGGGTCACCACACCGTGCAAGCGGGCGCGGGTGATATGCACCCGAAGCACGCGACCTGCAGCGTTGGCCGGCTTAGCCAGGGTGCAAGCTCTTGCGCGCGAGACCCGGCAGGTACCACGAGCAAGGGGGCCGGTCCCCTGAACCCGGAAGCGCGAAACTTGCCGGCCCCGTACCGTCGGTGCACGTGCTGCCCACTCGCGCTGAGACATGGTGCCAGGCTCGGCTTCCATGCGGAGACGGGCACGCCCCACTTCCGCCCGCGGCAGGCGCCACCTGCAGATACGTATGACCAGTCGGCTGTAGGGTCTGACACCAAACTTGCCAGGCGCCGACATGACATGCGGCACCCGGAAGGCCACGGCTTGTGACACCCTCATCGATCCATGCACCGCATCGGTACCGCCGCTATCGTGCCCGCCTCTCGCCTCAACGAGGTCTGCCCAGCCCCTCCCGAGAGCACGACCACGCGTCCGCACGGCCGGCGCTGGCAGGGATCGATCGGTAACGGGCGGCAGGGTCTCAACCCTCGGCGCAAGCGTGGAGGCAGAAGCCTGACGCCGGCCAGCCCGTTACGAGCCTGCGCATGCTCGGCCGCTAGTCGCGACGACCACTGCGGTCGACGCCTACTGCCCTTCGCCGAACTTGTCGTCGATCATCGCGCGAAGCGCACTCATCGCGGCCTCTTCATCGGGGCCTTCGGTCTCGATCTCGATCTCTGAGCCCATGCCAGCAGCAAGCATCATCACGCCCATGATGCTCTTCGCATTGATGCGACGACCGTTGCGGGTGAGATGCACCTCGCTCTGGAACCCGCCTGCGAGCTTGGTGAGCTTTGCCGACGCCCGCGCATGCAGGCCGAGCTTATTGCTGATGGTGATGGTCGTCCTGATCATTACTCGAGGGCTTTTGCGCCTGATTCTGCGGGCGCGAGTTGGCCAAGGGCATGACGCCTTGGGTTGCGCCCGCCGCTGCCAGCAGGGCGAGCCGATCCAATGGTTCGTGCAGGTAACCCAGTGAACGCCACAGCATCGGCACGTTCACACCAGCCAGCACGCGGGTGCCAGGACGCTCGCCAAGCCGGCGCGCCACGTTGCAAGGTGTGGCACCGAAGACGTCCGTGAGGATGAGCACTTCCTCGTCCGCAAACCCAGCCAGCAAGTCGGACGCTGCCTGTTCAACCGCTTCAGGCGAGTGTTCCGCCGCCACGTCGCACACCGCAATGCCGGCCGCAGCCTCCGGGAACAGATGCGCGGCCACTGCCTGCAGGGCACTGGCCAGTGGAGCATGCGCGATCAGTAGCAGGCGAGGCATGGTGATGGGGTCCGTGGCCAGATTATCGGCGCGCCGCCGCCGATTGCCGCGCACCGTCCTCCTGCCCCAGGCTCCAATGCAGCCAGAGGAAGGACAACAGGCAACCCACCAGCACCAGACCGAACGCTGCGCGGAACGCCGGCAACGGCCCCCAGCCCCAATGCGTCAGCAGATCGATCAGCACACCGATGCCCCACTGCAGCGCGAAGACGCCGACAAAGATCACCAAGTTGTAGGCTGACAGTGCGCGGCCCGCAAGCGCCGGGTGAAATGCCTGGCCAACCGCCGGTTGGCTGAGCGAGACGACGCTGGTCAGCACGCACCACAGTGCCCAGGCACCGGCCCCCGCCTCCTGTCCCAATGCGAGCAGCCCACCCAGCCACAAGGTGCCGACCGGCCAGCTGTTTCTGATGATGCGCTCTGCCGACCAACCGCGCCGGGTCAACCTGGGCATCACCAGGCCCCAGACCAGGAAGGCCACCAGCATGCATGCATTGACCAGGAACAGGCCCTCTGCCGCATGGGCCGGGCTCTGCCCTGCGACCCGGGTCAACCACGGGCCGATCCAGAGTGACTGCATCGCCACCAGGCCGCCGTAGGCAAAGAAGGCCAGCGGCGCCATGCGCAAGAAGGCTGGGTGCGTGAATACCGCGCGATAACCATCCTCGGCAGTGCTTTCGGTCGAGATGTTTGGCAAGAGCCGCTTGGCTGGCGCAGCGGGTTCATCCGCCGGCACCAGGCGCGCAATCGCGACGATGGCCACCAGCAACAAGGCGGCCACCAGAAAGAACAGCCCTCTCCACCCCATGATGGGCAGCAGCCACTGTACCGGCAGCGTGGACGCAAGCATGCCCAGCGAGCCTGTCATCAGCATCCAGGAGTTCATGCGCAACTGCAACGCCGGGTCGAACCGGTGGCGGAAGCAGGTCAGGGGCGCCATCAGGCACGCCGACACGCCAACACCAATCAGCAACCGTGCCAGCAAGAGCTGCGGCACGCTGTTCGCCAGCGCGAAGGCAACACAGCCCGCCACCGCCACGACCATCAGGGCCGTCAGCACATGCTTTGGTCCTCGGCGGTCCAGCGCCGCCCCCAATGGCAACTGCATGGCCGAGAAGCCCAGGAAGTAAGCCCCTGCCAGCAAGCCCAAGGCGCCGGCACTGAGGTTCAGTTCCTGACTGAAGACCGGCGCCAGCGTGGCGGTGACGGCCCTCAGCAATGCCGAGAAGAAGTACGCGAACGCGAATGACAGGAAGATCGGCGCCGCGCCGCCCCAGAAGCCGGGTCCGGTGGCGGCAGGCGTGTCGTGGCTCATCCGGTCAGACCCGGCCGCACCAGGCGTGCCAATCGTTCATGGCTGCACCGCCAGCGCGCCGACGAAGGCGCGCACTGTCGCTTCGGGCAGCCGCTCGCCCATGACCGTGGCCTGAAAGACCCGGGTGCCATGAGCAAACACCACGGTGTTCGACGTGGCGGCGCGGCCGTCCGGCATCTGCCCGACAAGGGTTTGTCGGCGTGCCGCCGATTGCGGCGTCATTCCGGACACCTGCGCCGGAAGATCGGACTCGACGCGTGCCTGCAGATTGCGCCGAGCGGCCTCGGAAAGCGCGGTCAATGCCCCCCCGACGCGCGAGGGGTCGCCGACATCTGCGTACGCGACGGCGAACATAGCGCCGTCGGCCTGACAGGCCAACAAGGTCAGGCTCACCGGAGCTCCTGCCAGCGACACCTCGCGCTGATGCCCGTCCGGCCGGCAGGGCATCGACATCCGCAGACGGGCGCCCGGCGGCTGCATGTCGCGCCACTCCACTGCCGGCGAACAGGCGCCCAGACCCACTAACAGCGGCAGACAAGCCAGGACGGAACGACGGGCGGGCATTGAAGTGATTATCAGCGGCGCTCCCCCTGCTTGCGATTCGTGACATATTTGACGGCACCGGTGACGTGCCCCCCCGGACGCACGGGGTGGACATTCCGTTACAAGGCGCAGACCATCAGCCCCCACCCGCATTCCGTCATCGGACGCCACCCTGTTCAGGAGTTAGGCATGAAGACCAGCGCGTCGGCGGCCAAGACCGCCACGCTGAATGACATCGTCGCCCAGGTGGCCGCCGAGGTGGCAGCGCCGCTGACGCACGCACTCGAACGCATCCAGGCGCTGGTGTCCGGCCATTCGTTGCCTGCTCACGAGTTGCGCGCGCTGCAGGCCGAGGTGGCCCGGGCGCGTCGCGTCGGCATCCTCGGGCAGCAAATTGCCCGCCTGGCTGCGGGCACGGTGCGACAGGTCCAGGAGCCGATCGACCTGACGCGCACGATGCTGGAACTGCTGGGCGAACACCGCCAGACCCAGGGTGACGCTGCGCTGCCGATTCACGACGTGCTGGCCGATGCCACCGTGCTGGGCGACACCAGCCTGGCTGGCGCGTTGCTGGCGGCGATGCTGGACTGGTGCAGCGCCGGCGCGTTGACCCCGATCGAGTTGCGCCTGGAAGCACGGCCCAGTGCCGCCCAGGCCGTGCTGGTGTGCCAGTTCACGGCACACCCCCAGGCGGCCGACCTGCCGGAACCCTTGAGCTGGCACCTGATGCAGTTCGCCGCCCAGGCGATGGGCGCGCACCTGCAGTTGGAGGCGGGCAACACCGAGACCGTCTTGACGCTGTGCTTCGAGCGCCTGGTGAACATGGCGTCCGGCGACACCCAGGCGGCCCCCTCCGATACACGGCTGCTGGCCGGCCGTCAGGTGCTGGTGATGGCCCCCGACCGGGACATCCGCAACCAGGTGAGGCTGGCCGTGCAAGGGCTGGACCTGATGGTCGACTACGTGACCTCGGTGGACGCCGCCCGCGACTACTGCGACGACGGCCTGCCGCACGCCGTGATCTACGCCTCCACGCTGGCCGGCGCGCCATTGGACCGCTTGCGCCGGGCGCTGCTGGCGGCCGATGCCGGTGCGCCGCCCTTCATCGAGATCGCCGCGCAGGGCCATGGCTTCGAGCCGGTGTCGCCGGGTGACACCGCGGTGGCCAAGGTGGGCCTGGACGGGTTGGCGCAGGCGCTGCCGGCGGCGCTGGTGATCGAGCTTTCGCGCCGGCGCTGATCAGCGCCCGAACACCTTGCGCAGGATCGCGCTGCCGGTGCCCACCGGGTCCTGGCGAATGCGGCGCTCCTCGTCGCCGATCATCAGGTACAGGCCGTCGAGCGACTTACCAGTCACGTAGTGCTGGATGTCGGCCTCTTCGCCCTTGAGCAAGCCCAGCCGCGCAGCCTTGCCGGCCACCGCGTTGAACTTGTTCGCCAGCACGACCTTCTCGGTGGCCTGGGTCACGATGGGCAGGAACTGCGCCGTCAGCGGCGCACGGGTCTTGCGTTCGAAGAAGGACGTCACCGCGTTGTCGGGGCCGCGCACGACCTGCAGCGCGTCCTCGACGGACATCGACTTCACCGCCTGCACCAGCAACGCCTTGGCGCGGGGCACCGCGGCCTCGGCCGCCCGGTTCATCGCCACGACCAGCTCGTCCACCTTCTTCTGCTGGCCGGTGGCCTTGAGCAGCCTGGCCGCATCTTCCAGCACCCCTGGCAAGGGGATGCGCACCCGCGGGTTGCCGAGGAAGCCATCGGTGCGGCCCAGGGTGGCCACGGCGGCCAGCGCGCCGCGCTCCAGCGCCGCCCGCAGGCCGCCGGCCGCGTCCTGCTCGCTCAGGCCGGCGGCCCGGGTGCCCGGTGACCCCACCGCCGCCAGCGTCAACACCCACGGCGTAAACTGCCTGCGCCTCATAGCGGCCACCCCTCATGAAGTTGACTCGACGCCATCTTGCCACCGCCCTGGGCGCGGGCGCCATCGCCGTTGGTGCGTGGCTGGCGCTCGGGCTCGGCGGCACACGCGAGGCCGCGCCGGCGGTGGACCTGACCTTGCTCGATGGCAAACGCCTGAACACCACGCAGCTCAAGGGCAAGGTGGTGCTGGTCAACTTCTGGGCCACCAGCTGCACGACCTGCGTGCACGAGATGCCGCAGCTGGTGGCCACCTTCGAGAAGTTTCGCGCGCGCGGCTACGAAACGCTGGCGGTGGCGATGGAATACGACCCACCGGCCTACGTGGCCAGCTTTGCCGAAAGCCGGAAATTGCCGTTCTCGGTGGCGATCGACAACACCGGCGAGGTGGCCGAGCGCTTCGGCCAGGTCCGGTTGACGCCGACCTCGATCCTGATCGACAAGCAAGGGCGCATCGTCAAGCGTTATGTGGGCGCGCCCGACTTCGCGGCGCTGCACGCGCTGGTGGAGCAACTGCTGGCCGAAGCGTAAGGCCACTCGCGGTGGCGCTGCCGCCCTGGCCGGCCTGAGCCTTCAGCTCACAGCGTGTCGCCGACACCCGCCTGCGCAGCCTGGCGGTCGGCGTGGTAGCTCGAACGCACCAACGCACCCACCGCGGCGTGGCTGAAGCCCATCTGCAGCGCCTCGCGCTCGAACATCTTGAAGGTGTCCGGGTGCACATAGCGCCGCACCGGCAGGTGGTGGCCCGAAGGCGCGAGGTACTGGCCGATGGTGAGCATGTCGATCTGGTGGGCGCGCATGTCGCGCATCACCTCGAGGATCTCGTCGTCGGTTTCGCCCAGGCCGACCATCAGGCCGCTCTTGGTGGGCACCTGCGGGTGCAGGGCCTTGAACTTCTTCAGCAGGGTCAGGCTGAAGGCGTAGTCGCTGCCCGGGCGGGCTTCCTTGTACAGGCGTGGCACCGTCTCGAGGTTGTGGTTCATCACGTCCGGCGGTGCGGCCTTCAGGATCTCGAGGGCGCGGTCGTCCCGGCCGCGGAAGTCGGGGGTGAGGATCTCGATGCGCGTGGCCGGTGACAGGGCCCGCACCCGCTCGATGCAGGCCACGAAGTGGGCCGCGCCGCCATCGCGCAGGTCGTCGCGGTCCACGCTGGTGATCACCACGTACTTCAGCGTCAGCGCAGCGATGGTCCGGGCCAGGTTCTCGGGCTCGTCCGCGTCCAGCGGGTCGGGCCGGCCGTGCCCCACGTCGCAGAAGGGGCAGCGGCGGGTGCACTTGTCGCCCATGATCATGAAGGTGGCCGTGCCGTGGCCGAAGCATTCGCCGATGTTCGGGCACGAGGCTTCCTCGCACACGGTGTGCAGCTTGTGCTCGCGCAGGATCTGCTTGATTTCGTAGAAGCGTGTGGTCGGCGAGCCGGCCTTCACGCGGATCCAGTCGGGCTTCTTCAGCACCTCGGCCGGCACCACCTTGATCGGGATGCGCGAGGTCTTGGCCTGGGCCTTCTGCTTGGCGCTGGGGTCGTAGGCCTCGCCGCTCGGGGCGGTGTGAAACGGCTTGTCGTTGGCCATCGCGCGCTGCTCGGCAGGGGGTTGGTGGTCAGGGGCTCAGGTGCGCCGCGAGACGTTCACCGAGCTGCCGGGCGACGGTGGCCCAGTCAGTGAAAACCCCGAGTGTAGCGAGGTCCACCGTGCGCAGCCCCGCATACCCACACGGGTTGATGCGCTCATAGGGCGACAGGTCCATCGCCACGTTCAGCGCGACACCGTGGTAGCTGCAGTGGCGGCTGACCTTGATGCCCAACGCGGCGATCTTGCCCAGGCCGCGAAACGGGTCGTCTGCCGGCACAGGGCCGGTGAGCGCCGCATGGCTGAACGGGTCGGCCAGGCGCACGTAGATGCCGGGCGCACCGGCCACGCGGTGGCCGGTGACGCCGTGTGATGCCAGCACCTTCAGCACACAGTGCTCGAGCCGGTAGACGTATTCCTTGACGTAGATACCCAAGCGCTGCAGGTCGACCAGGGGGTAGGCCACCACCTGCCCGGGGCCATGGTAGGTGACCTGGCCGCCGCGGTTGGTGGCCACCACGGGCACGCCCTGCGCATCCAGCACGTGGTCGGCCCTGCCCGCGAGGCCCTGGGTGTAGACGGGCTCGTGCTCGACGAGCCAGATCTCGTCGGGCGTGTCGGGTCTCCGGGCCTCGGTGAACGCGCGCATCTCGGCCTCGATGTCGCCGTAGGCGCGGCGGCCGAGCATGACGAGGCGGGGCGCTGGCGCGAAGGACATGCCCGCACTGTAGCGGCCGGGCCGGACGCAGCGCGCCCACGGGGCATCCGGGTGCGCGGCGCCGGGGCCGCCGGTTCAATCGGCCCGGATGTCGAGCGCCAGGTCGCCGTGCGCGAACAGCACGACACCGGTGTCGGTGCTGACGCCGCCATGCACCGTGCCGGCTGGCGCGAGCTGGTAGTCGCCACTGCGCAGCAGCACGTCGTCGAGGAAGAGTTCACCGTCGAGCATCAGGCACTCCTCGTCATGGCCATGGCCATGGCGGGGCACCTGCGCTCCGGGTAGCGCGTGGTACAGCAATGCGGCTTCGCCGGCGTGGGTCCACATCACGCGGCGCTGGATGCCGGGCGCGAAGTCGTCCCAGCCGCTGCTGGCGTCGTGCACGGTGCATCCGTCCGCCGAGGCGTCACCGGGCGATTCGCGCAGGTAGACCCGCGCGCCCCCGGGGCTCGTGATCGCCGCCACCGGGCGGCCGGCCGGCCGCAGATGGAAATCGCGCGCGCCCAGCACCAGCCCGTCCAGATCGAGCATGCCCGACATCACCAGCCACGCGCCACGCAGCCCGAGGTCCGTATCAGGCTGCCAGCGGCTGCCGGGTGCCAGCGTGATCAGCCGCACCCGGCTCGGCTCGCCGCGCCGCAGCACGCGGCGGGACGCCTGGTACAGCGTGCGTGCGCTCACGCCCGGTGCCAGCGGCTCGATCGCTGCATCCTTGCTGCGCACGGTGACGAAGGCGCGGCTCGCACGCGCGCTGCGGCTGACGCGGTCGAGCACCCGCTCGCGCAGGATGCGCGAACGGCCCGCCTCCTGCTGCCACAGCGCGGCAAAGGGCTCGCCGAGCAGGCCCAGCCACTCGTCGTCGTCGAGCGGGTCGGGGGCCGGGCGGGGGGGTGGCAGGCGTTCGTGGGTCATGGTCGGTTCGGGCTTCGGGGGCGTCACGTGCAGGCGTCGCCCAGCGCCTGGCGCAATTGCTGCAAGGACCGCCGGATCAGCGACTTGACGGTGCCCAGCGGCATCGCGGTCTGCGTGGCGATTTCCTCGTGGGTGAGGCCGCGGAAGAAGGCCAGCGCGATCAACTGGCGCGCGCGTGGCTCCAGCGTGGCCACGGCCGCATGCACACGGTGCCCGGCCCGGGTGGCCTCGAGCAGATCGTGCGCGGGCAGCACGCCTTCCGTGTCGTCTTCCAGGCCGCCCTCGGCAGGCAGTTCGGCGTGCTGGAATCGCTCATCGCGACGCAAGGCATCGATGGCGCGCGAGCGGGCCATCGCGAGCAGCCAGGTGACGACCCGCCCGCGCGCGGGGTCGAACCGCGGCGCCTGGCGCCAGGCCTGCCAGTAGGTGTCTTCCACCACCTCCTCGGCCAGCGCCGCGCGGCGCGTGATGCGCAGCACCAGACCGTGCACGCGGGCACTGGTGGCGTCGTACAGCGTGGCCAGCGCGCGTTCGTCGCGGTCGACGATGCGGTCCATCAGCGCGACGAGCGTGGGTTCATCCAGCGCCGCCTGTCGCCCTGGCCGCCCCTCTGCGTCGCCCACCACCAGGGCATCGGCCGCGTGCAGGGCGGCGGGGGTGGCGTCGGGCAACCCCTCGTCGTCTGCCACCGCCTCGCGAGCGTCGCGCGGGTCGACCTCGAACGCGACCAGCCAGGGCATGGCCTGTCGCATGGCCGGGCTCATGGCTTGCGGCGCCGCACGGGGCGGCGACCTGTCGTCATCGCATGGACCACAGCACTCATCCAGGCATCTCCGTCGTGTGGACGCCAGGCCGCGACGCGGCCTTGGCACGACGAAGGGGATACGCCCGGGCGCCAGGCCCGGATTCAAACCCGAGCAAGGTGGTCGGGATTGCAGTGCGACCGTGGGTGCGCCCCGGGGCAGGACGGCGCCGCGACAAGCGGTGCGGATGGCCGGGTGCTGTGTTGCGCTAGGCGCCGCAGCCCGGTGCCGGCATCAGAGCACCACCTTGACCATCGGGTGGGTGGTCAGGGTGCGGTACAGCTCGTCGAGCTGCTCGCGGCTGGTGGCGGTGATCGTGATCGTCACGCTCAGGTAGCGCCCGCCGCTGCTGGGCCGCTGTTCGACGGTGGCGGCGTCGAACCCGGGGTCGAACTGCCGCGCCACCGACACGATGGCATCGACGAAGCCCGCCACCTGCTCGCCCATCACCTTGATCGGAAAGGCGCTCGGGTAGCTGATCAGGGATTGTTCGGGCGGAATCTCACGCACGGGCGGGGGTCCTCACATGCATTGCTCGCGCTTGGCGCGCTGGTAGGCCTCGTACAGCCGGCCATACACCGGCCCCGGCTTGCCGCGCAGGGCACCGTGGCCGACGGGCTCACCATCGAGCCGGGTGACGGGCAGCACTTCCTTGCTGGCCGAACTGAGCAGCAACTCGTCGGCGGCCAGCACGTCGGTCTCGGACAAGGGGCGCAGGTTGTAGGCGATGCCGCAGTCCTCGCACAGCTCGGCCAGCAGGTCCATGCGGATGCCTTCCAGCAGGTGTTCGCTCTTGGGGGGGCCGAGCAGGGCGCCCTCGTGCACCACCCACACGTTGCTGGACGAGCCCTCGGTGAGCCAGCCGTCGCGCAGCAGGATGGTCTCGACCGCCCCATGGTCGGCCGAGAGCTGGCGCGCCATCACGTTGCCCAGCAACGAAGTGCACTTGATGTCGGCACGCTCCCAGCGGAAATCGCGCGCGGTGACACAGGCCACGCCGTGGTGGCGCTGGTCGGCGCTGGGTGGCTTCAGGGCATTGGTCATCACGAAGACGGTGGGCGTCAGGCCCTCGACCATCACGTGCTCGCGCGGCGCGACGCCGCGGGTGATCTCGATGTAGACCATCTGGTCCTCGGCCGGGTGGGCCGCGATCAGCTCGCGCGCCAGGGCGAGCCAGGCTTCGCGCCGGTGCGGATTGGCGATGCGCACCTTCGCGAGGTTGCGCTCCAGCCGGTCCATGTGTTCGTCGAAGCGGAACAGGCGCCGTCCGTACACCGGCATCGCCTCGTAGATGCCGTCGCCGAACAGGAAGCCCCGGTCGAGCACCGAGACCTTGGCATCGCACAGCGGCAGGGTCTGGCCGTTCAGGTGGCACAGGGTGTCGGGCAGGCTGGGCATCGCGAACCTTTCAGTGCAGGACCGGAGCCCAGCTTAGCCGAAGGCCGTGGCCCCGGGTTGACCCAGGCCCAAGCCGCGCGAGGTGGGCGGGTTCATTTGATCCACAGCCGGATCGAGTCCCAGGCCCGGCCGAACAGACCGGCCTGCGGCACCGCCTGCAGCACCACCAGCGGCACCGCGGCCACCGCGGTGCCCGCGGGCGTGGCCACCTTCAGCGTGCCCACGCGCTGGCCCTGAGCCAGCGGCGCGACCAGCGGATCGGTGCGCTCGATGGTGGTGGTGAGCTTGTCGCCATCCCCCTTGGGGACGGTGACGTACACCGCCCCAGCGGCACCGAGGCCCACTGTGGGCTGCTGGCCCTTCCACACCGCCACGGTGGCCGCGGGCTTGCCGGCCTCGAACAGGCGCACCGCGTCCCAGGCGCTGTAGCCCCAGTTGAGCAGCTTCTGGCTCTCGCTGGCGCGGGCCTCGCGGGACGCGGTGCCCAGCACCACGCTGAGCAGGCGGCGCTTGCCGTTGGGCATCTCGCGCGCGGCACTGGCGATCAGGCAGTAGCCGGCGGCCTCGGTGTAGCCGGTCTTCATGCCGTCGACGCTGGGGTCGCGCCCGAGCAGCATGTTGCGGTTGTCCTGCTTGATGTTGTTGAACGTGTACTGGCGCAGCGAGTAGTAGCTGGCGTAGTACTCGGGAAAGTCGCGCAGCACGTGGGCGGCGATCACGGCCAGGTCGCGTGCGCTGCTGTAGTGGCCGGCCTGGGTGAGGCCGGTGACGTTCTTGAACTGCGTGTTCTTCAGGCCCCAGGCCTTGGCCTGACGGTTCATCATGTCGACGAACACCTCCAGCGTGCCGCCCACGCCTTCGGCCAGCGCCACCGCCGCGTCGTTGCCCGAGACGGCGATCATGCCGCGCAGCAGTTCGTCGACCTTGGGTGTCATCTTCGGGTCGATGAACATCAGCGATCCCCCCCCCTCGCGCTCGACCCACGCGCGCAGCGACACACGCATCGTCTGGTCGAGGGTGATCTTCTTCGCCTTCAGGGCGTCGAACACCAGCCAGGCGGTCATCAGCTTGGTCAGCGAGGCCGGGTCCACCTGCGCATCGGCCTGGCGTTCGGCCAGCACCTGGTCGCTGGTGACATCGAGCAGCAGATAGCCCTTGGCCGCCACTTCGGGCGGTTGAGGTGCCTGCGCAAAGGCATTGAAGACACTGGCGCAGGCCAGCAGGAAGGTCAGCAGTCGTTTCATGAGGGGGTGTCAGTGGTGCCAGGCCTGCACGACCTGGTTCTTCAGCAGCGTGAGCTGCCCGTGAAAGAAGTGGCCCACGCCAGGCAGCACGATGACCGGCAAGGATTGCGGCCGCGCCCAATCGAGGGTAGCAGACAGCGGCACCACGTCATCGGCCTCGCCGTGCACGACGACGGTATCGGCCGCCACCGGCGGCAGCACGAAGCGGCTGGTGGCCGGCCCCACCAGCACCAGGCGCTCGATCGGGTCCGACGCCGCCAGCGCAGCCGCGGCCGCCGCGGCGACATAGCCACCGAACGAGAAGCCGCCCAGCGCGAGCGGCAGGGCGGGTTCGCGCAGCGCGGCAACCACCGCCAGCGCGTCGTCGACCTCGCCGCGGCCCTCGTCCCAGTGGCCGGCGGAACTGCCCACGCCCCGGAAGTTGAACCGCACCGCCCGATAGCCAAGGTGCAGGAAGGCCCGCGCGAGCGTCTGCACGACCTTGTTGTCCATCGTGCCGCCATGCTGCGGGTGGGGATGGCACAGCACGGCCACGCCGCGCGGTGCAGCGGCGGGCTCGTCGATCGCGCACTCGATGGCGCCGCAGGGGCCGGCCACCGTCGTGCGGTGGGTATCGCGGTTCATGGACCGGGGCAGGTGATGCGGTGGTGGGCCATCAGCGGCCCACGCCGGGCGGCAGCAGCAGGCGTTCGACCACCTGGCCGTTCTTCAGGTGCGACTCGACGATCTCGTCGATGTCGGCCTGGTCGACGAAGGTGTACCAGACCGCCTCCGGGTAGACCACCGCCACCGGCCCGCCCGCGCAGCGGTCCAGGCAGCCGGCCTTGTTCACGCGCACGCCGCCCGGCCCGGCCAGGCCGGCTGCCTTGACCCGCGCCTTGCAATGGTCGAACGCGGCCTGCGCATCGTGCTGCGCGCAGCAGGCCTCGTTGTTGGCGCGCTGGTTCAGGCAGAAGAACAGGTGATGCTTGTAGTACGACGGGGTCACGGGGCTACCTTCGGGCTGCACCCTCCGGCCTTCGCCCTGGGGCGGCCCGGCGGGCTCTTGGGGGCGGATTGTAGGAAGGTGCCCTCGGGAGGCCTCACCCGCCCTCGCGTGGCCGCGCCAGCAGCCAGGCCATGGCCGCATAGGGCCACAACCAGCCCACCCAGCGGCCGAGGCCGTGGAAGCGGATGAATCGACCCTGCTCCCAGCCCTGCAGGCTTTGCGCAAAGTAGGGATCGGTGGGCGCCTGGTGCACCAGCACCACCAGCCCGGTGAGCGCCACCAGCCCCAGACCCGCGGCCAGGCGCGGGCCGATCCACACCAGCAGCAGCGCGATCGCCGCAGCCACCCCCAGCGCCGCCAGCGCCGAGGGCGTGCGCCAAGCCCAGGCATGGGCGGGTCCGAAGTTCAGCGCGGTGGACAAGGTGGTGGCCAGCAGCGCCATCAACGGTGCGCCCAACGCCAGCAGCGCACGGCGCCAGCCGGGGCGCGAGGCCGCATACATCAGCAGGCAGGGCGCGAGCAGGCCGAGGCCGGTGGCCAGCGCCTCGGACAGCGTGGACAGCCGCAAGGTGGCCGCCGGCACCGGCTGCAGCCACTCCACCGCCGCTTCGGCCCAAGGCACACCGGTCAGCGCCCCCAGCGCCAGCTCGCGCAGCCGCCCCCCCACTTGGCCCAGCCCCAGCGGCATCGGCGTGGGGAACAGCAACGCCACCGGCCACAGCACCAGCAGCACGGCGGCCCCGTTGCCGCCGGATCCGAGCCAGCGGTCGTGCGCGCGGGCCCAGCGCGCTGGCCAGCCGGCGGCGGCCAGCAGCCACGCCACCAGCCCGCCCAGCCCGGCGCCCGCGCTGTTGAGCACCCAATCGGCCAGCGAGGGCACCCGCAAGGGCAGCAGCTGCTGCGTCACCTCCATCACGAAGGACAACACCGCACCGCCCAGCACCGCCAGGGCCAGCGCGCCGGCAGGGCGGCGGCCGGCCTTCATGGCGGCCAGTGCCAGCAACAGGCCCAGCGGCAGGTAGCCCAGCAGGTTGGCCACCACGTCGAACGGGTCCCACCAGCGAGGCCAGCGCAGGTGCAGCAGGTCGGTCAGCGTCGCGCCCGGCGGCCAACGCCAGCCGGTGAACGGGAACAGGCTGGCATAGACCACCAGCGCAGCCCACACCAGCGCCAGCGGCACCGCCGTGCTGCGCCGTTGCAGACCGAGCCTGCGCATTTGCAGGTGCCCGCAGCTAGAACGGCTTGACGACCGCCAGCACCACGATGGCCGCGAACAACAGCACCGTGACCTCGTTGAACACGCGGTACCAGCGGTGGCTGCGCTGGTTGGCCAGTTGCTCGAAGCGCCTGAGCATCGTGCGGCACACATGCTGGTAGCCGATGACGCCCACCACCAGCAGCAGCTTGGCGTGCATCCAGCCCTGGCCCTGGCCCACGCCATAACCCAGCCACAGCACCAGGCCGAGCGTGATGGCCAC
Source organism: Burkholderiales bacterium (assembly GCA_016213205.1). Taxonomy (GTDB): domain Bacteria; phylum Pseudomonadota; class Gammaproteobacteria; order Burkholderiales; family Burkholderiaceae_C; genus Pseudaquabacterium. The sequence goes on from JACRAZ010000024.1 coordinate 17,264, forward strand.
GACCATCAGCAGGTTGGAAAAGCGGTAGAGCTTGCGCGACATCAGCAGCAGGCGCTCACGTTCGGCGTGGCTGTCCGGCGCCACCATGGCGAGGTTGACGAACAGGCGTGGCAGGTAGAACAAGCCCGCGAACCAGCTCGCGACGAACACGATGTGAAAGGCCTTGACCCAGAGGTAAGCGCTGCTCATCAGGACCGCCCGGCCGTTCCGAAGGCCGTGAACTCCCCCTGGGGGGGCTGCGAGCGAAGCGAGCTGGGGGGCACCATCAGGACCGCCCGGCCGTTCCGAAGGCCCTGAACTCCCCCTGGGGGGGCTGCGAGTGAAGTGAGCTGGGGTGCGCCATGAAAACGATTATCAGCGCGCGGGCGAGGCCCCAAAAAAAGAACCCCGGCCATGGGCCGGGGTCGCAAGCCTTAACGCTGTCATCACGGTAAGGCACCTGCTCAGGGAGGAAAAGCAGGGAACGACACCCTCGCGGATATCATTCGGTGCCAATATTAGCAGATCGGGCTGTTCTGTACAGCGGCAGACGGTCGGGACAAACGAGGATTTATTCTCTCGTCCTCGCCGGATGTCACCCTCGGATCCGGCCACCGAGCCCTCAAGGAGCACCACCCATGCGGACCCCGCCGCCCTTCCCCGCCAGCCGCCCGCGCCGGCTGCGCCGCGATGCCTTCACCCGCGAGATGGTGCGCGAGCATCGGCTGCATGCCTCGGACCTGATCTTCCCGGTGTTCGTGCTCGACGGCCACAACCAGGTGCAGGACGTGGCCAGCATGCCGGGCGTGCAGCGGGTGTCGATCGACCGCCTGCTGCCGCTGGCCGAGCAGTGCGTGAGCCTGGGCGTGCCGGTGATGGCGCTGTTCCCGGTGATCGACCCGGCGCTGAAGACACCCGACGGCCGCGAGGCCACCAACCCCGACGGCCTGGTGCCTCGCACCGTGCGCGCGCTGAAGGAGCGCTTCCCGCAACTGGGCGTGCTGACCGACGTGGCGCTGGATCCCTTCACCTCGCACGGCCAGGACGGCCTGCTCGACGACACCGGCTACATCCTGAACGACCCCACGGTGGCCGTGCTGCGCGCCCAGGCGCTGGTGCAGGCCGCCGCCGGCGTGGACATCGTGGCGCCCAGCGACATGATGGACGGCCGCATCGGCGCGATCCGCAATGCGCTGGAGGAGGCCGGGCACATCCACACCCGCATCATGTCCTACAGCGCAAAGTACGCGTCCGCCTTCTACGGCCCCTTCCGCGACGCGGTGGGCAGCAAGGGCAACCTGGGCAAGAGCGACAAGAAGGTCTACCAGATGGACCCCGGCAACAGCGACGAGGCGCTGCGCGAAGTGGCGCTCGACATCGCCGAGGGCGCCGACATGGTGATGGTCAAGCCCGGCATGCCCTACCTGGACATCGTGCGCCGGGTGAAGGACGAATTCCGCATGCCCACCTTTGCCTACCAGGTGAGCGGCGAGTACGCGATGCTCAAGGCCGCCGCCGCCAACGGCTGGCTCGACCACGACGCGGTGATGATGGAATCGCTGCTGGCCTTCAAGCGCGCCGGCGCCGACGGCGTGCTGACCTACTTCGCGCTGGACGCCGCGCGCAAGCTGCGCGACCAGGCCTGAGCCTCAGGCCCGTGCGCGCCTAGCGCGCATACGGATCGTGCAGGCCCAGCGCGGCCAGCACGGCCGTCTCGCGCGCCTCCATCGCGGCGGCCTCCTGCTCGTCGTGCTCATGGTCCCAGCCCTGGGCGTGCAGCGCGCCGTGCACCAGCAGGTGCGCGTAGTGCGCGGCAATGTCGAGGCCCTGCGCGCGCGCCTCCTCCTCCACCACCGGCGCGGCCAGCACCAGGTCGGCCACCACCACGGGTTCGCGCTGGTAGTCGAAGGTGAGCACGTTGGTCGTGTAGTCCTTGCCGCGGTAATCCCGGTTCAGCGCACGGCCCTCCTCGGCGCCGACGATGCGCACCGTGAGCTCCGCCGGTGCGTCGAGTGCCGCGCGCAACCAGCGCGCCACCTTGTGGCGCGGCAGCAGCGCCTTGTGGCGTGTGTCCGCAAACTGCAGCGAGAGCGCGAGCGTGGGCCTCATGGCGCCTTGCCCGCCGCATCGTAGGCCTCGACGATGCGCGCCACCAGCGGGTGGCGCACCACGTCGGCCGCGGTGAAGCGGGTGAACGCGATGCCACGCACGCCGGCGAGCACGCGCTCGGCATCCACCAGCCCGCTGGTGCTGCCGCGCGGCAGGTCGACCTGGCTCACATCGCCGGTGATCACCGCCCGCGAGCCGAAGCCGATGCGGGTGAGGAACATCTTCATCTGCTCGGCGGTGGTGTTCTGGGCTTCGTCCAGGATCACGAACGAGTGGTTCAGCGTGCGGCCTCGCATGAAGGCCAGCGGCGCGATCTCCAGCGTGCCCTTCTCGAAGGCGGCGCTGGTGCGCTCGAAGCCCATCAGGTCGTACAGCGCGTCGTACAGCGGGCGCAGGTAGGGGTCGACCTTCTGTGCCAGGTCGCCGGGCAGGAAGCCCAGGCGTTCGCCGGCCTCCACCGCGGGCCGCGTGAGCACGATGCGCTGGACGCTGCTGCGCTCGAGCGCGTCCACCGCACAGGCCACCGCGAGGTAGGTCTTGCCGGTGCCGGCCGGGCCGATGCCGAAGGTGATGTCGTGGCCCTGGATGTGCTGCAGGTAGCGCAGCTGGTTGGGCGTGCGGCCGCGCAGGTCGGCCCGCCGGGTGTGCAGCACGATCTCGGGCCCGCCGGGCAGCGCCATCGCGCCGCCGGCCGCGGGCTCGGTGCGGGCCTCCACCAGGGCGAGCTGCAGTGCCTCGGCCGGGATCGGGCGCGCCGCGCGCTGGTACAGGCGCTTGAGCAGCTCCACCGTGCGCTCGGCCACGGGGCGCTCGCCCTCGACCTGGAAGCTGGCCTCGCGGCGCTGGATGCGCACATCCAGCGCGATCTCGATCGTGCGCAGGTGTTCATCCAATGCGCCGCACAGGTGGGCGAGGCGGGGGTTGTCGACGGGATCGAAGGTGTGGCGCAGCATCGGCAGCAGTCTCGCGCCGACAAAGGGCGCGCTGGCGCGAATTGTCCAACGCTTCGTGCCGCGGCGGCAGCGGGGCATCCGGCAGAATCCGCGGCGATGCCCGCCCCGCCGCCCCCTTCGTCACCGCCCCGCGGCCGGCCCGCGCCGGCCACCGCCCGCTGGTGCTGGCCGCTCGTGGCCCTGGTGCTGTGGCTCGGGCTGTGGCCGACCGCGCAGGCGCAATCGCTGGTGTTCCAGCAGGCGCTGGCCCTGCAGGTGGCCCCCGGCGTGCTGCCGGACTGGAGCCAGGCCCGCAGCACCGCGCTGCCGGACGACTGGTCGCTGTCGCGCCCGCGGTTCAGCGGCGTGGTGGTGTACCGGCTGGGCTTCGACGCCGAAGGTGCCGGCAACGGCAACACGCTCTACGCGCTGTACATCGAGCGCGCCTGCAGCACGCTGGAGGTGATGGTCAATGGCCAGCTCGCCTACCGCGGCGGCCGCATGCTGGAGCCGGTGTCGCGCAACTGCCAGCAGCCGCAGCTGGTGCCGGTGCCCGCGGGCATGTTGGTGGCGCGCGGCAACGCGGTGGACATCGCGGTGCGCGGCTTCGCGCTCGACGAGGTGGGCTCGGCCCAGCGCGCGGGCGGGCTCTCGGCGATCGAGCTCGGGCCGCACGACGTGCTGGCGCAGCGCCACCAGCGCCGCATGGCGTTTGCCATCCGGCTGCCCGAGGTGGTGAGCGGCACGCTGATGCTGATGGGCGGCTTCATGTTCGTGATGGGCTGGCTCAACCGCCGCCAGAGCTACCTGGCCTACTTCGGCGCGCTGATGCTGGGCTGGGCGCTGGTGCTCTCGCGGCTGTGGCTGACCGACCTGCCCTGGTCGCACCGCACGAGCGAGCTGATCCTCGCGGGCCTGATGAGCCTGATCACGCTGGCGGCGGTGCAGTTCCTGATGCGCTACTCGCAGCGCCGTGTGCGCTGGCTCGACATCGGCCTGCCGCTGCAGTGTGCCCTGATGGCCACGAGCCTGGTCGCCGCCGGGCCGCAGCACCTGCACACCACCGCCTCGGCCTGGTTCACGCTGTTGTCGCTCGAGATCGTCGCCGCGGCGGCGTTCTACGTGTTCGACACCCACCGGCGCAACCAGCGCCAGCTGTGGCTGATGGGCCCGCTGCTGGCGGTGGTGGGCGTGGCGCTGGCCACCGAGTTCCTGGCGCTGCAGACACGCATCGATGCGCGCGTGGGCTTCGTCGCGCAACTGGTGCCCTCGCTGGTGTTCCTGGCGCTGGGCCTGCGGCTGGTGCAGCAGTACGGCCGCGCGCTCGAATCGGCCGAGCAGGGGCGCCAGGCGCTGGAAGAACGCATCCGCGAGGCCACCGCGCAGATCGAGCGCAACTTCGCACAACTGTCCGAGCTGAAGGTCGAGCAGGTGACCGATCGCGAGCGCAAGCGCATCGCCGCCGACCTGCACGACGACCTGGGCGCCAAGCTGCTGACCATCGTGCACACCAGCAGCGACGAGCGCATCTCCACGCTCGCGCGCGAAGCCCTGGAGGAGATGCGGCTGTCGGTGCGCGGCCTCACCGGCAAGCCGGTGCGGCTGTCCGACGCGCTGGGCGACTGGCGCGCCGAGGTGATCTCGCGGCTGGCGCAGTCCGGTGTCGAGGGCGAATGGCACGCCCCGGCCGACGACGAGCTGCCGCAGACCCTGTCGGCCCGCGCCTATGTGCAGACCACGCGCATCCTGCGCGAGGCGGTGAGCAACATCATCAAGCACAGCGGCGCCTCGCATTGCGCGGTGCGCTGCACGATCGCCGAGGGCGACTTCCAGCTCGTGATCCAGGACAACGGCAACGGCATCCCGATGGAGCTGGACGGCAAGCTCGACAAGGGCCACGGCATGGCCAGCATGAAGGGCCGGGCCAAGCAGTTGCAGGGCCAGTGCCTGGTGGAATCGGGCCCAGGCTACGGAACCGTGATACGTCTCACGCTGCCGCTGGATCGGCATGTCACGATGGGCTGAGGCACTGCTACGATCGTCCGCACCCGTCGTTGGCTGCCTCCATGAACAATATCCTGCTGCTCGAAGACCTGCACGAGATCCGCGCGTGGCTCAAGAGCCTGGTACTGCAGGTGTTCCCGCAGGCCCACATCACCGAATGTGCGCGGGTGCACGATGCGCTGGCCCATGTGTCGGCCCAGCGCTTCGACCTTGCGCTGATCGACCTGGGCCTGCCCGATGGCTCCGGCACCGATGTCGTGGCGGCACTGCGGGATGCACAACCCGATGCGCAATCGGTCGTCGTGACCATCCACGACGACGACGACCACCTGTTCCCCGCGCTGCAGGCCGGCGCCTACGGCTACATCCTGAAGGAGCAGTCGCGCGAGCTGATCACCGAGCAGCTGCAGCGCATCAGCCAGGGTGAACCGCCGCTGTCGCCTTCCATCGCGCGCAAGGTCATCAAGTACTTCGCCTCGCAGCCCAAGGAGCCGGTGTCCACGATGCCGGAGGTCGCGCTCACTGAGCGCGAGAGCGAGGTGCTGCTGCGCGTGGCCAAGGGCTTCACGCTGCCCGAGATCGGCGTGCAGCTGGGCCTGTCGCGCCACACCATTGCCGACTACGTGAAGCAGATCTACCGCAAGCTCAACGTGAGCTCGCGTGCCGAGGCGGCGCTGGAAGCGCAGCGGCTCGGTCTGTTCCGGCGCTGAGCGCCGGGACTGTCGCGCGCAAGAACTTCGCGCGCAAGAACGTCGCGCACTTCAGGCGCGCGCGCCCACCAGCGGCGCCAACGCCCGCACGCGCCCGCGCTGCCCGGTGACCCAGCCCGGCAACTCGGCCGCCGGCATCGGCCTGGCGATCAGGTAGCCCTGCGCCAGGTCGCAGCCCAGCAGGCGCAACAGTTGCCAATCGGCCTGGGTCTCCACGCCTTCGGCCACCGTCACGATGCCCAGCCGGCGCCCCATGTCCAGCGAGCTCAGCAGGATGGCGCGGCGGTTCGGCCGCTGGCTCGCGCCGTGCACGAAGCTGCGGTCGATCTTCAGCTCGGTGAAGGGGCAGCGCGAGAGCATCTGCATCGACGAGTAGCCGATGCCGTAGTCGTCCATCGCGAGGCCGAAGCCCTGCAGGTTCAGCCGCGCCAGGTTGGCCAGCGAGCGGGTGCTCATCAGCGAGGTCTCGGTCACCTCCCAGGTCACCGCGTGCGGCGCGATGCCATGGCGGCTGACGCACCCGCTGAGCAGGCGGATGAAGCCGGCATCGGCCAGGTCGTCGGCCGAGAGGTTGATCGAGACGCCCAGCGCGGGCATCGTGCGCGCGAACTGCTGCAACTGCCGCAGCGATTGTTCGACGATGGCCAGCGTGAGGCGGGCCATCAGCGGCGTGCCCTCGATCTGCACAATGAAGCGCTGCGGCCCGAGCACGCCCAGCGTGGGGTGCTGCCAGCGCGCGAGCGCCTCGATGCCCTTCATCCGCCCGCTGCGCAGCGCGAGCTTGGGCTGGAAGTGCGGCACGAATTCGCCGGCGTCCAGCGCGCGTTCGATCTCGGCCCGCTCGGCCGCGGCCGCGCCGCCGTCGGGCCGCGGGCCCGGGCGCGGTGCGGCGGGCTGCCAGGCTTCGTCCAGCAGCGGCAGCAGGTGCTCGCGCGTGACCGGCTTGGTCAGCGTGCCCAGCAGCCTGGTGCTGCGCTGTTCGTGCGCCAGGCGCTCCACGGTTTCCAGCAGGCGCGGGTCCAGCGCGCTGGTGACGATCAGGTGCTCGGCCAGTTCGTCCTCGGCCAGCCGGCACAGCAGCTCGATGCCGTCCATGCCGGGCATCGCGATGTCGGTGATCACCAGGAACACGGGGTGGGCGGCGGCCTGCAGCGCACGCAGGGCTTCATGGCCGTCCGCGGCCTCGAGCACCTGCAGGAAGCCCATGTCCTGCAGCAGCGCCACCAGGTGTTGGCGCTGGGTGGCGCTGTCCTCGACCACCAGCACGCTCAGGCCCTGCAGCAGTGGCGGCGCGCTGCGCGCATCGGATGTCATCGGAGGCCGCCTCCGCCCTGCGCGACGATCTCGCGCTCGATGGCCGCCAGCGGCACGCTCTTGTCCACCGCGCCGCGCCTGACCGCTTCGCGCGGCATGCCGTAGACGACGCAGCTTGCCTCGTCCTGCGCCACCGTGCGGGCGCCGGCCTGGCGCATCTCCAGCAGGCCGGCGGCGCCGTCGTCGCCCATGCCCGTCATGATGATGCCCAGTGCATTGGCGCCGGCGCAGCGCGCCACCGAGCGGAACAGCACGTCCACCGAAGGCCGGTGGCGGCTCACCGGCGGGCCGTCCACCACCTCGACGAAGTACTGCGCGCCGGCCCGGCGCAGCAGCAGGTGGCGCCCGCCCGGCGCGATGAGTGCGCGGCCGGGCCGCACGCGGTCGTTGGTTTCGGCCTCCTTCACCTCGATGGCGCAGAGCTGGTCCAGCCGCTGCGCAAAGGCGGCGGTGAACTTCTCGGGCATGTGCTGCACGATCAGCAGGCCCGGGCACACGCGCGGCAGCGCGGCGAGCACCTGCTCCAGCGCCTGCGTGCCGCCGGTGGAGGTGCCGATGGCCACCACCTGCTCGGTGGTCTGCGCCATGGCGCGCGCGCCGCCGGCCGCGCCCGCCGCGGCGGGCAGGATGACATCGGCGCTTTGCTTTGGTGGCGGCGGCACCGCCGCGGCCCGCGCCGCCAGCCGCGACACATTGGCGCGCGCGGCCGCCTTCACCGTGGACACCAGTTCGCCGGCGCTGTCCTGCAGGAAGCGCTTGAGGTCCAGCCGGGGCTTGGCCACCACCGCCACCGCGCCGGCGGCCAGCGCCTCCACCGAGGTCCTGGCGCCCTTCTCGGTGAGCGTGGAGCAGATGACCACCGGCGTCGGCCGCTCGGCCATGATCTTGCGCAGGAAGGTCAGCCCGTCCATGCGCGGCATCTCGACATCGAGCACGATCACGTCGGGCCACTGCGTCTTCATGCGCTCGATCGCCAGCAGCGGGTCGGCCGCCGCGTGCAGCAGCTCGATGCCGGGCGCCGCCGCGAGCAGCCCGCCCAGCACCTGGCGCACCACGGCCGAGTCGTCGACGATCATCACCTGGATGCCCATGCGCGCCCCCTCACAGCCGCTGGTAGACCGAAGGTGCCAGCGCCCGCAGGCCATCGTGCAGGCCGGTCAGGGATTCGGAATGGCCGATCAGCAGGTGGCCGCCCCGGTTGAGGGCCGTCACCAGGCGGGCCACCACCTCGCGCTTGGTGTCGCTGTCGAAGTAGATCATCACGTTGCGCAGGAAGATCACGTCGAACGTGCCCAGCCCGGGCAGGGCCCGGACCAGGTTCTCCTGCGCGAAGCGCACCCGCTCGCGCAGCGCGCGCTGCACCAGCAGCGTGCCGGCCTGCGGCCCGGTGCCGCGCAGGCAGAAGCGCTGGCGGTAGGCCGGCGGAATGCCCTCGGTGCGGGTGTGCGGGTAGTGGCCGGCACGGGCACGCGCGAGCATGCGGGTGCTGATGTCCGAGGCCAGCAGCTCCCAGCCGAGCTCGCCCTGCGCGTCGGCCAGCACCATGGCAATGCTGTAGGGCTCCTCGCCGCTGGAGCAGGCGGCGCTCCACACCCGCAGCGGCCGGCCGGCCCGGCCGGCGTCCAGCGCCAGCGCGCGCAGCAGCTCGAAGTGCCGCGGCTCGCGGAAGAAGTAGGTCTCGTTGGTGGTGAGCAGGTCGATCGCCTGCTGCAGCTCGGCAGCCTCCTGCGGTGCCCGCAGCAGTGCGAGGTACTGCGCGTAGCTGGTGAGCCGGCGCTCGCGCAGGCGCCGCTCCAGCCGGCCGGTGACCAGGGCCTTCTTGTTGGCCGACAGGCTGATGCCCGCGGCCTCGTGGATGAAGGCCTGCACCTGCCGGAATTCGCGATCACCGAGCTCGACCATGGCGCGCCGGGGGCTGGGCGTGAACCGGGGGCCGTTCAGGCCGCCACGGCCGCGAGCGGACGCAGCAGTGCCGGCGCCGACTCGGGCGCCACATCGGCCAGGCCGTCGATCGCGAGCACCTGCCGGATGTCCAGCAGGATCACGAAGCGGCCGTTCACCTTGCCCATGCCGGAGACGAAATCGGTGGCGATGGCCATGCCGAAGCTGGGCGGCGGCTCGATGTCTTCCGGCGCGATCTCCTGCACCGCATTGACCGAATCCACCACCAGGCCCACCACCTGCTGCTCGCCGCCGAGCGCGAGCTCGACGATCACGATGCAGCTGCGCTTGGTCACCGCGCCGGTGGCCTTGCCGAAGCGCACGGCGAGGTCCATCACCGGCACCACGGCGCCGCGCAGGTTGATCACGCCGCGGATGGTGCCGGGCATCATCGGCACGCTGGTGAGGCCGCCGTATTCGATGATTTCCTTGATCGACAGGATGCCGATCGCATACACCTCGCCACGCAGCATGAAGGTGAGGTACTGCGTGGGGTCCTGGGCCGGGGCGCCGGCGGCTTGGGCAAGAGCGGTCATCGGGCTCTCCTTCGGGGGTGGCGGGGCGCTCAATACTTGACGAAGTGGGCTTCGTCCGGCTCGGCCTCGGCCGCCAGTGCACGTGCGGCCTGGCGCGCGCCGGCGCGCGGCGCCACCGGCGCGCCGCGCGCGGCGGCCTTGCGCAGTGCATTGCGCGCCACCACCCCGGGGCCTTCGGCCGCGCCGGTGGTCTTGAAGAACGCGATGATGCTTTGCAGCTCCTCGGCCTGGCCACTCATTTCCTCGGCGGTGGCGGCCAGTTGTTCTGAGCCGGTGGCGTTCTGTTGCGTGGTCTGGCTGAGCTGGGCGACGGCGGCGTTGATCTGCGCCACGCCGGAGGACTGTTCCTCCGACGCGGCGGTGATCTCCTGCACCAGGTCGGAGGTGCGCTTGATGTTGGGCACCATCTCGTCGAGCAGGCGGCCGGCGCGTTCGGCCAGCTCCACGCTGGAGCCGGCCACCTCGCCGATTTCCTGCGCCGCCACCTGGCTGCGTTCGGCCAGCTTGCGCACCTCGGCGGCCACCACGGCGAAGCCCTTGCCGTGCTCACCCGCCCGCGCGGCCTCGATGGCGGCGTTCAGTGCCAGCAGGTTGGTCTGGTAGGCGATGTCGTCGATGATGACGATCTTCTTGGCGATCTGCTTCATCGCCGCCACGGTGGACTTCACCGCCTCGCCGCCCTCGGCGGCCTCGCTCGCGGCCTTGCTCGCCATGGCGTCGGTGGCCTTGGCGTTTTCGGTGTTCTGGGAGATGGAGGCCGTCATCTGCTCGACCGAGGCGCTGGTTTCCTCCACGCCCGAGGCCTGCTCGGTGGCCGCCTGCGACAGCGTCTGCGCGGTGGCGTTCACCTGCTCGGCGGCGCTGCTCAGGCCGTTGGCGCCGCTGGACACCTCGGCCACCACGTGCGAGAGCTTCTCCACCATCTGCCGCATCGCGAACAGCAGGCTGCCGGTGTCGCCGTTCTTCAGCGCGATGTCCACCGTCAGGTCGCCGGCGGCCACCTTCTCGACGATCAGCGCGGCATAGGCCGGGTCGCCGCCGAGCTGCTTCATCACGGCGCGCACGATGTACAGGCCCAGCAGCACCAGCAGCACCAGCGCGATGCCGCTCACGCTGTACATCAGCAGCTGCGCGCGGGCCGACGATTCGTTGGCCTGCTTCACCGCGTTGTCGGCATAGGTATTGTTCAGGTCCACCAGCTTGCCCAGGCTGGCCTCGGCGGCGCTGAAGGCCGGCCGGTTGCCGACCAGAGCGCTGTGGAATTCGTCGAACAGCGCCTTGCGGCGGCTGGCGTTGTCGGCCTTGGCGATTTCCTTGGCCAGCACGGTGAGCTTGGCGTCACCGGCCTTCCAGACCTCCCACTCCTTGACGAACTGCTTCCACACCTGGGCCTCCTCGGGCTCCTGCGGCAAGGGCTCATAGAGCTTCCAGGCCTTGTCGGCGCGCGCCCAGGCGGCGGCCTTGCGGTCGATGGAAGGCTCGATGTCCTTCAGTTCCTGCGGGTACATGGCCAGTGCATCGACGGCGCGGCTGTTGGAGCGGATGGCCGTCTGCGCCTCGTTGATGATCTGCAGCGCGTTGATCGAGGGCAGGCGGTTGCCGCCCAGCTCGGCCAGCATGTCGGCGTCCTTCTTCAGGCCGATGAAGGCGATCAGGATCACCGACAGCAGGGCCAGCACGCCCACGCCCAGCAGCGCGAGGATCTTGGATTTCAAGGTGATGTTCGAAAACATGGCGTTCCCTTTCAGGGTTCGGTCGGCCGGCACCGGGGCGCGGCGGCAAGGGGGTTCGGGGCCGGCAGCGTGCCGGGGCGTCGGGCCGGGCCCGAGGGTTCAACCGTGCGCAGGGCTGGCCCGCGCCGAAGGGGTGACGATGTCGGCCACCAGCGCGGCCACATCCAGGATGAGCGCCACCTCGCCGCTGCCGAGGATGGTGGAGCCCGAGATGCTCTTGACCTGCGCGAACACGCGCGACAGCGGCTTGATCACGGTCTGGAATTCGCCCATCAGGCTGTCCACCACCAGGCCGAAGCGCTGCCCGGCCTGCTGGATGACCACCACGCTCTCGCGGCGCGGCGGTGGTGCCTCGATCTCGAAGTGGTCGCGCAGCCGCACCTGCGGCAGCACCTGGCCCCGCAGGTTGCACCAGGCCTGGCCGGGCTCGCTGGCGAGCTCGATGCACTCTTCCACCATGTCCAGCGGCACCACGAACACCGAGCCGCCGGCGCTGACGAGGAAGCCGTCGATGATGGCCAAGGTGAGCGGCAGCCGCACCGTGACGGTGGTGCCCAGCCCGGGCTCGCTGCGCAGCGAGACGGTGCCGCGCAGCGCGCCGATGTTGCGCTTGACCACGTCCATGCCCACGCCGCGCCCCGACAGGTTGGTCACCTGCTCGGCGGTGGAGAAGCCGGGTTCGAAGATCAGCTCCAGCACCTCGGCGTCGGTGAGGCGCTGCTCGGGCTCGACCAGGCCGCGCTCGATGGCCTTGGCCAGGATGCGCTCGCGCGGCAGGCCGCCGCCGTCGTCGCTGACCTCGATGACGATGCTGCCGGAATCGTGGAACGCGTTCAGCCGCACCGTGCCCTGCGCCGGCTTGCCGCGCGCGGCGCGCAGCTCGGCTGGCTCGATGCCGTGGTCGATGGCGTTGCGCACCAGGTGCAGCAGCGGGTCGCCGATCTTCTCGACCACGGTCTTGTCGAGCTCGGTGTCCTCGCCGCTGAGCTGCAGGCGGATGTCCTTGCCGATCTCGCGCGCCACGTCGTGCACCACGCGCTGGAAGCGGCTGAAGGTGGCGCCGATCTTCACCATGCGCAGCTGCAGCGCGCTGTCGCGCACCTGCTGCACCAGGCCGCTCATGCGCGAAGTGGCTTCCTGCAGCTGCGAGTGGTGGGTCTGGTGTGCCAGCAGGTTGGCGCTGGCGCCGGCGATGATGAGTTCGCCCACCAGGTTGATCAAGCCATCGAGCTTGTCGGCATCGATGCGCAGCGAGCGCGCCTCGGCGCTGCGGGCTTCGGGCTGCTGGCGCTGCCGCACGAGCGCGGCTTCCACCACCTCGGGCGCCACCGCCTGCTGGCCGACCAGGATGCTGCCGATCGGCGGCACCGCCAGCGCGGCTTCGCCGGGGCGCGCCGGTTCGCGCGCCAGCCGGGCCGCGCTGCCGGCCTGCAGCGCGAGGGCTTCGTCCAGCTCGCGCTGGGTGATGCTGCCGCAGCCGACCAGGATCTCGCCCAGCCGCAGCGCATGGCCGGGCAGCGACTGGATCAGCGCCACATACTCCTCGCTGCGGCTGTGCGGCGCGAGGATGCCGATCGAGCACTCGTCGCGCACGAACTCGAACACGCCCTCGATCTCGGCCTTGCTCGCGGTGCTGGCAAAGGCGATCTCGAAGCCGAGGTAGCAGGTTTCGGGGTCCATCTGCGCCGGCGGTGGCAATGCGTCGGCCAGCGTGCAAAGGCTGACGATGCGGCCCAGGCGCTGCAGGTAGCGCAGGAAGCCCAGCGGGTCCATGCCGTGGCGCAGCACATCGGGCCCGAAGCGCAGCGACAGGTGCCAGTGCTCGCGCGCATCGGCCCCGCGGCCGGCGCCGGCCGCGGCATCGGGCCCGGCCTGCGGGGGATCGGCTGGGGCGGGCGCGCCGGCCCGCGGGGGATCGGCTGGGGCGGGCGCGCCGGCCCGCGGGGGATTGGCCGGCGCGGGCGCGCCGGCCTGGGGGGCGGGGTCCTGCAGGGGCGCCGGGGCCGGCCCGGCCTGGTGCCGTGCCAGCTGCGCCATCAGCGCGGCGCCGGCATGCACCTCGTGTTCCGAAGGCAGGGTGCGGCCGGCCTCCACCGCCTCGACCAGCTGCACCAGGTGGTCGCAGCAGGACAGCAGCAACACGGTGAGGTCCTCGCCGATGTGCAGGTGGCCGGCGCGCACCTCGTCGAGCAGGCTTTCCACCGCGTGCGTGAAGGCCACGATGTGGTCCAGCCCGAACAGGCCGGCCGAGCCCTTGATGGTGTGGGCGGCGCGGAAGATCGCGTTCACTGCCTCGGCGCGGTCTTGAAGCTGGGCCCCTGCCAGCAGCGCGGTTTCCATCTCGCCGAGCAGCTCGCGGCTTTCCTCGGTGAAGGTGTGCAGGGCGGCATCGAGGTTCATGCGCATGCTCCCGGCTCGCCTGCGCTGGCGGTGGGCGCCGCACCAAAGTGGGCGGCCAGGTCCAGCAGCGCGAACACCTCCTGCACCGCCGGGCTGGGTGCCAGCAGGCGCAGTTCGCGGCCGGCCTGGCCGGCGGCCACCCGGGCCAGCATCAGGAGCTGCAGGCCGGCGGTGTCGAATTCGCTCACGTCGGCCAGGTCGATCTCCACCGGGCCCGGCCCGCCCTCGTCGATGGCCTGCAGCAGCAGCGGCTTGAGCTCGGCCGCGCGGTAGATGCTCATTTCACCGGCGAGGCGGATCATGGCAACACCAGCTTCTGCACCGCGTTGAGCAGCGCCTCGGGCTTGAAGGGCTTGACCATCCAGGCCTTGGCGCCGGCGGCCTGGCCCAGCGCCTTTTTGTCCGCCTGCGATTCGGTGGTGAGCATCATCACCGGCGTGAACCGGTAGGCCGGCAGCTGCTTCAGGGCCTTGAGGAAGCTGATGCCGTCCATGTTGGGCATGTTCACGTCGCTGATGATCATGTGCACCTTGCGGCCGGTGAGCTGGGCCAGCGCGTGCTGCCCGTCGCTGCCCTCCATCACCTCGTAGCCGGCGCCCTTGAGCGCGATGCCGACCACCTGGCGCAGCGAGGCCGAGTCGTCGACGATGAGGATGGTCTTTGGCATGGCACTCCCGGGTCTGGTTCGTGGTTCGGGTGGTCAGAAGAAGGTGACCTCTTCACTGGCCGCGGGGGCTGGCGCGGCGGGGGCCTGGCCGCTGTGCACCGCGCGCTCGTCGGCCATGGCATAGCTGCTTTCAAGCTCGGCCAGCAGGGCCGTGGCGTCCACCGGCTGCAGCCGCTGCTCGCGCTGGAAGGCCTGGTGGCTTTCGCCCAGCAGCGCGGGCAGGCGGCCGATGTTGGCGTGCACGTGCGCCATCACCTGGCTCACGCGGTCCTGGAACTGCAGTTGCACCAGCGCCTGCGAGATGTCCTCGCGCAGGCCGTCGCGGCTGGCGGCCAGCGCCTGCGAGCGCTGCACCAGCGCACCGGCGGCCTCGTGGAAGCGCGCCAGCACGGCGCCGATGCCCGCCTCGGAGCTTTCCATCGCGCCGCGGTCGGTCTCCAGCGAACGCGAGGCGCCCTCGCAGGCAGCCTGGATCGCGGCGACGATGGTGTCCACCTTGCCGGCGATCTCGTGGCCGGTGGCGGCCGAGCGCATCGAGAGCATGCGCACCTCCTGCGCCACCACCGCGAAGCTGCGGCCGGCCTCCCCTGCCCGCGCGGCCTCGATGGCCGCGTTCAGCGCCAGCAGGTTGGTCTGCTGCGCGATGCGCGCCACCGTGGCGGCCATCTCCCGCAGCTCGCCGGTGAACTGCTGCAACCCGGTGATGCCCTGCAGCAGCGCCTGCTTGCTGCCCATGGCCTGGCGCTGGGCGGCGACCACGCTGTCCAGCGTGTGCTCGCTGTGCGCCATCAGCGCCACCAGGCCGTCCTCGGCGCCGGGCGCTTCGGCGTGGCCGACGTCGGACAGGCGCGTGGCCTGCTGCAGTTGCTGGACGATGCCTGAAAAGCGCTGGCTCAGCTGGGCCACCGCCGCTTCCATCTGTGCCCGCGCGGTCTCGATGTGCTGGGCCCAGACCGGCAGCACCCGCTCGCCCAACTGCTGCTGGCCGGCCAGGTAGGCCGCCACGGCCTGGTGTCGGGCGCGATCAGCCCGACGCCAGCCGTGGCTGACGGCCATGCCGCCAGCCGCCAGCAGCAGCGCCGCCAGCACGCTGGCCGCCTGCCAGGGCGCCAGCAGCAGCAGCGCGGCGGCCGCCACCAGCCCCAGCACGGCCGGGGCCAGCGGGCCACGCGCGCCGGCCGGGGGCGCGGCGGTGGGGCCGGGGGGTTCGGTTCGAGTCATGCGCAGCCTTGTGTTCGACGCGGGGCGCCGGTCCGACAGCGGGGCGCCCCATGCTCGAAGTGTCAGGCCGCAGCCTAAAATTCAAACAAAACAAATACAACGTAAAATTGCCATAAATCGAACCAAACAAACGACACAGGCCGCCGGCGCCCCCACGCCGGACGGCCGGGCGTGGGCTTGTTCACGCTGGGTGGGGCGGCGGCGCGCGCGGCCGGCCGACCCCAGGGCCCGATCGCGTGTCCGCTGCGGCGGCAGCGGCTCCGGTGCGTGCCGGGCAGGCGCGGCGGGCGCGGTGGGCCGGGCCGGTGCGCCGCGGGTTGTCAGCCCGCCGGTGGCTCGGCCGGTGGGTCGCCGAGCGCTGCGACACCGGCCTTGAGCGTGCCGATGAACAGCCGCGGGTCGATCGGCTTGGCCACCACCTTCACCGCCAGCGGCCATTCGCCCAGCGCAGCCAGGCGCGCGGGCGACAGGCCGCTGACGGCCACGATGAGGCGCGGCCGCACGCTGCTGTCGGTGGCCAGGTGGCGCAGCATCTCGAAGCCGTTCATGTGGGGCATCATGATGTCGGTGACCACCACATCCGGTGCCCAGTGGCCGATGGCCACCAGCGCCTCGAAGCCGTTCTCGGCATGGTCAACCTGGGCGCCGGGGATCGCCGCCTCGACCAGCACGCCGATCAGCTCGCGGTCATCGGGGTTGTCGTCGACCACCAGCACCGAGATCGGCTTGCGGTCGCCGCGTGCCGGCTCGCCCGCCGGCGCCTCGCTGCCGCCCTGGGCGGCGATGAAGCGGTCGGTGCTGTCGGCGTCCAGGCGACGGTGGCCGCCGATGGTCTTCCAGGCCTTCAGGTGCCCCTGGTCGACCCAGCGCTGCACGGTGGGCACCGAAACACCGAGCCGGCGTGCCACCTCGGCGGTGGAATACGACTTCGGGGGGGGATCTGTACTGCTCACCCGTGCAATTTAATCATTTACACCCGGCCGGCGGGTCACCGGTTAACCCGCTGCCCGACCCCGCTCGGCCACGCTCACACCTGGGCCAGGTGGGCCCGCACGGCATCGCTGACCCGGCGGTATTCATGGGCCAGCCCGTCCACCAGCGTGGGCAGGCGGTGGTGCTGCCGGTCGTCGATGGCGTCCTGCAGCGCGCGGGCCTGCTCGGACAGCCCCATGGCACCGATGGTGCCGGCCGTGGACACCAGCGTGTGCGCGATGCGTGCGGCCAGGGCCTCGTCGCCGGTGGCCAGCGCGTGATGGATCTGCTGGACGGGGTCGCCGCGGCCGTCGAGAAAGCGCCGCAGGATGCGGCGGTACAGGTCGGCGCGGCCCAGGCACCGGTCCAGGCCCAGCGCAAAGGAAACGCCCGACGCCACGGCGGCGCCGGCCGGCGGGTGCGAGGGGAGCGCGGGCGAGGGGTGCGCGGGCGGCGTGTCCGCATCGGCCCCGGCGTGCCCGGGTGCCGCCCCTGCGGGGCCCCCCAGGGCCATGGCCAGCACGCGGAACAGGTCCTCCGGGTCGAACGGCTTGGTGAGGTGGTCGTTCATGCCGGCGGCCAGGCAGCGCTCGCGGTCGCGCAGCGAGGCATTGGCCGTCATCGCCACCACCGGCAGCGCGGCCAGCGCCGGGTTGGCCCGGATCCGGCGCGTGACCTCGAGGCCGTCCATGTCGGGCATCTGCACATCGGTCAGCACCAGGTCGACCGCATGGTCCTGCAGGTACTGCAAGGCCTCGGCGCCGGTGCCGGCCACGGCCACGGCCATGCCGGCGTCGCCGCGCAGCAGCTCGGCGGCCACGAGCTGGTTCAGCTCGTTGTCCTCGATCAGCAGCACGCGCCGGCCGCGCAGCCGGTCCAGCGCCTGCGGTGCCGAGGGCGGCGCCACCGCGGCCGGGCGCTCGGCCGCGTCGACCAGGCCCACACGCACGGTGAAGCTGAACTCGCTGCCCTGGCCGGGCCGGCTGCTCACCGCCAGCGTGCCGCCCATCAGCGCCACCAGCTCGCGGCTGATGGCCAGGCCCAGGCCGGTGCCGCCGTACTGGCGGGTGGTGGAGGCATCGGCCTGCATGAACGGCTGGAACAGGCGGCTCTGCTGCTCGGGTGTCATGCCGATGCCGGGGTCGCGCACGGTCAGGCGCAGCACGCACTGCCCCGCCTCGCGTGCCGCCAGCGCGATGCGGGCCACCACTTCGCCGGCGGCGGTGAACTTCACCGCGTTGCCGCACAGGTTCACCAGCACCTGCTGCAGGCGCTTGAGGTCGCCCACCACGACGGGCGGCACCTCGGGCTCGATGCGCAGCGTGAACACCAGGCCCTTCTGGCGCGCGAGCTGGCCGACGATGGTGTCCAGGTGCAGCGCCAGCTCGTCCAGCCGGAACGGGCGTTGCTCCAGTTCCAGCCGGCCGGCCTCGATCTTGGAGAAGTCGAGGATGCCGTCGATGAGCGTGAGCAGCCCATCGGCCGCCAGCTTGGTCTTGGTGAGGTAGTCCAGTTGCCGCGCGTCCAGCGGCGTGCGCAGCGCCAGGTGGGTGAGGCCCAGGATCGCGTTCATCGGCGTGCGGATCTCGTGGCTCATGTTGGCCAGGAACTCGCTCTTGGCGCGGGTGGCGGCTTCGGCCGCGTCGCGCGCCTGCGCCAGCGCGTCGGCCAGCGCGCGCAACTGGGCGGTGCGCTCATGCACGCGGTTTTCGAGCTGGGCGTTCAGCGCCCGCAGGTCTTCCTCGGCGCGCCGGCGCTCGGTGATGTCCAGGGCCATCACCAGCACGCAGGGCTCGCCGTCATGGTCGATCGGCTCGGCGCTGAGCAGCATGTCGCGCAGCGACCCATCGGCAATGCGCACCCGGCCCGGCAGGCCTTCCACGCGGCCGTTGGCCTTCAGTGCGGCCTGGAACGCCTCGCGGTCGGGGGAGACCAGGCCCATGCCCAGCTCGAACAGCGAGCGCCCCAGCACCTTCTCGCGCGCAATGCCATAGCGCTTGCTGCACACGTCGTTGAGCTCGAGCAGGCGGAAATCGGCAAGCGAATGGATCAGCGCGGCCACCGGCGCGGCAAAGAACAGGCTGCGAAAGCGCTGCAAGCCCGCCTCCACGGCGTGCAGCGCCCGCTCGCGCTCGGCCTCGCGATCGATCTGGTCGAGTGCGAAGGACACGTCGCTGACCATCTCGTCGATCAGTTGCTGCAGCTCTTCGTCGAAGAAGTCCACCTCGGCCGCGTAGATCAACAGCGCGCCCGCCACCTGGCCGCCGCGCCGCAGCAGAAACGCCGCCACCGCGCGCACCCCGGCCCGCTGCACCCGCCCGCGCCATTGCGCCAGCGACGGGTCGCTGAGGTAGTCGTTGGCCACCACGTGCCGGCCGGCGCTGACCGCGCGGCCCGCCACCGAGTGCAGCGCAGCGTCCCCATCCAGGCGCAAGGTGGCCGGCAGGCCGTCGACGCCGTGGGCCTGGCTGGCGGCGCTGGCCACCAGGGTGAGCACCTCGCCCTCGAGCCGGTACACGGTGGCCATGTGGGCATGGCCTTCGTCGACGCAGATGCGGCTGAGCTGGTCCAGCAGCACCGTGGCATCACGTTCGCGCACGATCAGCTGGTTGGTGCGCGATAACGCGCGGAAAAAGCGGCCCATGCGTTCGGCATGCGCATCGGCCTCGCGCTGCTCGCGCTGGTGGCGCACCACGACCGAGGCCCCCAGCGCACCGCCCGCGCCCACCGCCAGCAGCGCCAGCACGGCCATCGCCAGTGCAGCCCGGCCGCGCAAGCGCTGCGCGCGCTCGGACTCGCGCAGCGCCTCCTCGAGCTGCACCTGCACCAACTGGTCCAGCACCTGGGCCAGCGGTTGCAGCGCGGCGGGCAGCTCGTCGGCCGCCAGGCGCGCCAGCGCGTCGGCCCGGGCCTCGCCGATCAGGCGCCGGGCCTGGCCCACGGTGCTGTCGGCCTGGCGCATCAGCGGCTCGGCCTGCGCGATGAGCTCGACCTCGCGCGCCACCAGGTAGGTCTGGCGGTAGGCCTGCCATTGCTGCGCCACCCGGGCCGCTGCGGCGTCGATCCGGGTGAGCGCGGCGGCCGCGTCGAGCCGGCCGTCGCGCACGCGCTGCACGGCGCCGGCCATGTCCACCGCATAGGCGTCGGCTACCGCCCGCAACTGGTGCATCGGCATCACGCGGTCGCGGTAGACGGTGTCGATGGCCGCGACGGCCTGGTCCAGCGAGCGCACCGCCAGCACGGCGCCGCCGGCCAGCAACACGCCCAGCAGCAGCAGCAGCGCCACCAAGCGCGACTTGACGCTCCAACCCTTCATCCGGCCATCCTGCGTCAAGGCAAAGCGATGCGCAATCCGGGTTCGGCGCCTGCGCCACGGTGCCCGGCGGCGGGGTCGCCGTTCGGGCCCCAGGGCCAACCCCAGCCCCCCGCCAAGAGGGGGTTCGGGATGGGGGGGCACTTCCAGAATTTCCGCCACGACCCTGGCCCACGCTGCGCACAGCGGCGCGCCGGGCCCCCCAGAACGCGGAGACACCATGCGCCCAACCCGTACCCCCAACCGCACCGCTGCCGGCCCTACCGGCCGCCGCCTCACGCGGCTGGCCGCCGCCGCCGTGCTGGCCGCCGCCGGCAGCAGCACGCTGGCCTTCGAGATCGAGCTCGGCCGGCCCGACCTGACGCTGCGCTGGGACAACGCGTTCCGCTACAACTACGCGCAGCGCACCGAGCAGCGCGACCCGAAGATCGGCAACTCGGCGCTGGCCGACGAAGGCACCTACAGCTTCGACCGCGGCGACACGGTGGCCAACCGCATCGACCTGCTCAGCGAGCTGGACCTGGTCTGGCGCAAGCGCCACGGCCTGCGCGTGAGCGCCACCGCCTGGTACGACGGCGCCTATGGCCGCAGCAGCCACAGCAACCCGAATGCGCCGCTGGCCAACATCCCCAGCTACATCGGCAAACAGTACAGCAACACCACGCTGCGCCTGTATCGCGGCGGCACCGGCGAGATCATGGATGCCTTCGTGTTCGGCGCGGTGGACCTGGGCGAGGTGCCGGTCAACCTGAAGCTCGGCCGCCACACGGTGTACTGGGGCGAATCGCTGCTGCTGGGCGGCAACCTGCACAGCATCGCCTATTCGCAGAACCCGCTCGATCTGCAGAAGGGCTTCGCCACCCCCGGCACCGAGGCCAAGGAGCTGTTCCGCCCGCTGAACCAGCTCTCGCTGCAGGCCCAGTTGAGCGAGACGCTCTCGCTCGGCGCGCAGTACTTGCTGGAGTGGGAGCCCGACCGCTTCCCCGAGGGCGGCACCTACCTCGGCCCGGTGGACTTTGCCTTCAACGGCCCGGACCGGCAGTTCCTCTCCGCCGGCCTGGGCTTTGCGCTGCGCACGCCGGCGGCCGAGCCGCGCCAGCGCGGCGAGTTCGGCCTCTCGGCACGCTGGAGCCCGGCCTGGCTGGACGGCACGCTGGGCGCCTACTACCGCAACTTCGCCGACAAGATCCCGCAGACCCTGCTCACCGCCGCGGCGCCGAACGCGAGCCGCTATACCCTGGTGTACGCGGACGGCATCGACCTGTTCGGCCTGAGCCTGGCGAAGAACGTGGCCGGCGTCAGCCTGGGCGCCGAAGTCTCGATGCGGCGCAACACGCCGCTGACCAGCCAGGTGCTGGGCCTGGCCCCCGGCCTGCCGGCCCAAGGCCAGACCCAGGGCCCGCGCGGTGACACCTGGCACGCGCTGGTCAACGGCCTGGGCAGCATCGGCAAGACGCCGCTGTTCGACAGCGCCACCTGGGCCGCCGAGCTGGTGTACTCGCGCTGGAGCAAAGTGCGCAGCGGTGAGGCGCTGTTCAACGCCGTGGGCTACGCGCCCTGCAAGGGCAAGGACAAGTGGGACGGCTGCGCAACCAAGGACTACGTGGGCATCGGCCTGGCCTTCACGCCCACCTGGTACCAGGTGCTGCCGGGCGTGGACCTCTCGGCGCCGCTGACCTATGCGCTGGGCCTGTCGGGCAACGCGGCCACGGTGTTCGGCGGCAGCCAGGCCAACGGCAACTACAGCATCGGCGTCTCGGCCGACGTGCAGCAGAAGTACCGCTTCGACCTGAAGTTCATCGACTACGTTGGACGCTACCGCGACAACGGAGCGGCCGTGACCAGCCAGAACGGCCTCACGACCTTCCTGCGCGACCGCGGCTTCGTGAGCCTGACCTTCAAGACCACCTTCTGAGGAGTGCCCGATGAACCCCTCCCTCCACCGCCTGGCCCTGGCCGCCGCCGTGTCTGCCGTCCTGTGTGCCGCCCCGCTGGCCCATGCCGCCGTCACCGCCGAGGAGGCCCGCGCCCTGGGCCAGAGCCTCACCGCCATCGGCGCCGAGAAGGCCGCCAACAAGGACGGCACGATCCCCGCCTATACCGGCGGCCTCACCACCCCGCCGGCGGGCTACAAGCCCGGCGACGGCATGCGCCCGAACCCGTTTGCCGGCGACAAGCCGCGCGCGGTGATCGACGCGAAGAACATGGCCGCCAGCGCCGACAAGCTGACCGAAGGCACCAAGGCGCTGCTGCAGAAGTACCCCAGCTTCCGCATCGACGTGTACCCCACGCAGCGCAGCGTGGCGTTCCCGAAGTTCGTGGCCGAGAACACCGCGAAGAACGCCGTGCGCGCCCGGACGCTGAACGACGGCAAGTCGATCGAGGGCGCGCATGCCGGCTTCCCGTTCCCGATGCCCAAGACCGGCCACGAGGCGATGTGGAACCACCTGGTGCGCTTCAACGGCCAGGCCTATGAATCGAAGTACCGCAACCTGAGCGTCGACGCCAGCGGCCGCGCCACGCTGGCCACCGAAGGCATCAGCGTGCAGGAATATCCGTTCTGGGACACGGGCAAGACCGCGGCCGAGACCTTCTGGCGCATCAAGCTCAGCTACACCGGCCCGGCGCGCCGCGCTGGCGAGGCGCTGATGCTGATCGACCCGCTGGACATCGGCACCAAGGACCGCCGCGCCTGGAGCTACCTGCCCGGCCAGCGCCGCGTGAAGGTGGCCCCGGACCTGAGCCACGACACGCCCAACCCCGGCACCGCCGGTGCCACCACCTTCGACGACACCTTCATCTTCAACGGCTCGATGGACCGCTTCGACTTCAAGCTGGTGGGCAAGAAGGAGTTGTTCGTGCCCTACAACGCCTATGCGGCGGTGTACCAGGCCAAGCAGGACGAGCTGCTCAAGCCCAACCACCTGAACCCCGACTTCGTGCGCTGGGAACTGCACCGCGTGTGGGTGGTGGAGGCCACGCTGAAGGAAGGCAAGCGGCACGTGTACGGCCGGCGCACCTTCTACCTGGACGAGGATTCGTGGGCCGCGCTGGCCAGCGACGCGTACGACGCCCGCGGCCAGCTCTGGCGCACCGGCTTCGCCTACATGGCGCCCAGCTACGACGTGCCCGCGCCCTACACCGACATGTTCGGCCACTACGACCTCGTCTCGCGCGTGTATTCGCTCACCGGCTACATCGCCGAGACCGGCGGCCTGCGCCACGGCAAGCCGCTGCCCGAACGCGAGTGGACGCCCGACGCCCTGGCCGGCGCCGGCATTCGCTGACAGCGCCCACCCCGCACCCGGAGCCGCCATGCGCCACCTTGCCACCCGGCTGATGCTGTGGGCCACCCTCGGCTCGGGCCTGGCCGCCACCGGCCCGGCCCAGGCCGGGGCCGAACCGCCCCCGGCCGCCTGGCACGATTTGCTGGACACCCCCGCCACACGCAGCCCGCTGGCCGCGCGCAGCCTGCTCAACGGGCTGGCGCGGGCTGGCGAGCGCATCGTCGCGGTGGGCCAGCGCGGCCATGTGCTGTGGTCGGACGACGCCGGCCGGCAGTGGCAGCAGGCCCAGGTGCCGGCCAGCGCGGACCTGGTGGCGGTGAGCTTCCCCGATGCGCACAACGGCTGGGCCGTGGGCCACGATGGCCTCGTGCTCACCAGCCGCGATGGCGGCCGCACCTGGGCGCGCCAGCTCGATGGCCGCGCGCTGGGCCCGCTGGTGGCCGCGTACTATGAACGGCAGGACCCGGCCACGCTGGGCATCGACGCCGCGCGCGCCGCCGCGCTGCGCGACGAGGCCCGGCGCCTGGCCGCGCAAGGGGCCGAGAACCCCTGGCTCGACGTGTGGTTCGAGGACGCGCGCCGGGGCTTCGTCGTCGGCGCGTTCGGGCTCATCCTGCACACCACCGATGGCGGCGCCAGCTGGCAGCCCTGGCTGCATGCGCTGGACAACCCGCGGGGCCTGCACCTGTACGCCATGCGCAGCATCGGCGGCGAGCTCTACATCACCGGCGAGCAAGGCCTGGTGCTCAAGCTCGACCGCGCGGCCGGGCGCTTTCGCGCGCTGATGCTGCCGTACAAGGGCACGCTGTTCGGCATCGTCGGCAACGAGCGTGCACTGGTGGTGCATGGCCTGCGCGGCAGCGTGCTGCGCAGCACCGACGCCGGCCGCAGCTGGGCCACCGTCCCCACCGGCCTGCAGGTGGGCCTGAGCGCCAGCACGCAGGACGCGCGAGGCCGCCTTCTGCTTGCCAGCCCGGCCGGCCACCTGCTCGCCAGCAGCGACGACGGTGCCAGCTTCACCCCCGTGCGGGGCGAACGCGCGCCGCCCGCAGCCGCCGTGCTGGCGGCGGGCCCTAAGACGCTGCTCGTGGCCGGCCCGCGCGGCGCCCAGGCCCTGGCCCTGCCCTGACACCCCCACGCGCCGCCGCCCCTTGCCGCGGCGCCGCAGGAGAACCGCCCCATGCATGCCCCCGCCCCCACCGATGGGCAGCCCGCGCCGGGCTCGCTCGACCAGTTCGACCCGCAATCGGGCTCGCGCCTGGAACGGCTGGTGTTCAACCACCGGCGCGCGGTGCTCATCGCCTGCGCGCTGCTGACGCTGCTGCTGGGCCTGCTCGCGGCCACGCGGCTGGGCCTGAACGCCAGCTTCGAGAAGATGATCCCGCGCAGCCACCCGTACATCCAGCACTACCTGGAGCACCGCAGCGAGCTGCGCGGCCTGGGCAATTCGCTGCGCATCGTGGTGGAGAACACCGGCGGCGACATCCATGACCCGAAGTACCTGGCGCTGCTCAAGCAGATCCACGACGAGGTCTTCCTCACCCCCGGGGTGGACCGCGCGTGGATGAAATCGCTGTGGGCGCCCGGCGTGCGCTGGACCGAGGTCACCGAGGAAGGCTTCCAGGGCGGCCCGGTGATGCCCGACAACTACGACGGCTCCCCCGCCGCCACCGAGCGCCTGCGCGGCAACATCGCGCGGGCCGGCCTGGTGGGCAGCCTGGTGGGCAGCGATTTCAAGTCCAGCATGCTGGTGGTGCCGCTGCTGGACCAGGACCCGGGCACCGGCCAGCGCATCGACTACCGCGCGCTCTCGCAGTCCCTCGAGCGGCTGCGCCAGCGGGTCGAGCAACCGGCGGCGACCGACGCGCCGCGCGTGCGCATGCACGTGATCGGCTTCGCCAAGCTGGTGGGCGAGCTGATCGCCGGCCTGCTGCAGGTGGCGCTGTACTTCGCGCTGGCCGCGGCGATCGCCGCCGCGGTGATCTATGCCAGCACGCGCTGCCTGCGCAGCACCACGCTGGTGATCGCCTGCTCGCTGGTGGCGGTGGTGTGGCAGCTGGGGCTGGTGGCCGCCCTCGGCCAGGAGCTGGACCCGTACTCGATCCTGGTGCCCTTCCTGGTGTTTGCCATCGGCGTGAGCCACGGCGCGCAGAAGATGAACGGTATCCTGCAGGACATCGCCCGCGGCGCGCACCGCCAGGTGGCCGCGCGCTACACCTTCCGCCGCCTGTTCCTGGCCGGCCTCACCGCGCTGGCGGCCGATGCGGTGGGCTTCGCGGTGCTGATGGTGATCGACATCGCGGTGATCCGCGAGCTGGCGCTGGCCGCGAGCCTGGGCGTGGCGGTGCTGATCGTCACCAACCTGATCCTGCTGCCGGTGCTGCTGTCCTACGTCGGCGTGAGCCCGGCGGCGGCCGCGCGCAGCCTGCAGGCCGACGCCGCGGCGAGCCGCACGCGCGGCTTCGGCCGCCTCTGGCCGCTGCTGGAGCGCTTTGTCGAGCGGCGCTGGGCCCAGGCCGCCGTGGGCGTGGCCGCGCTGCTCACCGTGGGCGGCGCGCTGATGAGCCAGCGGCTGGCCATCGGCGACCTCGACCCCGGCGCGCCGGAGCTGCGTGCCGGCTCGCGCTACAACCGCGACAACGCCTACATCACCGGCCACTACACGCTCTCGAGCGACACCTTCGCGGTGATCGTGAAGACGCCCAAGGAAGGCTGCCTGAAGTACGCCACGCTGGTGGAGGCCGACCGCCTGGCCTGGACGCTGCAGCAACTGCCCGGCGTGCAGACCACCGTGTCGCTGACCAACGCGGTGCGCCAGATCACCGCCGGCAGCAACGAGGGCAGCCCGAAGTGGCTGACGATCGCGCGCAACCAGGACGTGCTGAACTACGGCGCGCAGCAGGCCAGCGTGAACAACCCGGACCTGTTCAACACCGATTGTTCGGTGATGCCGGTGATCGCCTACCTGGCCGACCACCGCGCCGGCACGCTGGACCACGTGGTCCAGGCCAGCGCCGAGTTCGCCGCCCGGCACAACACCGGCGAGCGCCAGTTCCTGCTGGCCGCCGGCTCGGCCGGCATCGAGGCGGCCACCAACATCGTGGTGCGGCAGGCCTGGACGCAGATGCTGCTGCTGGTCTATGCGGCGGTGATCGTGCTGTGCTTCATCACCTTCCGGTCCTGGCGCGCGGTGGTGGTGGCGGTGGTGCCGCTGGTCATCACCTCGGTGCTGTGCGAAGCATTGATGGTGGCGCTGGGCATTGGCGTGAAGGTGGCCACGCTGCCGGTCATCGCGCTGGGCGTGGGCATCGGCGTGGACTATGCGCTGTACCTGCTGTCGGTGCAGCTCGCGCAGCAGCGCCTGGGCGTGCCGCTGGCCCAGGCCTACGGCCGCGCGCTGCAGTTCACCGGCAAGGTGGTGGCGCTGGTGGGCGTCACGCTGGCGGCGGGGGTGATCACCTGGGTGCTTTCGCCCATCAAGTTCCAGGCCGACCTGGGGCTGCTGCTGGCCTTCATGTTCGTGTGGAACATGGTGGGCGCGGTGGTGCTGATCCCGTCGCTGTCGCACTTCCTGCTGCGCGGCGGGCAGCCGCGGCCGGCGGCGCAGCCGGTGCTGACGGCCGCGCCGGAAACCCACCCGGCCTGAGCACCCTGCGGCGCGCCGCGCGGGCGCTCAGTGCAAGTGCGCCACGCCCGCCGCGCGTTCGGGCAGCGGGCCGGCCGGCGGCGTGCCGGTGGCCAGGCCGTCGAGCAGCCGGTCGATGTGCTCGGACACCAGCGGGCGCGACAGGTGGAAGCCCTGGCCGGTGGCGCAGCCCATCTGCTGCAGGTGCTCGGCCTGGGCCGAGGTCTCGATGCCTTCGGCGATGACCGTCTTGCCCAGCGACTTGGCCAGCAGCACGATGGCGCCCACGATGGCGGCCTCGTCGCTGCCCCATTGCAGGTCGGCCACGAAGGCGCGGTCGATCTTCAGGTTGTTCACCGGCAGCTTGGTCAGGTGGCGCAGCGACGAATAACCGGTGCCGAAGTCGTCCACGCTCAGGCCCACGCCCAGGCGGCGCAGCTCCAGCAGCGTGGGCAGCGCGGCTTCCAGCCGTTCCATCAGGATGTTCTCGGTGAGCTCCAGCGTCAGGTGCTGGGGCTGCAGCCGCGCCTCGGCCAGCGCGGCGGTGACGCGCGCCACGAAGCCGGGGTGCGACACGTCGTAGCCCGAGACGTTGACGTGCACCTTCAGCTCGGCGAACGTGGCATCGCGCAGTTGCCACTCGCGCAGCTGCTGGCAGGCGCTGCGCAGCATGAAGTCGGTCAGCGGCATGATCAGGCCGGAATCTTCGGCCACGCCGACGAAGGTCATCGGGTTGATCGCCCCCAGCTCCGGGTGCTCCCAGCGCGCCAGCGCCTCGAAGCCGGTGATGCGGCCCGAGCCCAGCTCGTGGATGGGCTGGTAGGCCACGCCCAGCTCGCCGGCGGCCAGCGCGCGGCGCAGGTCGCCTTCCAGCCGCAGGCGGTGCGACACCTCGGTGTGCAGGGCGCTGTCGAACAGCGCATGGCGCGCGCGGCCACTGTTCTTGGCCTTGTACATCGCGATGTCGGCGTCGCGCAGCATGTCGGCCGGCGTGGTGTAGCCCATGCCGCTGAAGGTGATGCCGATGCTGGCGCTGGTGGTGATCTCGGTGCCGGCGATCTGGAACGGCTTGCGCAGCGATTCGGTCAGCCGCTCGGCCAGCGCCACCGCGTAGGCCTCGCAATCCAGGTTCTCGGCCAGGATCGCGAACTCGTCACCGCCCAGGCGCGCCACGATGTCCTGCGGCCGCAGGTGCTGCTGGATGCGCTGCGCCACCATCACCAGGAACTCGTCGCCCACCGCGTGGCCCAGGCTGTCGTTGATGAGCTTGAAGCGGTCGAAGTCCAGGAACATCAGCGCGAAGTGGCGCTTCGGGTCGTGCTGCACGCGCTGCAGCGCCTGGGCCAGCTCGTCCTGGAAGTGGCGCCGGTTGGGCAGGCCGGTGAGGCTGTCGTGGAAGGCGATGCGCTGCAGCCCGGCCTCGGCCTGGCGCCGCGCCGTGATGTCCTGCACCTGCAGGATCAGGCTGGGCGCGCTGGCATCGGCATCGGAGAACAGGCTGCCGTGCACCGCGGCCCAGACCTCGCGGCCTTCGCGGTGGCGCAGGCGCAGCTCCACGGCGAAGGCCGGGATCTGCCCGGCATTGAGCCGCAGCAACAGGCTCTCTAGCGTGGCGACATCGGCCGTGTCGACGAACTCGCTGGCCAGGCGCCGCGCGGCCGGCGGCTCGCTGTCGTAGCCCAGCAGCGCACGCAAGGCCGCATTCACCTGCAGGATGCGGCCGTCCAGCGTGACCAGCACCATGCCGATGGAGGCATGCGTGAACGCGCTGTGGAAGCGCCGCTCGCTGACCTCCAGTTCGCGCAGGTGGCGGCTGGCGAGCGCGGCCTCGCGCTCGATGGCGTCCAGGCGCGCCTGGCGCCCGGCCTCCTCCACCTCGCGCTGGCGGAAGTGGTAGTGCAGCACCGTGAGCAGCATCGCGATGATCGGCGCGGCGGCGATGAGCACACCGATGCCCGCTTTCTCGAACGCCAGGAACAGCAGGCAGGCCACCGAGGCGCTGCCCGCGTAGGTGACGCCCACCCAGCCGAAGTTGTCGAACAGTTCGCCCGGCGCCGGCCACTGGTTGCGCTTGAGGTAGGGCAGCGCGGTGACCAGCAGCGTGTTGATCACGAAGTACACCACCGCGCACAGCATCGTGCCCACCAGCAGCAGGCCGGCGCCCAGGCCGCTCCAGCCGCCGGTGGCGGCGGTGGCCGCCTGCAGCAGCGCGCCGGCGCCGAACATCGCGATGCAGGACATCGCCGGGCTGGCGATGCGGCTGGTCCAGCGCTTGGAGGTGCGCCAGGAGCCCACCAGGCCCTCGCCTGCGGCGGCCAGCGCCGCGGCGGCCGGCCCATGCAGCAGCAGCAGCAGGAAGACGAAGATCTCGCCGGCGGCAAACGAGTTCTTCGAGTGCGGCACCCGCACCGGGAACACCGCGGCCAGCATCGCGATGGCGGTGCCGACGCCCAGCTGCAACCGATCGGCCGGCGACAGCGACAGCGCGTGCTGCAGCGTGTAGGCCAGCAGCGCGGCCCCGAGCACCACCATGGCCACCCAGTAGGCCGTGGCCTTGCGGTTGTAGTCGGGCATGAAGGCCCGGTAGGGGCGCACCCACCAGGCGTCGGGTGTGGGCTGCGTGCTGCCGGCGGGGTGCTGCTGCATGAGGATCTGCTCGCGTGGGCCAGGGCTCAGGGCTCGCCGGTGACCGACTTCTCGCGCGCGTTGCTCGCGCTGGTGGTGCCGGCCTCGCTGAGCACCAGCCCTTCGCTGAGCACCAGGCCCTCGCTCAGCACCAGGCCTTCGCTCAACACCAGCGTCTCGCTGAGCACCAGGCCTTCGCTCAGCACCAGGCCTTCGCTGAGCACCAGGCCCTGGCTGAGGGTGATGCCCTGCTGCAGCGTGCGGCCGCTGCTGATCCAGGACGAGAGCGTGGCCGCCGGCAGGAACAGGCCGGTCTTGCCCAGCAGCGACGAGCTGCCCGCCAGTTCGCCCAGCGACACCACGCCCGGCGTCAGCAAGGTGGTGCTGGCCGCCGGTGCCGAAAGCACCGCCATCGGGTACATGTTGTTGGTGTTGGGCCAGTAGCGCAGTGTCATCTGCCGCACGCTGCCGCGCACCCACAGCAGGCGCGGGTCGTAGGCCGGCTGCCATTGCCGGAACAGCGCCTCGCCGGTGACGATGCGGTTGCCGCCCATGAAGACCAGGCGGCCCCAGGGCACGGTTTCGCCGTTGATCACCGAGCTGGGTGCCGGCAGCGTGGCGCCCGGCCACCACAGCAGCGATTCACCGGCCGCCAGCGTGGCGCCGGCCTTGATGCGCTGGGCCATGTCGTTGCGGATGGCGCCGGCCAGCCGCACCGCGCCTTCGATGTTCAGCGCCCCGGCGCCCTGCTGCGCCAGATTGGCGTTAGGCAGCGTCTGCGCGGTGTACTGCAGGATGGCCTTCACCAGCGCCGGCGTCAGGCCGTTGTTGGCCTCCAGCATCAAGGCCACCGCACCGGAAACAACGGGCGCGGCCACCGAGGTGCCGCTGAGCTGCATCAACGCCCGGTCCTGCCCCTGGCTCACCCCGTTGATCTTGGTGAGCGCCGGGTAGCGCGTGGCCAGCAGGTTCCAGGCGCCCCCGGCGGCCAGCGTGTCCTCGCCCAGCGCCGAGACGATGCGGTTGCCCGGTGCCACCAGGTCGGGCTTGAGCAGGTTGTCCACCTGGCGCTGGCCGTTGGCATCCACCCGCGAGCCGCGCGTGGGGCCGCGCGAGCTGAAGCTGGTGACGACATCGTCGCCACGGCCGTTGCTGGCCTTGAAGTTCAGCGCGCCCACGGTGATGACGCTGGGCTCGTGCCCGGGCGAGCTGATGCTGCCGTAGGTTTCCTTGCCGTTGCCGTTGAGGCCGTAGTTGCCGCCGGCCACCACCACCACGATGCCCTGCGCCACCGCGCTGCGCACCGCGCGCGCCAGCGGGTCGGTCTGGTAGGACTCGGTGGAATCGGCCCCCAGGCTGAGGTTGATGACGCGAATGTTCTTGTACTTGCCGTAGTAGATGACCCAGTCGATGCCGGCCAGCACGTCCGAGAGCTGGCCGTAGCCGTTGTCGTCGAGCACGCGCACGTCGAACAGGTTCGCGTTGGGCGCGATGCCGGTGGTGTCCACCGCCTGGTAGGCACCGCGGCCGGCGGCCACCGCCGCCACGTGGGAGCCGTGGCCATAGCGGTCGGCCTTGGCCGCGAAGCCGTTCTGGATGGTGGCCAGGTAGGTGGCCATCGAGGGGCTGCCGGGGTAGAGCACGCCCGAAACGTCGATGCCGGGCTTCCAGTCGGTGACGCCGGCGCGCACCGCGTCGCCCGCCTTGGTGAAGCTGATCGCCTCGCGGACGCGGCTCGCGCCGCCGTCGTCCAGGAAATCGGCGTGCTGCCAGGAGATGCCCGAATCGAGCACCGCGATGCCGATGCCGCGGCCGGTGACGCCGGTGTTGACGGCGTAGTTCAGCACGCCGGTCGTGCGCAGCGCGGCGGTGCCGGTGATGCTTTCCAGCGTGCTGGCCGAGCGCGTCATCAGCCGGTTGGGCGAGATGCTCTGCACATCGCTGCGGACGGCGATCGTGTTCACCTGGCTGGCCGGCAGCAGCGCGGCCAGCGCCAACACCGAGCTGTAGCGGTAGTAGATCGAGCCGCCGGCGGCCATCACCGCCGAGCGCAGCGCGGCGAGCGAGGCATCGTCGCTGTTGCTGACGATCAGCACCTTCACGTAGCGCACGCCGTTCACGTCCTTGGCCCAGTTGATGGCCGGCGTGGTGGCGGCGGTGAGCACCGGCTGCAGGTCGCGCGCGATCTTGCTCGCGGCACTTTGCGCATGGGCAGCCGGCAGGGCCAGCAGGCCCGCCAGCGCTGCGGCAGCCAGGCCGCGCAGCAAGCGCTGCAGGCCGGGCAGGGAGCGCGACACGCGGCGCTCGACGATCACGATGAAGGGCAACAGCAGGGTCATGGGAGGGTCCGTCGTCGAGCCGTGGCGCGCGTTGCAGGGCGTCGCGCAGTGAACGGAGCATCCCAGTAACAAGCAGAAACAAACAGACCCCGCGTTTCGGGGGTGTGATGTCCTGCACGTGAAAAGTTGGCGCCGCGGGCCGGGTCGTCCGCCACTCGGCATTCAGGTGACCGACTTGAGCGCTGTTTGCGTGACGGATTGCACGCGCCGCGGCGCGTGTCGCCCGCGCGCGAAGGGCCCTATTCGGGCTTGAACTGAATCGCCTTCAGCAGCGCGCCCATGCGTTCGAAGTCGGCGCGCAGCGCCTGCGTCAGCGCCTGCGGGCTGCGCGGTGGCGCGGCGTCGAAGCCGATCTCCTGCAGCCGCGCCAGCGCGGCCGGCTGTGCCAGCACTTTCAGCACCGCGTTGCGGATCTGCGCCTGCACGGCCGGCGGCACGTCGGGCTTGGCCCACAGGCCGATCCAGGCCACCGCCTCGAGCCGGGGGTAGCCCAGCTCGTTGAAGGTGGGCAGCTCGGGCAGCAGCGGGCTGCGCTGCGGCAGGCTCACCGCGAAGGCCTTGATCCTGCCCGCCTTCAGCAGCGGCAGCGCGCTGGGCATGCCGTCGAACATCAGCGGCACATGGCCGCCCATCACGTCCTGCAGCGCCGGGGTGGACCCCTTGTAGCCCACGTGCACCAGCTCGATGCCGGCGGCCTGGTTCAGTTGCAGCCCCAGCACATGCGACAGCGTGCCGGCGCTGTAGGACGCCACATTCACCTGGCCCGGCCGCGCCTTCACGTAGGCCACCAGCTCGGGCAGCGTCTTCGCCGGCACGCCGGGGTGGCCCACCAGCACCAGGCCGGCGCGCGCCAGCTCGGCCAGCGGCGTGACCTCGCTGGCCATGTCGACCTTGGTCTTCAGGATGTGCGGGATCTCGCTGACCAGCGAGTTCACCGCCACCAGCAGCGTGTGGCCGTCACGCGGGGCCTGCGACAGCTCGGTCACCGCGATCACCCCGCCCGCGCCGGGCTTGGGCTCGGTGAGCACGGGCTGGCCGATCTCCTTCGCGAGCGCGTCGCCCACCAGCCGGGCCAGCAGGTCGGCCGAGCCGCCGGGCGCACCGGCGACCACCAGCCGCACCGGCTTCTGCGGCCAGGCCTGGGCCTGGGCTTGGGCCATCGGCGCGGCCAGGCCGGCCAGCAGCATCAGGCTCAGGATGCCGGCGCTGCGCGCCGCGCTTCGAAGCAGGTTCATGACGCAGTCCGGTCTCGGGGCTGGAAGAGGCCCGGCGATTCTCAGGCCGCCCAGCGCACCAGCGCCAGCACCAGCAGGGCCAGGAACAGGGTCTCGCCGCACATCAGCAACACCGGCTTCAGGCCCACGCTGGCCAGCTCCTTGAGCTGGGTCTTCATGCCGATGGCGGCAATCGCCATCACCAGGCACCAGCGCGAGGCGTCATTGCCCAGCGCCACCAGCGGCCGCGGCAGCCAGCCGGTGCTGTGCACGGCCACCAGCAGCGCAAAGCCCAGCGCGAACCAGGGCAGCAGCGGCGGCCTCGGGCCGGCCGGCGCGCCCCCGGCCCCGGCCCCGCCCCCGGCCCCGACCGCGCGGCGCGTCAGCATCACCGCGAACACGATCACCGGCAGCAGCATCGCCACCCGCATCAGCTTGACGAAGGTGGCCACGTCGCCCGCCTCGTGCGACAGGCTGTAGCCGGCCCCCACCACCTGCGCCACATCGTGGATGGTGCCGCCGATGAACAGGCCCGCGCCCCGCGCATCCAGCCCCAGCGCACGCGCGACCATCGGGTAGACGATCATCGCCAGCGTGGACAGCGCCGACACGCCCACCACGGTGAACAGCGTCGCGCGCTCCTTCTGCGGGTGCGCCGGCAGCGCCGCCGCCAGCGCCAGCGCGGCCGAGGCACCGCAGATCGCCGTGGCGCCGCCGCTCAACAGGCCGAACAGCGTGTTGAAGCCCAGGGCGCGCGCCGCGAGCATCGAAACGCCGATGGTCAGCACCACCGACAGCACGACGATGAGCACAGGGTGCCAGCCCAGCTCGGCGATCTGGCCCAGCGTGATGCGCAGCCCCAGCAGCGCCACGCCGATGCGCAGCAGCTGGCGCGCACTGAACTCGATGCCGGCCGCACACGGCCCTTCGGTGGACAGGAAGTTCATCGCCAGGCCCAGCAGCAAGGCGAACAGCATCACCGGCGCGCCGTAGTGCTGCGACAGGAAGGTGGCCGCCGCGGCCACCACGGCCGAGGCCAGCACGCCCGGGAACAGGGCACGGCCGCGGGCGGGCCAGGTGGCGAGGGCGCGCGTGGTCATCGGAGTGTGGTCAACGGTGCGTGCATGGCGGTGCGTGCTTGACGGTGCCTGCTTGACGGTGCCTGCTGATGGCGACGGGTTCACGGCGTGGCCAGCGGCGCGGGCCGGCCCAGCACGCCGGCCTTGTCGGCCTCGTAGCTGCCGGCCGCCAGCACGAACGCGGCGGCGGCCAGCAGCGAGCACAGCGGCATGGCCGTCAAGGCCGGCACCAGGCCCCAGGCATCGGACAGCACGCCCGCCAGGAAGGGCCCGGCCGCCAGGCCGAACAGGTTCTGGAACAGTGCGAGCACCGACGACCCGGTGGCCCGCACGCCGGGGTGCACCACCTCGATGACGATGGCCGACACCGGGCCCACGGTGCAGGTGGCGAGGAAGCCGCCCAGCGCAATGGCCGCGAACTGCCACGCCGGCGGCGCCCACGCAAAGGCGAACACCAGCACCGCCATCGAGCCGACGCACAGCCAGGCCATCGTCGCGAGCCGGCGGCGCGGCGCGCCGCGGCCGGCCCGGTCCACCAGTGCGCCGCACAGCACCGCGCCGGCGGCGCCGCACAGCACCACCAGCGCGGCCTTCACGCCGGCCTGCGCCGGCGCGACGCCGTGCACGCGGTTCAGGAAGCTCGGCAGCCAGGACCACAGCGCCGACACCACGATGAGTTGCGCCGCCCCGCCGATGCACACCCACAGCATGGTGCGCGTGTGCGCCAGCACCCGCACGATGTGCAGCACCGCGCGGCCCAGCGATTGGCGCCGCGCCTGCATGTCGGGCGCCAGCGCCACGGTGGGGTAGTCGCGCACCTTCAGGTACAGCAGCACCAGCAGCAGCCCGGGCACGCCCACCACGCCGAAGGCCGCCTGCCAGCCCCAGCGCGCGGCGATCAGGCCGCCCAGCATCACCCCCAGCACCGAGCCCACCGAGGCCGAGGCGAAGAAGGCCGCCAGCACCGCGCCGCGCATGCGCGCCGGGAAGTGGCTCGCGATCAACGCCGCCCCCACCGCGCCGTAGCCGGCCTCGCCCAGGCCCACGGTGGCGCGCGCGGCCATCAGCACGCCGTAGCTGCGCACCCACATGCACGAAATGGTGGCCAGGCTCCACAGACCGGCCATCGCGACGATGCTCTTGACGCGGCTCACCCGGTCGGCGAACAGGGCCACCGGCAGCGCGCCCAGCGCCACCGTGACCGACACCACCGACACCAGCGCGCCGAGCTGCTTGTCCGACAGGCCCCAGTCGGCCTTCAGGTACGGGAACAGCGAGACGATGACCTGGCGGTCGACGTAGTCGAAGATCATCAGCGCCAGCGTCATCACCAGCGCGAACCAGGCCGGCCCGGGGCCGTACAGGTAGTCGTCCGGCGGCGGCGCCTGGTCGAGGGCGTTCAGGTCCATCGCGGCCGCCCTAGACAGTGAGCACCGTGGCGCCGGTGGTCTGGCGCGATTCGAGCGCGCGGTGCGCCGCGGCCGCTTCTTCCAGCCGGAACACCTGCTGCGGCTCGCCGCGGATGCGCCCGGCCAGCACGTGCGCGAACAGCTCGTCGGCCATTTCCAGCATCTTGGCGCGGGGGGTCGCGTAGTGCAGCATCGCCGGCCGCGTGAGCCAGAGCGAGCCCTTCACCGCGAGCAGCGTGGTATCCACCAGCACCGGGCCCGAGGTGGTGCCGTTGCTCACCAGCACGCCGCGCGGCTGCAGGCTGTCCAGGCTGGCCATCAGCGTGTCCTGGCCCACCGAGTCGAACACCACCGGCACGCCGCGGCCGCCGGTGAGCTCACGCACGCGCTTCGGGATCTCGCGCGCCAGCTCCCCGGGGCCCATGCCCGCGGTGACGATGACATGCGTGCAGCCATGCGCGCGCGCCGCCTCGGCCTTGGCCTCGGTGCTGACGGTGCCGATCATCGTGACGCCGATGGCCCGCGCCCACTGGCAGGCCACCAGGCCCACGCCGCCGGCGGCCGCGTGGTACAGGATGGTCTCGCCGCCCTGCAGCGGGAACACCTGGCGGAACAGGTATTGCGCGGTGAGGCCCTTCATCATCAGCGTGGCGGCGCTGCGGTCGCTGATGCCGTCGGGCAGCGGGATCAGCACCTCGGCCGGCATCACGCGCAGGTCGCTGTACGCGCCCTGCGGGCCGAGCAGGTAGCCCACGCGGTCGCCGGGCTTGACGACATCGACGCCTTCGCCCACCGCTTCCACCACGCCCACCGCGTCGCTGCCCAGGCCGGCGGGCAGCGGATGCGGGTAGCGGCCGGTGCGGAAGTAGATGTCGATGAAGTTCACCGCCACATGCGTGTGGCGCACGCGCGCCTGGCCCGGACCGGGTTCACCGACCTCCACGTGCTCGAGTGTCAGCACCTCGGGACCGCCGGTGTGATGGAAGCGGATGGCACGGGCCATGGGGTTGTTCTCCTAGTAGTAGGTGGCGCCGCGCGCTGGCACGGCAGGCCCGCGCGCGAGTTCATCGATCAGCACTTCGGCCTCGGCCCAAGGCCCGTGGCCCGAAGCCGGGTTCAGGTGGCCCACGGCGCCCAGGTCCAGCAGTGCGCTGCCCCAGTCGGCGGCCAGGTCGGCCACGCGCTCGTAGCGGGCCAGGGGGTCGTTGCGGCTGGCGCACACCAGGCTGCGAAACGGCAGCCGTACGCGCGGCAACGGCAGCCAGCCGCCGGCCCGTAGCGCGGCGATGGTGGGGTAGCCCTCGGGCATGGGCGCCTCGAAATCCGGCGGCACCGCCAGCAGCGCGGAATGCACCGCACGCCCCGTGCGCTGCGCCCAGTGCGCCACCATCAGGCAGCCGGCGCTGTGCGCCACGATCTGCAGCGGGCCCGCGATGGCCTGCGCGGCATGCTCGATCGCGGCCACGCGGGCCGCACAGTCCAGGTCCTCGCGGCCCATCGGCGGCACCGCCCGCA
Source organism: Burkholderiales bacterium (assembly GCA_016213205.1). Taxonomy (GTDB): domain Bacteria; phylum Pseudomonadota; class Gammaproteobacteria; order Burkholderiales; family Burkholderiaceae_C; genus Pseudaquabacterium. The sequence continues at coordinate 54,188 of JACRAZ010000024.1, forward strand.
CCGCGCGGCCGCTGTCCTGCAGCCGGGCGTGCAGCAGCGTCTGCCAGTGCTGCGCCACCGCGTCGCGCAGGCCGGGCACGATCAGCACGGTGAGCATGCGGCGCCTCAGGCGTGCTGCAGGAAGCCGCGCTGGCCGTGGCGGCGGTTCGGCGCGAAGCCGTTCTTCGCCAGCGTCTCGTCGGCGCTCTTGTAGAACTCGCCGATGCGGTAGATTCGGCGGGCCTCGTTCGCATCCGCCACCTCGCGGCCGAACTCGCGGCTGATGCGCACGAGCTGCTCGATCTGCTTGACGGTGCCCATCTTCTGCCGGCGGTCCTGCGTCCAGATGTTGTCCTCGATGCCGCAGCGCACGTGCAGGCCCATCGCGATGGCCATCATGTTCAGCGGCAGCACGTTGAGCATGCTGGTCTCGAGCGTGAGCACCGCGCCATCGGGCACCGCGCGCACGAAGTTGGCCAGGTTGTAGAGGTTGGGCGCATCGAAGCCGCCGCCGATGGCCACCCAGGTCAGGATCAGCGGCACGTTGCAGACGCCGCGGCGCATCATGCGTTCCACGGTTTCGAGCTGCGGGATGTTGGCGAGCTGGAAGTGGGTCTGGATGCCGGCGGCCGAGAGGCGGCGGATGTGCTCTTCCACCCACTCGGGGCCGGCGGGAATGGTCATCTCGCGGTAGGCGCGGTACATCGCCGGCTCGGCCAGCGAGGTGCCGGCGATGTCGGCCTCGGTCATCTGCTCGACCACGTTCATCTGGTTCGAGTTGATCGCGATGGTCACCTGGTCGGGCGTGGGCTGCAGCTCGGCCAGCATGTGGCGCGTGTCGTCGCTGAGCCACTTGGCGGTGTCGCCATCGCCTTCGGGCGCGAAGCTGATCGAGCCGCCCACCTGGATGATGAGCTCGGGCACCCGGGCGCGGATGCCCGCGATCAGCTCGTTGAACTTGGACAGGCGCTTGCTGCCCTTGCCGTCGAGCTCGCGCACGTGCAGGTGCAGCACGGTGGCGCCGGCGTTGTGGCAGTCCACCGCCTTCTGGATCTGCTCGTCCATCGTGACCGGAATGTCTTCCGGAAAGTCCGCCGGCATCCATTCGGGGCCGTAGGGGGCGCAGGTGATGACGAGCTTGTCCTGGTTCTCGGGAAACAGCGAACCGTCGGTGAAGTTCATGGTGGGAGTCCTTGTTGCGGTGATCGGAGCAGGTGTCCCGGGGGGACAGGTCGCCACAGGCGACCAGGGGCGATGGGGACCGAAGGGCGAAACCGGAGCCGGGTCTCCCGGGCCGGTTTCGTGACCCCTCGGGGGTGGCCGCCAGGCGGCCGGGGTCAATACGGCCTGTCGCCGACGATCCCGGCGCGTTCCATCTTTCGGTGGCAGGGCGGGTAGTCCATCACCGCGTAGTGCTGGGTCGAGCGGTTGTCCCACATGGCCATGCTGTTGGGCTGCCAGCGCCAGCGCACCTGGTACTCGGGAATGAAGGCCTGGCTGATCAGATAGCGCAGCAGCTCGGAGCCGCCGTGCGTGTAGTCCTGGCCCACGCGCACGTTGTCGGCGGTGTGGAAATTGCTGAAGTGCGTGGTGAAGGCGTTGACGAAGAGGATCTTCTCGCCCGTCTCGGGGTGGGTGCGCACCACCGGGTGCTCGGCATCGGGGAACTGCGCCTTCAGCGCCAGGCGCTTGTCGATCGGCATCGCGGCGCCGAAGCTGGCCTCGATGCTGTGGCGCGCGCGCAGCCCGGCGATCTGCGCCTTCACGTGATCGGGCAGGCGCTCGTAGGCCAGCACCATGTTGGCCCACATCGTGTCGCCGCCCACCGGCGGGCATTCCACGCAGCGCAGCACGCAGCCGAAGGGCGGCTTCTCGCGCCAGGTGGCGTCGGTGTGCCAGGCGTTCTCGTAGCGGTCGTTGGGCGTGTCCGGACGCTTGTAGATGCGCACCAGGCCCGGATGCTCGGGGTCGCTGCCGGCCACCGGGTGGTCTTCCAGCTCGCCGAAGTGGCGTGCGAAGGCCACGTGCTCGGCGCGCGTGATGTCCTGGTCGCGCAAGAACAGCACGCGGTGCTTCAGCAGCAGCGCGCGGATCTCGGCCATCAGCCCCGCATCCCGCGCGGCCGCGCCCAGATGGATGTTGGACAGCTCGGCGCCGATGGCGCAGGTGAGCGGCTCGACGCGGGGGCTGCGGGTGAGCGCACTCGCGGCGACGACCGACGGGGCGGCCGGGGGGGCGGCCGGCGTGGTGGGCAGGGCATGCATGGCGGCTTGTCTCCGGCAAGGTTCTGAAGCCGAAGGGTAGGAAGCCGGCGCCCGGCGCACCCCCCCATCGCAGAGGGGGGAGCTGCCGGCCCTCAGGGCCGCCGGTGCCGCGGGCGGGCGCTCAGCGCTTGAGAGGCTTTCAGCCCATTGGTTCCAGCAGCCCCAGGATGCGTGCGCGCTGCACCACCTGCTTGCGCGTGCCCGCGTCGAGCTTGGCGAACAGGTTCTTCATGTGCCACTTGATGGTTTCTTCCCCCACCTGCATGGCCAGGCCGATTTCCTTGTTCGACAGGTTGCGCGCCGCGAGTTCGAGCACCTCGCGCTCCTTGGGGGTGAGCGCGAGGCTGGGCGTGGCGCGCGGCGAGGCACCGGCGCGCGCCGGCACAACACCCATCGGAGCACCCAGCGGCGCCACCAGCGGCCCGGCGCTGGCCGCCGGCAGCGCGCCGGGCTCGCGCCCGAGCTGGCGCACCCAGTCGCCCAGCTGCGGGTGCGCATCGGAGAACACGCGCAGCAGGCCGTAGGTGGCGGCCAGGTCCACCGCTTCGCGCGCCAGGTCTTGCGCACGTTCGCCGCAGCGGTCCAGCGCCAGCGCGCGCAGCCCCAGCAGCTCGATGCGCAGGCGGCCCATCTTCAGCCCGCGGGCCAGCGCCTCGGCACGCGCCAGCGGCGCCAGCGCGGCGCGCCACTCCTGCGCGGCGATGGCGGCATGGCCCTGCGCCAGCTCACGCAGCACCTGCACGCTGCGGCGCCACAGCCGGCCCTGCGGCAGCGCGGGGTCGGCCAGCAGCGTGTCGATCTGATCGCACAGCGCGCGGCAGGTTTCGGGGCGGAAGCGGCGCGCATGCATGCGCACCTGGTCCACCAGGCTGGCGATGCACAGCCGCGGCAGCCGCCGCAGCACACCCACCGCGTGCAGCGCGCCCAGCAGTTCCAGCGCGCGGTTCTCGGCGCCTTCGGCCATGGCGATGCGTGCCATCGTGCGGTAGCCCAACAGCACGGTTTCGGGCAGGCCGCTGCGTTCCAGCACATCGAGCCGGTGGGCCAGCAGCGCGGCGGCGTCGGCCGGGCGCTGGCGTTCCCACACCGCGGCGGCCAGCAGCGCGGCCAGCATGCAGGTGAAGGGGCTGCGGCGGCCCAGCTCGGCCTCGGCGCGGGCCAGCGTGGGCTGCAGCAGTTGTTCGGCCAGCAGCACCTGGCCCTCCCACAGGTAGCTGAGGCCGACGATGAAATCACGCCAGCCGCCCAGGTAGCCCTGCGCCTGGCCGGCCTGGGTGCGCGGCGCCTGCTGCTGGCGCTGCCGGGCCAGCTCGGGCTCGCCCTCGATCAGGGTGCGGAAGGCGCTGCGGTTGGCATGCACCTGCAGCAGCAGCGGGTCCTGCAGCGGCGGCGCCTGGGCCCAGGGGTCGTGCAGCTCGGCAAAGCGGTCGGGGTCGTCGGCGAAGACCGCGGCGCCGCTGAGGATCAGCGCGCATTCGCAGCGCAGCGCGTCGTCCACCGCCGGTTGCGCGAGGATGCGGGCCACCAGGCGGCCGGCTTCGTCGTGCCGCTCGCTGAGCGCCAGCGACCAGGCCGCGGCCAGCAGCAGGCGCGGGCGGCGGTCGAGTTCGGCCTCGGGCAGGCGCGCGAGCCAGTCCAGCACCGTGCCCTGGCGGCCACGCGCCATCAACGCGTCGTAGAGGCTGCGTTCGGCCAGTTCGTAGGCCAGCGCATGCTGGCCGGCCGCCAGCGCATGCTGCGCCGCGGCCTCGAGCTGGCCATGCGCGGCCAGCCATTGCGCAGCGCGGGCGTGCAGCGTGGCCTGCGCTTCGGCCGGCAGTGCGCACAGGTGCAGGCGCAGCCGCTCGCGCGCCAGCGAGTGCATGCGCAGCCAGTCGCTGTGCTCGCTGGCCGCGAACACGGGCGTGTCGCGCACCAGGCGGGCCAGGCGCTGGGCCGCATCGGGCTCGCCGGTGAGCGCCACGCACAGATCGGGGTGCAGGTGGTCCGGCAGCGCCATGCGGGTCAGGAAGGCCGCATCGGCCGGGTCCAGCCGGGCCAGCAGCAGCTCCACCAGGTGGTTGCGCAGCTCGGCGCCGGGCGCGGCCATGGCCTGCAGGGCGGCGCGCGGGTCGTTGCCGGCACCGATGATCGACAGCGCCAGCTGCAGGCCCAGCGGCCAGCCTTCGGTGAGCTCGTGCAGGCGCGCTGCACTGTCGGGGTCGACACGGCTGCCGAAGCGGGTGCGCACCAGTTCCAGCGTTTCGTCGAGCTGGAAACGCAGCGGGGCCGGGCCCAGCATCACGCACTGGCCGTAGGCCACCAGGTCGTCCAGCCCCAGCGCGCAATCGGGCCGCGCGGCGATCACCACCCGCAGGTTCGGCGGTGCGTTGCGCACCAGGTAGGCCAGCGCCTCGCGCGCGGGCTCGGGCAGGCGCTCGGCTTCGTCGACGATGAGCACGGTGTTCAGCGCGGTCTGCGCCAGCTCGGCCAGCCAGGCGGTGATGCCTTCCAGGCCGCCGGCCCCACCGGCGGCACCTTCGAGCAGCGTGTGGCCGAACCCCGGCCGGCCGGCGCCCAGGCGCAGCGCCAGCACCAGGCTGTGCAGCAGGCGCTGCGGGTCCGGCTGCGCCGGGGCCGAGACCCAGGCCACCACCGCGCCCTGCGCCAGGTGCTCGCGCCGCCATTGCGCCAGCAGCGAGGTCTTGCCGAAGCCGGCCGGGGCCTGCACCAGCAGGGCCGGCACATCGCGCCAGCGCTCGTCGCTGGCCAGCAGGCGCGCGCGTGCGACCAGGTGGCGCGGCACGCGGGGCGGCGTCACGCGCAGCAGCAGGTCGTCGGCAGCGGGGCCGCCCGGGGGCGCGGTGGTGGCCATGTCCGAATCATGGTACCGCCGGGCCTGGGTGCGCCTGCTTCGGGCTTGCCCCCCCGCCGGGGGGAGGGTGGGCGCGGCGCGCGCTGCCTAGCATGAACTCCATTGGCCGAGCCTGCGTTGCTGCGCCTCGGCTGCCCTGAACCTGTGTGCGTCAGCGCTGGAGGCGGCCTCATGTATCAACACCTGCTGGTGCCCGTGGATGGCACGGACCTGTCCGTTGAAGTGGTGGGCCAGGCCGTGGGGCTGGCCCGCTGGCTGGGTGCGCGCATCACCTTCTTCCATGCCACGCCGGACCACGCGGCCTCGCTGCAGGGCGATGCCGAGGCCTTGCGCCTGGCCGCACCGCAGGAATACGACTACGCCTACCGGGGCCGCGCACGCGAGCTGCTGGCCAAGGCCGAAGCCGCTGCGCGCGCCTGCGGCGTGCCCTGCGACGCGCTGCACACCACCGACGACCAGCCCGCGCGGGCCATCGTGGCCGCCGCACGCAGCACCGGCTGCGACCTGATCTTCATGGCCTCGCACGGCAGCCGCACGCGCCTGGGCATGGCCCTGGCCTCCGAGACCTTGACGGTGCTGATGAACGCCGGCCTGCCGGTGCTGGTGGCCGCCACGCGCGACCCACCGGCGCCGGCGCGTGCCATCGGCATCATCCGCGACGAGCACCGCTCGCTGGCCGCGGTGCTGCATGCCTGGGGCCATGCGCTGGCCGAGGCCCGCACGCAGGGCGGCGCTGCCGATGCGGTGCTGATGCAGGCCATCCTGCGCTACCTGCAGCAGTTTCCCGTGGCGCTGCACCACCCGAAGGAGGACGAGTACCTGTTCCGCCGCCTGCGCAAGCGCAGCCCGGCGCTGGCGGTGGAGCTGGACGAACTCGAACGCCAGCACGAGCGTGACCGCCAGTGGGTGGCCGAGCTGGCGCTAGCCGTGCAGGCGCTGGCCGATGCGCCCGACGACGACGCCCGCGTGCACCGCAGCCTCGCGCTGGAACAGGCCGTCACCCGCTACACCGCCTTCGTGTGGGAGCACCTGGGCCGCGAGGAAGGCGTGATCCTGCCCGCCGCGCAGCGCGTGCTGACGGCCGCGGACTGGGTGGCCATCGACGCCGCCTTTGCGCAGAACGAGGACCCGCGCTTCAGCGGGTCGAGCGAGCGCGAGCTGCGGCAGCTGTTCTCGCGCATCGTGAACCTGGCGGGTACCCGGTAGCTCTGCAGCGCCTGGCAGCTGCAGCGCCCGGTAGCTGCGGCGACCGGGGCGCGACGGCGCCCCGTATGATCCCGGCCCATGATCGGCAGGCTCACGGGCGTCATTGCGGAGAAATCGCCCCCGCAGGTGCTCATCGATGTCAACGGCGTGGGCTACGAGGTCGACGTGCCGATGTCGAGCTTCTACAACCTGCCCGCGCTGGGCGAGCGCACGACGCTGCTCACCCATTTCGTGGTGCGCGAGGACGCGCAACTGCTCTACGGCTTCCTCACCCACGAGGAGCGCGCCACCTTCCGGCAGCTCATCCGCATCTCGGGCGTCGGTCCGCGCACCGCGTTGTCCATCCTGTCGGGCCTGTCGGTCGGCGAGCTGAGCCAGGCCGTGATGCAGCAGCAGGCCGGCCGGCTGGTGAAGGTGCCCGGCATCGGCAAGAAGACCGCCGAACGGCTGCTGCTGGAGCTCAAGGGCAAGCTCGGGCCGGACCTCGCCACGCCGGGCGCCGCGGTGGCCAGCGATGCGCAGGCCGACATCGTGCAGGCGCTGATGGCGCTGGGCTACAACGAGCGCGAGGCCGCGGCCGCGCTGAAGGCGCTGCCGCCTGACATCGGCGTTTCCGAGGGCATCAAGCAGGCGCTGAAAGCCTTGTCGCGCTGAGGTGGGGGCGCCGCCGTTGTGGCGCCCAAGGCTTCAGGTGGACAATCGGCTGTATGGGCATACAGACCGATGATTTCGAACCCGCCCCCGCGCTGCCGCGGGTGGTGACGGCCACGCGCCAGTCGCCCCAGGAAGAGGCGCTCGAACGCGCGCTGCGGCCCAAGCTGCTGCAGGAATACGTGGGCCAGGCCAAGGCACGCGAGCAGCTCGAGATCTTCATCGGCGCGGCGCGCAAGCGCAGCGAGGCGCTGGACCACGTGCTGCTGTTCGGCCCGCCGGGGCTGGGCAAGACGACGCTCAGCCACATCATCGCGGCCGAACTCGGCGTGAACCTGCGCCAGACCTCCGGCCCGGTGCTCGAGAAGCCCAAGGACCTGGCGGCCATTCTCACCAACCTCGAGAAGAACGACGTGCTCTTCATCGACGAGATCCACCGCCTGAGCCCGGTGGTCGAGGAAATCCTCTACCCCGCGCTGGAGGACTACCAGATCGACATCATGATCGGCGAAGGCCCCGCCGCGCGCTCGATCAAGCTCGACCTGCAGCCCTTCACGCTGGTGGGCGCCACCACCCGCGCGGGCATGCTGACCAACCCGCTGCGCGACCGCTTCGGCATCGTGGCGCGGCTGGAGTTCTACACGCCGGGCGAGCTGGGCACCATCGTCAAGCGCTCGGCCGGGCTGATGAACGTGCCGATCCAGGCCGAAGGCGCCTTCGAGATCGCGCGCCGTTCACGCGGCACGCCGCGCATCGCCAACCGCCTGCTGCGCCGGGTGCGCGACTACGCCGAGGTCAAGGGCCAGGGCGTGATCACCCGCGAGATCGCCGACCTGGCACTGAAGATGCTCGACGTCGACCCCGAAGGCTTCGACCTGATGGACCGCAAGCTGCTCGAGGCCGTGGTGCACCGCTTCGACGGCGGCCCGGTGGGGCTGGACAACGTGGCCGCGGCCATCGGCGAGGAAAGCGGCACCATCGAGGACGTGATCGAGCCCTACCTCATCATGCAGGGCTTCCTGCAGCGCACGCCGCGCGGGCGCATCGCCACGCTGGCGGCCTACCGGCACCTGGGCGTGGCACCGCCGCAGGCGGCCACCGGCGGCCTGTTCGGCGACTGAAGCGCCCCCTTTGGGGTGGGCCGGCGGCTACTCGGCCGGCTGCCCGCGCCGCCGCTGCCAGGCCAGCAGTTCGCCGATGAAGCCGCGGCGGAAGCCCACCACGCAGACGACGAAGATCACGCCGATGATCACGGTGACCCAGGAGCCCACGCGGTCGGCCAGGAAGTTCTGCAGGCCGATGATCGTGAATGCGCCCAGCACCGGCCCGACGAAGGTGCCCATGCCGCCCAGCAGCGTCATCAGCACCACCTCGCCGGAGAGCGACCAGTGCGCATCGGACAGCGTGGCGAAGCCCAGCACCAGCGTCTTCAGCGAGCCGGCCAGCCCCGCCAGCGTGGTGGACAGCACAAAGGCCAGCAGCTTGTAGCGGTCGACGTCGTAGCCCAGCGAGATGGCGCGCGGCTCGTTCTCGCGGATGGCCTTCAGGATCTGCCCGTAGGGCGAATGCACGATGCGGATGATGCCCAGGAACACCGCCACGAACACGGCCAGCACCACGTAGTACATGACCACGTCGTTGGCCAGCGAGAGCACGCCGAACAGCTTGCCGCGCTGCACGCCCTGCAGCCCGTCCTCGCCGCCGGTGAAGGGCGCCTGCAGCCAGACGAAATAGACCATCTGCGCCATCGCCAGCGTGATCATCGCGAAGTAGATGCCCTGGCGGCGGATGGCGATGGCCCCGACGACGAGCCCGATCAGCCCCGCGCCCAGCGTGCCCGCGAGCACGCCGAGCTCCGGCGACAACCCCGCCGACTTGACCAGCCAACCCGTGAAATACGCGGCCGCGCCCAGGTAGGCCGCGTGCCCGAAGGACAGCAGCCCGGTGAAGCCCAGCAGCAGGTTGAAGGCGCAGGCGAAGATCGCGAAGCACAGCGCCTTCATCATGAAGATCGGGTACAGCCCGATGAAGGGCGCGGCCAGCAGCAGCACCAGGCCCGCGGCCCAGGCCCAGCGCGCGCGGCGCGAGAGTTCGGTGTCGGTCACGGCACCCATCACTTTTCCTTGCCGAACAGGCCCGCGGGCCGGATCATCAGCACGATGGCCATGATGACGAAGACCACGATGCTCGAGGCCTCGGGGTAGAACACCTTGGTCAGGCCCTCGATCAGCCCCAGCGCCACGCCGGTGAGGATGGAGCCCAGGATCGAGCCCATGCCGCCGATGACCACCACCGCGAACACCACGATGATCAGGTTGCTGCCCATCAGCGGCGTGATCTGGATCACCGGGGCGGCCAGCACGCCGGCCATCGCGGCCAGGCCCGCGCCGGCGCCGTAGGTGAGCATCACCATCAGCGGCACATTCACGCCGAAGGCCTGCACCAGCTTCGGGTTCTCGGTGCCGGCACGCAGGTAGGAGCCCAGGCGCGTGCGCTCGATCAGCCACCAGGTGGCCAGGCAGATCAGCAGCGAGGCGAAGACCACGAAGCCGCGGTAGTTGGGCAGCACCATGAACCCCAGGTTGGTGGCGCCCTGCAGCGCGTCGGGCACCGCGTACTGCTGGCCCGAGACGCCGAACTGCTCGCGGAACAGGCCTTCGGCGATCAGCGCCAGGCCGAAGGTGAGCAGCAGGCCGTAGATCGGGTCGATGTTGTACAGCTGCTTGAGCAGCGTGCGCTCGACCAGCACGCCGAGCGCGCCCACCACCACCGGCGCGATCAGCAGCGCCCACCAGAAGCCGATGCCGAACTTCTCCATCGCGAACCACGCGACGTAGGCGCCGATCATGTACAGCGCGCCATGGGCGAAGTTGACGATCCCCAGCAGGCCGAAGATCACCGCCAGGCCCAGGCTCAGCATCGCGTAGAACGAGCCGTTGACCAGGCCCAGCAGCAACTGGCCCAGGAAGGCCTGCAGGGGGATGCCGAAGATTTCCATGGCGCGCCTTCCCTCAGGCCTTTACTTCCAGAGCGCGCATTTGGTTTCGGCCTTCGTGGTGAAGGCGTCCTCGCCCTTGATGACCTGGGCCACGTTGTAGTAGTCCCAGGGCTCGGTGGACTTGTCGGGCGACTTCACCTGCATCAGGTACATGTCGTGCACCATGCGGCCGTCCGGTCGGATGTAGCCGTTGGTGGCGAACACGTCGTTGATCTTGGTGCTGCGCAGGTGCGCGAGCACCTTGTCACTGTCGTCAGTGCCGGTGGTCTTCACCGCCTTCAGGTACTGCAGCGCCACCGAGTAGTCGGCCGCCTGGATGGAGGTGGGCATGCGCTTGATCTTCTCGAAGAACTTGCGGCTCCAGGCGCGGGTGTCGGCGTCGCGGTTCCAGTACCAGCTGTCGGTGAGGTACATGCCCTGCGTCGTCTTCAGGCCCAGCGAGTGGATGTCGGTGATGAAGATCAGCAGGCCGGCGAGCTTCATCGTCTTGGTGATGCCGAACTCGTTGGCCGCCTTGATCGAGTTGATCGTGTCGCCACCGGCATTGGCCAGGCCCAGGATCTGCGCCTTGCTGGACTGCGCCTGCAGCAGGAAGGACGAGAAGTCGCTCGCCGACAGCGGGTGCTTGACCGCGCCGACGATGGTGCCGCCGGCGGCCTTGACGACGGTGGAGGTGTCGTTCTGCAGTGCCTGGCCGAAGGCGTAGTCGGCCGTCAGGAAGTACCAGCTCTTGCCGCCGCCCTTGACCACCGCGCCGCCGGTGCCCTTGGCCAGCGCCACGGTGTCGTAGGCCCAGTGCACGGTGTAGGGGCTGCACTGCTCGTTGGTGAGCGCCGAGGTGGCCGCGCCGACGGCGATGAACAGCTTCTTCTTCTCCTTGGCCACGGCCGACATCGACAGGCCGGTGGACGAGGTGGTGCCGCCGATCAGCATGTCCAGGCCCTGGGTGTCGAACCATTCGCGGGCCTTGGCAGCGGCCACGTCGGCCTTGTTCTGGTGGTCGGCCACCAGGATCTCGATCTTCTTGCCGTTGATGGCGCCGCCCATCTCGGCCACCGCCATCTTGATGGCCTCGACACCGCCGGGGCCGTCGATGTCGGAGTACAGGCCCGACATGTCGGTGATGATGCCGATCTTGATGGTGTCGCCGGAGATCTGCGCCTGCGCGGCAGTCCCCAGCAGGGTGGTGGCGGCCAGGGTGCAGGCTGCGGCCAGCTTGGTGAGTTTGAACATGGTGTGCTCCGGTGGGGGAAAAGGCGGCGTGCCTAGACGCCAAGGTACTCGTGCAGCCGGGCCATGCGATCGGGCAGCTCGGCCTGGGTGAATTCCTGGATCACCTCGCCATGTTCCATGACGAGGAATCGGTCGGCCAATGGCGCGGCGAAGCGGAAGTTCTGCTCCACCATCACGATGGTGTAGCCCTGCTTGCGCAGGGCCTGCACCATCTCGGCAAGCTTCTGCACGATCACCGGCGCCAGGCCCTCGGAGATCTCGTCCAGCAGCAGCAGCCGGGCCCCGGTGCGCAGGATGCGCGCCACCGCCAGCATCTGCTGCTCGCCGCCGGACAGGCGCGTGCCCTGGCTGTGGGCGCGTTCGCGCAGGTTGGGGAACATGGTGTAGATCTGCTCCAGGCTCATGCCGCCTTCGGCCAGCCGGGGTGGCAGCATCAGGTTCTCCTCGGCCGAGAGGCTGGAGAAGATGCCGCGCTCTTCGGGGCAGTAGCCGATACCCAGCTGGGCGATGCGGTGGGTGGCCAGGCCGATGGTCTCGGTGCCGTGCACCTTGACCGAGCCCTTGCGGCTGCCGATCAGCCCCAGGATCGCGCGCAGCGTGCTGGTGCGGCCGGCGCCGTTGCGCCCGAGCAGCGTGACCACCTCGCCTTCGTCGACATGGAAGTTCACGCCATGCAGCACGTGCGATTCGCCGTACCAGCCGTGCAGGTCGGTGACCTCGAGGAAGCGCTTGGACATGGTCAGTGTGCGCCTTGCAGTTCGGTTTGCGCCGAGCCCATGTAGGCCTCGATCACGGCCGGGTTCTTCGCCACCTGCTCGTAGGGGCCCTCGGCCAGCGTGGCGCCGCGCTGCAGCACGGTGATGGTGTCGGCGATGCTCGCCACCACGCTCATGTTGTGCTCCACCATCAGCACCGTGCGGTCGGCGGCCACCTTCTTGATGAGCTGGCGGATGCGGTCCACGTCTTCCAGGCCCATGCCCTGGGTGGGCTCGTCCAGCAGCATCAGCTTCGGGTCCATCGCCAGCGTGGTGGCGATCTCGAGCGCGCGCTTGCGGCCGTAGCTCAGCTCCACCGCGGTGAGGTGGGCGTACTTCTCGAGGTCCACCTCGCGCAGCAGCTCCTTGGCGCGGCCGTTCAGCAGGTCCAGCTCACGCTCGGAGCGCCAGAAGTGGAACGAGCTGCGCAGCTTGTGCTGCAGCGCCACGCGCACGTTCTCCAGCACCGTGAGGTGGGGGAACACCGAGGAGATCTGGAACGAGCGGATCACGCCGCGGCGCGCGATGTGCGCGGGCGTCTCGGCGGTGATGTCGACCCCGTCGAACACGATCTGGCCCGAGCTGGGGGTGAGGAACTTGGTCAGCAGGTTGAAGCAGGTGGTCTTGCCCGCGCCGTTGGGGCCGATCAGCGCATGGATGCTGCCGCGCTGCACGCGCAGGTTCACCTTGGAGACAGCCACGAAGCCCTTGAACTCCTTCGTGAGCTCGCGGGTCTCGAGGATGATGTCGGCACTCATTCGGCGAGGTCCTCTCGGGGGGTTGCGGGCAGGCCGCCCAGGCGCTGCGACAAGGCGCGCGCGGTGTCGAGCACACGTTCGCGCTGGCGCGCCGTCTCGTCGGGGTGCAGCGTGGCCTTGTTCATGCACACGCCCACGCCGGCCACCGGGCGGCCGCCGGCGTCGAGCACCGGCGCGGCCAGGCAGTACACGCCCAGGCGGATGCCCTCGTCGTCGATGCTGTAGCCGCGCGCCCGGGTGGCGGCCAGTTCGGCGGCCAGTGCGTCCAGGTCGGCCGGGCCGTGGGCGGTCAGCCGGGCCAGCGGCCCGCTGCCCAGGCGCTGGCGAACCGCCGCCGGCGGCAGCCAGGCCAGCATGGCCTTGCCGGTGGACGCCAGGTGCGCCGGCAGGCGCATGCCCACGTTGAAGGCCAGGCCGAGCGGGCGGCTGCCGTTGCGCGCGGCCAGGTACACCACATCCGGGCCGTCCAGCACGGACAGCAGCACCGTCTCGTCCGGGGCCTGCTCGGCCTGCCAGAGCGCGTCGAATTCGCGGGTGACGTCGGTGCCGGCCAGGAAGGCTTCGGCCAGGCCCATCACGCGGGGGCCGATCTGCAGCTGGCCATCACCCTGGCGGCGCAGGTAGCCCAGCGCCAGCAGCGTGTTGCACAGGCCATGCACGCTGCTCTTGGGCAGGGCCAGGTCCACGGCCAGGCGCGCCATGCTCAGCGGCTGGCGCTGGCGGGCCAGGTGGTCCAGCACCGCCATCGCCCGCACCACGGCCGGCACCAGCGCCGGGCGCAGGCTGGCAATGGGCGATGGGGTTCCAAGCATGGGCTGGGGCGCGAGCATGGGCAGGTGGATGGTTCAGCCGATCGAAACCGGTTCAATCAGTTGAACGCAAAGTCTAGGGGGCGGGTGCTGCGGCGGGAAGCCACCCCTCGCGTTATCCCTCTGCGAACAAACCCGCGTGACCCCTGGCGGCGCAAGGCGGGCCGGCCGGGTCAGCGGGCCTGGCTTGGCACCGTGGCGCCGGGCCCCTGGCCCAGCCAGCCCATCAGGCACAGCAAGCCGGTGATGCCCGCCGCGGCGGCCAGGAGCGCCGGCGTGGCCAGGCTGTGGGCCACCCACAGCAGTGCCACGGTGGCCACCAGCACGGCCACGAACAGCATCAGTGCCAGCGCGCGCAGCGCCGGCGAGGTGGGCGGGTCCCAGCGCTGCACGCGGCGGAGCTCGAACGCGGGCTTGGGAAAGCGCTGCGCCACGTCAGACGGCCGCCAGCCGGGGGGCATGAACCACACGCGCCAGCGGTCGGACCAGCGCGCCGCATGCCAGCTGTCGCGCGCCAGCGCGGCGTACACCTCGAAGTTGGCCCACAGCGGGTTGTAGCTGCGCAGCGGCGAACGCGTGCCGTAGACGCAGGGCTCCTCGTCGCGCTCTTCCGCGAAGGTGCCGAACAGGCGGTCCCACAGGATCAGGATGCCGCCGTAGTTCTTGTCCACGTAGGCATCGTTCACCGCATGGTGCACCCGGTGGTTCGAGGGCGAGCAGAACCAGCGGTCGAACCAGCCGAGCTTGTGGATCTGCTGGGTGTGCACCCAGTACTGGTACAGCAGATCGACCATCGCCACCACCGCGAACACCAGCGGCGGGAAGCCCAGCAGCGCCATCGGCAGGTAGAACAGCCAGTCGCACAGCCAGCCGGTGGAGGTTTGGCGCAGCGCGGTGGAGAGGTTGTAGTCCTCGCTCTGGTGGTGCACGACGTGCGCCGCCCAGCCCAGCGCCACGCGGTGCCCGAAGCGGTGCTTCCAGTAGTACAGCAGGTCGTACAGCAGCAACGCGGCCACCCACACCACCGGCGACGACACCGGCAGCGTCCAGGGCGCCAGCTGCGCGAAGGCCAGGCTGTACAGGCCGATGCCCAGCAGCTTGGTGAACAGCCCCACCAGCTGGCTCAGCATGCCCAGGCCGATGCTGGTGATCGCGTCGTGCAGCCGGTAGGTGTTGCGGCCACGGGCCAGGCCCACGCCCAGCTCCAGCCCGATCAGCAGCAGGAACACCGGCGTGGCCAGAACGATGATCTGCGCGTCCGTCATGGTCGGAGGAAGAAGGGGCTCCGCAGGATAGGGAGCCCCCTCCCGGGTGTCAATTCGTGTCAACGGCCCCGTTCAGCGCCGCAAAGTCCGCCGTTCGTCGGCGGACATACATCTATTTGCCAGTTGTGCCTAAATCGTCGCAGCCAACGGGTCGATGACCGGTTTAGAAACGAGTCCGAGCGCCCTGCATGGCGTGCCGATGAACCCCATCGCCCGGCCAGCGCGGCCTCTGAGAAGGAAGCCCACGATGCCCACCACCCGCCCCCGCGGCTTCACGCTGCTCGAACTGATGATCACCGTCGCGGTCGTCGCGATGCTCACCGCCATCGCGCTGCCCGCGTACACGGCGTACATCACGCGTTCGCGGGTGCCGGCGGCACTGGACGCGCTGTCGGCCTACGCCTCGCGCATGGAGCAAACCTACCAGGATGTCGGCAACTACGGTGTCGCGAACTGCACGCCCACGCTGCCGACCGCGACGAATTTCACCGTGAGCTGCTCGATCACCAACGGCGGCCAGGGCTACACCGCCACGGCCACCGGCAGCGGCACCATGACCGGCTACACCTACTCGATCGACAACACCGGCACGCGCCGCACCGTGGCCCACCCCAAGGGCACGCCGCCGGCGAACTGCTGGAGTCTGAAGGGTGCGAAATGCGACAGCTGACACCCCGCCGCGGCGTGACGCTGATCGAAGTCCTGATCGGCCTCGTCATCACGGCCATCCTGGCGGTGGCCGCCGCGCCCTACTACGTGGACTACATCCAGAACGCCCGCCTGCGTGAAGGCGGTGACGCGCTGCTGGCCGAAGCCCTGTATGCACAGAGCGAGGCGCTCAAGCGCAACACCGTGGTGCGGCTGAGCGCCGACGGCAACGAACTGCGGGTGACCGATGTCGGCGTGGCCGTGCCGGTGGTGCTGCGCAGCCGGGCGCTCACCGAGGGCCTCACCGGCGACGGCAACACCGTCGATTTCGGCAGCGACGGCATGACCCGCCCGGCCGGCACCGCGGTGCAGATCGACATCGCCTACACCGGCCTGAGCTGCACGAACGAGTACCGCTGCCCGCGCCTGACCGTGGAAGCCGGCGGCGCCATGCGCCTGTGCGCGAACAAGCTGAACTGCCCATGAACGCCCTGCACCGCCGATCCGCCCAGCGCGGCGTGAGCCTGTTTGACGGCATTGCGGCGCTGGCCATCCTGGCCTTCGGGCTGCTGGCGCTGACCCGCTTCCAGGTCAAGCTGGTGGGCCAGGCCTCCGAAGCCCAGCAACGCATGGTGGCCTCGCAACTGGCCGACGAGCTGCTGAACACGATGCTGATCGACAACGCCAACGCCGCCTGCTACACGCTGCCGGCCGGCGGTGGCTGCGGCAGCGCCGCCGCCACCGCCCGCACCACCGAATGGCGGGCCCGCGTGCTGGCCGCCCTGCCCGGCGCCATGGAGCCCACCAGCACGCTCAACGCGGGCAGTGGTGCGCTCACCGTCACCCTGCAATGGAAGTGGACCACCAAGGACGGCGAGTCCGCCGCCGAGACGCGCACCCACACCGTGATCAGCGACACCCGGTGAACCGACATGCCCACCCACACCTTTGAACGCCCGCGCTCGCCGCACCCCCTGGCGCGGGGCATCTCGATCGTCGAGCTGATGATCGGCCTGGTCGTCGGCCTGCTGGTCAGCCTGGCCGCGGCCGGCGGCGCCCAGTTGTTCACCGCCGCACAGCGCCAAGGCATCGGCGTGGGCAGCGGCGGCTCGGGTGCCGCATCGGCCCTGGCCTCGATCAAGACCGACGTCGCCAACGGCGGGCTGGGCTTCTTCGGCTCCAGCACCTATGGCTGCACCAAGCTGAACCTGAGCGTGGACACCGTCGTGGCGGCCGATGGCATCGGCTTCTCGCCGATCCAGGCCACCCGGGTGGGCAGCAACGACCAGCTCGACGTGATGTACGGCTCCGACGTCACCGCCGGTGCCTCGACCCGGGTGGCTGGCGTGGCCAACAGCAGCGCCGCCACGGTGAAGGAATTCCTGCCCGGGGTGGTGGGCAAGGCGGTGGTGCTGGCCCCGCAGGCCGCCGGCACGCCCTGCCTGATGCGCACCGTGACGGCTGCCACCACGCCCACCGCCACCGACAAGCAGGTGCTCACCTTCGGTGCCACCGGCAAGTACAACCAGGGCAGCTTCACCACCACCCCCACCTACCCGGCCGATTCCACCGTCTCGATCGTCGGCACGCTGCGCTGGCACCGCTACGCGCTGAACGGCACCAACCTGACGATGACCCAGGTGCTCGACGGCAGCAGCGTCACCCTGCTGCGCAACGTGATCGGCTTCCGGGTGGAGTACGGCGTCTCCGACGCCAGCGCGGGCAGCACCACGCTGGACAGCTGGGTCGAACCCAACGAGGCCGGCTGGCTGGCATTCGACGCCACCAGCGTGCGGCGCCTGCGCGCGGTGCGCATCGGCATCGTGGTGCGCAGCGCGCAGCGCGAGAAGGCCGAGAACGACGGCGTCTGCCGCGCCAGCGCGGCCAAGCCGGTGCTCTGGGGCAACACGATCGAGCCGGACGTAACCGACTGGCAATGCTTCCGCTACCGCACGCAGATCGTGGTGGCGCCGATGCGCAACGTCGTCTACGGCAAGGGGGCCTGATGAAACGCCGCATCCTCGCCGCCCAGCGCGGCATGACCACGCTGCTGGTGCTGATCCTGATGACCGTGATGCTGATGGGCGGCCTGGCACTGGCGCGCATGACCGAATCGAGCTTCCTGATCAGCGGCAACGTGGCCAGCCGCGAGGCCTCGATCCACGCGGCCGAAGTGGGCTGGAACACCGCGTTCACCACCATCAAGGCCATGGCGGCCGAGAACGCCGCCATCGGCGGCTGGTACTTCCCCACGATCCAGCCCGACGATGCCAACGGCATCCCGGCGGTGGACTGGTCTGCCGCCGCCACGGTGCCCGCCGGCGTGGGCCGCTACACCGTGAACTACGTGGTCGACCGCCAGTGCACGGTGGCCAACGTGGTCACCGCATCGCGCGAGTGCCTGGTGAAGCTGGAGCCCCCGCCGCCGGCCGGCGATGCCTCGGAAGACAAGAGCGCCACCGCGCAGGACTACCAGCCGCCCACCTGGCGCCAGTTCCGCATCACCGTGCGCGTCACCGACCAGCGCGGCACCCAGACCTGGACCCAGGCCCTGGTGAACCGCTGACGCGGCCAGACGCCCTTCACTCGGGAGCAATCACATGAAGACTGCATCGCAGCTCACGATCTCGTTGCTGGCGCTGTCCGGCCTGCTGTTCCAGATGGTCTCCCACGCGGCCCCCACCGGGCTGGCCGAGACACCGCTGAAGGCCTCGGTGCAGGCCAAGCCGACCGTCATCTTCGGCATGGACGATTCCGGCTCGATGGACGCCGAGGTGCAGGTCGACGGCACCGACAACGGCCTGTTCTGGGGCAACAAGGGCGACGGCGCCAGCACCTACAACTACCCCATCGCCACGCTGCGCGTGGGCACGCTGAGCGACGGCAACAACCTGGCCTATGCCTACCTGTTCCCCAACGGCGTGGCCGCCGGGGCGCGGCAGTACACCGACGGCACCCTGCGCGGCGTGCCGCCCACGGCCGAGATGGGCTGGCTGCGCTCGGCCGCCTACAACCCGCTGTACTACAGCTCCACACGCACCTACGAGCCGTGGGCGCCGGCCTACGTGGGCGGCGTCAGCGTGACCTACACGAACGCCTCCACCACCGCCGCGAAGTCGCACCCGATCAAGGGCACGGGGACGATCAACCTCACCACCGACCTGACCAACAGCAGCACCGGCTGGCTGTTCAGCTTTGCGCCGGGCATGACGATCCCGACCGGCACCACCGGCATCAGCTGCGAATCAGGCAGCGCCGGCACGCTGCCCTACAAGGTGACCTCGTCGAACAAGGTCTGCGTGGGCACCGTCACCTACTACCCGGCCACCTTCTGGCACAAGGAGACCTGCACGATCGACGGCGTCAACTGCACCAAGGCCTGGGACGGCGCCACGATCAAGCGCTACGAGATCAAGTCCGGCAACGCCTTCCCCTCGGGCCGCAGCTATGCGGACGAGATGCAGAACTTCGCCAACTGGTTCACCTACTACCGCAAGCGCCGCACGATGCTCGCCGCGGCCATGGGCGAGGTGCTGGAAGACATCACCGGCCTGCGCATGGGCGTGGTGTCGTTCCAGACCAATACCGACCCCACCATCTACGACGCCGACGGCACCGTGATGTCCAGCAACGCGCGCGCGCTGGCCGGCATCTTCTACAACAACGAGAACACCGGCGGCACGCCCACGCACAAGACCTACAGCTACATCTACGACCGGTTCAAGAACAACACCAACCTGATCAAGTACGCCTGCCAGCGCAACGCCGCGTTCATCCTGACCGACGGCTTCGCCAACGACACCGCCACCGCGGCGCCCGCCTACAGCCAGGCCACCTACGGCTCGACAGCGCCCTACCAGTCCATCACCACCAGTTCGCTGGCGGACAAGGCGCTGGCCTACTTCACGCTGCGCCTGCGCAGCGCGGACATGCCGGCCGGCAAGGTGCCCAAGGGCGCCACGGGCGTGAGCAACCCTGACGAAAACACCGACCTGCACCTGAACACCTACGCCTTGTCCATCGGCCCCAAGGGCACCCTGTGGCCCGACAAGACCGATGCCTTTGCCCTGCCCTACCCCACCTGGCCGACGCCGGTGAGCGACAAGCCCAGCATGATCGACGACCTGTGGCACGCCACCGTCAACGGCCGCGGCAAGATGTACCTGGGCACCGACGTCACCACCACGAAAGAGGGCGTGCAGGCCGCGCTGATGGACATCAAGAGCCAGGTCGGCGCGCAGAGCGCGGTGGCCGTCAGCTCGGTGAACCTGCTGGCCGGCGACGGCCAGGCCTACCTCGCCACCTACAACCCGGCCGGCTGGGTGGGCAACCTCACGGCCAACAACGTGAGCACCACCAACGGGGTCATCAGCGGCACCGCCAACTGGGACGCCGGCGCGCTGCTGCTCGCCCGCGACTGGACGACGCGCAAGCTCTTCAGCACCAACGGCAGCGGCGGCATCGAGTTCACCACCGCCAACGTGGGTGCCGCGATCAACCCCGACACCGCGTCGTTCACCAACGCCGGCGTGGTGGAGTACCTGCGCGGCAACCGCACCGGTGAAGGCACGGTGTACCGCAAGCGCGCCAGCCTGATCGGCGCGGTGCTCAACGTGGAGCCGGTGGTCGACAGCGAAGCGGGCGTGGTCTACCTCGCCTCGGGCGAAGGCATGCTGCATGCCTTCAACACCAACGACGGCCAGGAACAATGGGCCTTCGTGCCTTCGCCGCTGCTGAACACCGGCGCCACCGGCATCGGCACCACGGTGCAGCGCAGCTACGCCTTCAAGACCAAGCTCGACGCCACGCCCAGCCTGGGCCGCTACACCGACGGCGGCGCCAAGCTGCTGGTGGGCGGCATGGGCGCGGCCGGCCGCAGCTACTACGCGCTGGACGTCTCCAACCCCAAGCCCGCCAGCCAGAGCGCTGCCGCCGCGCAGGTGAAGTGGACCTTCCCGGGGCCCTCGCAGGGCGCCTACGTGTCGAAGGTGGAATACACCGTCGGCCGGCCGCTGGTGGTGAAGTCGTCCGACCACGGCCACGTGGTGCTGGTGACCTCGGGCTACGACAACGCCGAGACCATCGGCGACGGCAAGGGGCGCATGTGGATGCTCAATGCCAACACCGGGGCGGTGATCACCGAGTTCACCACCACGGCCGGCGTCGTGGGCTCGGAATCGGGCCTGGCGCACATCGCCGGCTACCGCGAGGACGACGGCACGGTGCGCTTCGTCTACGGCGGCGACCTGCTGGGCAAGGTGTGGCGCTTCGACCTGAAGAACGGCACCACCAGCCTGGTCGCCGAGCTCAAGGACGCGACCAATGCGCCCCAGCCGGTCACCACCGCGCCGCAGCTCACCAAGATCAACAGCAAGCCAGTGGTCATCCTCGCCACCGGCCGCCTGCTGGACGCCACCGACTTCGGCAGCAGCGCGGTGCAGAGCATCTATGCCTTCACCGACGACACCGCGTTGTCGAACGTGCGCGCGTCCACCACGCCGCTGACGCTGAACACCGGCACCGGCGTCGTCAGCGGCACGGTGGACTGGGCCACCTCGCGCGGCTGGTATGTCGACCTGCCGGCAGGCCAGCAGGTGAACGTGGACCCGAAGTTCGTGCTCGGCCGCCTGTTCGTCAATGCCAACATCGCCAGCGGCAGCAACTGCGCGCAGTCGTCCTACGGCTACGTGATCGATGTCAAGAGCGGTGCCGGCAGCTACGAGGTGCTGTCCACCACCGCCAACGTGGCGGCCCCGCTGGTGGTGCAGGCCGGCGACAACAAGTTCTTCCAGGAGAACCATTTCGGCGACGGCACCACCGGCACCAAGGACAAGAGCGTGACCCCCACGCCCAAGCCGCGCAAGAACGCCTGGCGCACCATCATGCGCTGATGCGCGAAAGACGCGGCCAGGCCCCACGGCCAGGCCATTGCTCAGGGACCCCCGGGGGCCGCCATGTGCGGCCCCTTTTTTCTGGCGCCCGCGGCGTGGGGATCAGGCGTGCGGTTCGTCGCGCGCCAGCGCGGCCAGGTGGTGGTGGTCGTTCCAGCCCACCAGCACGAAGCCCTGCGGCGTGTGCAGCAGCCGGTTGATCGCCGCGTTGCCCAGCTGCCAGGTGCGGCTGGCCTGCAGCTCGATGCGGGCTGCGGCCCGGTACAGACAATCGAGCACGCCGCCGTGGGTGACCAGCGCGATGCTGCGCCCTGCATGCGCCTGGGCCAGCCGTTCGGCCGCGCCCACCGCACGGGCATAGAACTCAGCCAGGCGCTCGCCACCGGGCGGGCCGAACGCGGGGTCGCGCGTGCGCCAGCGCAGTGCCATCTCGGGCCAGTCGCGGTCGATCTGCTCGTAGGTGCAGCCTTCGAGCGTGCCGAAGCCGCGTTCGCGCAGGCCGGCGTCGAACTGCAGCGGCAGGCCCAGTGGCCCGGCAAGCGCGCGCGCGGTGTCGGCCGCGCGGCCCAGGTCGCTGGCGATCACCAGGTCCAGGCCCTCGTCACCCAGCGCGCTGGCCAGCTGCGCGGCCTGGGCCCGGCCCAGTGCGTTCAGGGGAATGTCCAGCTGGCCCTGCAGCCGCGACTCGGCGTTCCAGGCCGTCTCGCCATGCCGGATGGCGACGATGCGGGTGGGCTCGCTCAACTGCTGCGCAAACGGCGGTTGAGCGTGTAGGTGCCCGAGTGCGTGGCCGAGCCCAGCACGTGGCCGGCCAGCGCCTCGCGCACCTGGGCGCCGGTGAAGGCGCCCTGCACCGGCAGCGTCGGCAGGTCCAGCGCATACAGCGTGAACAGGTAGTGGTGCACCAGCGAATCGTTGAAGGGCGGGAACGGCCCGTCGTAGCCGAAGTACTGGCCGGCCATCTCGGCATTGCCGGCGAACCAGCCGGTGTAGTCGTGCAGGCCCTGGCGGGCGCCATGGGCCGCGGCCGGCCCGGGCTTGCCGCGGGCGGTGAAGCCGCGGCTGAACTCGCCCTCGGCCAGCGCCGACACCGTGGGCGGCAGGTCCACCAGCAGCCAGTGGAAGAAGTCCACCCGCGGCAGGTCGGCCGGCACTTCGCGGTCGGGCTGGTTCACGTCGTCGCCCCGGCTGGGCACGTCGAAATCGTGGCAGATCAGCACCAGCGACTGCGTGCCCGCGGGCAGGCCGCTCCAGGCCAGGTGCGGGCTCAGGTTGTCCGAGAAGCCCACGCCATCGGCCGTGGGCTGGCCGGCGGCATAGCGCTCGGGAATGGGCTCGCCGTTGGGCCAGCTGTTGCTCCAGAGTTTCATGGCGGGTACCTCGCGTGCAGTGGTTCGAAGGATCCTGGGTTCACACGCCCCAGACGATCGGCTCCTTGGCTTCTTGCGCCCGGCGCAGCATTTCGATCATCGGCCACAGGCGCTGGCGCGGCGTGATGCCCTCGCGCGGCGCCAGCGGCTCGCCCTTGAGCTGGGCCTCGCGTTCGGCCTCGGCACGGGCGCGCTCGTCGACTTCGATCGCGCGTCCGAGGTCGGCCAGGGCCTGCGCCATCACAGGCGGTTCGATGATGCCCTGGGGGGCCGGCTCGCGGCCGAGCGCGCGCAGCATCGCGTCGCCATTGGGGCCCAGCATGATCAGGTCCCCCGCGGCCTTGCACTTGAACTTGTAGATCATGGTCGGTAGATGTAGCCCCGATGGAAGGGGTAGGCCGATTGTGCACCCCGCATCGGGCCCTCGTGCACCACGCCGCTGGGCCGCGCGGCCAGCACCTGCTGCAGCGAGATCCAGCCCTGCTCGAAGCTCATCGCGCAGCCGGCCAGGTACAGCCGGTAGGCACGCACCACCGGCTCGGCGGTGATCTGGCGTGCCCGGGCGAGCTGGGATTCCAGCCCGTCGGACCAGGCCCACAGGGTGCGCGCGTAGTGCGGGCGCAGGTTCTCCACGTCCAGCGGCTCGAAGCGGGCCTCGGCCATCTCGCGCAGCACGTGCGACAGGTGCAGCAGCTCGCCGCCGGGGAAGATGTAGCGTTCGATGAAGTCGCCGATGCCCGCGCCGAGCTGGGCGTTGCGGGTGCCGCCGGCGGTGATGCCGTGGTTCATCAGCAGGCCGCCGGGCCTGAGCAGCCGCCACAGCTTGGCAAAGTAGGTGGGCAGCATGGCCGCGCCCACGTGCTCGAACATGCCGATCGAGGCGATCTTGTCCCAGGGCTGGTCTTCCGGCAGCGCACGGTAGTCCAGCAGCAGCATCTGCACGCGGCCGGTGAGGCCCCGCTGCTCGATCAGCCGGTTCACATGCGCATGCTGGTTCTTCGACAGCGTGATGCCGGTGGCGCGCACGCCGTAGTGCTCGGCCGCCCACAGCAGCAGGCCGCCCCAGCCGGCGCCGATGTCGAGGAAGCGCTCGCCCTCGCGCAGCATCAGCTTGCGGCAGATGTGGTCGAGCTTGGCCTCCTGGGCGCTGGCCAGCGTCATCGAGGGTTCGCGGTAGTAGGCGCAGGAGTACACGCGGCGCGGGTCCAGCCACAGTGCGTAGAACTCGTCCGACACGTCGTAGTGGAACTGCACCTGCTTCGCATCGGCCTCGGCGTCGTGGCGCTTGAGCGACTTGCCGCGCTGCATCAGCCCGCGCCACCAGCGCCAGGGGCCGTGCGGGGCGCCTCGCGTGGGGTCGTCGCCCACCAAGGCGGCGGCGCTGGCCATCAGGTCGCGCATGGTGCCGTCGATGTCGACCCGGCCCTCGACGTAATCCTCCGCCACGCGGCCGATCTGGCCGGTGGCCACGTGGGTGAGTGCTCCCATGTCGTTCAGGTGCACCGTCAGGCGCGCCTGCGGGCTGCCGATGCGTTGCCCTCCCGGCAACACCAGTGCCGTGGGCGTGTCGAGCGCGCTGAACTTCTCGCGGACGATCGCTTCGAGTGCCGACATGGTGTTCCACTGCTCCAGGCCGAGTCAGCAGAAAAATGTAGGCAAGTTCGCCGGCCTCCGCAAGCCGTGCGGCGCAGGGCTGCAGGGGGCCGTCAGGCCGGACCAGCCCGCAGGGCTGTAGGGGGCCAGTGCCTCAGCGGCCGACCAGGCTCAGGTGCGAAGACTTGCCACCGCGCGGACGGCCGCGCACGCGCTCGTCGAAGCTCAGTGCGTCCAGCGCCGGGGCGTACAGGAAGCCCTGGAACTGGTCGCAGCCGGCCTCCAGCAGGAAGGCGCGTTGCGGCTCGGTCTCCACGCCCTCGGCGATGACCTTCATGCCCAGCGCGGTGGACATCTGGATGATGGCGCGCACGATGCCCGCGTCGCTGTCGTCCTGGGGCACGCCCTGGATGAAGCTGCGGTCGATCTTCAGCCGCTCGATCGGAAAGCGCTTGAGGTAGGCCAGGCTCGAGTAGCCGGTGCCGAAATCATCGATCGCCAGCCGCACGCCCAGCTGCGACAGCTGGGACAGGCGCTGCAGCGCCTCGTCGGCATCCTGCACCAGGATGGTCTCGGTGAGTTCGAGCTCCAGCAGCGAACCGGGCAGCTCGGCCTCGCGCAGCACCGCGGCCACGCGGTCGATGAAATCCGCCTGCTGGAATTGCAGGGCCGAGACGTTCACCGACACCGGCATCACCAGCCCTTCGTGGCGCCAGCGCGCGGCCTGGCGCACGGCCTGGGTGAGCACCCAGTCGCCGATGGCGACGATGAAGCCCGAATCCTCGGCCACCGGGATGAACTCGCCGGGCGACACCTCGCCCAGCTCGGGGTCGCGCCAGCGGATCAGTGCCTCGGCGCCGATCACGGCACCGCTGCGCAGATCGATCTGCGGCTGGTACTTCAGCCTGAAGCGGTTGCTCGCGAGCGACTGGCGCATCGCATGGTCCAGCCGCATGCGCTGGCGCAGGTCGTCGTCGTGGTGCGGCTGGTGGAAGCGGAAGCCCGCGCGGCCGCCCTGCTTGGCGCGCTGCATCGCGGTTTCGGCATGGCGCACCAGCAGGTCGGCGTTGTCGCCATCCACCGGGTAGAGCGCCACGCCCACGCTGCAGGTCATCGTGAACTGCAGGCCGTCCACCGCGCAGGGGCGGGAGATGGCCTCCAGCACCCGGCGCGCGGCCGATTCGGCGCCGCGGCTGTCCACCCGCTGCACCAGCAGCGCGAACTGGTCGCCGCCCACGCGCGCCACCTGGTCGCCCTGGCGCAGGCAGCTCTTCAGGCGGTCGGCCGTGTCCAGCAGCACCCGGTCGCCGATGTCGTGGCCCAGGCTGTCGTTGATCTGCTTGAAGCGGTCCAGGTCCAGGATCAGCAGCGCCAGCGTGCCATGGTTGCGCTCGGCCTGGCGGATCGAATCGGTCAGCGCCTCGCCCAGCTGGCGGCGGTTGAACAGGCCGGTCAGGCCATCCGTGGTGGTGAGGGCCTCGATGCGCTTGCTGGCCGTCTCCAGCGCCGTGTGGTCGCGGAACGCCCACACCCGGCCGGTGGGCCGGCCGCGGCAGCTTTGCGGCTGGGTCACGCGCTCGAGCACCTGGCCCGACAGCAGCACCAGCCGCTCGCTGGCCTGCAGCAGCGTGGCTTCCTGGATGGTGGCCAGGCGGCGCTGGTAGGCCTCGGGGTCGACGACGCTGCGGCGCATCCAGTCGAACACCGCGTCGTCATTGCGTTGGGTCAGCAGCGCTTCCGGCAGGCCCCAGACCTGCGCGAAGCGGCGGTTGAAGGCGGTGATGCGGCCGGCCAGGTCGGTGACGAGGATGCCGTCGCCGGTGGATTCCAGCGTGGCCTGCAGGCCGGCCAGCAGGTGCTCGCGCTCGTCCTGCTGGCGCTGCTGCTCGGTGCGGTCCTGCAGCGTGACCAGGAAGTGCCCGTCGGCCAGCGGGCGCACGCGCCGGTGCACCCGCACCAGGCGCGCGCTGGCGTTCACCAGCACGGTTTCGGAATCGAGCTGGCGCGCGCTGCCCTGGCGCACCTCGTCCCAGAAGGCCAGGTCTTCGGGTGTGGCGATCAGGCTGGTGGCGGCCATGCCGGCCAGCTCAGGCCCGGCCACGCCCAGCAGTGCGGCCGCGGCGGCATTGGCGGCGCCCACCTGCAGGCTGCGGCCGTCGACGATCCAGGCCGCATCGGCCAGGGCATCGAGCATCAGGGCCCAGGCCGCCAGCGGCGGCAGGCCCGGCGCGGGCGCCGGGGGCGAGGGGGAGGCAGGAGGCTGCGACGCCGGGTGGGGCGCGCCAGACGCGGTGTTCACGCAGGCAGTTCCTCTGGCAGGTCGTGAACTGCAAGCACGGCGGGTTCGAAGAAGTACACCACGCGCTGGCGTGGTGAGAGGTAGTTCTGCACCGGCAGCGGCAGCTGCGCGGGCTTGAGGCTGCGGCGGATGCCCAGATCGGCCGTTTCCTCCAGGTTCAGCAGCAGCGCATCCTCCACCGGCACGCTGGGATCGCACACCAGCACACGCGGCTTCAGCGGGCGCGAGGAATTGACGCTGATCACGGTGGCGTAGCGGTCGTCGGTGAGCTGCACCATCGAGCCCGGCGGGTAGACGCCCATCATGCGGATGAAGGCGTTGAGCATGGTGGTGTCGAACTTGCTCTTGGCCTGCGCGAAGATCAGCGACAGGGCCTCGTGCGGCGTCAGCGCATGCGAGGGCACCGCCGGGTTGCACAGGTTGTCGTAGCGGTTGACCAGCGCCACGATGCGCGCGGCCGCCGACAGCCGGTCGCCCGCCATGCGCTGCGGGAAGCCCGAGCCATCCACCATCTCATGGTGCTGCGCCAGCACCGCCAGCGCACCGGCGCTCAGGCTCATGCGCTGGCCGTGCGCAATGCCGTGCGCCACGTGCTCGCGGTACTGCAGGTTCTCGGCCTGGGTGAACTGGCCATCGGGCAGGCGCAGGCGTTCGGGCAGCTCGAGCTTGCCGATGTCGTGCAGCAGCGCGCCCACGCCCATGTCCATCATCTCGGCCTCCGAGAAGCCGAACACGCGGCCCATCAGCAGCGAGATCACCGCCACGTTCAGCGCGTGCGCGCCGGCACGTTCGCCGCCGGCATCGGCGAGCACGCGGATGCACAGCTCGCCGTCGATCATCATCTTGTCCAGCAGCGAACGGGTGAGCCACTCGGTGGACTCGCGCGCGGCCACCGGCACCGTCAGCACCTGGTCGGCGGCCACCTTCCAGGCCTGGCCGGCCTCGGCGTACTGCTGCATGCACACCCGCTCGGCGTGCCGCTGCGCGGCCAATGCGGCACGGTGGTGCGCGGCGGCCGCCTTGGCGCTGGCGGCCTGCGCGGCGTCGGCGCCGCCCTCGGGCGCCTGGATGTCCATCACCTGGCTGTCCAGCACCTGGCTGTCGCCCACGGTGTGCCAGTGGCCCGAGGGGCTCTCGGCCAGGCGGCTCTTCTCGGGGCTCCAGCGCAGCTTCTTCAGGCCCAGGCCGCGGATGGTGGCGATCTGGTCCGGCGAGGTCACCACGAAGTTCGACAGCGCGAACGGATGTGCCCACCACCCCAGGTCGAGGTGGACGAACATGCCTACGCGCAGGTTGTCGATGTCGATCGTCGAAGCCATGGTCGTTTCCGGAATGGCTCGGGCAAGCCGAGGGGTACTGCTTGACTGCTGTTTCGGCCATTGCGCCGTGGAACTTGACCCCGCCGCGGCAGGCGGAGCGCGTTTTCTGCGCCCGCCGGGGCACGAAGTTCACGATGCGAACGCGCAGCGTGCAAACGTCACGCCAGCGACGCACAGCGCGCGCGCGCAACAGCACAATCGGCGCTTTCCGGTTCACCGCACTTCACGAGGAAGACCCCATGAGCACCCAAGCCTTCATCTGCGACGCCGTGCGCACCCCCATCGGCCGCTACGGCGGCGCGCTGTCGTCGGTGCGCACCGACGACCTGGGTGCCATTCCGCTGCAGGCGCTGATGGCGCGCAACGCCCGGGTCGACTGGGAAGCGGTGACCGACGTGCTGTTCGGCTGCGCCAACCAGGCCGGCGAGGACAACCGCAACGTGGCCCACATGGCCTCGCTGCTGGCCGGCCTGCCGGTGAGCCTGCCGGGCGCCA
This sequence comes from Burkholderiales bacterium, assembly GCA_016213205.1. GTDB lineage: Bacteria > Pseudomonadota > Gammaproteobacteria > Burkholderiales > Burkholderiaceae_C > Pseudaquabacterium. Next base: position 82,575 of record JACRAZ010000024.1, read on the forward strand.
CGATCAACCGCCTGTGCGGCTCGGGGCTCGATGCCGTGGGCAGCGCCGCGCGCGCCATCAAGGCCGGCGAGGCGCAGCTGATGATCGCCGGCGGCGTGGAAAGCATGAGCCGCGCGCCCTTCGTGATGCCGAAAGCCGAGAGCGCCTTCTCGCGCGCCAACGCGGTGTACGACACCACGATCGGCTGGCGCTTCATCAACAAGAAGATGAAGGAACTCCACGGCGTGGATTCCATGCCCGAGACGGCCGAGAACGTGGCGGTGGAGTTCGGCATCGAGCGTGCCGCGCAGGACCGCATGGCCCTGGCCTCGCAGCTCAAGGCCGTGGCCGCGCAGAAGGCCGGCTTCTTCGACGCCGAGATCGTGCCGGTCACCATCCCGCAGAAGAAGGGCGATGCGCTGGTGGTCAAGCAGGACGAGCACCCGCGTGAAACCTCGCTGGAGGCGCTGGCCAAGTTGAAGGGCGTGGTCAGGCCCGATGGCAGCGTGACCGCGGGCAACGCCTCGGGCGTGAACGACGGCGCCTGCGCGCTGCTGCTGGCCAGCGAGGCCGCTGCCGCGAAGCATGGCCTGACGCCGCGTGCCCGCGTGGTGGGCATGGCCACGGCCGGCGTGCCGCCGCGCATCATGGGCATCGGCCCGGCCCCGGCCACGCAGAAGGTGCTGGCGCTCACCGGCCTCACGCTTGCGCAGATGGACGTGATCGAGCTCAACGAGGCCTTCGCCGCCCAGGGCCTGGCGGTGCTGCGCCAGCTGGGCCTGGCCGACGACGATGCGCGCGTCAACCCGAACGGCGGCGCCATCGCGCTGGGCCACCCGCTGGGCGCTTCGGGGGCACGGCTGGCCACCACGGCGGTCAATCAGCTGCACCGCATCGGCGGGCGGTATGCGCTGTGCACCATGTGCATCGGCGTGGGCCAGGGCATTGCGGTGGTGCTCGAGCGGGTTTGAGGCGCGGGGTGGCGCGTCTGCGGCCCGTTGCTGCCGTCTTTCTAGGGCGGAGGACTTTCTAGTAGCCGGGATTTCGTCCCGGCGACCGACCTACTTTCTTTGCCGCTGCAAAGAAAGTAGGCAAAGAAAGCAGCTCTCAACATCCGATTTGTGCATCCGACCCGAATGTGCATCCGCTTATCCACCGCCACTGGCATCCTCAATACCCCGAACCGTCGGTCACCAGATTGGCAGTGAGCTCGCCCTGGCATTCGAAAGCGGAGCGCGACTGCCTTGATTCGCCGGGCGCCTTGCGCCCCTTCGGACGAGGCGTCGCGGGCACTCGGATGCCAGTGGGGTGTTTGTGCCAATCTGGTGACCGACGGTTCGGGGTCTTAAGAATGCCAGGCTCGTGGATAAGCGGATGCACATTCGGGTCGGATGCACAAATCGGATGTTGGGTTGAAGGTGCCTTCTTTGCTTCCTTTCTTTGCACCAGCAAAGAAAGGGAGTCGGTCGCCGGGACGAAATCCCGGCTACTACAAAGTCCACCGCCCTCGAAAGGCAGCTTTGAAGCAACCGACACGCCAGTGCCGGCTCAGCGCCCGTGCACCAGCAGGCCGCCCAGCAGCACCACCGCCGCGGCCAACAGCAAGGCCAGCCCGCGCCAGAAGCGCACCGGGTCACGCTCCAGCAGCGGCACCCGCTGCTCGCGCAAGTGCTGCGCGCCCGGCTTGCGCAGGTCTTCGATGAAGGCCGAGGGCGCCTCGTGCCGGCGCGCCGCGCGTGGGTGCAGCGCCTGGCGCAGCACCGAATCGATCCATGTCGGCAACTCGGGCCGCAGGGCACGCGCAGGCTGGTAGTGCAGCCGGCCCAGCTCGCCCGGGCTGCGCAGCTGCGGCACCTGCAGGCCGTAGGGCAGGCGGCCGGTGAGCATCTGGTAGGTGATGACAGCCAGCGAAAACAGGTCGGACCGCGCCGAGCCGCCCTCGCCGGTGAAGTACTCGGGCGCCGTGTACTGCAGCGCCCCACGGATGGCACCGGCCCCCGCCTCGCGTGTGCCCTCTGCCAGGCCGGCCACGTGCACCGCGCCGAAATCGATGATCTTCACGGTGCCGGTGGCGTCGATCATGATGTTGTCGGGCCGCAGGTCCTGGTGCAGCATCTCCTTGCGGTGAAAGGCCTGCAGCCCGCGCGCCAGCTGCTCGACGATGCGGCGCACGGTGTCCAGCGCGGGCCGCGGGTGGTCGGTCATCCACTGCGCCAGCGTCTGGCCCTGCACGTATTCCATCGCCACGTAGAGGTGCCGGCGGGGTTCCACGGGCTCGCAGGGCTTGAGCACGTGCGCGTTGTCCAGCCGCCGGGCCACCCAATCCTCGAGCAGGAAGCGGTCGAGGTAGGCCGCGTCGTCGCGCAGGTCCACCGAGGGCGTCTTCAGCACCACCTGGCGGCCGGTGGCCTGCTCCAGCGCCAGGTGGATGTGGCTGCGGGCGCTGGCGTGCAGCTCGCGCACGATGGTGTAGCCCTCGAACACCATGCGGGGCACCAGCGGCGGCGGCAGCGCCAGACCCTCGCGCTGGTGGTGCAGGCGGTCGGCCGGCTCGTCGGGCAGCGCGAGCACGCGCACCAGCTGCAGCGTGAGGTTGTCGGCGCTGCCGCGCGCCAGCGCCTGGGCCACCAGCGCGGCGGCAGCGGCGTCCAGGTGGTCGGGGTGGGCGGCCAGCGCCGCGTGCACGGCGGCCGCGTCCAGGTGCTCGTAGGCGCCGTCGGTGGCCAGCAGGTACAGCTCGCCCACCTCGGCGCGCCAGCAGCGGTAGTCGATCTCCACCGTGGGCCCGGCGCCCAGGGCGCGACCCAGGTGGGATTCGCCACCGGCCAGGCGCACGCGGTGGTCGTCGCTCAGCTGCTCCAGCGCCTGCGGGTGCAGCCGGTAGACCCGCGCGTCGCCCACGTGCAGCAGGTGCACCTCGCGGCCCTTGAACACCAGCGCGCTGAAGGTGCAGACGTAGCCCCGGTCCTTGTCGAAGCGTGCATCGCTGCGCTGGGTCTGCGCATGCAGCCACGAGTTGGTGGCGGCCAGCACGCGCTGGGCCGCGCGCTTCACCGGCCAGGCATCGGAGGTGCAGTAGTAGTCGTCGAGAAAGCCGCGCACCGCGGCCGCGCTGGCCACCTGGCTCACGGCGCTGCTGCCGATGCCGTCGGCCAGCGCGATGGCGGCCCCCTTGCTGCCCAGCAGCGGCTCGCCCGGCAGGGCGGCGCCGTGGAAATCCTGGTTCAGGGGCTTGCGCCCGGCCTCGGAATGCTGGCCGACGGCCAGGCGCAGCGCCGCCGTCATGGCCGCCCGGGCCTGGCCGCCGCCAACCCGGCGCCGCGCAGCATCAGACCACGCGCGCCGGCGCCGGCTTGTAGTGGGTGGAGTACAGCGTGGCGCCCACGAAGGTGAGCCCGCCCACCAGGTTGCCGATGACGGTGGGGATCTCGTTCCACAGCAGGTAATCCATGATCGTGAAGTTGCCGCCCAGCATCAGGCCCGAGGGGAACAGGAACATGTTGACGATCGAGTGCTCGAAGCCCATGTAGAAGAACACCAGGATCGGCATCCACATGCCGATGACCTTGCCGGACACGGTGGTGGACATCATCGCCGCCACCACGCCGGTGGAGACCATCCAGTTGCACATGACGCCGCGGATGAACAGCGTGAGCATGCCGGCCGCGCCGTGCGCCGAGTAGCCCACCGTGCGCCCCTCGCCGATGCTGCCGATCTTCTGGCCCACGGCGTTGGGCGCCTCGGTGAAGCCGAAGGTGAAGATGACGGCCATGAACGCGGCCACCGTCAGCGCGCCGGCGAAGTTGCCGAAGAACACCAGCGTCCAGTTGCGCATCACGCCGCCCCAGGTGGCGCCGGGGCGCTTGTCCATCACGGCCAGCGGCACCAGCGTGAACACGCCGGTGAGCAGGTCGAATCCCATCAGGTACAGCAGGCAGAAGCCCACCGGGAACAGCAGCGCGCCCACCAGCGCATTGCCGGTGTTCACCGAGACGGTGACGGCAAACGCCGCGGCCAGCGCCAGGATGGCGCCGGCCATGTAGGCACGGATCAGCGTGTCGCGGGTCGACATCAGCAGCTTGGATTCGCCGGCGTCGACCATCTTGGTGACGAATTCGGTGGGTGCGAGGTAGGCCATGGGGTTTCCTGGTCGTGGTGGGCTTGCGGGTGGGGAAGCGGGTTCAGGCCAGTGCGACAAGCACACGCTGGTTCTCGACGCGCACGGCATGCGCGCGCACCGAGTGCGCGGGCGATTCCAGGCATTCGCCGTTGCGCAGGTCGAAGTGGTGCTTGAACAGCGGCGAGGCCACGACGACGCGCTCGCCCAGGCTGCCGATCAGCCCGCGCGCCAGCACGCTGGCCTGCGACTTGGGGTCGACGTTGTCGATGGCGTAGAACTGGCTGTCGCCGACGCGGAACACCGCCACGTGGCGGCCTTCCACCCGTGCGCAGACGCCGGTGTTCGAGAGGATGTCGTCAACCGCGCAGACGGCGGTCCAGCGGGAGGTGTCGTGGCTCATGGTGGGGCTGCGGGGGCTGTTGAATTGGGTTGCGGGTTCAGGGCTGGGCTTCGGCCAGCGTGGCCTCGGGCCCGTGCGCCACGCTGCGCGCCGGGCGGATCTGGCCCCGCTCCTCGACGAACACGATGTGCTCGTCGGGCTGGTCGCTGTTGACGAACGAGCGGAAGCGGCTGCGCACCGCGGGGTCGGTGACGGCGCTCTTCCACTCGCACTGGTAGGTGTCCACCACGTGCTGCATCTGCGCCTCGAGCTCGGCGGCCAGGCCCAGGCTGTCGTCCAGCAGCACCTGCTTCAGGTAGCCGAGGCCGCCTTCCAGGCCCTCACGCCAGGTGCTGGTGCGCTGCAGCCGGTCGGCGGTGCGCACGTAGAACATCAGGAAGCGGTCGATCAGGCGCACCAGTTCGTCGCGCGAGAGGTCACTGGCCAGCAGCTCGGCATGGCGCGGCTTCATGCCGCCATTGCCGCAGACGTAGAGGTTCCAGCCCTTCTCGGTGGCGATCACGCCCACGTCCTTGCCCTGCGCCTCGGCGCATTCGCGGGTGCAGCCGGACACGCCGAACTTGATCTTGTGCGGCGCGCGCAGGCCCTTGTAGCGGTGCTCCAACGCCACCGCCAGGCCCACGCTGTCGCCCACGCCATAGCGGCACCAGGTGGAGCCCACGCAGCTTTTCACCGTGCGCAGCGCCTTGCCGTAGGCATGGCCGGATTCGAAGCCGGCGGCGATCAGTTCCTCCCAGATCGCCGGCAGCTGCTCGACCCGCGCGCCGAACAGGTCCACCCGCTGGCCGCCGGTGATCTTGGTGTACAGGCCGTAGCGCTTGGCCACCTGGCCCACCGCGATCAGCCCATCGGGCGTGACCTCGCCGCCGGGCATGCGCGGCACCACCGAGTAGGTGCCGTCCTTCTGGATGTTGCCGAGGTAGTAGTCGTTGCTGTCCTGCAGGCTGGCGAGTTCCTTTTTCAGCACGAACTCGTTCCAGCACGAGGCGAAGATGCTGGCCGCCGCCGGCTTGCAGACATCGCAGCCCAGGCCCTTGCCGTGGCGTGCCAGCAGGGTGCCGAAGTCGCGGATCTCGCCCACCCGCACCAGGTGGAAGAGCTCCTGGCGCGAATAGGCGAAGTGCTCGCAGACATGGTTATTCACGGCCAGGCCGCGCCGGGCCATCTCGGCCTTCATCACCTGGGTGACCAGCGGCACGCAGCCGCCGCAGGTGGCGCCGGCCTTGCACGCAGCCTTGATGTCGGCGATGGTGGTGGCGCCCTCGCCCACCGCGGCGCAGATGCGGCCCTTGCTGACGTTGTTGCACGAGCAGATCTGCGCACTGTCGGGCAGCGCATCGGGCCCCAGCGCGGGCCGGGCGGCGCCGTCACCGGCCGGCAGGATCAGCTGCTGCGGCTCGGGTGGCAGCGCGATGCCGTTGCGCGCCATCTGCTGCAGCGTGCCGTATTCGGCGGCATCGCCCACCAGCACCGCGCCGAGCAGTTGCTTGCCGTCGGCGCTGACGACGATCTTCTTGTAGATGTGGCGCAGCTCGTCGGTGAACTGGAAGCTGCGGCTGCCCGCGGTGCGGCCGTGCGCATCGCCGATGCTGGCCACGTCCACGCCCAGCAACTTGAGCTTGGTGCTGAGGTCGGCGCCGACGAAGGCGGCATCCGCCTGGCCTGCGATGTGAGCGGCCGCCACGCGTGCCATGTCGTAGCCCGGCGCCACCAGGCCGAAGGTCTGCTCGTTCCACGAGGCGCACTCGCCGATGGCGTAGACGTTGCGGTCGCTGGTACGGCAGGCGCTGTCGATCACCACGCCGCCGCGCGGGCCGATGGCCAGCGCGCACTGGCGTGCCAGTTCGTCGCGCGGGCGGATGCCGGCCGAGAACACCAGCATGTCGGTCTCGAGGTGGCTGCCGTCGGCGAACACCAGGCGGTGGCGCGCGCTGGCGCCGTCGGTGATCTCCACCGTGTTGCGGCCGGTGTGCACGTGCACGCCCAGCGCCTCGATGCGGGCGCGCAGGATGCGGCCGCCGCCCTCGTCCACCTGCACCGCCATCAGGCGCGGCGCGAACTCCACCACGTGGGTGTCCAGGCCCATGTCGCGCAGGGCCTTGGCGCATTCCAGGCCGAGCAGGCCGCCGCCGATCACCACGCCGCTCTTCGCGCGCGCGCCCGCCGCCTGCATGGCCTGCAGGTCTTCGATCGTGCGGTAGACAAAGCAGTGCGGCCGCTCGCGCCCCGGCACCGGCGGCACGAAGGGCGAGGAGCCGGTGGCCAGCACCAGCTTGTCGTAGTGCAGCACCTCGCCATCGACGGTGGTGACGGTGTGGTTGCGCCGCTCCACCGCCACTGCCCGCGCCGCCAGGCGCAGGGTGTAGCCGGTGCGCTCGAAGAAGCCGGGCTCGACCAGCGACAGGTCATCGGCCGACTTGCCGGCAAAGAACTCGGAGAGGTGCACCCGGTCGTAGGCCGCGCGCGGCTCCTCGCACAGCACGGTGACGCGCAGGTCCGCGAGGCCGGTGTCGGCCAGCGATTCGAGGAACTTGTGGCCGACCATGCCGTGGCCGACGACGACGATGTCCATGAGCTTGTCTTTCCAGGCAGGCGCGCGACAGGCGACCACCGGCCTGACCGCGAGCGGGCATGCCAGGGGTGCGCGGCGCCGGGCCTCGCGATCAAAGGGGTGGTGGGGGTTTCAGCGGCCGGCTTCGTTGCCGGCACCGGCGTGGGGCCGGCGTGCTCCGCCAGCGGCAGCGGAGGCTGATCTTTCCGGGCCGGCCCCGGCGGAAGGGGCTGCCCGGTCGGGGCACCGGTTCATTAGCAAGTCACGCGCCAGTGGCCGCAGGCCGCTTTCCGGCGTGTTTTGGCGCTTGCGCGTGCGGGCATGCCCCAAGCTGGGGCCTGGCCGGGCCGGCCTGCACAGAGAACGTGCCCGCCCGGCCCAGCGCGGGATGGTGCGGGATGGTGCGGGACAGGGCGGTGCGTGGCTCAGCGCACGGCCTGCTGGCGCCAGGCGCTGGGCGTCTGGCCGGTCTCGCGCAGGAAGAAGCGGCTGAAGTAGCCTGCATCGCCAAAACCGAGCCCGAGCGCCACCTGCTTGATGCTGAGCGTGGTGTAGGCCAGGTCGCGCTGGGCCTCCAGCACCAGCCGGCCATGCAGCACGCCCAGGGCCGAATGCCCCAGCACCTGGTGGCAGGCCCGGTTCAGCTGCGTCGGCGTGATGCCCAGCGGGCGCGCCAGCGCGGCCAGCGTGGGCTGCTGGCGGTACTGCGCCTCCACCAGCGCACGAAAGCGCCGCACATGGCCCAGCGCGCGCGCGCCGCCCAGGCCCGGGCGCGACGCCTCGGCCGGCGCCGGGGCCAGCCGGCCCAGCGCCACGGCCAGGCGCAGCAGGGCCGCGTCCAGCGCCAGGTCGCGCCAGGGGCCGGTGCCGATGAACTCGTCCCGCAAGCCACGCACCGCGGTGGCCACCGCGGCACCGGCGTCGTCGCCATCCACCCAGCGCAGCAGCAGCGGCTGCATCACCCGCTCGGCCAGCGCCGGTGCGCCCGACAGCAGCTGCACCAGGTGGCGCTCGAGCACGGTGATCACGCTGCCATCGATCTCCGGCGCAAACCGGAAGCCGTGTGGCAGCAGGGCCGGCACCGCCAGCACGCAGGGCCCGGCCAGCACCTCGCTGCGATCGTCCAGCCGGGCCGCCACGGCCCCGCGCGCGATGTACAGAATTTGAAACAGCTGTTCATGCCGGTGAGGCCGGATCTCCCACGCATGGTGCTGGCTGCGCTCGGCGATGGATTCGCAGTGCAGCCAGTCAGTGGCCTCGGTGCGCCCGTGTTCACCGTACAGCGCGTAGGTGGGCAAGGCGGCACGCGGGGCGGCCTCGGATCGGGCAAGCATGTTCGAATTGTCCAAGCCTTGGTGGCTTCTGTCCATTGAAGGGGCCGTTGACGGCCCCTACGCTTTGACCCCCGTCAAGCACCAAACACGGAGACACCGCCATGAAGACCCAGGTCGCCATCATCGGCGCCGGCCCCGCGGGCCTGCTGCTGGGCCAGCTGCTAGCCAAATCGGGCATCGCCAACATCGTGCTGGAACAGCGCAGCCCCGAGTACGTGCTGGGCCGCATCCGCGCCGGCGTGCTGGAGCAGACGGCCGTGGACCTGCTGGACGAAGCCGGCGTGGGTGCGCGCATGCACCGCGAGGGCCTGCCGCACGACGGCGTGGAGCTGTGCTTCGCCGGCCAGCGCCACCGCATCGACCTGCACGGCCTGACCGGCAAGCGCGTGATGGTGTACGGCCAGACCGAGGTGACGCACGACCTGATGGATGCGCGCACCGCCGCCGGCCTGCCCACCGTGTACGAGGCGCAGGACGTGCGCCTCGAAGGCTTCGCGTCCGACACGCCGCGCGTGCACTACGAGAAGGACGGTGTCACCCACACGGTGGATTGCGACTTCATCGCCGGCTGCGATGGCTTCCACGGCGTGTGCCGCGCCAGCGTGCCGGCCGAGCACATCACCACCCACGAGAAGGTCTACCCGTTCGGCTGGCTGGGGCTGCTGTCGGACACGCCACCGGTCTCGCCCGAGCTGATCTACGTGCACCACGAGCGCGGCTTCGCGCTGTGCAGCCAGCGCAGCAAGACCCGCAGCCGCTACTACGTGCAATGCTCGCTGCAGGACGACGTGGCGCAGTGGTCCGACGACGCCTTCTGGGAGGAGCTCAAGAGCCGCCTGCCGGCCGACACCGCGGCGCAGCTGGTCACCGGCGCGTCACTGGAAAAGAGCATCGCGCCGCTGCGCAGCTTCGTGGCCGAGCCCATGCGCTTCGGCCGCCTGTTGCTGGCCGGCGATGCGGCCCACATCGTGCCGCCCACCGGCGCCAAGGGCCTGAACCTCGCGGCCAGCGACGTGGGCTACCTGTGGCAGGGCCTGACCGAGCACTACCGGGGTGGCGCCGGCGGGCTGGACCATTACTCGGAGCGTGCGCTGGCGCGCATCTGGAAGGCCGAGCGCTTCTCGTGGTGGATGACCTCGCTGATGCACCGCTTTCCGGACACCGGCAGCTTCGGCGAGCGCATGCAGCAGGCCGAGCTGGCCTACCTGTTCGGCTCCACCGCCGCGATGACGGTGCTGGCCGAGAACTACGTCGGGCTGCCGATGCGCTGAGGCCGCGCCGGCGGGCACGCCACAATCGCGGCTCCCGAAAAAGCCCCGGACCCGCCCCATGCCGATCGCGCCCCGTCGCACGCTGTTCACCCTGGCCGCCACGGCCTGCCTGGCCGCGCAGGCCCAGCAGCCGCCGCTGAAGGTGGGCCTGATGCTGCCCTTCACCGGCACCTATGCCGCGCTGGGCGACAACATCGAGAAGGGCTTCCGGCTCTTCGTCAACGAGCAGGGTGGCAAGCTCGGCGGGCGCGAGGTGCAGTACTTCAAGGTGGACGACGAGTCCGAGCCGGCCAAGGCCACCGACAACGTCAACAAGCTGATCAAGCGCGACCAGGTGGACGTGCTGGTGGGCAGCGTGCACTCGGGCGTGGCGCTGGCAATGGCGCGCGCGGCCAAGGAGAGCAACACGCTGATGATCGTGCCCAACGCGGGCGCCGATGCGATCACCGGCGCGCAGTGCGCGCCCAACATCTTCCGCAGCTCGTTCTCGAACTGGCAGCCCGGGTACGCCACCGGCGTGGTGGCGGCGCAAAAGGGCCATCGGCGCGCAATGACGATCACCTGGAACTACGCCGCCGGCAACGAAACCGTCAAGGGCTTCACCGAGGCCTTCGAGAAGGGCGGCGGCAAGGTCATCAAGGACCTCTCGCTGCCGTTCCCGAACGTGGAGTTCCAGGCCCTGCTGACCGAGATCGCGGCGCAGAAGCCCGATGTGGTGTTCGCGTTCTTCGCCGGCGGTGGCGCGGTCAAGTTCGTCAAGGACTACGACGCCGCGGGCCTGAAGAAGACCGTGCCGCTGATGGGCTCGGGCTTCATCACCGACGGCACGTTGGAGGCGCAGGGCGCCTCGGCCCAGGGCCTGGTGACCACGCTGCACTATGCGGACAACATCGAGACCCCGCGCAACACCGCCTTCCGCAACAAGTTCGCGGTGACCTTCCGCACCAACCCCGACGTGTACGCGGTGCAGGGCTACGACGCGGCCCAGCTGCTGGGGGTGGGGCTGGCCGCGGTGAAGGGCGACCTGGCCCGGCGCGAGCCGCTGTACGCCGCAATGAACAAGGCCCTGGTGGACAGCCCGCGTGGCAGGTTCACGCTCTCGCCGCAGCGCAACCCGGTACAGGACTTCTACATCCGCGAGGTCAAGGGCCACTACAACGTGATGACCGGCATCGCCGTCAAGGCGCTGGCCGACCCCGGGCGCGGCTGCCGGCACTGATCGCCCGCCGCACGGCGCGCGCGCCTGCGCGCCTACAGCAGGCCGAGTTCGGCGTCCCCCGGCGCCGGCCCCCACTTGTCGCGCGGGGGCCAGGGCCGGCGGGACCAGTGCGGCGCAAGCACGAACGACGAGCGTGTGCGCCCCGGCAGCAAGGCACCGTTGCCGGCGCCGCGGGCGTAGTCGTGGTACAGCTTCACGATCTGCTCGCGCGTGACCTGCTGCGCCGCCGGGTGCTCCAGGCAGGCCTCCTGCCAGGCCCGCACCCGCGCGAATCGCGGCTCGTCGGGCAGCTCGAAGCCCTCGTAGTAGCCCAGGAACCAGAAGCGCATGAACAGTGGCGTGAACACCGCCTCGGCCCAGCCGAAGCGCTGGAACAGCCACGGCCCGCGCGCGCTGTGGCGGCACAGCAGTTCGTCCAGCCGCGCGTACTGGTCCAGCAGGCCCTGCCGCAGCGCATCCCGGCGCTGCGAGTCCTGGTTCATCACGAAGGCATAACCCTGGTGGCCGAAGTCGCGCTCCTGCGCGACCAGGAGGTTCTCGACCGCATGGCGCAGCGGCTCGGCCTGCGCCACCGGCGGGCCCGGCAAGGCCATGTCCAGGTAGCGCAGGATCACCAGGCTCTCGCGCAGCACGGTGCCGTCGGCCGTCTCCAGCACCGGCAGCGCGGTGCTGCCACCGGTCTTGCGCAGCAACTCGGGCGCACGCGGCTGCGTGATGTCCACCACCTCGAAGGCCACCGCCTCGGGGCAGCCCTTGAGCGCCAGCAGGATCTCCAGGCGCTGTGAGAACGGGCAGACGGGAATGTGGTGGACGGTGAGCATCGGCGAAGGGTGGCACTGTGGGGCGATGTCCGCAGTGTGCGGGCGCCGGCGGTCGGCGCCATCGCCCGAAGGAGCCACGGCGGCACAATGCGCGCGTCGCAGCGCCCGCGCCGTCCCCCACCGCAGTGCGATGAACTTCGCCGTCAGCAAGATCCAACCGCCACGCCTGCGCCGGGGTACGCTGGTGGCGCGGCCCGCGCTGGCGGGCCGCATCGCCGACGCCATGCTCCAGCACCGCCTGGTGCTGCTGGGCGCGGCGGCGGGTTATGGCAAGACGGCGGCGCTGTCGCAGGCGCTGGACCATCTGGCCGACCGGGTGCAGGCCCAGGCCGGGCCCGGTGCCGGCACCGACGCGTCCGCGCCGCTGGCCCGGGCCTGGCTCTCGGCCGATGGCGGTGACGACCTGCCCCGCCTGCTGGACTGCCTGCTCGCCGCGCTGGAGCCGCACGACCTGCCCTGGCGCCTGTCGCCCGAGGCCCTGCGCGCGATGGCCACCACGCCCGCCCCCGAGGCGCGGCGCCAGGCCGCCAGCACGCTGGTGAACGCGCTCGAGGCCTGCGAGGCCCGCCATGGCGTGATCGTGATCGATGACCTGCACCGCATCGACGACGCCGCGGTGCACGACTTCCTCGACCGCGTGCTCGAGCGCCTGGGCCCGCGCTGGTGCATCGCGATCGCCAGCCGCACCGACCCGCCGCTGGCGCTGGCGCGGCTGCGCGCGGTGGGCGCGCTGGCCGAGTTCCGCCAGGCCGACCTGCAGTTCACGCTCGACGAAGCCCGCGCCCTGGCGCAGGCCGTCGGCGCCGATGCCGGCACGGCCGACACGCTGCTCGCCCGCACCCAGGGCTGGGCCGTGGGCCTGCGGCTCGCGCTGGGCCCCACGCCGCCGCCCGGCAGCCGGCCGGGCGCCGCGCCGGCCCCCCTGCTGGTGGACCGCCACGTGTTCGACTTCCTCGCCAGCGAGGTGCTCGACCGCCAGCCGCCGCCGATGCGCCGCTTCCTGTTGCGCAGCGCGGTGCTGGCCGAGCTGAGCCCGGCGCGCGCGGCCGAGCTCACCGGCGACGCCGATGCCGCAGCCTGGCTGGACCGCATCGAACGCGACAGCCTGTTTGCCACCGTGCTCGAACCCGACGGCCCCACGCTGCGCCTGCACGACCTGTTCCGCCGCTTCCTGCTGGAGCGGCTGCGCCGCGACCACCCGGACGAGTTGCCCGCGCTGTGGCGCCGTGCCGCTGCCGGCGAGCCCGACCTCGACCGCCGCATCGGCCTGCTGCTGCAGGCCCAGGCCTGGGGCGAGGCCGAGGCGCTGCTGGACGCCCAGGGCCTGGCCCGGCTGGCCGAAGGCCGGGTGGACGCGGTGCTGCGGCCGCTGGCGCAGTTCCCGCCCGGGCGGGTGACGGCGTCACCCCGGCTGTCGATGCTGCGGTGCCTGGCCGCCTGGGCCCACTGGGACTGGCCGGCCATGTGCGATGCCGCGCGTGCGGCCGTGGCCGGCTTCACGCGCGAGGCCGACCCCGAGCGCACGATGCTGGCCCAGGTGTACGAGGCGGTGGCCTTGTCCGGCCAGGGCCAGACGCTGGGCGCCCAGGCCGCGCTGCAACGCCTGCCTGCGGCGACCGAACTCAGCCGCACGGCGCACGTGCTGGCCGAGGTGGTGCGCAGCTGGCATGCGCTGGAGCAGGGTGATCTGCCCGGCGTGGGCCGCCACTACGGCGCCGCGATCGCGGCGCTGCAGGGCTGCACCGATGCCTCGCTGTGGTACCGCTGCCTGCCGCTCTCGCTGAACATGCTGCTGCCCGGCATGGCCGCGCCCTTGCGTGCCTTCGTGGATGGCGCGCTGCTGGCCACCGAAGCGCAACCCTCGCCGCTGCGCGCCGTCGCCCTGGCGGTGGAGACCTGGCTCGCCACCTGCCGTGGCGACGCGCCCCACGCGCTGGCCACGCTGGCCCGCGCCGAGGCCGATGCACGCTGGCTGGGCGAACCGCCCAACGTGCGCGCCTTCGTCGGCGCGGCCCAGGCGGCCGCGCAGGCCCAGGCCGGGCACGCCGCGGCGGCCCGTGCGGGCATCGAACGCCTGCTGTCGGTGTTCGACGACGCCGCGCCCGGCACCCGGCCGGCCCGCACCCAGCGTGGCAGCACCACCTGGGGCATCCACCTGTTCTTTGCGTTGCGGGTGGCCGATGCGCTGGACGACGCCGACACGGTGCAGGCCCTCGCGGCGCGCCTGCCGCCCCTGCCCGCCAACGACGAAAGCCTGGCCGCGCTGGCGCGGACCCTGCGCCTGACGCTGCCCGGCCGCCTGGCCTGGCATGCCGGGGCCCGGCAGCCGGCACAGGCGCGTGCGGCGGCCGAGGCGTTTGCCGCCGCGCTGGTGCACGAGCCCGCGCTGGCCGCGGCCGGGCTGGACCATGAACTGCGCTGGCGCCTGGCCCGCGCCTGGCTGCGCGGCGAGCGCCCCGCCGAGGCCGCGCAGGCCCTGCGCCCGGTGCTGGCCGCGCTGGCAACGCCAGTCGGCGGGGCCGCGGCAGCCGGCAGCGTGGCCCTGCCAGGGCCGGCCACCCTGGCCGAGCTGGCCGGCGCCCCCTGGGGCGAGGCCCTGACGCCCGCCGAGCAGGCCCTGCTGCACGCGCAGGCCCGGCACTGGCTGGGCACGGGCGCGGCGGACAGCGCCCCGATGGCCGCCGGCGCCGGCACCGGCGACCCCGCGTTGGCCCTGAGCGCACGCGAGCTCGACGTGCTGGCCCGCATCGCCGCGGGCGACAGCAACAAGCTGATCGCCCGCGCGCTGGCGCTCAGCCCGCACACCGTGAAGCGCCACGTGGCCAACATCCTGGACAAGCTGGACCTCGCCTCGCGCGGGCAGGCCGCCGCCTGGTATCGCCAGCGGCCACGCTGAGCCACCCCGGTGCGCGCCCCGCCCACCGGGGCCGGCGCGCCCCCCGGCACGCCACGGCCCATGCGGCGCAGGCTGCACCCTGTCCACCCTGCGGCGCGAACCGTCGCAGCACGCTGGCCGGCACCCGGGGCCGCGCCTAGAGTGCAGGCACCGATGCTTGTTGGGGCCGTGAGATGAAGGCGCTGATCCTGTTCCTGCTGTGGTGCATCCTCTTCGTGCTGTGCTGGCCGCTCGCGCTGCTGGCCCTGGTGCTGGCCCCGATCGTGTGGCTGCTGTCGCTGCCCTTCCTGCTGCTGGGCATCGGCTTCGGCGCGGCCTTCGCGCTGATCGCAGCGCTGCTGTACCTGCCGGCCCGGCTGCTGGGGCACCGGCGGGCGGCGTGATCGGCCACCGGCGTGCCCTGCCGGCGCACGCGGGCAGGGCACGACGACGGGGCTGCGCCGGCTCGCCGATAATCCGCGGCCACTTCCCCCAAGCCGCGCCCGTTGGACCTCGCCACCTTCGCCGTCCAGTGCCTGAACGCCGTCCAGTACGGGCTGCTGCTGTTCCTCGTCGCGTCGGGGCTGACCCTGATCTTCGGGATCATGGGCGTCATCAACCTGGCGCATGGCAGCTTCTACATGCTGGGCGCCTACCTGGCCTTCAGCCTGGCGCCGTTGTTCGGCCAGAACTTCGTGCTGATGCTGGTGTGCGGCATGCTGCTGTCCGCGCTGTTCGGCTACCTGCTCGAATGGGCCTTCTTCAGCTACCTGTACCAGCGTGAGCACCTGCAGCAGGTGCTGATGACCTGGGCGCTGATCCTCGTGTTCGAGGAGGCGCGCTCGCTGCTGGTGGGCAACGACGTGCACGGCGTGAAGCCACCCGACTGGCTGTCCGGCACCATCGCGCTGGGCAGCCTGATGACCTACCCGGTGTACCGGCTGTTCGCCTCGGCCGCGTGCATCGTGATCGGGCTGGCGCTGTACCTCGTGGTCAACCGCACCCGCCTGGGCATGATGATCCGCGCCGGCGCCTCCAATCGCGACATGGTGCGCGGCCTGGGCGTGCCGATCACGCGGCTGTACCGCATCGTGTTCGCCGGCGGCGTGGCGCTGGCGGCGCTGGCCGGCATGATCGCCGCGCCGATGTCCAGCGTGTACCCCGGCATGGGCGGCCATGTGCTGATCGTGAGCTTCGTGGTGGTGGTGATCGGCGGCATCGGCTCGATCGGCGGCGCGCTGATCGCGGCGCTGCTGGTGGGCTTCGTCGACACCTTCGGCAAGGTGTTCTTCGCCGAGCTCTCGGGCATCGGCGTGTACCTGCTGATGGCGGTGATCCTGGTCTGGCGCCCGCAGGGCCTGATGTCGCGGGGGTATTGAGTGAACGCCTCCTTCCGCCTGCCGCCTTGGCTGCTGCCCACGCTGGCCGCGCTGGTGCTGGTGCTGCTGCCGCTGGGCCTCACGCCCTACCTGCAGGACCTGGTGCTGCGCATCATCACGCTGGCGGTGTTTGCGCTCAGCCTGGAGCTGCTGGTGGGCACCACCGGCCTGGTGAGCCTGGGCCACGCGGCGTTCTACGGCATCGGCGCCTATGCCACGGTGCTGGCCTCGCCGGCCGATGCGCCGGGCTCGCTGCCGCTGCTGATGGGGCTGGCCGCCGGCGCGGCGGGGGCCTACGCCCTCTTCGTCGGCGTGTTCAGCCTGCGCACGCAAGGGGTGTACTTCATCATGGTGACGCTGGCCTTCGCGCAGATGGCCTACTTCGTCTTCCACGACACGGCCTTCGGCGGTGGCACCGACGGCATCTACCTGAACCTGCGGCCGGTGCTGGCACTGGGCGAGCGCGTGCTGCTGGATGCCGACGACAAGCGCACGATGTACTGGCTGGCCTGCGGCGTGCTGGTGGCCACCTACGGGCTGCTGGCGCTGATCCGCCGCTCGCGCTTCGGCCATGCGCTGGCGGGCATCCGCGTCAACGAGCAGCGCCTGCGCGCGGCCGGTTTCGCCACCACGCTGTACAAGCTGGCCGCCTTCGTGATCGCCGGCGCGCTGGCGGGGCTGGCGGGCTTCCTGGTGGCAGCCAAGGATGGTTTCGTGAACCCCGAGATGCTGTCCTGGCATGAATCGGGCGCGGTGCTGCTGGTCATCATCCTCGGCGGGCTGGGCCACCTGCGCGGCGCGGTGCTGGGCGCGGCGAGCTTCGTGCTGCTGAAGGAGGCGCTGTCCAACGCGGCGCTGGTGGGCCCACTGGCCGACCACTGGCAGCTCACGCTGGGCGTGACGATCATCGCCTTCGTCGCGCTGCTGCCCAAGGGGCTGATCGGCCTGCTGCAACGGAGCCCGCGATGAGCCTGCCCGCGCTGCTGCGCTGCGAGGGCCTCACCCGCCGCTTCGGCGGGCTGACGGCGGTGAACGATGTCTCGCTGGACTTCCGCGTCGGCGAGGTGCATGCGGTGATCGGCACCAATGGCGCGGGCAAGTCCACGCTGATCAACCTGCTGTCGGGCGAACTGCCTGCCTCGGCCGGGCGCATCCTGCTCCAGGGGCAGGACATCGCCGCCTGGCCGCAGCCCCGGCGCGCGCGTGCCGGCATCGGCCGCAGCTACCAGCGCACCACCATCTTCGGCGAGTTCACGGTGTTCGAGAACGCGCGCCTGTGCGCCCAGGCGGCCTGGCAGCGGCCGGCGCGGCTGTGGCAATCGGCCGCGGCCTGCCCCGACAGCGGCGCCGCGGCGCACCAGGCGCTGGCGGCGGCGGGCCTGGGCGAGCAGGCGCAGCAGCGCGCCAGCGCGCTGAGCCATGGCGCCAAGCGCCAGCTGGAGATCGCGATGTGCCTGGCCACCCAGCCGCGCGTGCTGCTGCTGGACGAGCCGCTGGCCGGCATGGGCGCCGAGGAAACCGAACGCATGCTCGCCTTGCTGGCCGCGCTGAAGCCCGGCCATGCGATCGCCCTGGTCGAGCACGACATGGACGCGGTGTTCCGCATCGCCGACCGCATCACCGTGATGGTGAACGGCCAGGTGATCGCGAGCGACGTGCCGCAGGCCATCCGCGAGCACCGCGAGGTGCGCATCGCCTACCTCGGGGACCACGCGTGACGGCGCCCATGCTGCAGGTGCAGGGCCTGCACACCTACCTGGGCGACAGCCACATCCTGCGCGGCGTGGATTTCACGCTGCCGGCCGGTGCCGCGCTGGGCCTGCTGGGCCGCAACGGCATGGGCAAGACCACGCTGATCCGCACGCTCATGGGCTACCTGCCACCACGCCAGGGGCAGGTGCACTGGTTCGGCGACGAGGTCACCGGCCAGCCGCCCGAACGCATGGCACGGCGCGGCATCGGTTACGTGCCCGAGGGCCGCGGCATCTTCGCGAACCTGAGCGTGCGCGAAAACCTGGTGATGGCCGCCCGCCCGGGCGCTGACGGCCAAAGCACCTGGACGCTGCAGCGTGTGCTCGACACCTTCCCGCGCCTGGCCGAGCGCCTGGTCCATGGCGGGCAGCAGCTCTCGGGCGGCGAGCAGCAGATGCTCGCGATCGGCCGCGCGCTGATGACCCACCCCCGCCTGCTGATCCTGGACGAGGCCACCGAAGGCCTGGCGCCGCTGGTGGTGGCCGAGATCTGGCGCGTGATCGCGCTGATCCGCGCCTCGGGCATCAGCACGCTGGTGGTGGACCGCAACATCCGCGCCGTGCTGTCGCACACCGACCAGGCGCTGGTGATGGAAAAAGGCCGCATCGTGCTGGCCGGCGCGTCGGCCGAGCTCGCGGCCGACCCGGCGGCGATGGCGCAGTACCTGGGGGTCTGAGCCCCATCGGGCCCGCCCGGGACCCTCAGCCCGCCGCGCGGCCGCGCGCCATGCGCCAGACCATCAGCGCCAGCCCGGCCACACCGGCCAGCAGCACGGCCCACAGCAGCCAGGGCCGGGCGCGGGCCCAGGCTTCCTGGCGCGCGATGTCGCGCGCGACCTCGGGCGATTCCACCCATTCGCCCAGCGTGGCGCGGCCGAAACGCGGCCGCTCGTCGTCCAGCCGCGGCACCAGCGTGGTGGCCGGCAGCGCGCCGGGGCGGGTGGGGTCGGCCGCGCCGGCGAGCAGGCGGTAGGGCGGCGTGCCCTGGGCCGCGAACACCAGCGACGCCAGCGCCACCTGCAAGCGCACCGGCGTGCGCGCCGCATCGAGCGCCGGTGCCCGCTCGTCCGGCAGCAGGCGCAGGTGGCGCACCGTGGCGTGCAGCGCCAGCGGCGGCGAGAGGCTGACGCTGCCGTCCTCGCGGCCCAGGCGGTAGGCCACGCCCTGGCCCAGCTCGCGCCAGGGCTCGCCGTCGCGCTCGCGGCCCTGCACCCGCAGCGGCAGCACCCAGGTGCCCTCGGGCAGCTCCAGCGCGAGGGAACGCAGGGGCAGCACCGCACCGAGGTCGAGCTGCAGGCCCCGTGCGACCGCCGGCTCGCGGGGGTCGCTGGCGGGGCTGGCGCTCAGGCGCAGCTCGGCCAGCGCATCACGCGGCACCCGCTCGTGCCGTGCCATCACCGCCTGTGCGCCCACGAGTTGCGGCGCCTGCGCTGCATCGGCCCACACCAGGCGCACGAACCGCTCGCGTGCGCCGTCGAGCGTGATGCGGGGTTGTGTCAGCGCGCCAGGGGCGGCGGATGCCGGCGTTGCGGCGCCCGCAGGCGCGGCAAGGGCCATCACCTGGCCTCGCGGCCCGCGCCGCCACAGCCGCAGGTCGTCGCTGAACTCCAGTGCGTAGGCCACGCTGAACTCGGCGGGGCCGGCCCAGCGCAACACCAGGGCGGTGGGCCGGGCCGCCTCGGGCGCGGGCTCCCCCAGGTCGAACAGCCAGCCGGCACTGCGTTGCGGCGCGGTGACGGGCCCACCACGCTGGCGCAGCTGCACCCGGCCTTCGTGCACCGTGAGCTCCAGCGAGGCCGGCAGCGCATCACCCTCGGGCCGCCGGGGCAGCGCAAACAGCGCCACCGGCTGCAGGGCCTCGCGGGTTTCCAGCGCCTCCTCGCGCGGGGCGAGCAGCGTGAACGGCACCGCCTGCGCCTGCGCGTCCACCAGCCGCAGGTCGGCCAGGTCGCCGTGGCGGCTGCGCGCGTAGGCGCCCACCGGCAAGGCCAGTTGCACGAAGGGCGCCGGCTGCACCACCTGCACCGGCGCGCTGTAGCGCAGCGCGGGCGGCTCGGCGCGCAGCGCCAGGCCCGGTAGCAGCAGCAGCGCCAGTGCCGCCCATGGCGGCAGCTGGCGCCGCAGGGCTGCCGATGCCGATGCCGAGGCCATTGGACGCTCAGTTTGCATGTTGCTTTTCCTTGGCCGCGGGCAGCGGGGCGACGTAGCCGATCACCAGCATCAGCACGCCCACGCCGATGAAGGACACGATGCGCGTGACCGTGCCGCTGCCCGACAAATCCACCAGCAGCAGCTTGAGCACCACCACGCCCAGCAGCGCGGCGCCGGTGATCCAGGGGGCCCGCATCGCACGCCGCGCAGCCAGCCACATCAACCCCAGTGCCATGGCCGTCCACAGCAGCGTGAGCCCGGTCTGCACCGGCAGCGAATCGAACCAGCGGTCGATGCGGTAGGGCACGCCCCCCCAGTGGTGGAAGGCGCGCACCAGCATGGCGCTGACCCACAGGAAGGCCATGCCGCCAACCAGCGCCGGCCCGGTGGCGGGCTGTGCGCGGCGCAGCGGGTCCGCGGCTTCACTGCGCCACCAGGCCCACGCCGACACCAGCGCGATGGCCAGGCCCAGGTCCAGCGGGTTCAGCAGCGGCAGGTGCGGCAGCGGGCGTGCACTGCCGTCGGAGCCGATGTTGGCCAGCAGCGCCCACAGCAGGCCGGCCAGCGCCAGCACGCCGGTGGCCCATTGCCGATAGGCCGGCGGGTCGGCACGCAACGGCCAGCGTGATGCGGCGCCCGGGCGCATCAGCACGAACAGCAGCAGCGCCGGCCCCGCCAGCCAGCCCAACCAGGGCCAGGCGCTGGCGTCGTCGCCCCAGTTGGCGGTGAGCGCGCGGCCCAGCAACGCCGCCAGGCCGGCCACCACCAGCGCGCCCAGTGCATGCGCCAGGCGCCGGCCCGGGCCCGGCCAGCCCGGCACCGCGTGTCGCAGCACCAGGCCATGCGCCAGCACCGCCAGTGGCCAGGCCCACCAGCCCCCGTGGTGCAGCGGGTTGGTCTGCAGCAGCGCGCTCAGTGGCACCGCCAGCATCATCAGCGGCGCGTGGCCCAGCGCCGGCAGTGCCACCCGGGGCCAGACCAGGCGCGACGACAGCAGGGCATACACACCGGCGATCACGCTGAGCACCGCCACCCAGGCGGCCAGCCCCTGGCGGGCCGGCACGAAGCCGTCGATCTGCAGCGCGGCGCCCCCCAGCAGCCACAGCGTGGCCCAGCCGATCAGCAGCGGCTCGGCCACCGCCTCGCGCGGCGCCACGCGCGCGGCATGGCGCTGCACCGCGAGGGCCGCCGTCAGGGCGCCCAGCGCGGCCAGCAGGGTGTTGAACACCGTGGCGTTCCAGAACGCCGCGGGCGGGCCCGCGTGCTGGTGGCCCACCAGCATGGCCGCGCCGGCCAGCCCCTGCAGCAGGTAGCCGGCCGCACGGGGCAACCGGCGCGCCTGGTGCAGCCCCAGCCACACCAGGCCGGCCCCTTCCAGCGCCCAGGCGCCGGCGGTGCTGCGCGCATCCAGCGCAAACGGGATCACCAGCGTCAGGAACACGGTGCCGATGGCCAGGCTGGCCTCGAACACCAGCGCCAGCCCGGGGCGGCGCCGCAGCCACGCGGCCAGCGCCACGTAGAAGGCCGCCAGCACCAGCGCCGACAGCGCCACGCCGTACTCGGTGTGCTGCACCAGCCCATACTGCAGCGCGAAGCCGATGGTGGGCAGGCCGAACAGCAGGCTGCCGTTGACCCACAGCGCGCGCGGGCCTTCGGGCGCCACGCGCCGCACCGGCAGCAGCAGCACCGCCACGAAGAGCAGGAAGTACGCCACGAGGAAGGCCTCGCTGCTGGCGAAGTGCTCGGGCCGGTACTGCAGCACGCCCCAGGCGCTGGCGATCACGAAGGTGCAGACGAAGCCCACCAGGTTGAGCACGCGCCAGGTGCGGAACCAGGCCACCGCGGCGATGCCCAGGTCCAGCACCAGGTAGTAGCTGAACAGCGCCACATGGTCACCACTGCCGGTGGACACCAGCAAGGGCGTCGCAAAGCCGCCCAGCGCGCCGATCACCGCCAGCGCGGGTGCCTCCTGCAGCACCGCCAGCGCGGCGGCCAGCGCGGCCACCGCCACCATCAGCCCGAACACCGGGCCGATGCCCAGCACGCCGTAGAACCGGAAGCCGACGAACAAGGTGAGGTACAGCACCGCCACCGCACCGCCCTGCAGCACCTGCGCATAGGCGGCGCGGCGGGTGCGCAGGCGCCAGCCCAGCACCAGCAGCACCAGCGCGACGCCGGCCACCCCGGCCAGGCGCAGCTCGACGGGCAGGCTGACATGCTCGCTCGCGTACTTGGCCAGGAAGGCCAAGCCGATGAACAGGATGCCGACGCCGGCCTTGGCGATGGTGTTGCCGCCCAGCAGCCACGCGCGCAGCGCGGCCAGACGGTCCGGCCCGGGGGCGGCAGGGGCGGCAGGGGCGGCCGGCGGTGGCGCCGGTTCGGCCGGGGCCACGGGCAGGGCAGTGATCGGCGCCGCGGCGTCGGGCACCGGCACGCCGCGATCTTCAAACACCCAGCCCGTTGTCGCGGGTGCGGCAGCCGGTGCCTGCGGGCCTGCTCCGGGCGGTTCGGCGACAGGTGCCTCGGGCGTGGCACCCGTCGGCACCGGCGTCGCCACACCGGTGCTGGCCGCCGGCGCCACCACCGGGGCGGGTGCCGCGCAGGGCTGGCCCTGGGCCTGGGCCTGGCGCAATGCGGCCAGTTCGCGCTGCAGGCCCAGCACACGCACCAGCAGCCAGCCCAGCAGCGCACCGAACAGCACGTTGGCCTCGTGCCCCCAGGCGCCGCCGAGCAGCGCGCCGATCACCACCGCAATGACGGTCTGCATGAACCTGCCCCTCCGAGGACCCGTGATCGCGGGCGACTCTAGCAGCCGAAGCACGCTGGCCGGGCCCCGCTGGCCCGGGTGGCACGGGGCGCGCCCGCCGGCAGCAAGGCGCGCTACCCGCGGCCCCCGGCCGGCCTGGCGCGTGGCGGCGGCCGCCGCACCCGGCCCGCCGCCACCGCCGCGGATGCCGGCGTCGGCGCCAGCAGCATGGCCAGGAAGGCCTCGCCCAGCCGGGGCTGCGAAGCGCGGGCCGCCGCATTGCCCTGCGGCGTGGCGCGCAGCATCACCAGGCCCACGTAGCTGGCATAACCCAGCGTGGCGCGCTGGCGGGCCATCGCGGGCGCGAGGCCGGCGCGCTGCAGCACCTTGGCCAGGAAGGCCACCCGCGCCGCGGTGACCCGCTGCACCGCCGGGCCCACCAGCGGGTCGTGCTGCGCGCTCAGCAGGGCGTACTGCAGGCGTGCCGCGGGGGTGGGCTCGTCGGCCTCGGCCTCCACGGTGCTCGCCACCCGCATGATCAGCTCGCGCGCCTGCACGGCCTGGTCGGGCACCTGCTCCACGCCGCGGATGATCTCCGCGGTGCCCCGCGCCTCCCAGCGCTCGAGCATGGCCTGCAGCAGCTCGTCCCGGTTGGCAAAGCACCAGTAGAAGCCGCCCTTGGTGACGCCCAGCGTGCGCGCCAGCGGCTCCACCGCGAGCGAGGCCACGCCGTGTTCGGCGATCCAGGCCAGCCCGGCATCGATCCAGGCTTCGCGGTCGAGGTTGGCTTTGCGTCCCATGTGGCCACCGATTCTAGGGAGCCGGGTGGCTTGACGCCTGCCGGACCCGGGCCATAGTATCCGGTACCGTATATTTCAGGCGCCGCGGCGCCCGACCGCCATGACCCCCATCGCCGCCTGGTTCCTGTTTGCGCTCGGCATCGGCCACACCGTCTATGGCCTGGTCATGTTCCGCCAGCCGCTGGGCGAGGCGCTGGCCGCCGGTTTCGTGGGCCAGTTCATGGGCCACCCGCCGCGCATCACCGCGTTCTGGTTCCTGATCATGGGCCCGCTGCTGATGCTGGCCGGCCAGACCGCCGCGCACGCCGCCGCAGGGGGCGACCAGGCGCTGCTGCGCCTGGTGGGCGGCTACCTGCTGGTGATTGCGCTGATCGGCGTGGCCGCCCTGCCGAAGTCGCCGTTCTGGGCCGCGCTGTTCGTCGCGCCCTGGCTGGTGGCCGCCGGCTTCGGCTGGATCAAGTAGCCCACGAAAGACGCGTCCAGGCCCCGGCCGCAGCGCAGCCACCCGGTGGCACCGGGCCTCAGAGCTTGAGAGGCTTTCCCATGCACCCACGCCGGGGTGGCCAAGGGCGCTGGCGTAGGCGCGATGCGCAGCCCGGGTGTCCACCCGGGCCAGCAGCGCAACGCCCGCCAGCGCCCTTGGGTACCCCGGCCCTTCG
>JACRAZ010000025.1 GCA_016213205.1 Burkholderiales bacterium
GCCCTGCCCGCGGCCGCGCAGCGGCCAGCCCCCGCCCGCCCCGCACCGGTGCTGCCGGAGCGTCGCACCGCACAGGGCGGGGCCGGCGACAGCCCGCCGCCGCTGCGGCCGCCCCCGGAGGCGAGCCCCCGGTCCGGGGCCGCCACCGATGGCGCGCTGTCGCCGGTGCCCGCCGCCCGGGAGTCACGCGACCCGCGTGAACAGTGCGGTGGCCGCATGCTGCTGGCCTTGCACAAGTGCCTGGTGCGCGAGTGCTCCAAGCCCCAGTACTTCGACCACCCCGAGTGCGTGCAGGCGCGCGCCATCGAGGAGCGTGCCCGCGCACTGGGCAGCCCGTGATTCCCCGGGCCGCCGCAGGGCCGGCCAAGCCGTCACGGCCGTGACAGTTCCCGGGTTCGCGCGATTGCGGCCCCGGCCGGGCATCGCATACTCCCCGCTCTGCACGAACTCCCGACCGCTCGCACCATGACTGCCCAGCCCACCCGACCGCACCATGCCATCTGGCCCGCGCGCCTGCCGCGCGAACTGGTGCTGCCCGACACCAGCCTGTGGTTCAACCTCGAGGTCTCGGCCACCCGCTATCCCGAGCGCGCCGCCTACCTGTTCTTCGGCCAGCCCCTGCGGTATGCCGAGCTCAGGCGCCAGGCCGAGGCACTGGCCGGCTGGCTGCAGGCCCAGGGCGTGGCCAAGGGCGACCGGGTCATCGTCTACATGCAGAACTGCCCGCAGTTCGTGGTGGCGGTGCACGGCGTGCTGCGTGCGGATGCGGTGGTGGTGCCGGTCAACCCGATGAACAAGGCCGACGAGTTCGGCCACTACATCACCGACTCCGGTGCCCGCATCGCGCTGACCACCGCCGATCTGGCCGGCATCGTGGCCGAGGCCGATGCGCAGGTGCCCGCCGAGCAGCGCCTGAAGCACATCGTGGCCACCCGCTTCGCCGATGCGATGCCGGCCGAGATCGACCCCGCCGAGCGCCCCAGCGAGACCATCCTGCAGTGGCTGCTGGCCGACCCGCCGCTGCCGCCGGGTGCGCTGCGCTGGGCCGACGTGCTGGCCGAAGGCCGCGTGCCCGCGCCGCACACCGCGCGGCCGGACGACATGGCGCTGCTGCCCTACACCTCGGGCACCACCGGCCTGCCCAAGGGCTGCATCCACACCCATCGCACGCTGATGCAGAACGTGATCGGCGGCGGCCAGTGGGGCCATGCCGGCCCCGAGACCGTGAGCCTGGGCGTGGTGCCGATGTTCCACATCACCGGCTTCATCTACGGCGTGCTGGGCTCGGTGGCCGGCGGCGGCACCACGGTGATCCTGCCGCGCTGGGACCGCGAGCTCGCCGGCCGGTTGATCGCGCGGCACAAGGTCTCGCACTGGACCTGCATCCCGACGATGATCATCGACCTCTTCGGCAGCCCCAACTACGCGAGCTTCGACCTCTCCAGCCTGCGCTACCTGTCCGGCGGCGGCGCGGCCATGCCGCAGGCCGTGGCCGAGCGGCTGCAGAAGGAGTTCGGCATCACCTTCGCCGAAGGCTACGGCCTCACCGAGACCGCCGCGCCCACCCATGCCAACCTGCCCGAGCGTGCCAAGCTGCAGTGCCTGGGCATCCCGATCTTCGGCACCGATTCACGCATCATCGACCCCGACACGCTGAAGGAGCTGCCCCCGGGCGAGATCGGCGAGATCGTGACCAACGGCCCGCAGGTCTTCAAGGGCTACTGGGGCCACCCCGAGGCCACCCGCGCCTCGTTCATCGAACTCGACGGCAAGCCCTTCTTCCGCACCGGCGACCTCGGCCGCATGGACGAGGAGGGCTACTTCTTCATCACCGACCGCCTCAAGCGCATGATCAACGCCAGCGGCTTCAAGATCTGGCCCAGCGAGGTGGAGATGCTGCTGTTCAAGTGCCCGGCGGTGCAGGAGGCCTGCGTCATCGCCAGCCGCGATGCGTATCGCGGCGAAACCGTCAAGGCGGTGGTGGTGCTGCGCGCCGATGCACGTGGCAAGACCACCGAGCAGGACATCATCACCTGGGCGCGCGACCACATGGCGGCCTACAAGGTGCCGCGCATCGTCGAGTTCGTCGAATCGCTGCCCAAGTCCGGCTCGGGCAAGGTGATGTGGCGGCAGTTGCAGGAGCAAGAGGCCAAGGCGGCCTGAGGCACCCATGAGGCATCCATGAAGCACCCTCTCTCAGACGCTGCCGCGCTGGTGGTCGCCGGGCTGGCAGCGTTGGGGCCCGCCGCCGCGCAGCCCGCTGCCCCCGCGGAGACCGGCCGCAGCATGCTCAGCGCTGCCTGCCAGGCCGACCTGAAGAAGCTGTGCCCCGACGTGGCCCCGGGCGGTGGCCGGGTGGCCGCGTGCCTCAAGGGCAAGAAGGACCAGCTCAGCCCCACCTGCAAGGCCGACCTGGCCCAGCGGGCCGCGGGCGGGCCGGCACCCGCCTCGCGCTGAGCGGCCGCGCCGGCCCGCCGGGTGGGGGCCGTCAGAACCCCGAGCCGGGGGTGCCCAGGAAGGCCAGTTCTTCCTCGGTGCTGGCCCGCCCCAGTGCCAGGTTGCGGTGCGGGAAGCGGCCGAAACGCGCCACGATCTCCTGGTGCCGCCGCGCCCACTGCAGCAGGCCGGCCAGCGCGGGCTCGTCGTGCTCGAGCGCGCCGAACAGGCGCAGCGATTCGTCCTGCGCCGCCAGGTCTTCCGCGTGCTCGAAGGGCAGGTAGACGAACTGGCGCTGCACGCCACTGAGCAAGCGGTCCTGCCCGGCGGCCAGCATCGCACGCGCCGCGGCCAGCGCACGCGCATCGCCGGCGAAGGCGCGCGCGGTGTCGCGAAAGGCATTGCGGGTGAACTGGTCCAGCACGATCACCTGCGCCAGCGCCGACAGCGGCTGCTGCGCCCAGGACACCAGCGCACCGTCCAGCGCCTGCTCGATCAGCGGCCCGAAGCGCGCACGGATCTGGGCATCGAAGGCCGCGTCCTTGCGGAACCAGGCCGCGCGCGGCTGCAGGGAGGCCGGGTCTTCGGGTGGGCCGAACCAGAAGTGCAGCACCTCGTCGCTGGCACTGTTTGGCATTGGTGCAGTTGCATCCATGGCGCACTCCGTTCGCTGTCGCTTCGCGATTGTCGTCTGCAATCCACAGCGCCCGCGGTTCCGGCAACAGCACCGTTCGGTCGGGCGCATCCGATGCAAGGCTTCCGCCCGAAACGGCCTGACAAGGCTGTCGGTTTGCGACCAGCGGGAGGGACTCCATGGAGAACGTCAAGGCGCTCCTGCAGCGCATCGTCGTGTTCGTTTGTGTCGCGCTGTGCGCCGGCATGTCGCAGGCGCAGAACCTGGCGCCAGGCTTCGCGGGCCTGCAGGCCGATGCCAAGGTGGTGATCGCGCCGATCGATGTCGAGCTGTTCTCGGTGTCTGCGGGCGGCGTGCTCGAGCCCATGGCCGAGTGGACCGATGCCGCGCAACGGCACATGAAGACGGCGCTGATGGCGCGAGCCACCTCGCTGGGCCTGGGCAGCCTCGAACTCAGCGGCAGCCAGGCCGATGACCTGGCCGAACTGCTCAGCCTGCATGCCGCCGTGGCGCGGTCGATCTCCATCCACCATCGCGGCGCGTTGAAGCTGCCGACCAAGGAAGACAAGCTGGATTGGTCGTTCGGCGACGTGCTGCGCCCTCTCTGGCCGGTGCCGCACTGGCCTTGCCCGGTGCGGCCGGCGCCGCCGAGTGGCTGATGCCGGAGCGCCTGTCCAAGCCCGAACTGTCCACCGACGAGGGCGGGCTGTGGGCGATGATGGATCGTGAGGAGACACGCCTGCGCCGGGGAGGCTTCCTGCTGCGCGATGCCGCGCTGCGCGACTACCTCACCGAGATCGCCTGCAAGCTCGGTGGCCCGCACTGCAACGACACGCGCGTCGCTGCCGTGCGCACGCCCTGGTTCAACGCGTCGATGGCCCCCAACGGCATGATGCAGGTCTGGTCCGGCCTGCTGCTGCGCATGGACAACGAGGCCCAGCTCGCTGCCGTGATGGGCCACGAGATCGGCCACTACCTGCAACGCCACTCGGTCGCCCGGCTGCGCGACATCAAGGCGCGCACGGCCTTCATGGGCGTGCTGGCCTTTGCCGGCGGCATCGGGCTGATCGGGCAACTGGCGGTGCTAGCCGGGGCCTTCGGCTATTCGCGCGAGCATGAGTCCGAGGCCGACGCCATCGGCCTGCAACTGATGCGCAAGGCCGGCTACGACGCGCGCGAGGCGGCGCGCGTGTGGCAGAACCTGCGCGACGAACTCAGCGCCGGTGCCGGTGGCGACCCGGCCAGGAAGAGTGTGCTGTTCGCCACCCACCCGCCCACCGAGGAACGCCAGCGCGTGCTTGCCGAACTGGCCGGCAGCGCGGGCGGCTTTCTCGGTGAGGCAGGGTTCGCCGCGCGCATCGAGCCGCTCATGCCCGATCTGGTCGACGACGAATTGCGGCGCGCCCAGTACGACGAAAGCCTGGTGCTGTTCACGCGGCTGTCCCAGCGCCGACCGCAGCGTGCCGACCTGCACTTTGCCCGCGGCGAGGCGCTGCGCCTGCGCGCCCAGGGTGACGATGCCGGCCAGGCCCTGGCCGAGTACCGTCTGGCGCTTCAACTCGAACGGCCACCGCCGCAGACACACCGATCCGTCGGTCTTGTGCACCGCCTGCAGGGGCAGCGTGCCGAGGCGGCGGCGGCCTTCGACCAATACCTTCAACTGGCGCCCGAGGCGCCGGATGCCGAACTGATCCGCTCCTACCTTGCTGAGCTGACATCATGAATCTCTTCCGATTGTTCGTCGTTTCCATGTTGCTGGCCCTGGCGGGCTGCGCCAACGTGGCCAAGGTCTCCACGGGCGAGGTCACCGTGGAGGACCGAATCGTCATGACCCTCGGTGCGGCCTGGAACCAGGTCAACCTGCCCAACCGTCGCAAGCCGGTGCTGTGGACGCAGGACGGCATCACCGTGGACGCGCTCGAGTGGTGGATCGGCGTTCGCGATGGCGACAACCTGGTCGAGGTGGCCAAGGACAAGCGGCCGCTCACGTTCCGCGCCAGCATGGAGCCGCACGAGCTGGCCTCCCTGTTCGAAGGCGTCTACGGCAAGGATGGCTCGACCTTCAAGCTCGACCGGCTCGCGCCGACCGACTTCCTGGGTGGCAAGGGCTACCGGCTCGACGGCTCCGTGGTGCGCAAGGCGGACGACGTGCGGGTGGCTGGCGTGGCCTGGTTCACCGTGCGCAATGGCGAACTGTTCGCGATGACCTTCACGGCGCCGCGCCTGGGCTTCTTTCCCAGGCACCAGGGCAAGGTGGAACAGGTGGCCCGATCGGCCCGCCCGAAGGCCTGAACCTCAACGCCCGCCGAGCCGCTGCCACAGGAACGCAAACCCCAGCGCCAGCATCTCGGCACGCTGGTCGTTGTCGGCCGCGCCGGCGTGGCCGCCTTCGATGTTCTCGTAGTACAGCGTGGCATGGCCCTGCTCGGCCATGCGGGCGGCCATCTTGCGGGCGTGGCCCGGGTGCACCCGGTCGTCGCGGGTGGAGGTGGTGAACAGCACCGGCGGCAGCTTTGCACCGGGCTTCACGTTCTGGTAGGGGCTGTAGGCGGAGATCCAGGCCCACTCTTCCGGCTTGTCGGGGTTGCCGTACTCGGCCATCCAGGAGGCGCCCGCCAACAGCCGGTGGTAGCGCTTCATGTCCAGCAGCGGCACGCGGCAGACCACCGCGTTGAACAGTTCCGGGCGTTGCAGCATCACTGCGCCCACCAGCAGCCCACCGTTGCTGCCGCCCTCGATGCCCAGTTGCGCGGGGCGGGTGATCTTGCGGGCGATCAGGTCTTCGGCCACGGCGGCGAAATCGTCGTAGCTGGTCTGCTTGCCGGCCTTCACCGCCGCCTGGTGCCAGGCCGGGCCGAATTCGCCCCCGCCCCGGATGTTGGCCAGCACGAAGACGCCCCCGCGTTCAATCCAGCCACGGCCGTAAGTGGCCAGGTAGCGCGGCCGTTGCGAGACCTCGAAGCCCCCGTAGCCGTACAGCAGCGTGGGGTTCATGCCGTCCGCCGTGGCGCCCTGGGGCCACACCACGAAGTAGGGCACGCGCGTGCCGTCCTTCGAGCGTGCGAAGTGCTGTTCCACCCGCACGCCGGTGGCGTCGAAGAACGCGGGCAGCGCCTTCAGCGCGTCGAGCCGGCCGCTGCGGGCATCGGCCAGGAACAGGGTGTCGGGCGTGGTGAAGCCGCTGTGGGTGAGCAGCACGGCCTCGGCCAGCGGGTCGTCGGCCAGTTGTGGCTCGTGCAGGCTCAGCAACGACAGGCTGCCCGGCGTGGGCGTGGCGATGGGCCGGTGCTGCCAGCGGCCCTGCTCGAGGCGCCAGGCCTCGAGCCGGCTGCTCACGTTGTCCAGCAGGTTCAGCAACAGGTGGGTGCGGGTGGTGGTGATGCCGGCGAGCGATCGTGCCGGCGTGGGCTCGAACAGGCGCACGAAGCGTCGCTCGCCCCGCTGGAAGGCCTTGAAGTCGATCGCCAGCAACGCGCCGCGCGGGTGGTGCTGGTCGGCCTCCAGCGGCCAGTCGCTGCGCAGCTGCACCAGCAATTGCGGGCCCCACAGCCACATCTGCGCGTCGGGCGGCAGGTCGATGGGCTGCAGCTTGCCATCGGGCAGCTGCAGGAAGCGCCGCTGCTCGAAGCGATTCACGTAACGCACGAAGACGGTGGCCTCGGCGCCCGGCGTGCGGGTGATCTCGACCAGGGCGCCGACATCGCTGCGCTCGACCTCGAACACGGTGCGCGCCTCGGCGAGTGGCTGGCCGCGGCGCCAGCGCTGCTGCAGGCGCGGGTAGCCCGAGACGGTGGTCGAGCCGGGGCCGACATCGGTGCCCACGAGCAGCGTGTCGCCGTCCAGCCACTCGACGCTGGACTTGGCCTCCGGCAGCGTGAAGCCGTTGCGCACGAAGGCCTTGTCGACGGTGTCGAACTCGCGCCACACCTTGGCATCGGCGCCCCCGCGCGAGAGGCTGATCATGCAGCGCCGGTGCGCGGGCGCCAGGCACGACGCCGCGCCCCACACCCAGTTTTCGCCCTCGGCCTTGGCCAGCGCGTCCAGGTCGAGCACTGTTTCCCATTCAGGCTGGGGTGTGCGGTACTCGGGCAGGGTGGTGCGGCGCCACACACCGCGTGGGTGCTGCGGGTCGCGCCACAGGTTGTACAGCCAGGCGCCATGGCGCGCGACCGTGGGGATGCGTTCGGCGCTGTCGAGCACCGCGCGCAGGCGGCTGCGCAGGGCCTCGTAGCCCGGCTGCGCATGCAGCTGCGCGCGCGTGGCGGCATTGCGCTCGCGCACCCAGGCCAGCGCCTTCTCGTCTTGCACCGCCTCCAGCCACAGGTAGGGGTCTTCCGGCGCCGCGGCCGGCACCTGGGCCGCAGCAGCGGCGCCGAGAAACAGCGTCACCGCCAGGCCGGCGGCTCGCCAGCAGAACAGGCGGCTCATCGCGCGAGCTGCTGCCAGAGGAAGGCCATCTCCAGCGCCAACATGTCGGCTTTCTGGGTGTTGTCGGCCGCACCGCCGTGGCCGCCTTCGATGTTTTCGTAGTACAGCGGCGCGTGGCCCTGCTCGATCATGCGGGCGGCCATCTTGCGCGCGTGGCCGGGGTGCACCCGGTCGTCGCGGGTGGAGGTGGTGAACAGCACGCGCGGCAGGGCCACGCCGGGTTTCACGTTCTGGTAGGGGCTGTACTTGGAGATCCAGGCCCACTCTTCGGGCTTGTCGGGATCACCGTATTCGGCCATCCACGAGGCGCCGGCCAGCAGCTGGTGGTAGCGCCGCATGTCCAGCAGCGGCACCTGGCACACCACGGCCTTGAACAGCTCGGGCCGCTGCAGCATCACCGCACCGACCAGCAGGCCGCCATTGCTGCCGCCCTCGATGCCCAGGTGCGCGGGGCTGGTGATCTTTTGCGCGATCAGGTCCTCGGCCACCGCGGCGAAGTCGTCATAGCTTTTCTGCTTGTGGGCCTTGATGGCGGCCTGGTGCCAGGCCGGGCCGAACTCGCCGCCACCGCGGATGTTGGCCACCACCAGCACACCGCCCTGGCCGTACCAGGCGGTGCCGAAGGCGGCCGAGTACCAGGGCTGCTGCGAGACCTCGAAGCCGCCGTAGCCGTACAG
Organism: Burkholderiales bacterium; assembly: GCA_016213205.1. GTDB lineage: Bacteria > Pseudomonadota > Gammaproteobacteria > Burkholderiales > Burkholderiaceae_C > Pseudaquabacterium. The sequence goes on from JACRAZ010000025.1 coordinate 8,176, forward strand.
GAGGGTGGGGTTCTTGCCGTCGGCCGTGGCGCCCTTGGGCCACACCACGAAGTAGGGCACCTTCGTGCCGTCCTTCGAGGTGGCGAAGCGCTGCTCCACCCGCAGGCCGGTGGCGTCGAAGAAGGCGGGTCGGGCCTTCAGCGTCTCGCGGGCGTCGCTGCCGGTGCGGCCGAGCATCAGCGAGTCGGGCGTCAGGAAATCGGTGTAGGTGATGAAGTAGGCCTCGGCCAGCGCATCCTGCTTCAGCAGCGGGTCGTGCAGGGCACTGGCGCCCAGCGTGCCAGGGAAGGGGGCCTTGACCTCGCGGCGCTGCCACTGGCCCTCCACCGGCTGCCACTCTTCGAGCTTGCCGGCCACGTTGTCCAGCACGTTCACCAGCACGCGGCTGGCGGTGGTGGAGAACCCGGCCAGCGAGCGCGTGGGCGTGGGCGTGAACAAGGCCGTGAAGCGCCGCTCGCCGGCCAGGTAGGCGGTGGCATCGGCCACCAGCAGGGCACCGCTGGGCCAGGTGCGATCACCCAGCGTCCAGTCGCTGCGCAGTTGCAGCAGCAGCTTGTCGCGCCAGAAGCTGAGCTGGCTGTCGCGGGGCTTGTCGATGGCGACCAGCTTGTCGCCCGCGTTCTTGCCGGCCACCAGCAGCGAGGCCTCGGTGGTGTAGAAGTCGATCGCGCGGCCGAACACCGTGCGCTCGAAGCCGGGGCTGCGGTCCACGCTGACGAAGGCGGCCACGTCCTTGGCCTGGGCCTCGTACATGGTGACGGCCGATGCGAGCGGCTGCCCGCGCTTCCAGCGCTTGATGATGCGCGGGTAGCCCGAATCGGTGAGCGAGCCCGGGCCGAAATCGGTGCCGACGTACAGCGTGTCGGCATCCTGCCAGTCCACGTCGCTCTTGGCCTCGGGCAGCTTGAAGCCATCGTCGACGAAGCGTTTGGCCACGGTGTCGAATTCGCGCACCACCACCGCGTCGGCGCCGCCGCGCGACAGGCGCACCATGCAGCGCTGGTAGGCCGGCCCGAAGCACACCGCGCCAGACCAGACCCAGCTCTCGCCCTCGGCCTTGCCCAGCGCGTCGAGGTCGATCACCGTCTCCCAGGCCGGTTGCGGCTTGCGGTAATCGGCCAGCGTGGTGCGCCGCCACAGCCCGCGCGGGTGCTCGGCATCACGCCAGAAGTTGTAGAACCAGTCGCCCTGGCGGCTGACGTAGGGGATCTTCTCGCGTGAATCGAGGATCGCGCGGAAGGTGTCGCGCATCTTCGTGAACCCGGGGTGCGCCTCCAGCCGCTTGCGTGATTCGGCGTTGCGTTCGCGCACCCAGGCCAGGGCCTTGTCGCCCTGCACGTCTTCGAGCCAGCGGTAGGGGTCTTCGGGGGAGGTGGGGGTCTGGGCCATCGACAGCGTGGAGGCGGCGGCCAGCACCAGGGCCGGCACCAGGGTGGAGGACAGGCGGAGCATCGGTCGTGGGCCCTCGTGGGGCCGGTGGTCTGCAGCGGTGGCCGATGATAGGTTGTGGCCCGGTGGCCACCAGCCTGGGGTGTGCCCGGATGTGGGGTCTTTGCGCGCCGCGGCGCTCAGGCCGTGGCCGGTGGTGTCAGCGCCCGCCGCGCCACAGCGGCTGCGGCTGCAGTTCCACCGAGCGCGTGGCATCACTCACCCACACGTGGCCATCCTGGATCGTGAGCTGCAGCTGCATCGAGCGTTCGGCCATCGCGGCCAGGGCCTGGCTCTGCTCGGCCGGCAGGCGCCAGACCTCCAGGTTGCGCAGCCGGGTCACCTTGGTCTCCAGGCCGGCCCACCAGATCGGCGCGGCGCTGCTGAAGGCGTAGATCGTCACCCTGTCAGCCTTTCCGCAGGCCTTGGCCATGCGGCGCTCGTCCGGCTGGCCCACCTCGATCCAGTGCAGCAGTTGCCCGCTCAGGTCGTGCTGCCAGAGGTCGGGCTCATCGGTGTCCGACAGGCCGCGTGCAAACTGCAGCGCGCCCTGGTGGTCGTCGGGCGGGGTCTGCAGCGCGAAGGCGAGCAGGCGCACCATCATGCGTTCCTCGGTCTCGGAGGGGTGCAGCGCGATCGTCAGTGCATGGTCGCCGTAGATCTGGCGGTCCATGTCGGCGATCTGCAGGCTGGCTTTGTAGATGGTGGACTTCAGGGCCATGGGGGCATCTTCGGCGGGAGCAGGGCGGCACTGTGCCACAGTGCGGCCGGCGCCCGGCCTCGCGGCGGCACAATCGCCGCCGAGGAGTACCGCATGCCCGCGCCTGCACCACGCACCACCGAAGCCGCCGAACGTCTGGGCCGCCCGCTCACCGGCTGGCGCCTGCGGGCCTACACCATCATCTTCGAGGCCGACACGCCGGCCGGCCGGGCCTTCGACCTGGCGCTGGTGGCGCTGATCGTCACCAGTGTGGTCGTGGTCATGCTCGACAGCGTGGAGTCCATCCGCCAGCAGTGGGGCGATGTGTTCACCGTGCTCGAGTGGGGCTTCACCGCGCTGTTCACGCTGGAGTACCTGCTGCGCCTGGCCTGCGTGCGCAAGCCCTGGCGCTATGCGCGCAGCGGCTTCGGCCTGATCGACCTGCTGGCCATCGCGCCCACCTACCTGGCGCTGCTGTTCCCGGCCGTCCATGCGCTGATCGACGTGCGGGTGCTGCGCCTGCTGCGCATCTTCCGGATCCTCAAGCTCGCGGCCTACGTGGCCGAGTACGGCGCGCTGGGCCGCGCGCTGTGGGCCAGCCGGCGCAAGGTGGCGGTGTTCCTGTCGTTCGTGCTGCTGGTGGTGCTGGTGATGGGCACGCTGATGTACGTGGTGGAAGGCCCCGGCAACGGCTTCACCAGCGTGCCGGTGGCGGTGTACTGGGCGATCACGACGATGACGACGGTGGGCTTTGGCGACATCACGCCCAAGACCGACTTGGGCCGGCTCATCGCCTCGGTGATGATGCTGCTGGGCTGGGGCACGCTGGCGGTGCCCACCGGCATCGTGAGCGCGGAGTTCACCGCGCAGCGCATGGGCGTGGAGCCCACCACCCGCAGCTGCCATGCCTGCCTGAGCGAGGGCCATGCCGCGGGCGCGCGCTACTGCCGCGACTGCGGCGCCGAGCTGCCGCCCTATCAGCGGGGTTGAGCGGCCAGCGGCCCTGCGTCGCGGTAGGGCTGGAACCAGCCCAGGCCCGCGCGGGTGGCTGCACGCGGCCGGTATTCGCAGCCGATGTGGCCGTGCCAGCCCAGCGCATCGATCAGCGCGAACAGGTAGGGGTAGTTCAGCTCGCCCACATCGGGCTCGTGGCGCTCTGGCACGCCGGCGATCTGCAGGTGCCGCACGCGGCCGGTGGGCAGGTGCTGCCGCAGCTTCGTGGCCAGGTCGCCTTCGACGATCTGGCAGTGGTACAGGTCCATCTGCACGCCCAGGTTGGGCGCGCCGATCTCCTGCACGATGGCGTGCGCCTCGTGCTGGTGGGTGAGGAAGTAGCCGGGCATGTCGCGCGGGTTGATCGGCTCGATCAGCAGGTTCACGCCCAGCGGGGCCGCCTGCTCCGCCGCCCAGGCCAGGTTGGCCAGGTAGGTGGCCCGCAGCGCCGCGCGCTCGGCCCCGGGTGGTGCGAGCCCGGCCATCACATGGATCTGCTGGCAGCCCAGCGCCTCGGCCCAGGGCAGGGCCTGCGCCAGCAGGCCGCGCCGGAACGCCTCCACCCGCTCGGGCAAACAGGCCAGGCCGCGCTCGCCGGCGTCCCAGTGGCCCGGCGGGGCGTTGAACAGCACCTGCTCGAGGCCCTGGTCGGCCAGGCGCTGGCGCAGCGCGTGCGGCTCGAAGGCATACGGGAACAGGAACTCCACGGCCCGGAAACCATCCGCCGCGGCGGCGGCGAAGCGGTCGAGGAAGGCGTGCTCCGGGTACATCATCGACAGGTTGGCGGCGAAGCGGGGCATGGGTGCAGGCGCCTACAAGCTGGTGGCGCGGAAGGTGTCGCACTGGCCCATGCTGCCGGTGCTCATGCCGCGCTTGAACCAGCGCACCCGCTGCGCGCTGCTGCCATGGGTGAAGCGCTCGGGCACCACCCGGCCCTGCGCGTTGCGCTGCAGCGTGTCGTCGCCGATCTGCGAGGCCGCGTTCAGCGCCTCTTCCACGTCGCCGGGGTCCAGGATCTGGCGCGCCCGCTGGGCATGGTGGGCCCACACGCCGGCCAGGCAGTCGGCCTGCAGTTCCAGGCGCACGCTCAGCGCATTGGCCTCGCGCTCGCTGCTGCGGCGGCGCGCACGCTCCACCTGCTCGGAGATGCCCAGCTGCTGCTGCACGTGGTGGCCGATCTCGTGCGCGAGGACGTCGGCCTGCGCAAAATCGCCCGGCGCGCCCAGCCGGGTGCGCAAGGTGTCGTAGAAGCCGAGGTCGATGTAGACCTTCTCGTCACCCGGGCAGTAGAAGGGGCCCATCGCCGCGTCGCCGGTGCCGCAGGCGGTGGCCTCGCGCCCGGTGTACAGGCGCAGCTTCGGGTCGCGGTAGGTCTTGCCCATCAGGCGGAACTGCTCGCGCCACACGTCCTCGGTGTCGGCCAGCACCATCGAGACAAAGCGGGCCAACGGGTCGTCCGCCGGGGGGCGCGCCGCGGGCGCCTGCTGCGGGGCCGGTGGCGCCTCGCCGCCGGCGAGCAGGCCCAGCACCGTCATCGGGTTGATGCCGAACAGCCAGCCGGCCAGCAGCGCGACGACCACCGTGCCCAGCCCGATGCCGCGGCCCCCGATCAGGCCACGCCCGCCGCCGCCCGCGCCGCCGCCACGCGCGTCCTCGACGTTGTCGCTTTCGCGGTGTCCATCCAGTTTCATGCTGCCTGCCCTTCGCCATGTGTGGCGCTGGCGCGCATGGTAGCCACTCGGCCGCGGCGATACCCCGTTGCGCGGCATTGCCGCCCCGGCGCCTGCGCCGGCCCGCACGGCGCGGGGTGGCATCATCGTGGCCCTTCGTGACCCCGACACCGGGCCGGTCGCGGGCCGCCACGAGCGGTGCTGGCGCGGGCCGGTCAAACCACCCATGGACACCGAAACCAACACCCTGCTTGTCGAGTGGGACCAGCCCCACGGGCTGCCGCCCTTTGCGCACATCCGGCCCGAACACTTCCAGCCCGCCTTCGAGCGTGCGATGCGGCTGCATCGCCAGGAGCTGCAGGCCATCGCGCAGGACAGTGCGCCGCCCGGGTTCGACAACACCGTGGCCGCGTTCGACCGCAGCGGGCTGCTGCTTGGGCGCATCGAGTCGCTGTTCTACAACCTCGCCGCATCGGCCACCTCGCCCGAGCTGCAGGCGGTGCAGCGCGCACTGGCCGCGCCGCTGGCCGCGCACAACAGCGCGGTGTACCAGGACGCGGCGCTGTTCGCGCGCATCGACGCGGTGCACCAGCGCCGCGATGCGCTGGGCCTGGACGACGAGCAGCGCCGCCTGGTCGAGCGCACGCGCCTGGCCTTCGTGCGCGCGGGGGCCCAGCTCGCGCCGCCGCAGCGGGCGCGGTATGCCGCGGTGATGCAGCGCCTGGCAGAGCTCACCACCAGCTTCGCGCAGAACGTGCTGCATGACGAGGCGAGCTACCTGCTGCCGCTGCCCGACGAGGCGGCGATGGCCGGCCTGCCGGACTTCCTGCGCGCCGCGGCGCGGCAGGCCGCGGCCGAGCGCGGCCAGTCCGGGGCGGCGATCACGCTCTCGCGCTCGCTGATCGTGCCCTTCCTCACCTTCTCCGAGCGGCGCGACCTGCGCGAGCAGGCCTGGCGGGCCTGGGTGTCGCGCGGCGAGCCGCGCGCCGACATGGCCGGGCGGCCCGACAACTGCACCATCGCGCGCGAGATCCTCGCGCTGCGGCGCGAGCAGGCGCAGTTGCTGGGCTACGACACGTATGCCGACTACGCGCTGGCCGACACCATGGCCGGCACGCGCCAGCGTGTGTGGGCCCTGCTGGACGAGGTGTGGCAACGCGCGCTGCCGGCGGTGGAGCGCGAGCGCGCGCTGCTGCGCGAGGCCCAGGCCGCGGCCGGTGTCAGCGGCGCGATCGAGGGCTGGGACTGGCGCTACTGGGCCGAGAAGGTGCGCGTGGCACGCTTTGCGCTGGACGAGGCCGAGCTCAAGCCCTATTTCGCGCTGCCCAGCATGGTGGCCGCGGTGTTCGATTGCGCCGAGCGCCTGTTCGGCCTGCGTTTCGCGCTGCGCACCGATCTGGCGGGCTACCACGAGGATGTGCTGGCGTACGAAGTGAGCGACAGCACGGGCCGCGTGCTCGGGCTGTTCTTGCACGACAACTTCTCGCGCCCCGCCAAGCGCAGCGGGGCCTGGATGAGCTCGCTGCGCTGGCAGCACCGCAACGGCGAGGTCTCGACGCCGGTGATCCTGAACAACAATAACTTCGCCAAGGGCGCGCCCGGCGCGCCCACGCTGCTGTCGCTGGACGACGTGCGCACCTTGTTCCACGAGTTCGGCCACGGCCTGCATGGGCTGCTGTCGGATGTGGGCTACCGGCGCCTTTCCGGCACCCAGGTGCTGCGCGACTTCGTCGAGCTGCCCTCGCAGCTGTTCGAGCACTGGGCGCAGGAGCCGGCGGTGCTGAAGCGCCATGCACGCCATGCGGTCAGCGGCGAGCCGATTCCGGACGAGCTGATCCGGCGCATCGATGCCGCGGCCAAGTTCGGCCAGGGCTACGAGACGGTGCGCTACCTGGCCAGCGCCATCGTGGACATGGCCGCGCATGAAAGCACCGAACCGGTGGAAGACATCGTGGCCTTCGAGTCGCGCGTGCTGGCCGCGCGCGGCCTGCCACCCGGCGTGGGCCTGAACCACCGGTTGCCGCACTTCCAGCACCTGTTCTCGGGCTCGAGCTACGCGGCGGGCTACTACGTGTACCTGTGGGCCGAGGTGCTGGATGCCGACGCCTACCAGGCCTTCGTGGAGGCCGGCGATCCCTTCGATGCCGACGTGGCCGCCCGCTTGCGCCAGCAGGTGTTCGCCAGGGGCGACAGCCGCGAGCCGGGCGCCGCCTACCGGGCGTTCCGGGGTCGCGATGCGCGGATCGAGCCGATGCTGCGCGATCGTGGTTTGATCGCGTGAGGTTCAGCCCGGCGTCGCGCCCTCCGCGGCGCCGAGCCAGGGCGCGGGGCCGAACAGCTCGTCCAGCGCGCCCATGAAGTGCTTGAAGTCCAGCGGCTTCGTCCAGTAGTCGTCGAAGCCGGCGGCCAGCGCGCTGCGGATGTCGTCGGGCATCGCGTTGGCCGACAGGGCCACGCAGCGGATGCCGGCGGTGGCGGCATCGGCGCGCAGGCGGCGCAGCACCTCGTGGCCATCGAAGTCGGGCAGCTGCATGTCCACCAGGATCAGGTCCGGCCGCGGCGTGCGGCGTGCGCACTCGATGCCGCTGCGGCCGTCGGGCGCGTGCTCGATGCGCAGGTCGCGCCGGCGGCCCACCAGCTCGCTGACGATCATCACGTTGACCGGGTTGTCCTCGATGTAGAGCAGGCGCCGCTGCGGTGTGTGCGCCGTTGCCGGCGAAGGCGCCGTGGCGGGCGCCAGCGGCGCGCCGACGGGCTCGACGGCGGCGGCCGGCAGGTGCAGCTCGAAGCAGCTGCCCACGCCCACCTCGCTGCGCACCGAGACGCTGCCCCCCATGTGCTGCACCGAGGCCTGCACGATGGCCAGGCCGATGCCGGTGCCCTCGATGCCTTCGCGTTCGGCGCCCAGGCGGTTGAAGGGCTCGAACACATGCTGCAGCTGCTGCTCGGTCATGCCGCGGCCGCTGTCCTGCACACGCAGGCGCACCACGCGCCCGTGGCGCTCGGCCTCGATGCACACCTCGCCGCCGGCACGGTTGTACTTGATGGCGTTGGTCACCAGGTTGATCAGCACCTGGCGCAGCCGCATCGCATCGGCCTGCACCGCCAGCGCCAGCGGGCCGGTGCGCAGCCGCACCTGGTGCTGGCCTGCCAGGTTCTCCACCAGCGGCAGCACCGATTGCACCAGCGCCGGCAGCGCCACCGGCGCCAGCTGCAGCGGCAGCTCGCCGGACTCCAGGCTGGACAGGTCCAGCACGTCGTTGATCAGCGACAGCAGATGCTCCCCCGCGGTGTGGATGTGCTCGATGCGGCGCCGGCGCAGCGCCTCGTCCTGGCCCGGGCCGTCGGCCAGCAGCAGCTGGGCGAAGCCCAGCACCGCGTTCAGCGGCGTGCGCAGCTCGTGGCTCATGCGGGCGAGGAACTGCGACTTGGCCTGGCTCTCGCGCTGCGCGAGCAGCTTCTCCTGCTGGGCCTCGGCGGCGGCGTGGGCATCGGTCACGTCCCAGTTGATGCCGATGCGGCGCACGGTGCGGCCGGCTTCGTCGCGCACGGGAATCGAGCGCGAGGCCAGCCAGCGCACGCTGCCGTCAGGCCAGACGACGCGGAACACCGCGTTCGATGGGCGGTCCTCGGCGATGGCCTGGCGGATCTCTGCCTCGCTGGTGCCCACGTCGTCCGGGTGGGCCCAGGCCACACGCTCGGCCACGCTGACGTCGTCGTCGCGCGGCTCGCGCCCGCGCAGCAGGAACATCTGCGCATCCCAGCGGTGGTGTTCGCCGTTGGCATCGCTCTCCCAGGTGGCGATGCCGGCGCCGCGCGTGGCCAGCGCCACGCGCTCGGTGGCTTCGCGCAGGCGGCGCTCGGCGGCGTGGCGGTCGGTCACGTCCAGCATCACCCCGAACAGCATGGCGCCCTGTGGCAGCACCTCGATCGTGGTGCGCGAGGCCACGCGCCGCAGGCTGCCATCGGCGCGGCGGATGCGCAGGTCCAGGTCCACCAGGCCGCTGCGGCGGGCCAGCAGCGTGCGCACTGCCTCGGTGGCGGCGGCCCGGTCCTCGGGGTGCAGGTAGCGGCGGCTGTAGTCGTCCATGCTGGTGGCCACCACCGCCGCGAGGCCACCATGCAGCAGGCGCATCTGCTCGTCCCAGTGCATCTCGCCGCTGTCGATGTCCTGCGTCCAGATGCCCACGCCGGCCGCGCCGGTGGCCATTTCGAGGCGCCGCGCGAGGTCCACTTCGCGCTGCAGGGCCTGCGGTCCGCCACCCGGGTGCAGCGTGGCCACCATCAGGCCCGTGGCGGCGCCGTGCGCACGCAGGCCCAGGCGGGCCTTCAGGGGTTCGCCGTCCGCATCGCGGCCGGTGAACTCGAGCGGCGCGAACCCCTGGCCCGCGCGCAACTGCTGGCTCAGCCACAGCCGCATCACCGAACCGGTGGCGGGCCCGCAGAGCAGATCGTCCAGCCGCAGGCCGGCAATGGCGGCGGCCGTGTGGCCGGTGTAGCGGCTGAACGCGTGGTTGGCCGCCAGCACACGTGCCTGCCGGTCGGCCACCACGACCGGGAGGTCGAGCAACTCGTAGGCGTCGATCAACGGCTGGGCCAGCGTCGCGGGCGGCAGGGTCATCGGTGGCTTGGGGGGTACTGCAGGCGGGGCCCTCGGCCGCAGGCCGGGGCGTCAAGGCTGCCGCAGTCTAACGGGGCTGGCCGCGTCCGTGGACAGTCATTGACGCGGATCAGCCCGCGGCGTTGGAAGGGCGCTGCAGTTTCAGCGCCACCCGGCGCAGCAGGGCGGTGGGCGACTGCAGTGCAAACGCCACCCAGTGCTGGGCGTACCCGTGGTCGCGCTGCAGCCGCTCGACGTCGAGGTGACAGCCTTCGCTGGCCATCAGCCATTTGAAGTCGATCCAGTCAATCAGCTGGGCGCGGCTGCGGGTGTCTCGGTGGTTCATGGCGGGTGAGAATCGGTCCCGGTACAACGCCGCAGCCCCTCGCTGGGCTGACATGGTTCGGCCATCGGCCGATGAATGGATCGCACCGGGAACCCCTGCATGAGCCTGCCGCCCCCCCTGACCGCGCTGACCGACCTCGATGCGCAACTGGCCGCCAGCGGCTATGCGGTGCTGGACGCCGCCTCGCTGGCGCGGCTGGCCGGTGTGCCGGCCTCGGCCTTCGAGGCCTGGCGGTCCTGCTGGAACGACCTGCCGGCCGACGGCTACCTGCGTGACGGCGGCCGCTACCGGCGGCGGCGGCATGCCTGCTTCACGGTCGATCCCGGCACGCAGGAGCCCACGGCGCGGGTGCGGCCGGTGCCCGGCCGGGCCCACTGGCAGCCGGTGGCGTACAACGCGCTGCACGGTGGCATCGAGCGCTGGTTCGAGCCGATGCACGGCGCGATGGTGGACGATCCGGCCTGGGCGCGCCTGCTCACGGCGCTGGCCGAGCGTGCCGCGCGGCTGCGTGCCGCACCCGAGGCGCGCTGGTACGTGGAGGCGCACCCCTTCCGCATCGACACCACCGACGGCATCGGCCGCCCCACGCCCGAAGGCGCGCACCGCGACGGCGTCGACCTGGTGGTGGTGATACTGGTCGGGCGCCAGGGCGTGAAGGGCGGCGAGACCCGTGTGTTCGATGCCCGTGGCCCGCAGGGCATGCGTTTCACGCTCAGCGAGCCCTGGAGCGCGCTGCTGCTCGACGACGAACACGTGATCCACGAGAGCACCCCGATCCAGCCTGTCGTGCCCGAGGCCGGCGGCCACCGCGACACCCTGGTGCTCACCTTCCGGCGGGGCGGCTTCCAGGGCCCTGACGCGTGAACGAGGAACGCACGATGACGCCGCTGGCCATCGGTTTTGCCGACATCGAGGACGCCGCCGAACGGCTGCGCGGCGTGGCCCACCACACGCCGGTGCTGCGTTCACGCACCGCCGACGAGCGCACCGGCGCCACGCTGTACTTCAAGGCCGAGCACCTGCAGCGCATCGGCGCGTTCAAGTTCCGCGGCGCGTACAACGCGCTGTCGCGGTTCAGCGCCGAGCAGCGCCGTGCCGGCGTGCTGGCCTTCAGCTCGGGCAACCATGCGCAGGCCGTGGCGCTGTCGGCCCGCCTGTTGGGCATGCCTTCGGTCATCGTGATGCCGCAGGATGTGCCGGCGGCCAAGCTGGCCGCCACGCGCGACTACCAGGCCGGCAGCCCCGGCAGCGAGGTGGTGCTGTACGACCGCTACCGCGAGGACCGGGATGCGATCGGCGCGCGCATCGCCGCCGAACGCGGGCTGACGCTGATCCCGCCCTTCGACCACCCGCAGGTCATGGCGGGGCAGGGCACCGCGGCGCTGGAGCTGATCGACGAGGTCGGCCCACTCGACATGCTGCTGGTGTGCGTGGGCGGCGGCGGCCTGATCGCGGGCTGCGCGGTGGCTGCCAGGCACCGCGTGCCCGACATCGAGGTGGTCGGCGTCGAGCCTGCCGCCGGCAACGACACCCAGCAGAGCCTGGCGCGCGGCGAGATCGTGAAGATCCCGGTGCCGCAGACGATCGCCGATGGCGCGCAAACCCAGGCCAGCGGCCGCCTCACCTTCCCGGTGATCCAGGCGCTGGTGTCGCGCATCGTCACCGTCAGCGACGCCCAGCTGGTGAGCACGATGCGATTCATGGCCGAGCGCATGAAGCAGGTGGTCGAGCCCACCGGCTGCCTGGCCGCCGCGGCGGCGCTGCTGGGGCCGCTGGAAGGCCCGCTCGCGCTGCGCGGCCGCCGCGTGGGCATCATCGTGTCGGGTGGCAATGTCGACCTGGCGAGCTATGCTCGATGCCTGAACAACGAAGCCTAGTTGACAAAATGAGCGACAAGGACACCCCCGCCAAGCCCCCCGGGCCCGATGCCGAGGCCGAGAAGCGCCAGCGCGAGAAAGTGGAGCAACTGGTGGCCCGCGCGCCAGTGCTGGCCAGCGGCCAGGTCACGCTGGACACCGGGCGCCGGCTCGAATACGGCGTGCGCGCGGCCTTCGTGCCGGTGGTCGCCGGGGGCATCGAGGCGCAGCGCGGCGAGCTGCAGGCGGCCGTGTTCACCATCGCCTACACCGTGGCGGCCGAGGGCGCCGCACCGCGGCCGGTGTGCTTCGTGTTCAATGGCGGGCCCGGCGCCTCGTCGATCTGGCTGCACCTGGGGGCCCTGGGCCCGAAGCGGGTGCCGGTGCATGACGACGGCAGCATGCCGCGCGCGCCCTACGCGGTGGTGGACAACCCGCTGACCTGGCTGGCGCACTTCGACCTGGTGTTCATCGATCCGCCGCACACCGGCTATTCGCTGGCCTGCAGCGAGGCGGCACGCAAGAAGCTGCTGTCGGTGGATGGCGACGTGGAGGCCCTGACCGAGGTGATGCGAAGCTGGCTGGCCGCCAACCACCGCTTCGGCGCGCCGCTGTACCTGGCCGGCGAGAGCTACGGCACCACCCGCGCCGCGGCGCTGGCCGACAAGATGCTGGAGCAGGGCCTGGCCTTCGACGGCGTGATCCTGGTGTCCTGCGCGATGGACCTGCAGAGCCTGGTCTTCGCGCCACGCAACGACCTGCCTTACGCGCTGTTCCTGCCCGCCTTCGCCAACGTGGCCCAGTACCACGGGCGGCTGAAGGGGCCGCTGGCCGCATCGCCCGAGGCGGCCCGCGCCGCGGCCGAGGCCTTCGTCACGGAGGACTACCTCGCCGCGCTGCACGCCGGCGCGCGGCTGGACGGGCGCGCACGCGCGCGCATCGGCAAGCGCGTGGCCGAGCTCACCGGCCTGCCGCCGGCGCTGGTGCACGAGAAGAACCTGCGCATCAGCGACGAGTGCTTCTTCTTCGAGGCGCTGCGCGACGCGGGCCGCATCGTGGGCCGGCTCGAAGCCCGCGTCACCGGCCCGATGGCCGCCAGCCGCACGCGCACCTGGGAATTCGACCCCGGCATCGACGCGCTGAACGCGCCCTACACCACCGCGGCGCTGGCCTACTTCGCCACGCTGGGCATCCCGGCCGACGCGCGCTACGAGGTGCTCTCGCTGGAGGTGAACAAGGCCTGGAAATGGTCGCGTGGCAGCAGCGACGGCTTCAGCGAGGGCAACGGCTTCACCAGCACCAGCACCGATCTGGCACGTGCACTGCGGCGCAACCCGCACCTGCGTGTGCTGGTGGCCAGCGGCCGCTACGACCTGGGCACGCCCTATTCGGCCTCCGATTGGTCGCTTGCGCAGCTGGATGCCCCGGCCGAAGTGCTGGCCCGGGTGACGCATCGCCGCTACGACGCCGGCCACATGTTCTACACCCGCACCGCTGACTTGATGCAACTCAAGGCTGACCTGGTGGCCTGGCTCGGATGATGCGTGCGCTGACCGTGCCGTGTGCCACACGCGCACGGCCATCACCCACCCAGGAGGCTTCACGATGCATGTTGGCATCCTCACCGGCGGCGGCGATTGTCCGGGCCTGAACGCCGTGATCCGCGCCGTCACGCTGGCGCTCATCAACGAAGGCAGCGCACGCGTCACCGGCATCGAGCGCGGTTTTCTCGGGCTGATCACCGGCGAGCACCGCCCGCTGGATGGCGCGGCGGTGGCCGGCATCCTGGCGCAAGGCGGCACCATCCTCGGCACCCACAACCGCTGCGACCCGTTCCACTTCTTCGGTGCCAGCGGCGCCGACGTGTCGGCCCAGGCCATGTCCCGGGTGCGCGAGTGGGGGCTGGATGCGTTGGTGGTGATCGGCGGCGACGGCACCATGGCCATTGCCGACAAGTTCCAGGCCCTGGGCCTGCCGGTGGTGGGCGTGCCCAAGACCATCGACAACGACCTGTGCCACACCGACCGCAGCTTCGGCTTCGACAGCGCGGTGGCCGTGGTGGCCGAGGCCCTGGACCGGCTGGAAACCACCGCGCGCAGCCATGGCCGCGTGATGATCGCCGAGACCATGGGCCGCTACGCGGGCTGGATCGCGCTGGAAGGCGGGATCGCCGGTGCGGCCGACGTGATCCTGATCCCGGAGGTGCCGTACCACGTGGAGACGGTGGCCGAGATCTGCCGCCGCCGTGAGGCGAGCGAGGGCTACACGCTGATCTGCGTGGCCGAAGGCGCGCACCCGATCGCCGGTGGCCTGACGGTGCGGGCCACCATCGCCGACAGCCCCGACCCGCTGCGCCTGGGCGGGGTGGGGGCAGTGCTGGCCTCGCAGTTGCAGCCGCTGCTCAACAGCGAGGTGCGCGCCACGCTGCTGGGCCATGTGCAGCGTGGCGGCTCTCCCACGCCGTACGACCGGGTGCTGGCCACGCGCTTCGGCTACCACGCGGCGCAGCTGGTGCGCCAGCAGCGCTTTGGCCGCATGGTGGTGCTCAAGGGCGAGGATTGCGACAGCGTGCCGATCGCCGAAGTGGCAGGCCGCACCAGACCGGTGCCGCTGGACTACCCGCTGCTGCAGGCCGCACGCGGGCTGGGTGTTTCGCTCGGAGAGTGAACAAGTGTGGAATCGTGCATGCCGAGGAAAGTTCCTCTGGCTTTGTACGGATGCACGGGGGCGAATCCAGGCGTAAGGTGGGCTTGTCGCTGTGCCGGATCCGATGCTTCTGGCGCCAACAGCGGCGAAAGCGATGAGGAGCATTCCCCCTGGTGCCGTTGTGCACCAGGGGATCTTTTTCGTCCGGCGCCGGCCGGCCGCGCCGGCAGGACTCAGGCGCCGCGGTTGCGCTCGCGCACGGCTTCGCGGCGCTGTTCCACGCCCTCGGCCTTGACCTGCGAATTGAAGGCGGTGGCGCGCTCGCGCTCGAGCGCCAGGCCCTGGCCGAACGGCAGTGCGTAGCCGTCGTTGATGATGGCCTTGTAGCGGCGCAGCATCTCGGGCAGCGTGCCCAGCATGTCGGTGGCCAGCTTGCGGGCCTGCGGCAGCAGTTCTTCGGCGGGCACCACGCGGCTCACCAGGCCCCAGGCAGCAGCCTGTTCGGCCGAGATCCAGTTGCCGGTGAACGAGGCCTCGCGTGCACGCGAGGGCCCGATGGTGCGCGAGAGCTTCTGCGACAGGCCCCAGCCGGGGGCGATGCCCACCCGCGCGTGGGTGTCGGCAAATCGCGCGCCGGGGCCGGCCAGCAGCACGTCGCAGGCCAGCGCGAGCTCGAAGCCGCCGGTGACCGCCGCGCCGTTGATCGCGCCGATGATCGGGCCGTCGAAGCGGTTCAGCGCCGCCACCGGATCGGCGGTGCGCTTGCCGCTGCCCAGGCTGCCTTCGCCGGCGCCGATCTCGCGCAGGTCCAGGCCGGCACAGAAGGCGCGGCCGTTGGCGGCGAGGATCAGCACCCGCACCGAGGGGTCGGCGGCGAGCCTGTCCACCGTTTCGGCAATCTCGGTCATCAGCGCGCGCGACAGCGCGTTCATCGCCTGCGGGCGGTTCAGCGTGAGCACGGCATAGCCGGCGGGGTCGATCTCGGTGAGCAGGATGGGTTCGATGTCGGTCGTCATTGAAGGATTTCCACGCGGTTGCGGCCATTGCGCTTGGCCTGGTAGAGCGCTGCGTCGGCGTTGTGCACCAATGCGGCAGCGCCGGCACCGGCCAGCGGCACACTCGCGGCCACGCCGATGCTCACGCTGATCGGGTAGCCGCCCTCGACCACCGCGCTGAAATCGGCCGATGCCACCGCACGGCGGATCAGCTCGGCCATGTCCAGCGCGCCCGAGGCGGCCGTGCCCGGCAGCACGACCGCGAATTCTTCACCACCATAGCGCGCGGCCATGTCCCCGGCGCGACGCACGTTCTCGCGGATGAGGCGGCCCACGCGGGCGAGGAAGCCGTCGCCCGTCTGGTGGCCGAACAGGTCGTTGAGCTGCTTGAAGTGGTCCACGTCCACCATCAGCAGCGCCAGTGGCGTGCCGTCGCGCAGCGCGCGGTACCACTCCTTCTGCAGCGTGGCATCGAACTGGCGGCGGTTGGGCAGGCCGGTGAGCGCATCGGTGGAGGCCAGGGCGGACAGCTCGGCATTGGCCTGGCCCAGCGCCTCTTCGGCGCGCTTGCGCTGGTCGGCATCACGCAGGGTGACGAGGTAGTCGCCCAGGCCGTTGCCAGGGGGCAGGCTCGCCACGCGCGCTTCCACCCACAGCGTGCTGCCGTCGCGCCGCAGCGCGCGAAACAGGTCGGGCCCGCGGCCGCGCTGCGCGGCCTTGGTGAAGTGGCGGGCAATGAAGGCCGCGCGCTCTTCCGGCACCAGCAGCTCGGCCAGCGTGTGGCCGTTCAGCTCCTTCGGGGCACAGCCCAGCAGGGTTTCGGTGGCCGGCGAGGCATAGCAGATGGCCAGATCGGCATCCACTGCGACGATCAGGTCGATGGAGTGTTCGGCCAGCAGCTTGAAGCGCATCTCGGCTTCGGCGCCGGCGCGGTTGGTCAGGGTGATGCGGCGGCCGTCGCCCAGCGTGAGGTGGTTGCCGCGGGCTGCCGGGGCCTGGCGGTGATGGCGGTTCGCGACGACGGCGCGGCCATGCCCGTCGGCGAGCGCGAAGCCCAGCCCGAAGCCTTCCAGCAGCTGTGCCAGCGCTTGGAAATCTGCCTCCGTCAAACCTTGGTTCCCCCCGGATGCGACGTGTCGGGGCGGATGAGCCGGTCACGCTGCGCGAGGGCAGGGAACAGCCGCATCCACGACACCACAACCAGCAGGGTGCCGATGCCTCCCAACACCGCGGATGCTACCGGGCCCAGCCATGCAGCGATAGCTCCGGACTCGAATTCTCCGAGCTGATTGCTCGCTCCGATAAAAACGGAATTGACCGCACTCACGCGGCCGCGCATCTCGTCCGGGGTTTCCAGCTGCACCAGGGTCTGGCGGATCACCACGCTGATCATGTCGGCCGCACCCGATGCGGCCAGCGCCACCAAGGACAGCCAGAACCAGGTCGACAGGCCGAACACCACCATCGTGACGCCATACACCGCCACCGAGCCCAGCAGCCAGGCACCGGTGCGGCGCTGCACCGGCCAGCGCGCCAGCGCCAGCGACATCGCCAACGCCCCCACCGCCGGTGCGGCGCGCAGCAGGCCCAGGCCCCAGGGGCCCACGTGCAGGATGTCCTTGGCAAAGATGGGCAGCAGCGCGGTGGCACCGCCCAGCAGCACCGCGAACAGGTCCAGCGAGATCGCGCCCAGCATCACCTTGCGCTGCCAGATGAAGCCCAGCCCCGCGAACAGCGAGTGCAGCGAGGCTGGCTCGGTGGCGCGCCGCGCCGGCCGCGGGTGCAGGCCCAGCACGGCCACCAGCGCCAGCCCGAAGCACAGTGCCGACACGCCGTACACCAGCACCGCGCCGGCCGATTCGCCGCTGCCGGCCCAGGCCGGCTGCAGCGCGTAGAGAAAGCCGCCCAGCGCCGGCCCCGCGATGATGGCGCCCTGCAACGCCGTGGACGACAGCGCCAGCGCCTGCGGCAGCCGGGCCATCGGCACCAGCTGCGGCAGCAAGGCCTGGGCCGATGGCATCTGGAACGCACGCACCGCGCCTGCCACCATGGACAGCAGCAGGACGCTGTTGCGACCGAGCTGCTGCTGGTGCGAACCCCAGGCCAGCGCCACGGCCACGGCCATCATCACCGCCAGCGCGGCGGCCAGCACGCGCCGGCGGTCGTGGCGGTCGATCACATGGCCGGCCGGCAGCGCCAGCAGCAGCGCGGGCACGAACTGCGCCAGGCCCACCAGGCCCAGGTCCCAGGCGCTGCCCGTCAGCGCATACATCTGCCAGCCCAGCGCCACCATCAGCATCTGGCCCGCGGCGGTGGCCGCCAGGCGCATGCACCAGAAGCGCAGGAAGTCCGGCTGGCGCAGCAGCGATGGCTCGGGCCCGGTCACGGCCTGGCCCCGGCCTGCAGGTCGTCCGGCGGGTCCTCCTGGGCCTCGAGCTGCTGCAGCTGCACCAGGCGTTGGTAGAGCCCGCGGTCGATCGCCATCAGCGCCGCGTGGCTGCCGCGCTCGGCGATGCGGCCGTGGTTCAGCACCACGATCTCGTCGGCCTCGCGGATGGTGGACAGGCGGTGCGCGATGGCCACCACCGTGACCTGGCCGCGCAAGGCGGTGAGCGCCTGCTGCACGATGCCCTCGGTCTCGCTGTCGATGTGCGAGGTGGCCTCGTCGAGGAACAGGATGCGCGGCTTGCCGGCCAGGGCGCGTGCGATCGCGATCAACTGTTTCTCGCCCACCGACAGCCGCGCGCCGCCTTCGCCCAGCGGTGTGTCGTAGCCGTGCTCGAGGCGGCGGATGAAGCCGTCGGCATGGGCGGCGCGGGCGGCGGCCTCGATCTCGGCGTCGGTGAAGCCGCGGCCCATGTCGATGTTCTCGCGCGCGCTGGCGGCCAGCAGGAAGGGCTCCTGCGGCACCAGGCCCACGGCGCTGCGGAAGGCGTCGTCGCCGATGTCGGTGATGGCCTGGCCATCGATCAGCAGGCTGCCCGGCGGCGCCTCGTAGAAGCGCAGCAGCAGCGACAGCAGCGTGCTCTTGCCGCTGCCGGTGTGGCCGACGATGCCGACGAAGCGGCCCGCCGGCACCTCGAGGTTCAGCCCGTGCAGCACCGGCCGCCCGGGCTGGTAGGCGAAATCCAGCGCGTGCACGCTGATCGCGCCGGCCCTCACCTGGCCCGCGGCCCGCGCGGGCGGGGCCTCGGCTTCGTCGAGCAGCGTGTTCACGCGCGCAGCGGCCACCATGGCCTGCTGCAGCTGCGAAAACTGCATGGTGATCTGGATCAGCGGCTCGGTGACCCGTGCGATGTAGCTGACGAAGGCGTACAGCACGCCCACCTCGATCGCGCTCATCGTGCTGCCCGAGGCGGTGCGCAGGCTCACCACCGCGATCACCGCGCCCAGCATCGCCACGTTCAGGAAGTCCAGCGCCGGCCGCAGCAACCAGGCGTTGGCACGCAGCTCGAGCCGGCGCGCGGCGTAGTGCGCCGCATTGGTGGCCGCGAAGCGCGCGTTGAACTGGGCGGCGGCACCGGCGGCCTGGATCACCGGCATGCCGGCGATGGACTCGGCCGCCTGGGCGTTGATGTCGCTGCGCAGCGCGCGGCTGCGCGTGACCGCCGGCGCCGACAGGCGCTGGTACAGCCACACGATGCCCACCACCGCCGGCACCAGCAGCGCGACGATCAGCATCAGCCGCCAGTCGAGCAGCGCCATCGTCAGCAGCATGCCGGCGAGCATGATCACGCTGTCGAGCATGACGAACAGCACCTGCACGTACAAGGTCTTCACCGCCTCGGTGTCATTGGTGACACGGCTGACCAGCTGGCCGGTGATCGCGCGGTCGAAGAAGCTCATCGGCAGCCGCAGCACATGGCCATACACCGATTCGCGGATGCGCTGCACCGAGCGCATCGCCAGCCCGGCCAGCCGCACGAGCTGGCCATAGCGCAGCCAGCTGGCCAGGCAGCCGGCCACCAGCGCGCCGCCCAGCAGGCCGGCGATGGCGGGCAGGTTCGCATCGCGCGGCAGCAGGTAGTGGTCGATGAAGGCCTTGCCCAGCACCGGGCCCAGGGCCTCCAGCCCGGCCGCCAGCGCCAGCCACCACACGGCGCGCTTGAGCAAGGGCATCTCGGGCCTGGCCGCGCGCAGCAGCAGCGCCAGCGCGGCGCGGCGTTCGCCCCCTTGGGCGGCGTCAGGCTTCATCGAGCGAGGCCTCCAGCTGCTGCACCCGCCACTGGGTGGCGTACCAGCCGCCCAGCTCGACCAATGCGCGGTGCGTGCCCTGCTCGGTGAGCCGGCCATGGCGCAGCACCAGGGTCTGGTCGGCATCCACTAGCGTGGACAGGCGATGGCTCGCGATGATCACCGTGCGGCCCTGGCGCGCGCTGCGCAGCGCGGCGAGGATGCGGCTTTCGGTCTCGGTGTCCACGGCCGACAGCGCATCGTCCAGCAGCAGCAGGGGTGCATCGGCCAGCAACGCGCGGGCAATCGCCACCCGCTGGCGCTGGCCGCCCGAGAGCGTGACGCCGCGTTCGCCCACCGGTGTGTCGTAGCCCTGCGGCAGGCGCTGGATGTCCTCGTGCACGCAGGCATCGCGGGCGGCCTGCTCGACCTGCTCGCGCGTGGCGGATGGCCGCGCCAATGAAATGTTATCCGCCACGCTGGCCGAGAACAGGAAGGCCTCCTGCGGCACCCAGGCGATGCCCGCGCGCAGCGCGGCCAGCGTGTACTCGGCCAGTGGCGTGCCGCCCCAGCACAGCGTGCCGTGCTGTGCCGTCCACTGGCGCAGCAGCAGCTTCAGCAGCGTGCTCTTGCCCGCGCCGGTGGGGCCCACCAGGCCCAGCGTGCGGCCGGCCGGCAGCGTGAACGACACCTCGTCGAGCGCACGCTGCGCCTGGCCCGGGTAGCTGAACACCAGGCGCGTGGCCTCGATCGCGCCGGCCTGCACGCGCGCGACGCTGCCGTGGTCGTCCACCGCCAGGGGTTCGTCCAGCACCGGTGCCAGCCGGCCCCAGGCCGCGCGGCCGCGCTCGATCAGCGCCAGCACCCACCCGGCTGCGAACATCGGCCAGATCAGCTGGCCCAGGTACATGCCGAAGCTGGTGAGCTGGCCCAGGGTCATCTCGCCACGCCACACCAGCCACCCGCCGAAGCCCAGCGAGAGCACGATCGCCATGGTCAGCGTGAAGCCCACCGCCGGTTCGTAGGTGGCTTCCCAGCGCTGGGCCTTCAGGCTGCTGGCGGCGGCGTCGCCGGCCAGCGCTGCGAAGCGTTGGCTGCTGCGCGCTTCCAGCCCCAGCGCACGCAGCGTGCGCACCCCCGAGAGGGTTTCCTGCACATGGTCGTTCAGGTGGCTGAAGGCGCCCAGCGCCTCGTGCGAGGCATCGTGCACGTGGCGCGAGATCCACCAGAACGAGAGCGCCATCGCCGGAAAGGGCAGCAGCACCACCAGGCCCAGCCGCCAATCGACGTCCAGGGTCATGGTTGCCACCACCAGCACCAGCGTCAGGGTGCCGTCGAAGCCGGCGAGCATGGCCTCGCCGGCGGCCATTTCCACCGCATCGACATCGTTGGTGGCCAGTGCCATCAGGTCGCCGGTGCGGCGCGTCTGGTAGAAGCGCGGGCCCTGCAGGGCCAGGCGTTCGTAGAGCCGGGTGCGCAACTCCACGCCCATGCGGTAGGCGGCCGAGTACAGCTGCAGCCGCCAGGCCACGCGCAGGCCGTAGATCAGCACGCCGGCGCCCAGCAGGCGGCCGATTTCCCACCACAGGGCGGGGCCGGACAGGCGTTGCGCGACCAGCGCGTCGACCAGGTGGCCCACCTGGCGCGGCACCCACACGATCAGCAGCGCGATCGCGGCCAGCATCACGCCGGCCGCGGCATAGGCGCGCCAATGGCGGAACACGAAACCACCGATCAGGCGGGTCAGGGTCATGGCGGGTGGGCCGATGCAGCGCAGCCCGCACCGGGTGTCGGCGCCAGGGCTGCGTGAGGGCGGCGGATTCTACGTGCGCAGGTCGGCCACCACGTCCTGGCCGAAATCGGGTGCGGCCAGCCGGCCCAGCAACTGCGTGGCGCAGGATTGCGGCGTGAGCAGCAGGCCCTGCGCCTTCAGTTGCACGAAGCGGTCGCGGTCTGGGAACTGGCGCGGATCGGTCGAGCGCAGTTCCACCTGCATGTCGGTGTCGATCACGCCCGGGGCCATCGACACCACCCGCGCCGGGTTGGGCTGGCCGGCCTGCTCCAGCGCGATCGCGCGGCTGAAGTGGTCCATGCCCGCCTTGGCCGCGCAGTAGGCCGCACTGCCGGCCATGGCCCGGCGCCCGAGGCCCGACGAGATGTTCAGCAGCCGTCGCTGTGCCGGCCACTGCGCCGTGACTTCGAGGAAGGCGGCGCTCAGCAGCAGCGCCGCTTCCAGCCCCACGCGCAGCGCGTTCGACAGCACCGACAGCGCAATGCGCTCCACCGGCGCGCCGCCACCGATGACGCCGGCGTTGTTGAACAGCGTGACGCTGCGCAGCACGGCCGGGTCGAAGCCCGCGAGCCAGGACCGCAGCGCCTGTGCCACCGGCAGCGGATCGGCCAGATCGGCCTGCCATTGCGTGAGCAGCAGGCCGGCGCTGTCGGCACGGCGCTGCAGTTCGTGGTTCTGGTGCCGGGCGATGCCGAGCACGATGTGCCCCGGCTGCAGCAGTTGCTCCACGAGCGCCGCGCCGACGCCGCGCGACGAACCTGTGACGATGAAGAGGTGTTCGGCCATGCGCCGCAGGATACGCCAGCGCCGTGGCAGGCCGCTGACGGCGGCGACAATCGCGGGCATGAGACACCCCTTCGTGCTGGCCGCGGGCGCCGGCTTGCTGGTGCTGGTGGCCGCCTTCGTGCCACCGCTGTGGCACATGCTGCGGGGCCCCGCGCAGGGCCAGGCCGGCACGGCCGAGGGCCTGCCCTGGCAGACCCGCGTCGAACCCGATGGCGCGGTGCAGGTCTTCGGCCTCGCACTGGGCCGCGCCACGCTGGCCGATGCCGAGCGCCGTTTCGGCGACGCGCTGCAACTGGCCATCGTCGCCCGCCTGGGCGAACCCCCGGCGCTGGAGGCGCTGGTGGATCCGTTCCAGGCCGGTTTTGTGGGGGGCCGGCTCGTGCTGGCGTTCGATGCACCGGCCGATCGCCTGTTGCAGTGGCGCGAGCGGGCCAGCGGGTCTTCACCGATGGAGGGCGGTGCACGTCGCTTCACGCTGCGTACGGAAGACCGGGCCGCGGCGAGCCGGGTGCCGATTGGCGGATTCAGCTTCGTGCCCGCGGTGCGCCTGGGCGAGCAGGATGTGCGCCAGCGCTTCGGCCCGCCGGCCGCGGTGCTGCCGCAGGCCGAGGGGCAGCAGGTGCTGCTGTACCCCGAGCGCGGGCTGGCCGCCAGCGTGAGCCCGGGCAGCCGCGGCGTGCTGCAGTACGTGGTGCCGGCGCAGTTCGAGGCCCGGCTGCGCGCGCCGCTGCAGGCGGCCACGGCATCGGCGGCCTCGTCCGCCGCGTCGCGCTGAGGCGCGCCGCCGGGTTCACCCGCCCCCGGAACACAGCCCGCTGCTACCACCGCGCCGCCGGGCCTTCGAACAATGCTGCAGCCCGCATGTGCCGGGCTGCGACATTGCGCGAAGGAGACCCTGATGGCACGCAAGATCCTGATGCTGTGCGGCGACTACGCCGAAGACTACGAGACCATGGTCCCGTTCCAGACCCTGCTCGCGGTGGGCCACACCGTGCATGCGGTGGCGCCGGACAAGAAGGCCGGCGACTGGGTGCACACGGCGATCCACGACTTCGAAGGCGCGCAGACCTACAGCGAGAAGCCAGGCCACCGCTTCACGCTGAACGCCAGTTTCGACGAGGTGCGCCCCGAGCACTACGACGCCCTGCTGATCCCCGGCGGCCGCGCGCCCGAGTACCTGCGCATGAACAGCCGGGTGATCGAGATCACGCGCCACTTCCTGGGCGCCAACAAGCCGGTGGCCGCGGTGTGCCACGGCGCGCAGGTGCTCGCCGCCACCGGCATGCTCAAGGGGCGGCGGGTGTCTGCCTACCCGGCCTGCCAGGTGGAGGTGGAACTCGCCGGTGCCGAGTACATGGGCATCGCGATCGACCAGGCGGTGACCGATGGCAACCTGGTCACCGCGCCGGCCTGGCCTGCCCACCCGGCATGGCTGGGCCAGTTCCTGAAGGTGCTGGGCACGCGCATCGAGACCTGAACGCGGACGCCGGGGCGGCGCTACAGTGGCGCCTCCCTCCGCCAAGGAGTCGAGCCATGTGCCAGGTCTTCATCAGCGCCGATCCCCACAGCTACGACAGCCGCACGCGCTCGGTGCGCCTGCACGGCGTGGTCACCAGCATCCGGCTCGAGAACCTGTTCTGGCAGGTGCTGGACGAGATCGCACGGCGCGACGGCATGGGCGTGGTGCAGCTGATCGAGAAGCTCTACGACGAACTGGTGGCCGCGCGCGGAGAGGTCGGCAACTTCGCTTCCTTTCTGCGGGTGAGCGCGCTGCGCTACGAGGCACTGCTGGCCCAGGGCCGGATTCCGGCCGACACCGCGGTGGCGATCGGCTCGCTCGACCCGCGCGAGGTGCTGCATGCGTTGCCGCAGGGCTGGGTCGGCGTGCAGCGCCAGGCGGCCTTCGGCGATGGCGGGCAACGCGCCTAGAACGGCGGCGCGCTGGCCAGGTCGAGCGCCTGGCCACTGAGCGGGTGCTGCAGCTGCAGCCGCGACGCATGCAGCAGCAGCCGGGGCGACGCCGCGGCCACGGGGTCGCCGGCATACAGCGTGTCGCCGACGATCGCGTGCCCGATCGACATCAGGTGCACCCGCAACTGGTGCGAGCGCCCGGTCACCGGATACAGGGCCAGCCGCGTGCGGCCGCGGGCCGCGTCCCGTGCCAGCACCCGCCACCGGGTGAGCGAGGGCTTGCCGAGTTCGGCGTCGACCCGCTGCCGCGGCCGGTTCGGCCAATCGGTGCACAGCGGCAGGTCGATCTCGCCCTGTGCGCCCGCGACAAGGCCGTCCACCTCGGCCACGTAGGTCTTGTCCACGCGCCGCTCGGCGAACGCGATGCTGAGTGCGCGCTGCACGGCGGCGCCGCGTGCAAACACCATCAGCCCGGAGGTGGCCATGTCCAGCCGATGCACGGTCAGGGCATCGGCAAAGGCCGTCTGCACGCGGGCGATCACGCAATCGGCCCCCTCGGGCCCCCGGCCCGGCACGGCCAGCAGGCCCGCAGGCTTGTCGACGACCACGATCGCGTCATCGGCATGGATCAGGGGTGGCAATGTCACGCGGCGAGCATAGCGACGAAAAGAAACGATACACGCCGAAACCGCGGTGAAAGGACGCCCGCGGCGTGCCGCCGCACGATGCAGGCCATGTTCAACACGCCCGTTTCGGAGGCACCCGACATGCGAACCTGGATCCGTCGTTCCCTCATCGGCCTGATCGGCGCTACCGTGCTGGTGGGCGGCCTGGCCGCCTGCTCGCACCAGCGCCATGGCGCCTGGCCGACGAACGAGGCCGAAGCGGCCAAGCTGCGCGAGCGCATCATCGACAAGGCTTCGCGCGAGCTGCAGCTCGACGAGGCGCAGAAGGCCAAGCTCGGGGCGCTGGCCGACGCGGTGAAGGCGCAGCGCGCCGCGCTGGTGGCCGGCGGCACCCATCCGCGGGACGAGCTGAAGTCGCTGGTGGCCGGCCCGCAGTTCGACCGCGCCAAGGCACAGACGCTGATCGACGCCAAGACGACGGCCGTGCGCGAGAAGTCGCCCGCCCTGGTGACCGCGCTGGGCGACTTCTACGACAGCCTGCGCCCCGAGCAGCAGCAGAAGCTGCGTGACTTCATGGCGCGTGGCCGGCATGGCCGCCACGGCTTCTGGCACGGCTGAGGCGCAGCATGGTCGCCATGCGCTGGATCGAACTGCGCCCACCGCTGCTGGCCCCGACGCTCGGGCTGGCGGCGCACGGCCTGCACCTGGCGTTGTGGGGCACGGCCGCGCCGCTGGGCCGCTGGCCCGTCGCCGGCACGGCGCTCGTGCTGGCCGGGTTGGGGTGGATGGTCTGGGCCGCCTGGTGCCTGCGCCAGGCGCGGACCCCCCTGCGGCCCACGGGCCGGCCCCGCGTGCTGGTGGACGAGGGCCCCTACCGCTTCGGACGCCATCCGATGTACCTGGGCATGACAGCGGCCATCGTCGGCGCCGCGCTCGCGCTGGGCTCGCCGCTGCTGATGCTGGCGGCGCTGGCTTTCGCCAGCATCGTCGCGCGGGTGCATGTGCCCCACGAGGAACAGCGCCTGCGCCAGGTGTTCGGTGGTTGGTACAGTGACTACGCTGCCAGCGTTCGCCGCTGGTTCTGATCCCCGGGCCCCATGCACCGCATCCTGCTGATCGACGACGACGAGCACCTCGCCCCGCCGCTGGCCGCGTACCTGAAGCGTTTCGATCTGGTGCTCGAAGCGGCACTGCGCCCCAGCCAGGGGCTGGCGCGCCTGGCCGCCGGTGGCATCGACGCGGTCATCCTCGACGTGATGCTGCCCGAGATGGATGGCTTTGAGCTGTGTCGCCGCATCCGGCGCGACAGCGCGCTGCCGGTGCTGATGCTCACCGCGCGCGGTGACGTCACCGACCGCGTCGTCGGCCTCGAACTCGGCGCCGACGACTACCTGCCCAAACCCTTCGAGCCACGCGAACTGGCCGCGCGGCTGCAGACCATCCTGCGCCGCGCGCGGCCGCCGGCCGAAGCCCAGGGCAGCGTGCTGCGCTTCGAGGGCCTGCAGATCGATGTCGAGCGGCGCGAAGTGCGTCGCCAGGGCGAGCCGGTGGAGCTGACCGGCACCGAGTTCGAACTGCTGCTGCTGCTCGCCCGCGAGCCGAACAAGGTGTGGAGCCGTGACGACATCCTGAACCGCCTGCGTGGGCGCGACGCCGACCTGTACACGCGGGCGGTCGATATCCTGGTCAGCCGCCTGCGCCGCAAGCTCGAGCCGCTGGGCTGCATCAAGACCTTGCGCAATGCGGGCTACACGTTCGCACTCGGGCGTGATGCATGAGCACGCCGGGTTGCCCCAAAGTGCGAACCCCGGAGCGCGCAGTGCGCAGGGTGGTCCGGTGAGCAGCGCGCGCCGATCCGCCAGCCGCTGGTGGCACCAGCATCACCGGCCGGCGCAACCGGGGCGCTGGCACGTGCGGCTGCGCCACTCGCTGCACTGGCGCCTGGTCACCTTGTTCGTGCTGCTGGCCATGGCCAGCACGGCGGTCTTCGTGGCGGGCTCGCGCCAGGCCTTCGGTGCCGGCTGGCGCGACGTGGTGCAGCCGCTGTTCAAGGACTATGTCGACCGGTTGGCGGCCGAGATCGGCAGCCCGCCCGACGTGTCGCGTGCCCAGGCGCTGGTGCAGCGCCTGCCGGTGGCGGTGCGCATCGAGGGGCCGCGGGTGAACTGGGCCTCCCATGCGCGCATGATGGGCGGCCATGATGCGGGCCGGCAGAACTTCCTCACCCGCAGCACCGCCGACGGCCACCTGATCCGCTTCGGCATCGGCGACTGGCACAGCGAGGATCGGCCGCGGCTCATCGGCTGGCTCACCCTGGCCGGCATGCTGCTGCTGCTGGCGCTCGCGTTCGCCTACGTGCGGCACCTGTTCCGGCCGCTGGACGACATCCGCGCCGGTGCGCAGCGTTACGGCCGGGGTGACTTCTCCCAGCCGATCCCGCGCCTGCACCGCGACGAACTCGGCGATCTGGCAGAGCAGGTCAACAGCATGGCCGGCGGATTGCAGCGCCTGCTGGAGGGCCAGCGCGGCCTGCTGCTGGCCATCAGCCACGAGCTGCGTTCGCCGCTGACGCGCGCACGGCTCAACGCCGAACTGGTGGCCGAAGGTGGCGCACGCGACGCACTGCTGCGTGACCTGGGCCTGATGCGTGACCTGATCAGCGATCTGCTGGAAAGCGAGCGCCTGGCGGCCGGCCATGGCGCGCTGCAGCGCGAAGCCTGCGACCTGAACGCGCTGGTGCGCGAGGTGGTGGCCCAGCAGTTCGCCGGGCAGCCCGTGGCGCTGACACTCGCGCCGGACCTGCCGATCCTGCCGCTGGACCGGGCGCGCCTGCAGATGCTGACGCGCAACCTGATCGACAACGCGTTGCGCCACAACGCCGGCGCCGAGGTGCCGGTGCAGGTGTGCACGGGCATGACGCCGCAAGGTCTGCAACTCGTCGTGCGGGATCACGGGCCTGGGGTGGCGGACGCCGAACTGGCCCGGATGGCGCAACCGTTCTACCGCCCGGACACGGCCCGCACACGGGGCAGCGGTGGCGTGGGCCTGGGGCTGTACCTGTGCCGGCTGGTCGCGCAATCACACGGCGGTGAACTGCGGCTGCGCAATGCGCAGCCCGGTCTGGAGGTCAGTGCCATCCTGCCGGCGGCATGAGGCCTGCGCGGCCGCAGGCGCCGGGGCCTGATCAGCCCGTGCGCCTTTGGCTCAGGCTGATGTCGCCGTACCAGGCCTGCTGTTCGTGCTTCAGGGCGTCGCTGTCGGTCAGCACGCCCACGCTGGTGATCGGCCCGGGTGCCTCGCCGAACACGCGCTGGTAGTCCGCCGCCACGTCGCGTTCGTAGTGCAGCCACTGGCCGGTGCGGCGGCGGCCAGTCTCGATCGTGAGGTAGCGGATGCGGGCGGTGCGGTGGTTGTGCACCACGGTTTCGGGCCGCAGGGCGCCGTCCCACACGTACATCAGGGTGGCAAACG
Source organism: Burkholderiales bacterium (assembly GCA_016213205.1). Lineage (GTDB taxonomy): Bacteria > Pseudomonadota > Gammaproteobacteria > Burkholderiales > Burkholderiaceae_C > Pseudaquabacterium. Next base: position 36,169 of record JACRAZ010000025.1, read on the forward strand.
GCAGGCGCTGGCCGGTGAAGAGCTCCACCTGGTCGAACAGCAGGCGGTCGCGCAGGCTGAGCCGCGCGTCATCACCGCCGAACGCGACGATCACGCGGGTTGCGGCATCGTCGCTCTCCGGGGCGTCCACGGTGGCGCTTTCATGCAGTTGCTGCACCCGCCAGCTGAAACGCAGCAGGCCCTGCGCCCTGGGATCGATGTGCACGGGGCAGCGCAAGCCACTGGCTGCGGCACTGGAGCGTGCATGCAGCACGGGCCGGTCGGCGCCGGCCACGACGGTGTACTCGGTGATGGGCCGGTCGCGCCGCATCACGTAGGGCACCCAGCCTGCGGGCGCCGTGCTGCCGACCGGTGCGGTGGAGAAGGGCGCGATGGCCGAGGCCAGGGCCTTGGGTTCCGGGCCGCGACTCGCGCAGCCACTCATTCCCAGTGCAGCCAGCCCCAGCATCTGCTGCAGGCCCCGGCGGCGATGCCGGTCTGCCACGGCGTGCGGCGCCGGCCCGTCGTACTTGACTGCTTGCATTCCCAACATCCTTCGCGGACCGCTCGAACGCCGCGCACCATGTGCGCGGGTGGACCACTCAGGATGTTATCGGGCGCCGAAGCCGTGGCTTCAGCGCGCCCGACGATTTCGTCAGCCCTGCATGCGGAACACTGCGGCACGCAGGTCCGCGGCAAAGCCCGGATCGCTGGACTCGATGCGACGGGCCCAGTCCAGCAGTTCGTCAGCAGTCTTGGGCTCGTTGCTGGCATGTTCGAGCTGCCACTGGTCGAGGCGGCGGATCAGGCTGATCAGCCCGGCAGCAGCGTTGCCGAACCACAGGGCGCCGCGCGGAACGGTCAGGCGTGTCGGTTGGCCGAAGCTCATCGAGGCGATAGACATGGTGTGCTCCTATCGAAATGAACCGAACCCGGTTTGGATTCGTGTTGCAATGCAGTATAGGGTTTTCACTAGTGTCTGCCTGGGGTGCGCTGCCTAGACCCAGGTGGGTGTGCGGATTTCGTCACAGCCAAGGCGCCAGCCGGTCCCGACACTTGACCGAGCGCAAACCGAGGCTCACACTGCGCGCCTCACTCAACCTGCATGACGAAGGAGGACTGCCATGGATGCCCTTGCCACCACCCCTTCGTCGGCCCGCGCTCGCTGATCTCGCGTAGCACGCAGGCACGGTCGCCCACTCGCGGCTGACCGTCCAGCCCATCGGACCCGGGTTCTCCCCCGCGACATTCCAGCGCGCTGCGACGCAGCGCCCGCCGACACCCCTCGCATCGTCAACGCGGCAGCCCTGCCGCCTTGACGCCCCGGGCGTGCCGGCCTGCCGGCACGTTCGTCCGGTATGGACTGGAACGATCCGACATGATGGATTCACATGATTTCGAGGCGCTGCGCGACATCGGTCTGCCCGCCCCGCTGGTGCAGCAACTCGCCTTGCTGCCTGTTGACGACGACACCCGCCCGTGGCGCGTGGTGGAAGTGCAGCGAGAGCACCTGGTGCTGCACGACGGCCACGCGGCCTGCAGGGCCCGCGCGGCCCCTGCGCTGCTGGACGCGCTGCTGGCCGACGATGACGCCCTGGCCGTGGGCGATTGGGTGCTGGCCCGGCCCGAGCAGGCCGACCGATGGTTGCTGGTCGAACGCCTGCAGCCGGTGACACAGCTTGCGCGGCGGGTGAACGACGGGCGCGGCAGCCCGCGCCGCCAGGTGCTGGTGAGCAATGTCGACACGGCCCTGCTGCTGATGGGGCTGGACCACGACTTCAACCTCCGGCGGCTCGAGCGCTACCTGGCGCTGGTGCGGCTGGCCGGCGTGCCCGCCGTGCTGGTGCTGACCAAGGCCGATGCCCTCGAGCCGGCCGAATTGGCCAGGCGGCTGGCACAGGCCCGTGCCTGCCTGCCCGAGGGCACGGCGATGGTGGCGCTGGACAGCCGAGCCCCGGCCTGCACCCAGCTCCTGGCCCCCTGGGCCGGGCCTGGCCAGACGCTGGTGCTGCTGGGCTCCAGCGGTGCCGGCAAGAGCACGCTGACCAACACCCTGGTTGGTCCCGACCGGGGCGCGGCGGGACCTGGCACGGTGGAATTCCAGGCCACCGGCCCGGAGCGCGCGGGCGACAGCCGGGGGCGGCACACCACCACCGTGCGCACTTTGCATCGGCTGCCGAACGGGGCCTGCATCATCGACACGCCCGGCCTGCGGGCCTTGCGGCTGGACGTGGGCGACGCGGCGCAACTCGACGATGTGTTCGGCGACATCCTGCGCTGGGCCGGCCAGTGCCGGTTCCGGGACTGCCGGCACCTGGCCGAGCCCGGTTGCGCGGTGCGTGAATCGGTGCCGCCGGAACGGCTGCGCAACTTCCAGAAGCTGCAGCGGGAGGCGAAGCGCGACACGATGACGGCGCTCGAGCGCCGGGAGCAACTGGCGCACTGGAAGGCGCGCGGCAGGGAGGGCACGCTGCGCCTGCGGGCCAAACGCTCAGGCCAGGGGTCTGGCGACGGCACCGGCTAGCGCACCGCGCGCGGCCGGCCCGGCCGCCGGGGCGGGGTCAGTAGCTCAGCCCCATCGCGTCGCGCACGTCCTTCATGGTCTGGCGCGCGACGGTGCGGGCCCGCTCCGTGCCCATCTCGACGATCCAGTGCACCTGCTTCGGGTTCGTGAGGTAGGCCTCGGCACGCTCGCGCCAGGGTTGCTGCTCCTTCAGCACGCCGTCGATCACGGGCTGCTTGCACTCGAGGCAACCGATGCCGGCGCTGGTGCAGCCCTTGACCACCCACTCGCGCGTGGCGGCGTCCGAGTAGACCTGGTGGAACTGCCATACCGGGCAGCGCTCGGGGTTGCCCGGGTCGGTGCGGCGCACACGCTGCGGATCGGTGGGCATGCGCTTGATCTTCTGCTCCACCATCGCGGGCTCTTCGCGCATCGCGATGGTGTTGCCGTAGCTCTTGCTCATCTTCGCGCCGTCGAGCCCGGGCAGCTTGGTCACCTCGGTGTGCAGGGCCTGCGGTTCGGGCAGCACGGTGCGGCCGCTGCCTTTCAGGTGGCCCAGCAGCATCTCGGTTTCCTCGACCGTGAGCACCACCGCGGCCTTGCGCACGATGGCCTCGCCCTTGGCCAGCGCTTCCGGTGTGCCGTTCTGGCCGAACTCCTTGCGTTGCTTCTCGAAGTAGCGCGCGTCGTCCTTGCCCAGCTTGGCCAGGGCCGCAGCCACCTGGGCCTCGAAGCCGGCCCCGCGGCCATACAGGTGGTTGAAGCGTCGCGCCACCTCGCGCGTGAGCTCCACGTGCGAGGCCTGGTCCTCGCCCACGGGCACGAAGGCGGCCTTGTAGATCAGGATGTCGGCCGCCTGCAGCAGCGGGTAGCCGAGGAAGCCGTAGGTGGCGAGGTCGCGGTCTTTCAGCTTCTCGATCTGGTCCTTGTAGGTGGGCACGCGCTCGAGCCAGCCCAGCGGGGTGCCCATGGCCAGCAAGGTGAAGAGTTCGGCATGCTCAGGGAGCCGGCTCTGGATGAAGATGGTGGCCTTCTCGGGGTCCAGTCCGGCGGCGATCCAGTCGATCACCATGTCGTAGACGTTGCGCTCGATGACCTCGCGGTCTTCGTAGTGCGTGGTCAGGGCGTGCCAGTCGGCCACGAAGTAGAAACAGTCGTAGTCCTGCTGCAGGCGCACCCAGTTCTTGAGGGCACCGTGGTAGTGGCCGAGGTGCAGGGCGCCGGTCGGGCGCATGCCGGAAAGTACACGGGGTCGCATGGCGGTGCAGGGGGAGTCGAGCCGCGCATTCTCGCAGACGTACACTGGCGCCCCTGCATGAAACGCATCGTCATCCTCATTTCCGGGCGGGGCTCCAACATGGAGGCCATCGTCCAGCGTTGTGCGGCCGAAGGCTGGCCCGCCCGCGTGGCCGCCGTCATCGCCAACCGGCCCGATGCCCAGGGCCTGGCCTATGCCGCCGCGCGGCGCATCGCCACCGCGGTGGTGGACCACAAGCAGCATCCAACACGCGAGGCCTTCGATGCCGAGCTCGCGCGCGTGATCGACGGCTTCGAGCCCGACCTGGTGGTGCTGGCCGGTTTCATGCGCATCCTGGGCGAAGCCTTCGTGCGGCGCTACGAACACCGGCTGCTCAACATCCATCCGTCGCTGCTGCCGGCCTTTCCAGGGCTGCACACCCATCGCCGGGCGCTCGAGGCCGGCTGCAAGCTGGCCGGTGCCACCGTGCACTTCGTGACGCCCGAGTTGGACCATGGCCCGATCGTGATGCAGGCCGTGGTGCCGGTCCTGCCGCAGGACGACGAACACGCGTTGTCGGCTCGCGTGCTGGCCACCGAGCACGTGATCTACCCTCAATCGGTGCGCTGGTTCGTCGAGGGTGCGCTGCGCCTGGACGAGGGCCGCGTGCTGCAGCGCGACGGCGCCGCCCAACTGCTGATCGGCTGATCCGCGCGTGGCGGGCGCCTTGCCGCAGCGCGCGGGGATAATCCGGCAATGCAACCTGCCGCCCTGTTGGACCTCGTCACCGCGCTGGTCAAGTCCGTCCTGAAGTTCGACATGCCGGCCGACCTCATCGTCTCCGGCTTCTTCCGCAAGCACCGCGACCTCGGGCCGCGGGAGCGTCATACCCTGGCCGAAACGGCCTACCACGTGCTGCGGCGCAAGCCGATGTTGCAGCATCTGGCGCAGAGCGGCAGCGGTCCGCTCGAGCGGCGCCTGGCCATCCTGGGCTGGCAGGGGCCCGATGCCCTGCTGCGCGGCGCGATCCAGTCGCACGAGCTCCAGTGGCGCAACCAGGTGAACTCGGTCGAGCGGGCGGGCTTCTCCGAGAAGCTGCGCCACAACCTGCCGGACTGGCTGGCCGGCGCCCTGCACGCGCAGCTGGACGATGCCGAGTTCTGGGCCCTGGTGTCTGCGCTGGAGCAGACCGCGCCGCTGGACCTGCGCGTGAACACGATGAAGACCAAACGCGAGGAGGCTCAGCATGTGCTGGCAGAAGCCGGCATCGATGCCAAGCCCACGCCGCATTCGCCCTGGGGCCTGCGCATCCATGGCAAGCCGGCATTGAACAAGCTTGGCCTCTACACCCATGGCGGCGTCGAGGTGCAGGACGAGGGCAGCCAGCTGCTGGCACTGCTGGTCGACGCCAAGCGTGGCGAGATGGTGGTCGACTTCTGTGCCGGCGCTGGTGGCAAGACACTGGCGCTGGGCGCCTCGATGCGCAGCACGGGCCGGCTGTACGCGTTTGATGTCTCCGGCCATCGGCTCGAGGCCCTGAAGCCACGGCTGGCGCGCAGCGGCCTGTCGAACGTGCATCCGGCGCAGATCGCCCATGAGCGCGACGACCGGGTCAAGCGCCTGTCGGGCAAGATCGATCGGGTGCTGGTGGACGCGCCATGCAGCGGCCTCGGCACCTTGCGCCGAAACCCCGACCTGAAGTGGCGCCAGTCCCCGCAGGCGGTGCAGGAGATGCAGGCCAAGCAGCGCGCCATCCTCGACAGCGCTGCGCGCCTGGTGAAGCCGGGTGGCCGGCTGGTCTATGCCACATGCAGCCTGCTGCCGGCCGAAAACGAGGACGTGGCGAACGCCTTCAGCGCGGACCACAAGGATTTCGTGCTGCAGCCGGCTGCCGAGCTGCTGGCCAAGGCCCAGGTGGCGGACCCGGAGGCGCTGGTGCAGGGCGATTTCCTCCGCCTGTGGCCCCATCGGCACGGGACGGATGGCTTCTTTGCGGCGGCCTGGCAGCGCACCTGATGTCCATCCTGCCAGCGCGCGCCTGGCGCTTGCGTGCGGGCGCAATGGCCCCATCTGATGGTCTACCTGCGTTTCATAGGGCACTTTCCCTGGAGGCCGCCGGGGACCGCCCCCCTACAATCGATGTGCCGCGGTTTCATGTGCGGGAAAGCTGAAAGATGACTGAGATGACGACCCTGTGGCATGTGCTGATCGACTGGCTGGCCAATGGCCTGTGGTCGAGCGCGTCCTGGTGGCAGATCGTGGTGTTCACGCTGGTGACCACGCACATCACCATCGCATCGGTGACGATCTTCCTGCACCGTGCCCAGGCGCACCGCGCGCTGGAGTTGCACGCGATTCCGTCGCACTTCTTCCGGGCCTGGCTGTGGTTGACCACCGGCATGGTCACCAAGGAGTGGGTGGCCATCCACCGCAAGCATCACGCGAAGTGCGAAACGGTGGACGACCCGCACAGCCCGGTCACCAAGGGCATCCGGACGGTGCTGCTCACCGGCAGCGAGCTGTACCGCGAAGAGGCCAAGAACAAGGAAACGCTGCGCAAGTACGGCCACAACACGCCAGACGACTGGATCGAGCGCAACCTGTATTCACGCTTCACCTGGCAGGGCGTTGGCCTGGCCTTGATCCTTGATCTGGCGCTGTTTGGCGCCATCGGCCTGGCGGTGTGGGCCGTGCAGATGCTGTGGATCCCGATCACCGCGGCGGGCATCATCAACGGCATCGGCCACTACTGGGGCTACCGTAATTTCGAGGCGCCCGATGCGTCCACCAACGTGTCGCCCTGGGGCATCCTCATCGGTGGTGAAGAGTTGCACAACAACCACCACACCTATCCGACCTCCGCCAAGCTGTCGGTGAAGCCGTTCGAGTTCGACATCGCCTGGGGCTACATCCGGACCATGGAACTGCTCGGTCTGGCCAAGGTGCGCAAGACCGCGCCGCAGTTGAAGCTGGGCCCGATCAAGCCGCAGGCCGATGCCAAGACGCTGGAGGCGCTGATCGCGAATCGCTACGAGGTGATGGCCAAGTACGCGAAGGAAATGCGCGTTGCCTGTGCCGGCGAACTGCGCAATCTCAAGCAGCAGGGCGCCAAGAACAGCTCGCGCTGGGCCCAGTTGCGTCTGGCCAAGCGCTGGCTGCACCGCGATGACGAGAAGATCCCGAGCGCCGTGAAGCCGCAGTTGCTGAACGCCCTGAACGACAGTCCCACGCTGGCCAAGCTGGTGGCCATGCGCGAGGAGCTTCGCCAGATCTGGACGCGCACCAACGTCTCCGCCGAGCAGCTGGTGTCGGACCTGCAGGCCTGGTGCAAGAAGGCGGAGGCCAGCGGCATCGTCGCGCTGAAGGAGTTTTCACTCAAGTTGCGGGCGGCGCGGGCCTGAGTTTGCCCCGGGGCCGCCCCTCGGGCGGTGGCGCGACGGCAATGATCGAACGGCGGGCCTGCGGGCCCGCTTTGTCTTGCCTGGCCGGTTGCCCGCCGGTGTCGACCGCGAGCAGGCAAAAAAAGAGCCCGCTTTCACAAGCGGGCTTCCTTTGGTGGGCTGGCCGGCACGAAGCCGGCAGGCCATCACTTCAGCTTGATTTCCTTGTACAGCACGTGCTTGCGCGCCTTCGGATCGAACTTCATGAATTCGAGCTTCTCGGGCGTGGTCTTCTTGTTCTTGTTCGTGGTGTAGAAATGGCCGGTGCCCGCCGTGGACTCCAGCTTGATCTTTTCGCGTCCGCCTTTGGCTGCCATGGTCTGCTCCTTGTCTGGCGATGAACGTGCGGGAGGTTAGAGCTCGCCCTTGGCGCGCAGGTCGGCAACGATCTGGTCGATGCCCACCTTGTCGATCAGGCGCAGCGCTGCGCTGGTGACGCGCAGTCGGACCCAGCGGTTTTCGCTCTCGACCCAGAAGCGCCGGTATTGCAGGTTGGGCAACCAGCGACGCTTGGTCTTGTTGTTGGCGTGGGAGACATTGTTTCCCACCATCGGGCGCTTGCCCGTGACTTGACAGACGCGTGCCATGACGCTTCTCCAGACTCTTGACTGTTGCAGGCACGGCAACCAGAGCAGGGGGACGCTGTCGACACCGGGATTCCCGAGGTCACGATACGCCGCCTGGTGGCTGCCCTTCGAAGTTTCAACGGCTGCCCTCAACGGCTGTGGACAGTGCGTGCCAGGCACGCGACGCCTTCCACCGCTTTCGGCAAAGACCGCGATTATAGCCAGATTTCTCTGGCGCTCTCGCAGTCTCAGCCTTGCTGTTCCAGGAAGCGTTGGGCGTCCAGGGCCGCCATGCAGCCCGTGCCGGCGGACGTGATGGCCTGGCGGTAGACGTGGTCCTGCACGTCGCCAGCGGCAAACACACCCGGCACGCTGGTCATCGTGGCCAGCCCGTTCAGTCCCGAGCGGGTGACGATGTAGCCGTCCTTCATCTCGAGCTGGCCCTTGAAGATGTCGGTGTTCGGCTGGTGGCCGATGGCGATGAAGCAGCCCTTGAGTGCGAGTTCGCGCGTGACGCCGGTCTGCGCGTGCTTCAGGCGGATGCCAGTCACGCCGGTCGTGTCGCCCAACACTTCGTCCAGCGTCTCGTGCAGTTCGAGCACGATCTTGCCGGCGGCCACCTTCTCGTGCAGTTTGTCCACCATGATGGGCTCGGCGCGGAACTTGTCGCGCCGGTGCACCAAATGCACCTTGGCCGCGATGTTCGACAGGTACAACGCCTCCTCGACCGCCGTGTTGCCGCCACCGACCACGGCCACGATGTCATTGCGGTAGAAGAAGCCATCGCACGTGGCGCAGCCGCTGACGCCCCGGCCCATGAAGGCTTCCTCGGAGGGCAGGCCCAGGTACTTGGCGCTGGCGCCCGTGGCGACGATGAGTGCATCGCAGGTGTACTCGCCGCTGTCGCCCTTCAGGCGGAACGGGCGTGCGGACAGGTCGACGGTGTTGATGTGGTCGAACACGATCTGCGTGGCGAAGCGCTCTGCGTGCTGCTGGAACCGCTGCATCAGCTCTGGCCCCTGCACGCCCATCACGTCGGCCGGCCAGTTGTCGACCTCGGTGGTCGTCATCAGCTGGCCGCCCTGGGCGATGCCGGTCACCAACATCGGCTTGAGGTTGGCGCGGGCGGCATAGATGGCCGCGGTGTACCCGGCGGGGCCGGAGCCCAGGATCAGGACTTGGGCGTGCTGTGCAGTGGAACTCATGGTGCGGTGGTGGGAGGAAGGATGTGCGGTGTCGCGCGCGAGTAACGGCAGATTGTCACATGGGGGTCGATGGGGATACCGGCAACCCTGTCAATCGGCACAATAGCCAAATTGACGAGAAATGCGGCATTTTGCCGACGGGTGCTGGTAGGGCCGGCCGGCACTGAACAACAAAGGGCTGGAGTAAAGGGGATCCCACGATGTCGATGCTGACGAATCTCGACCTGATTCGCCGTGTGCCGCTGTTTTCGATGCTCACCAACGAGCAGGCGCAGTCGATTGCCGACAGCGTGGTCAAACGCCGGTTCCGCCGCGGCGAACTGGTGGTGGAGCAGGGCCGCAAGAGCAATGCGCTGTTCATCCTGCTCAATGGCCGCGCGCGCGTGCTGACATCCGACTCGCGTGGCCGCGAGGTGATCCTCGCCGTGCTCGAGTCGGGCGACTATGTCGGCGAGATGAGCCTGATCGACAACGAGGCGCACTCGGCCACCGTGCGCTGCGAGATCCAGACCGACATGCTGATACTCGGCCGCGCCGAGTTCGCGCGCTGCCTGCCCGAGAACTCCACGCTTTCGTATGCCATCCTGCGCGGCCTGGTGCGGCGCTTGCGTCATGCGGATCGCCAGATCGAATCGCTCGCGCTGCTCGACGTCTATGGCCGTGTCGCCCGCACGCTGCTGGAGATGGCCGAGGACGTGAACGGCGTCAAGCTCATCCGCGGCAAGGTGTCGCGCCAGGACATGGCCAAGGTGGTGGGCGCATCACGCGAGATGGTCAGCCGCGTGATGAAGGACCTGGAAGAACGCGGCGTCATCGAGACGCAGGAAAACGGCTCGGTGGTCATCAAGGAACGCGCCCAGCCCGAGTGAGCCCGGTGCGCCCGGCGAAGGCGCGGGGCGATGCGCCACAATCGCGCGCATGACCTTTCCGCTCGGTTCCTTGCAAGCCGATGGCGCCGCGGGCCTGGCAGCATCGCAGGCCGACAGCCGGCGGGCCTCGACCGCATGGCGCTGGCCGCGCCAGGTGGTGCTGGCCGCGGCGGCGGTGTTGTGGTTGCTGGCCCTACTGGCGCTGCTGACCCACCATGCGGGCGACCCCGCGTTCTCCACCTCCGGCACCGGCGCTCCGCTGCACAACCGCGCAGGGATGCTGGGTGCCTGGGCCTCCGATCTGGCCCTGTTCCTGTTCGGCTACTCCGCCTGGTGGTTGATGCTGGTGTGCCTGCGCGCCTGGCTGGCGTCGCTGGCGCAATGGTTGCGCGGCGCGCCGGCGGACGTGCAGCGCCCGCCACGCTGGGTGTTCTGGCTGGGGGTGCTGCTGTTGATGGCCGCCAGCTGTGCCCTCGAGTGGACACGCCTGTACCGTTTCGATGCCGCGCTGCCCGGCGGGCAGGCCGGCGGGGTGCTGGGTGTGCTGGTGGGCGGGCTCTCGATGAAGTGGCTGGGCTTTGCGGGCTCCGGCGTGCTGTGGATCGCGACGCTGGTGCTGGGCCTGTCGCTCGCGCTGCGATTCTCCTGGGCCCGCACCGCGGAGGCGCTGGGCGGCTGGATCGAGGGCTTCGGCCAGCGCCGCACCGAGGCGCGTGAGCGCATGGAAGACGAGCGCATCGGCGAGCAGGCCATGCGTGAGCGTGAACAGGTGGTCGAGGTCGAACGCGCCGAGGTCGAGGACCATGCGCCCATCCTGATCGAGACACCGATCGTCGAGGTGCCCAAGTCCACACGGGTCGCGAAGGAACGGCAGAAGCCGCTGTTCGTCGAACTCAGCGACACCAAGCTGCCCCAGGTGGACCTGCTGGATGCGGCATCCGGCCGCGTCGAGAGCGTCACGCCGGAATCGCTGGAGATGACCTCCCGGCTGATCGAGAAGAAGCTGCGTGATTTCGGCGTCGAGGTGCGCGTGGTCGCAGCCTCGCCCGGCCCGGTGATCACCCGCTACGAAATTGAACCCGCCACCGGCGTGAAGGGCGCGCAGGTGGTGAACCTGGCCAAGGACCTGGCACGCTCGTTGTCGCTGGTGAGCATCCGCGTGGTCGAGACGATCCCGGGCAAGACCACGATGGCGCTGGAACTGCCCAATGCCAAGCGCCAGACCATCCGTCTGGCCGAGATCCTGGGCTCGCAGATCTATGCCGATGCCGCCTCGCAATTGACGATGGGCCTGGGCAAGGACATCGTCGGTGCGCCGGTGGTGGCCGACCTCGCGAAGATGCCGCACTGCCTGGTGGCCGGTACCACTGGCTCGGGCAAGTCGGTGGGCATCAACGCCATGATCCTGAGCGTGCTGTACAAGGCCGAGGCGCGCGATGTGCGCCTGATCCTGATCGACCCGAAGATGCTCGAGATGAGCGTCTACGAAGGCATCCCCCACCTGCTGTGCCCGGTGGTCACCGACATGAAGCAGGCCGCCAACGCGCTGAACTGGTGCGTGGGCGAGATGGAGCGGCGCTACAAGCTGATGAGCAAGCTCGGCGTGCGCAACCTGGCCGGCTACAACAAGAAGATCAGCGATGCGGCAGAGCGTGGCGAGAAGCTGCCCAACCCCTTCAGCCTGACACCGGAGTCGCCCGAGCCGCTGGAGCGCCTGCCATTCATCATGGTGGTGATCGACGAACTCGCCGATCTGATGATGGTGGTGGGCAAGAAGATCGAGGAACTGATCGCCCGTCTGGCGCAGAAGGCACGCGCGGCGGGTATCCACCTCGTGCTGGCGACGCAGCGGCCCAGCGTGGACGTGATCACCGGCCTCATCAAGGCCAACATCCCGACCCGGTTGTCGTTCCAGGTTTCCAGCAAGATCGACAGCCGCACCATCCTCGACCAGATGGGCGCCGAAGCCCTGCTGGGCCAGGGCGACATGCTCTACCTGCCGCCTGGCGGCGGCCTGCCCATGCGGGTGCACGGCGCCTTCGTCAGCGACGACGAGGTGCACCGGGTCGTCGAATACCTGAAGAGCCAGGGCGAACCGAACTACATCGAGGGCATCCTCGAAGGGGGCGTGCTCGAGGGCGATGCCGAGGCCGGCCCGGGCGGCTCGGGCGGCGGCGATGCGGAGAGCGACCCGATGTACGACCAGGCCGTGGCGATCGTGCTGCAGAACAAGAAGGCGTCCATCTCGCTGGTGCAGCGCCATTTGCGCATTGGCTACAACCGTGCCGCACGCTTGCTGGAACAAATGGAGAAATCCGGGCTCGTATCGGCCATGGCCACCAACGGCAACCGCGACCTGCTGGTCCCGCGGCGCGACGAATGAAGCCCCTGCTGATGATGGCCGCGATGCTGGTCGCGGCGGCGACGGCCCGCGCCGATGCGGTGGACACCCTGCGCGAGTTCGCGCGCGATGCGAAGAGCGGCCGTGCCGAGTTCACCCAGACGGTGACCTCGCCGGACGGCAGCAAGAAGAAGAGTTCGGGCGGCAGTTTCGAGTTCATGCGGCCGGAGCGTTTTCGTTTCGCCTACGCCAAGCCCTTCGAGCAGGTCATCGTCAGCGACGGGCGCAAGGTCTGGCTCTACGACGTGGACCTGAACCAGGTGTCGGTACGGCCGGCAGGCCAGGCACTGGGTGCCACGCCTGCGGCACTGCTGGCCGGCGGCTCGATCGACAAGGATTTCGAGCTCGCGGCCTTGCCCTCGCGTGACGGGCTGGACTGGGTGCAGGCCACGCCGCGGGTGAAGGAGGGGTCGGTGCAGCAGCTGCGGGTGGGTTTTCGCGGCAAGACGCTGGCCGCGCTGGAACTGGTCGATGCCTTCGGCTCGCGCTCGCTGCTGCAGTTCAAGGATGTGGTGCTGAATCCCAGGCTGCCCGAAGACACCTTCCGCTTCACGCCGCCCAAGGGCGCGGACGTGATCGAGCAATAGGCGGCCGGCCGCGCCTCAATAGCGCAGGCGCCAGTTCAGCGCCAGGGCCAGCGGGGGCATGTCGGACGACATGCCACGCTGCACGGCCACATCCAGCTGGGTGTCGGGGTTCAGGTGCCAGGCCACGCCGGCCTGGACGGTCGCCTGGTGCAGGGCGGGGCGGGCTGGGTCCGGGCCGCCGGCGTCGTAGCGGCCGCTCACGGTGGCGCGCGCCGACCAGTGTGAGGACAGCATGGCGCGCAGGCTCGCGCTGTGCACATCCGCGGGGCGCTGACGGGTGCCCGGCACCGGGCCCGACACCGAGGCACCGGCATCGAGCTCGAGGCGCAACACCGGCGCGGCCGGTCCGTCGGCGGCACCGGCCGTCGGGGCCGCCAGCAGGCACAGACAGGCCAGCAGCAACGAGTGGGTCGTGGCCATGGTCGTCGCAGGTCTGGCGGGCCGAACCCCGGGTGGGGGGTGCTCAGTGCACCGAGATGTCCATCAGCCCCATCTCGGCGCTGCTCATCATCTGCTCGATGTCCATCAGGATCAGCATGCGCTCGGTGTCGCCGGTCTTCACGGTGCCCAGGCCCGTGATGTAGGTGGAGTCGACCTGGCCGTTGAACTCCGGCGCCGGCTTGATCTGGTCGCTGCGCAGTTCCAGCACGTCGCTGACCGAATCCACCACGATGCCGACCGTTCGGCCGACGACGTTCAGGATGATCACCACGGTGAAGGCGTCGTACTTCACGTCGTCGAGCGCGAAGCGCACCCGCATGTCGACGATCGGCACGATCACGCCCCGCAGGTTCACCACGCCCTTCATGAACCCGGGCGCGTTGGCAATGCGGGTGGGCTGTTCGTAGCCACGGATTTCCTGCACCTTCAGGATGTCAATGCCGTATTCCTCGGCGCCGAGCTTGAACGACAGCACCTCGCGCGGCGTGCCCTGCACGGCGGCGGCCATGGCGGCCTGGTTGACGGCACTGGTTTCGAACGTGGTGGTGGCACTCATGTGGTCTCCATCGAACATGCATCACGGGGTTGCGGCCGGCGCGCACAGCGCGACGAGGTCATCGCAGTGTGCGGCGCGGCCCAGCCGCCGGATGGGCCGAAAAGCGCCGGCCTGCCGGCCCAATTCGGTCGCGCTGCCACAATGGCGCCGATGAATCCGCAGGACTCGCTGTTCGCCGACGACGGCACGGCCGATGCGCCCGCTGCAGCGCTCGGCGCGCCGCTGGCCGAGCGCCTGCGGCCGCGTACGCTGGACGACGTGATCGGCCAGACCCACCTGCTGGCAGCGGGCAAGCCGCTGCGCGTGGCATTCGAGACCGGGCGCCTGCACTCGATGATCCTGTGGGGCCCACCGGGCGTGGGAAAGACCACGCTGGCGCGGCTGGTGTCGGGTGCGGTGCGCTCGCGGTTCATCGTGCTGTCGGCCGTGCTCGCAGGCGTCAAGGACATCCGCGAGGCGGTGGAACAGGCCCGGGCCGAACGCCAAGCCGGCCGCGGCACCGTGGTGTTCGTCGACGAGGTGCACCGCTTCAACAAGTCGCAGCAGGATGCGTTCCTGCCGCATGTGGAATCGGGCCTGTTCACCTTCATCGGCGCGACCACCGAGAACCCTTCGTTCGAAGTCAACTCCGCACTGCTCTCGCGCGCCACGGTGCATGTGCTCAAGCCGCTGGAGCCCGAGGAACTGGCACAGCTGATCGAGCGCGCCCGCGCCGTGCTGGCCGCGCCAGCGCTCACCGATGCCACCCGCGACCGCCTGATCGGCTTTGCCGACGGCGACGCCCGCCGCCTGCTCAATGCCTACGAGACCCTGGTCGAATTGGCCGGCACCGGACGTGACGAGCCGATCGACGAGGCGCTGCTGGAGCAGGCGCTGGGCGAGATGCTGCGGCGCTACGACAAGGGGGGCGACCAGTTCTACGACGCGATCTCGGCCCTGCACAAGTCGGTGCGCGGCTCGGATCCCGATGCGGCGCTGTACTGGCTGGCACGCATGCTCGATGGCGGGGTGGATCCACGTTACGTGGCCCGCCGCGTGATCCGCATGGCCAGCGAGGACATCGGCCTGGCCGACCCACGCGGCCTGCAGCTGGCGCTGCAGGCCGCCGAGGTGTTCGAGCGGCTGGGCTCGCCAGAGGGTGAACTGGCCCTTGCGCAGGCCGTGGTGTACCTGGCGGTGGCGCCGAAGTCGAATGCCGTCTACAAGGCCTGGAATGCCGTGCGGGCGCATGTGCAGCAGGACGGCACCCGCCCCGTGCCCTTGCACCTGCGCAATGCACCCACGCGGCTGATGAAGGGGCTGGGCCACGGCCGCGACTACCGCTATGCGCACGACGAAGCCGGGGGCTTCTCCGCGGGCGAATCCTACCTGCCCGAAGGCATGGCCCCGCGGCGCTTCTACGAGCCGGTGCCACGCGGCCTGGAGCAACGCATCGGCGAACGGCTCGCCGAGTTGCGCAGGCTCAACGACGAGGCGACGAAGTCCCGGTGAACATGCGCTGATGTCGCCGAATGCTCGGCCGTGCAGCGGGAATCTCCCCCCATTTGCGCGCCAGCCCCCCTTCTACAATCCCGCGCAGCCCGCGTCCGTCGCCACGGCCGGGTTCTTGCTACCCCACCAGAAGAAGCACCGCCGCACGCCTTGCCGGCGCGCTTGGAGACCCGCCAATGGACACTTTTTTGCAGCAGATCATCAACGGTCTGGTGCTGGGCAGCATGTACGCGCTCGTGGCACTGGGCTACACGATGGTCTACGGGATCATCAACCTGATCAACTTCGCGCATGGCGAGGTGCTGATGGTGGGCGCGCTGACGAGCTGGACCGTCGTCACCACGCTGCAGGCCATTGGCCTGCCGGGCTGGCTGCTGCTGCTGTTGTCGCTGGTGGCGGCGGTCGTGGTCTGCGCGATCCTGAACTTCGCGATCGAGAAGGTGGCCTACCGGCCACTGCGCAACGCGCCGCGCCTGGCGCCGCTGATCACGGCCATGGGCATGAGCCTGCTGCTGCAGACGCTGGCGATGATGATCTGGAAGCCCAGCACCAAGGCCTATCCGATCCTGCTGCCCTCCGAGCCGTTCTTCATCGGCGGCGCGGTGATCAATACGACGCAGATCCTGATCCTGGTGATCACCATGGTCACGCTCGGCGGCCTGATGTACCTGGTCAACCGCACCAAGCTCGGCCGTGCGATGCGCGCCACGGCCGAGAACCCGCGCGTGGCCGCGCTGATGGGCGTGCGGCCGGACATGGTGATCTCGGCCACCTTCGTGATCGGCGCCGCGCTGGCCGCGCTGGCCGGCGTGATGTACGCGGCCAACTACGGCTCGGTGCAGCACACCATGGGCTTCCTGCCCGGGCTGAAGGCCTTCACCGCGGCGGTGTTCGGCGGCATCGGCAACCTGGCTGGCGCGGTGTTGGGCGGCGTGCTGCTGGGCCTGATCGAATCACTGGGCGCGGGCTACATCGGCACGCTCACCGGCGGCGTGCTGGGCAGCCAGTACCAGGACATCTTCGCCTTCATCGTGCTGATCCTCGTGCTCACCGTGCGGCCGCAGGGCCTGCTGGGCGAACGCGTGGCCGATCGCGCCTGAACCCCGGGAACCCGACATCATGAAGAACAAGCTGGTCGTCTTCCTGCTCGCTGCGGTGGCGCTGCTGGTGCTGCCGCTGGTGGCCCAGGCCGCGGGCAATTTCTGGGTGCGCATGATCGACTTCGCGCTGCTGTACGTGCTGCTGGCGCTGGGCCTGAACATCGTGGTGGGCTATGCGGGCCTGCTGGACCTGGGCTACGTGGCCTTCTATGCCGTGGGCGCCTACATGTTCGGGCTGCTGGCCTCGCCGCACCTGGCCGATACCTTCGCCGTCGTCAGAACCAATTTTCCGGGCGGCATGCACATGCCGATCCTGGTGGTCATCCCGCTCGGGGCGGCGCTGGCCGGCCTGGCAGGCGTCCTGCTCGGGGCGCCAACACTCAAATTACGCGGCGACTACCTGGCCATCGTCACGCTGGGATTCGGCGAGATCATCCGCGTGTTCATGAACAACCTCGACCGGCCGGTGAACATCACCAACGGCCCGAAGGGCATC
The DNA here is from genome assembly GCA_016213205.1 of Burkholderiales bacterium. Classification (GTDB taxonomy): domain Bacteria; phylum Pseudomonadota; class Gammaproteobacteria; order Burkholderiales; family Burkholderiaceae_C; genus Pseudaquabacterium. The sequence continues at coordinate 53,040 of JACRAZ010000025.1, forward strand.
CAGCAGATCGACAGCGTCAAGTTCCTCGGCATGGACTTCGGCCGCCCGGGCGAACTGTTCGGCTTCGAATTCTCCTCGGTCACCAAGTACTACTACCTGTTCCTGCTGCTGGTGGTCATCAGCGTGGTCATCTGCTACCGGCTGGAGCAATCGCGCATCGGCCGTGCGTGGATGGCCATCCGCGAGGACGAGATCGCCGCCAAGGCCATGGGCATCAACACCCGCAACCTGAAGCTGCTGGCCTTCGGCATGGGGGCCACCTTCGGCGGCGTCTCCGGGGTGATGTTCGCCACCTTCCAGGGCTTCGTGTCGCCCGAGTCGTTCTCGCTGCAGGAATCGGTGATGATCGTCGCGATGGTGGTGCTGGGTGGCATCGGGCACATTCCGGGCGTGATCGTCGGTGCGGTGCTGCTGGCGGTGTTGCCGGAGGCGCTGCGCTGGGTGGCTGGCGAGCTCGACCTCCAGCGCCTCACCGACGGCCGGCTCGACGCCGCCATCCTGCGCCAGCTGCTGATCGCGCTGGCCATGATCGCGATCATGCTGGCGCGGCCGCGCGGCCTGTGGCCCTCGCCCGAGCACGGCAAGGCCGCCGCCGCGCCCACGCGCCAATGACGGGGGCCCCATGAGCAACATCGTCCTCAAGGTTGGCAATGTGTCCAAGCGCTTCGGCGGGCTGCAGGCGCTGTCGGACGTGGGCATCACGATCACCGCGGGCCAGGTCTATGGCCTGATCGGCCCCAACGGCGCCGGCAAGACCACCTTCTTCAACGTCATCACCGGCCTGTACTCGCCCGATTCCGGCAGCTTCGAGCTCGGCGGCCAGCCCTACAAGCCCAGCGCGGTGCACGAGGTGGCCAAGGCCGGCATCGCGCGCACCTTCCAGAACATCCGGCTCTTCGCCGAGATGACGGCGCTCGAGAACGTGATGGTCGGCCGCCACGTGCGCAGCGGCTCGGGGCTGTTCGGCGCGGTGTTCCGCACCCCGTCCTTCAAGGCCGAGGAGGCCGCGATCGCGCGCCGCGCGCAGGAACTGCTGGACTACGTGGGCATCGGCCGCTATGCGGAGTACAAAGCCCGCACACTGAGTTACGGCGACCAGCGGCGCCTGGAGATCGCCCGCGCGCTGGCCACCGACCCCAAGCTGATCGCGCTGGACGAGCCCGCGGCCGGCATGAACGCCACCGAGAAGGTGGTGCTGCGCGAACTGATCGACCGCATCCGCAACGACGGCCGCACCATCCTGCTGATCGAGCACGACGTGAAGCTGGTGATGGGCCTGTGCGACCGCGTCACCGTGCTCGACTACGGCAAGCAGATCGCTGAGGGCACGCCCGCGGACGTGCAGCGCAACGAGAAGGTGATCGAGGCCTACCTCGGCGCCGGCCACAAGGCACACTGACCATGAGCGAGATACTTCTCAAAATAAGCGGCCTTCGGGTGGCTTACGGCGGCATCCAGGCGGTCAAGGGTGTCAGCTTCGAGGTGTGCAGGGGCGAGCTCGTCAGCCTGATCGGTGCCAACGGCGCCGGCAAGACCACCACGCTCAAGGCCATCACCGGCACCCAGCCGGTGGCGGCGGGCAGCATCGAGTTCATGGGGCGCGCCATCGCGGGCCAGGGCGCCTGGGACCTGGTGAAGCAAGGGCTGGTGATGGTGCCCGAGGGGCGCGGCACCTTCACCCGCATGACCATCCTCGAGAACCTGCAGATGGGCGCCTACGTGCGCGAGGACGACGAGATCGATGCCGACATCGACAAGGTCTTCGCCATCTTCCCGCGCCTGAAGGAACGGGCCACGCAGCTGGCCGGCACCATGTCCGGCGGCGAACAGCAGATGCTGGCGATGGGCCGCGCGCTGATGGCGCGGCCCAAGGTGCTGCTGATGGACGAACCCTCGATGGGCTTGTCGCCGATCATGGTGGACAAGATCTTCGAAGTGGTGGCCGACATCCACGGCCGCGGCACCACGGTGCTGCTGGTCGAGCAGAACGCCAGCCGCGCCCTGCAGCTGGCCAACCGCGGCTACGTGATGGAGTCCGGCGAGATCACGATGAGCGGCGACGCCAAGGTCCTGCTCGACGACCCGAAGGTGCGCGCGGCCTACCTGGGCGAGTGAGTCGCGCCGCGCAGGCCGGCGTCCAGCAGGGCCAGCGCGAGTTCGACCTCCGCTTCCGAGATGTTCAGCGCCGGCATCCAGCGCAGGCGCTGAGGCCGCACCGGGTTCACCAGCAGGCCGGGCGCATCGCCGCTGGCGCGTTCGCGCAGCGCATCCACGAGCGCCTGCGCCATCGGCCTGTCCAGCGCGAGCGACAGCAGCAGGCCCCGGCCGCCCACCGCGCCTTGCCCATGGCGTCGCGAGGCCTCCACCAGGCCGGCGCGCAACTGCCGGCCCCGGGCGGCCACGTTCTCGATGAAGCCCGGCGCCAGCACGGCCTGCAGCACGGCCAGCGCCGCTGCGCACACCAACGCATTGCCGTTGTAGGTGCCGCCCTGGTCGCCGGGCTCGAAGCAGCTGGCCGCCTCGGTGGCCAGCAGCGCACCGATCGGCACGCCACCGCCCAGGCCCTTGCCCAAGGTCATGATGTCCGGCTTCAGGCCGAACTGGGTGTGGGCGAACAGGCTGCCGCAGCGGGCGATGCCGGTCTGCACCTCGTCGACGATCAGCAGCAGGCCATGCCTATCGCACAAAAGACGCAGCCCCTGCAGGAAGCCAGGGTCGGCCTCGATGACACCGGCCTCGCCTTGCACCAGCTCCAGCATCACCGCCACCGTGTCGCGGCCGATGGCCGCCTGCACCGCGGCCAGGTCGTTGTAGGGCACCTTCACGAAGCCCGGCACGGCGGGCTGGAAGATGCTGTCGAAGCCGGGCTTGCCGCTGGCCGCCATGGTGGCCAGCGTGCGGCCATGGAAGCTGTCGCCAAAGGTGATGATGCTGCTGGCGCCGCCGCGGTGCAGGGCGCCGAACTTGCGCGCCAGCTTGATGGCGCCTTCGTTGGCCTCGGCGCCGCTGTTGGTGAAAAACACGCGCGCCAGGCCGCTCAACTGCTTCAGCTGGTGGGCCAGCGCGACGGCCTGGTCGTTGTAGAGCCCGGGGCCGGCGTGCAGCAACTGGCCGGCCTGCCGTGCCAGGGCCTGCGCCACCGGTGCCGGTGCATGGCCCAGGGTGTTGACGGCCCAGCCCTGCACCAGGTCGAGGTAGCGGCGGCCGGTGGAATCCCACAGCCAGCTGCCCTGGCCGCGCACGAAGACGGCCTCGGGCCGGTGGGTCACGCGCATCAGCGCATCGGTGGGGTAGTGTTCGAAAGCAAGGGTGCCGGACATGGGTTTCCTCTGGTGGAACAGGTGGGGTGAATCACCCGCCGCGGGCACTTGCATCGACAAAAAGGGACGCCACAAGCAAGAAGGCCACGACGGGTGTCGTGGCCTTGATCGCCCTGCTGGAGGGCCTGACGCGCAACGATCCCGCTCAACGATGTCGTCGAGTACGGCGTCGCAGGGCGACGGTGTGCGTGGAGGCCTGGGTCAGGGCGTGCATGGCGGCGTCAGACTAATGGCAATCGCGCGCATCGTCAATCGACTTTCGCGCCCGAGGCCTTCACCACCGGTTCGTACTTGGCCAGCTCGGCGCGCACGAAGGCACTGAACTGTTCGGGCGTGGTGGGCGCGGGTTCGGCCATCAGCGTGGCCATGCGGGCCCGCAGCTCGGCGCTGGCCAGCGCCTCGACGAAGGCCTTGTTCAACCGCGCCAGCACCTCGGGCGGCAGCTTGGCCGGACCGAACAGGCCGAACCAGGTGCTCACGTCGAAATGCGCCAGGCCATCGGCCTTGCCGCTGTCGGCCATCGTCGGCACATCGGGCATGGCGCTGGCGCGTTGCGCGGTGGTGACCGCCAGCGCCCGCAGCTTGCCAGCCTTGATGTTGGCCGAGGCCGAGGCCAGGTTGTCGAAGGTGAGGTCCACCTGGCCCGACAGCAGCGCCAGCTGCGCCGGGTTGCCCCCGGCGTAGGGGATGTGCACCATGAACACGCCGGCCTGGGCCTTGAACATCTCGCCCGCCAGGTGCCCCGCGCTGCCGTTGCCGCCCGAGCCATAGTTCAGCTTGCCGGGGTTCTGGCGCGCATGCACCACCAGGTCGTGCACCGAGCGCAGGCCCAGGCGCTGAGCGGTGTCGTTGTTCATCACCAGCACGTTGGGCACCTGGGCCACCAGCGTGATCGGGGTGAAGTCGCGCACCGGGTCGTAGGGCATCTTCGTGAACAGCCACGGGTTGATCGCATGCGTGGCGACCGCGCCCATCACGATGGTCAGGCCATCCGGCGGCGCCTTGGCCACCAGGTCGGCACCCAGGTTGCCACCGGCGCCGGGCTTGTTCTCGACGACCACGGTGCCGAGTGAATCCTTCACCGCGGCGGCCAGCGCGCGTGCCACGATGTCCAGCGGCCCGCCGGGCGGGTAGGGCACGACCAGGCGGATGGGCCGGTTGCCGGTTTGCGCCAGGGCAGGCGCGGTGGAACACAGGCCCGCCAGGGTGGCGGCCAGCATCAGCAGGATGGATCGGCGGCTCATGCGCGTGAGCATAGTCGACGCCGAGGGGCCGGGCTGTCATGATGCGGTTCGGGCGCCCCGCGCCCCGGGGCGCGCTGGCGCGAGGAGAACGACAATGACTGTGTGCCCGATTGCCGTGGTGGCCGGCTGTGCCAAGTGCCCGGCGTTCAAGATCTGCCCGCTCAAGACCGTGCTGGGTGACCAGAAGGCGGCGGCACCCGCGGCCAAGCCCGAGGCGCCGGCCGCGAAGAAGGCGCCGGCCCGCAAGAAGTAGGGCGCCCGGCCAGGCGATCAGGCCGGCCCGTGCTTGTCGGCCTCCGAGGTGAACGCGTCGGCGTAGAACTCGTCGGGCGGCAGCCCGCAGCGCTCGACGAAGTCGCGCTGTGCCGCGTCCACCATCACCGGGGCGCCGCAGGCATACACCTGGTGCCCGGACAGATCGGGCAGGTCGGCCATGACCGCGGCATGGACGAAGCCGACGCGGCCCGCCCAGGCGTCCTCTGCGCGGGGTTCGGACAGCACCGGCACATAGCGCAGGTTCGGCATCTGCGCGGCGGCCTGTTCGGCCCAGCCGTGCAGGTACAGGTCAGCACGGCTGCGGCAGCCCCAGTACAGCGCGGTCGGCCGCGTGATGCCGGCGTCCTGCATGCGTTCGATCATGGCCTTGATCGGTGCGAAGCCGGTGCCCGAGGCCAGCAGCACGATGGGCTTGTCGCTGCCCTCGCGCAGGTAGAAGCTGCCGAAGGGGCCCTCTACGCGCAGGATGTCCTTCTCCTTCATCGCGCCGAACACGTGGTCGGTGAACAGCCCGCCGGGCATGTGCCGCAGGTGCAACGTCACCGTGGGGGGCGTGCCCAGGCGGCCGGGTGAGGTGGCCATGGAGTAGCTGCGGCGCGCGCCGTCGCGCAGGATGAACTCGAGGTACTGCCCGGCATGGAACTGGAAGCTCTGGTTCGCCGGCAACTGCAGCCTGAGCAGCGCCACGTCGGGCGCCAGGCGCTCGATGGCCAGCACGCGGGTGGGCATCTTCAGGATCGGGTAGTCGCCCGCGCCCGGCACGCTGCGGGCCTGCACCACGCAATCGGTCTGCGGCGTGGCGCAGCAGGTCAGGATGAAGCCGGCTTCCTCCTCGGCCTGGCTCAGGGCCTTGCTCTGGTGCGCGCCGTGCAGCACGCGGCCTTCGAGCATCTGGCTCTTGCAGGAGCCGCAGGCGCCGTCGCGGCAGCCGTAGGGCAGGCCGATGCCCTGGCGGATGGCGGCGGCGAGGATCGGTTCGTCGCGGGCCACGTCGAACTGCCGCTCGGCGGGCTTCAGGGTCACACGGAAGGTCATGATGGGGCGCCACTAAACTCGCGTCACATTGTGCCCGCCGTGGCACGGCCCCCAGCGTCCGGCCCGCCCATGCCCTTGCCCCCCCGTTCGATGCGACAACCGACCCTGCTGGTGGTGGGCTGCGGCGACGTGGGCCTGCGCGTGCTGCGCCTGCTGCGCGGCCGCTGGCGCCTGCTGGCCCTGACCACCTCGGCCGACCGCCTGCCGGCGCTGCGCGCCGCCGGCGCGGTGCCGCTGCTGGGCAACCTCGACGAGCCGCACACGCTGGCCCGCCTGGCCGGCCTGGCCGATGCCGTGCTGCACCTGGCGCCGCCACCCGCCAGCGGTGGCGAGGACCCGCGCACCCGTGCGCTGCTGCAGGCCCTGGCGCGTTGCGGACGTGTGCGACGCCTGGTGTACGGCAGCACCACCGGCGTGTACGGCGATGCGGCCGGCGCGCTGTTCGACGAAACCCGGGCCGTGCACCCGGCCACCGACCGCGCCCGCCGGCGCGTGGACGCCGAGGCCCGGGTGCGCCACTTCGGGCGGGCCTGCGGGGTGCGGGTGAGCGTGCTGCGCATCCCCGGCATCTATGCGGCGGATCGGCCGGGTGGCCACCCGCGTGAACGCCTGCTGCGCGGCACCCCGGTGCTGCGCCGGCAGGACGACGTGTACACCAACCACATCCATGCCGACGACCTGGCGCGGGCCTGCGTGGCCGCGCTGTACCGCGGCCTGCCCCAGCGTGTGGTGCACGCCAGCGACGACACGCTGCTGACCATGGCCGCCTATTTCGACCTGGCGGCCGACCTGTGTGGGCTGCCGCGGCCGCCGCGCATCTCGCGCGAGGAGGCGCAGGCGCGGCTGTCGCCGATGCAGTTGAGCTTCATGAGTGAATCACGCCGGCTGGTGAACCAGCGGCTCAAGCGCGAGCTGCGCCTGACGCTGCGCTACCCCACCGTCGAGCAGGGCCTGTCGCCGCAGGGCGGGCTGTTCGGCCCCGGCTGAACCCACGGCCGCGGCTCAGATGCCGCGCGGCCGCTTGAAGGTCTTGACGCGGTCGACGCTGTGCACCGTCACCGTCTGCGGCTGCCCGTTGCGCAGGATGTCCAGCGCCACCTCGCGCTCGGCGGCCCCGCCGGCCCACAGCGCCTTCCACAGCGATTCGAGTGCATGCACCTCGGTGCCGTCGATGCGCAGGATGCGGTCGCCGGGCTGCAGGCCGGCCACGTCGGCCGGGCTGTCGGTGGTGACGCGCACGACACGCAGGACGCCTTCTTGCTCCACGCAGTTCACGCCGATCCAGGCGCGGTGGCTGGCGGCGTGGTGGCCCAGGCGCCGCCACTCGTCGGCCTGCGCAGGCAGCACGTCGACCGGCACGAACATGTTGCCCGGCAGGCGCAGGCCGTCCTCGCCGGCGTTGGCATCGGCCACCACCAGCGAGCCGATGCCCACCAGCCGGCCCGCGCCGTTGAACAGGCCCGCACCGCTGTGGTCGCGCCGCGGCGGGCTGGTGAACAGCGCGCCCGGGATGTGGTACTCCCAGTAGCCCGAGAACGCGCGGCGCGACACCAGCCAGGCCGGGCTCACCGCGGCGTCGTCGCCGCCGCTGGCGATCATCAGTGCCTCGCGCGGCGCCAGCCCGGCCGCATGGCCCAGCGGCACCGGCTCGATGTGCAGCGGCGCCAGCGCCTGCACCAGGCCGAGGCCGCTGGCCACGTCATAGCCCACCGCACGGGCCGGAATGGTGCGCCCGTCGTCGGTGCTGAGCTGCACCTCGTCGGCCTCGAGCACCAGGTAGCCGATGGTGAGCACCAGACCATCGGCGCCGATCACCACGCCGGAGCCACTGCGTTGCGGGCCCAGCGTGGTGGCCGAGCGGGCGCCCTCGACCACCTGCACCTGCACGCCCACCATGGCCATGCGCGCGCGCTGCAGGGCCCGCGAGCGTGCCGCGAGCTCGCTCGCCGCGGCGTCGCCCTCATCGGTGGCGGCGCCGACAGGGGGTGACCAGGCCAGCACCACGGCCGCCAGCACGGCCAGCAGGGCGGTCCAGGCCACCGCGGAGAAGGGCGGGGATCCACGCTTCATCACTGCGCTCCCGAAGGAATGCCATCGGCGCAGCATGATCCGTTCCAGCCGGCGCGGCCAGTGCGGGGTTATTCGGGGCTGCGCCGGTCCTTGAACGGCCCGGCGCGCAGGTTCAGCGCCTGCGCTTCGGCCCGAAGGGCAGGCGCCCGCGCCAGTGGCTGATCAGCAGCCAGGCACCGAGCATGCCGCCCAGGTGGGCGAAGTGCGCCACGCCGTCGCTGCCGGTCAGGCCGAACAGCAGCTCGAGCCCGCCGAACACGGCCACGAAGGTGCGTGCCTTCATCGGGATGGGCGGGAACAGCGGCATGATCACGCGGTTCGGGAACAGCATGCCGTAGGACAGCAACAGGCCGAACAAGGCGCCGGAGGCGCCCACGGTGTAGCCACGCGAGCCGGCGAGCCAGTTCACCAGCAGCTGCATCACCGCGGCCGTGAGCACGCTGGCGACGAGCATCTGGATGTAGCGCTTGTGGCCCCACAGGCGCTCGAGCTCGCTGCCGAACATCCACAGGCCCAGCATGTTGAAGAACAGGTGCGTGACACCACCGTGCAGGAAGGCATAGGTGCCCAGCTGCCAGGGCCAGAAGCGCCCGCTTTGCACGGGCCACAGGCCGAAGAAGGCTTCCAGCCATCCGCCGGTCAGCCATTGCAGGCAGAACACCGCCGTGCAAATCAACATCAAGGCCTGTGTGACCGGTGGCAGTGGCGGCATGGATGTGGCTGGGGAGTGGTGCCCGCGGCCAGACTCGAACTGGCACGCCTTGCGGCGGCGGATTTTGAATCCGCTACGTCTACCGATTTCGTCACGCGGGCCATGGGCGCACGAGAGGTGCGGCGTGGGCGCGGATTATGGCATGCGGGTTCTGCGCCGCTCGTGGGTCCCCGGCACAATGCTCGGCGGAGGTACCCCTGTCCATGCCCAACTACAAGACCGTCGAGGACGTGATCGGCCAGACGCCGCTGGTGCGGTTGCAGCGCCTGCCCGGCGCGGCGCTGCAAGCGCGCGGCAACGTGATCCTTGGCAAGCTCGAAGGCAACAACCCGGCCGGCTCCGTGAAGGACCGGCCGGCGATGAGCATGATCCGCCGGGCCGAGGAACGCGGCGACATCCACCCCGGTGACACGCTGATCGAGGCCACCTCGGGCAACACCGGCATCGCGCTGGCGATGGCGGCCGCGATCCGCGGCTACCGCATGGTGCTGATCATGCCGGAGGACCTCTCGATCGAACGTGCGCAGACGATGAAGGCCTATGGTGCCGAGCTGATCCTCACGCCCCGTTCGGGCGGCATGGAATACGCCCGCGACCTGGCCGAACAGATGCAGCGCGACGGCAAGGGCTGCGTGCTCGACCAGTTCGCCAACCAGGACAACCCGCGCGTGCACTTCGAGACCACCGGCCCCGAGATCTGGCACGAGACCGAGGGCCGTGTCACGCACTTCGTCAGCGCGATGGGCACCACCGGCACCATCACCGGCGTGGGCCGCTACCTGAAGACGCAGAACCCGGCGCTGCGTGTCATCGGCGCGCAGCCGGCCGAGGGTTCGCGCATCCCGGGCATCCGCAAGTGGCCCGAGGCCTACCTGCCGAAGATCTACGACGCGTCGGTGGTCGACGAGCTGGTGCTCGTGGGCCAGGCCGACGCGGAAGACATGGCCCGCCGCCTGGCCCGCGAGGAAGGCCTGTTCGCCGGCATCTCGGCCGCGGGCGCGGCCTGGGTGGCGCTGCGGCTGGCCGAGACGGTGAGCGACGCCACGATCGTGTTCATCGTCTGCGACCGGGGCGAGCGCTACCTCTCCACCGGCGTGTTCCCTGCCTGAACCCTGCGCTTGCCATGGCCTACCAATACCGCTTCTGCCCCAACTGTGCCGAACCGCTGGCGCCCGTCGAATCGCTCGAGGACGGCGGCCTGAAGACCCGCCTGCGCTGCGGTGCCTGCCAGTGGACCCACTGGAACAACCCGACGCCGGTGCTGGCCGCGGTGATCGAATGCGGCGACCGCGACGGCCAGCTGCTGCTGGCCCGCAATGCCGCGTGGCCCGGGCGGGCCTTCGGCCTGATCACCGGCTTCATGGAGGCCGGCGAAACACCCGAAGAAGGCCTCGCGCGCGAGGTGGCCGAGGAAACCTCGCTCGAGGCCGTGGCCACGAAGCTGATCGGCGTGTACGACTTCCAGCGCATGAACCAGGTCATCATTGCCTACCATGTGCTGGCGCGAGGCGAGATCCGCCTCTCGCCCGAGCTGGCCGAGTACAAGCTCTACGCGCCGGCCGACGTGAAGTGCTGGCCCGCCGGCACCGGCTATGCGCTGGCCGACTGGCTGCGTTCGCGCGGCCACGAGCCGCAGTTCATGGAATGGCCCCGCCGCTCCTGATCCCACCGCCTTCCGACCACGGACCCACGATGCAAGCCACCAAGGAAATCGACACCCGCGGGCTGAACTGCCCCTTGCCCATCCTGAAGGCCAAGAAGGCGCTGGCCGAGATGGCCAGTGGCGATGTGCTGAAGATCCTGGCCACCGACCCGGGTTCGGTGCGCGACTTCCAGGCCTTTGCGCGCCAGACGGGCAACGAGCTGGTGGAACAGTCGAACGCCGGCGACGAGTACGTGCACTACCTGCGCCGGCGTTGAGGCCGGCGGCCGGCCGCGCCGCTACAGCGTGAGCGTGCGCAGGAACGCGCGTGTCGACGGCCCGAGCTGCGGGTGCGCCAGCGCGAGCTCGATGTTGGCCTGCAGGAAGCCCTCCTGGCTGCCGCAGTCGTAGCGCTTGCCGTCGTAGCGGAAGGCGAACACCTTCTCGCGCCGCAGCAGCGAGGCGATGCCGTCGGTGAGCTGGATCTCGCCCCCCACGCCGCGTGGCTGGGTGGTGATCTCATGGAAGACGCCGGGCGTCAGGATGTAGCGCCCGGCCACCGCCAGGCGCGAGGGCGCGGCCTCGGGGGCGGGCTTTTCCACCATGCGGTTCACGTCGAGCAGGCGATCGTTGACGGCCGTGCCGCTCACGATGCCATAGCGCCGGGTCTGATCGGCCGGCACCTCCTGCACGGCCAGGATGGACACCCGCCACTCGTTGTACTGCTGCACCATCTGCTGCAGCACCGGGGGCGTGCCCACCATCAGGTCGTCGGCCAGCAGCACCGCGAACGGCTCGTTGCCCACCAGGTGCTGGCCGCACAGCACCGCATGCCCCAGGCCCAGCGCCTGGGACTGGCGCACGTACACGCACTCCATGTCATCGGGCTTGACGCTGTGTACCAGTTTCAGCAGTTCGGCCTTGCCCGCCTGTTCGAGGGCTATCTCCAGCTCGAAGCTCATGTCAAAGTGGTCTTCGATCGCGCGCTTGTGGCGGCCCGTGACGAAGATCATTTGCCGTATGCCGGCCGCGTAGGCCTCTTCCACTGCATACTGAATCAATGGCTTGTCCACCACTGGCAGCATTTCCTTCGGTTGGGCCTTGGTGGCGGGCAGGAACCGTGTGCCCAGCCCGGCCACGGGAAAGATCGCCTTCGTGATCAACATATGCTTACATAGAATGGGGGCTGAGGACCGCATCCATTGTTGCACCCATCGTGCATGAAATGGTCACCCCGCGAGCCCTTGGTATCTGATGGATGTCCTGATCGTCGAACCGCTGGATCCGGAAGTGATGCATTGGCTGGTGGCACGCCATGCCGTGCGTTATGCCCCCGATCTGGCGCGCGATCCACGGGCATTCCGCCAGGCGCTCTACAACGTGCGTTCGCTGGTGTTGCCGCCCTCGGTGGCGCTGGATGCCGAAACCCTGCGCCATGCCCCGCTGCTGCGCGCGGTGGGCCGCCTGAGCGCGGGGGCCGAGAACATCGATGTCGATGCCTGCGCCCGTGCCGGGGTCGAGGTGGTGCGGCCCACCAACGCCACCGCGGCGGCCGAGGCCGAGTTCATCATCGGCGCGCTGCTGCAGATGCTGCGCCGGGTGCCGGTGGTCAATGCCGAAGGCCTGCTGGTCGGGCGTGAACTGGGCGGCTCCACCGTGGGCCTGATCGGCATGACACCGGCCGCGCGGCCGCTGGCCCAGTTGCTGGGCGCCTTCGGCGCGCGCGTGGTGGGCTACGACCCGGCGGTGCATTCGTCCGATCCGCTGTGGCAGCGCTGGCGCGTGGAGCCGGTGGGCCTGCGCGAGCTGCTCGAAGACAGCGAAGCGGTGAGCGTGATGCTCAGCTACTTCAGCCGCTACCACGGCCTGCTGGGCGAGCGCTTCCTGCCGTTCTGCCGGCCGAACCAGGTGATGGTGTGCATCTCGCCCTCGAGCGTGTTCGACGAAGCCGCGCTGGCCGAGGCGCTGGGCACCGGCCGCATGGCCGCGGCCTGGTTCGACAGCCTGGAGCCCGGCGTGCTGGAGCCCGGCCGCCCGCTGCACGAGATCGACACGCTGCAGGTCACGCCGCGCGTGTCCAGCACCACGCGTGAATCGCGCGTGCGCAGTGCCTGGGGCGTGGCGCGCCGCATCGACGAGCTGCTGTCGCAGCCCGCCGCGCGCGCCGAGTTCAAGGGGACGGACCCGTCAGGCGAGCCACTTGATCTTGCAGCCGGCGGAGCGTCTGCCTGAACTCGGCCACGCGCTGACGTTCCTGTTCCACCACCGCGGCCGGCGCCCGCGCCACGAAGCTCTCGTTGCCCAGCTTGGCCTCGGCCTTGATGATCTCGCCCTCCAGCCGGGTGATCTCCTTGCCGATGCGCGCGCTCTCGGCCGCGACGTCGATCTCCACGTGCAGCGCCAGACGCACCTCGCCCTGCACGGCCACCGGCGTCAAGGCGCTGGCCTGCGCGAAGGCGGCCTCGTCGGTGAACAGCTTCACCTCGGCAAGCTTGGCCAGGACCTTCAGCAGCGGTGCGGCCTGCTCGATGAAGGCCGCGTCGCCGATGGCGTACAGCGGCTTGCGGTCACCGGGTGACAGGTTCATCTCGCTGCGCAGGCTGCGCACGGTGGCCACCAGCGACTTGAGCTTGCCCACCCAGGCATCGGCCGCGGCATCGACGCGCTCGAGCTGGGCCTCCGGGTAGGCCGCCGCGGCCACCGTGTCCACCGTCTTGCGGCCGGCCACCGGGGCCACCGTGTTCCACAGCTCGGCCGTGATGAAGGGCGTGATCGGGTGCAGCAGGCGCAGCACGGTCTCCAGCACGCGGATCAGCGTGCGGCGCGTGGCGCGTTGCTCGGCCTCGCTTCCGTTGGCGATCTGCACCTTCGCGATCTCGAGGTACCAGTCGCAGTACTCGTCCCAGACGAACTGGTAAATCGCGCTGGCCACGTTGTCCAGCCGGTATTCGGCAAAGGCCTGCGCCACCGCGGCTTCCACGCGCTGCAGCTCGCTGGTGATCCAGCGGTCGGCGTGGCTGAAGCGCAGGTAGCCGTGCGCCTTGCCACCGGGCTCACAGTCGGCCTTGGTGTGCTCCATCAGCCCGCAGTCCTGGCCTTCGCAGTTCATCAGCACGAAGCGGGTGGCGTTCCAGAGCTTGTTGCAGAAATTGCGGTAGCCCTCGCAGCGCTTGCTGTCGAAGTTGACGCTGCGGCCCAGCGTGGCCATCGCCGCGAAGGTGAAGCGCAGCGCATCGGCGCCGTAGCCGGGAATGCCCTCGGGGAATTCCTTCTCGGTGGCCTTGCGCACCTTGGGTGCGGTCTCGGGCTTGCGCAGGCCTGTGGTGCGCTTGTCCAGCAGGGGGCCAAGCTCGATGCCGTCGATCAGGTCCACCGGGTCGAGCACGTTGCCTTCGCTCTTGCTCATCTTCTGGCCATGGGCATCGAGCACCAGGCCGTGGATGTACACATGGCGGAAGGGCACCTTGCCGGTGAAGTGCTTCGTCATCATGATCATCCGGGCCACCCAGAAGAAGATGATGTCGTAGCCGGTGACCAGCACGCTGCTGGGCAGGAACAGGTCCTGCTCGATCGTCTTCTCGGGCCAGCCCAGCGTGGAGAAGGGCACCAGGGCCGAGGAGTACCAGGTGTCCAGCACGTCCTCGTCGCGCGTCAGCGGCCCGGTGTAGCCCGCGGCCGCGGCCTTGGCGCGCGCATCGGCCTCGCTGCGTGCCACGAAGAGTTCACCGTTGCTGCCATACCAGGCCGGGATCTGGTGGCCCCACCAGAGCTGGCGGCTGATGCACCAGTCCTGGATGTTCTTCATCCACTGGTTGTAGGTGTTCACCCACTGCTCGGGCACGAACTTCACCTCGCCCGAGGCCACCACGTCGATGGCCTTCTGCGCAATGCTCTGCCCGTCGGCGCCGGGCTTGCTCATCGCCACGAACCACTGGTCGGTGAGCATCGGCTCGATCACCTGGCCGGTGCGGGCGCAGCGCGGCACCATCAGCTTGTGCTTCTTCACCTCCACCAGCAGGCCTTCGGTCTCGAGGTCGGCCACGATGGCCTTGCGCGCCACGAAGCGGTCCAGGCCGCGCAGGCCCTCTGGGATGTCGGCCAGGTCGGTGCGCACCTGCGCATCGAGCGTGAAGATGCTGATCATCGGCAGGCCGTGCCGCAGGCCCACCGCATAGTCGTTCTGGTCGTGCGCCGGCGTGACCTTCACGACGCCGGTGCCGAAGGCCTTGTCCACGTACTCGTCGGCGATCACCGGGATCAGCCGGTTCGTGATCGGCAGCCGCACCTGCTGGCCGATCAGGTGCGCGTAGCGTTCGTCTTCCGGGTGCACCATCACCGCGGTGTCGCCCAGCATGGTCTCGGGTCGGGTGGTGGCCACCACCAGCGCGCCGCTGCCATCGGCCAGCGGATAGCGGATGTGCCACAGGTGGCCGTCTTCCTCCTCGCTTTCCACCTCCAGGTCGGAGACGGCGGATTTCAGCACCGGGTCCCAGCTCACCAGGCGCTTGCCGCGGTAGATCAGCCCTTCCTCGAACAGGCGCACGAAGGTCTCGGTGACCACGGTGGAGAGCTTCTCGTCCATCGTGAAGTACTCGCGCGACCAGCTCACGCTGTCGCCCATGCGGCGCATCTGGCGCGTGATGGTGGCGCCCGACGTGGCCTTCCAGTCCCACACCTGCTTGACGAAGTTGGCGCGGCCGAGATCGTGGCGCGACAGGCCGGCTTCCTGCAGCTGGCGCTCGACGACGATCTGCGTGGCGATGCCGGCGTGATCCGTGCCCGGCAGCCACAGCGTGTTGAAGCCACGCATGCGGTGGTAGCGGGTCAACGAGTCCATGATGGTCTGGTTGAACGCATGGCCCATGTGCAGCGTGCCGGTGACATTGGGCGGCGGCAGCTGGATCGAGAACGAGGGCCGGGCCGGGTCGAGCGTGGGTTCGTACAGGCCCGACTGTTCCCACAGCGGGCCCCAGTGGGCCTCGATGGCAGCCGGTTCGAAGGACTTGGCGAGTTCGGTCATGGCGACGGCGAATGGGCACCATCGGCGGGGCGGGCCCTGCCGATGCATGCCAGATCAGGGGGATCGCCGATTGTAGGTGGCCACCCCGTCCCGGGCCGCTACATGAACAGGTGCTCGCCCGCGTTCTCGCCGCCCAGGATCACGTAGTTCACGCGCCGCAGGTCGGCCAGCGTGCGGCCGCCGGCATAGCTGATCGAGCTTTGCAGGTCTTCGCGCATCTCGCGCAGCGTGTCGGTGAGGCGGCCCTTGATGGGCTCGAGGATGCGCTTGCCTTCCACGTGCTTGTACTCGCCCTTGTTGAAGTCGCTGGCCGAGCCGTAGTACTCCTTGTAGAGCTTGCCGTCGACTTCCACCGTCTGGCCGGGCGATTCTTCATGGCCGGCGAACAGCGAGCCCACCATCACCATCGCGGCGCCGAAGCGCACGCTCTTGGCGATGTCGCCATGGTGGCGGATGCCGCCGTCGGCAATGATGGGCTTGGTGGCCACGCGGGCGCACCACTTCAGCGCGCTGAGCTGCCAGCCGCCGGTGCCGAAGCCGGTCTTGAGCCGCGTGATGCACACCTTGCCGGGGCCGATGCCCACCTTGGTGGCGTCGGCGCCCCAGTGCTCGAGGTCGATCACCGCCTCGGGCGTGCCCACGTTGCCGGCGATCACGAAGGTGCCGGGCAGCCGCTGCTTGATGTGCTCGATCATGCGGCGCACGCTCTCGGCATGGCCGTGGGCGATGTCGATCGTGATGTAGTCGGCGCCGATGCCTTCGGCCGCGAGGCGGTCGATCACCGCCGCGTCGGCGTCCTTCACCCCCGAGCTGATCGAGACGAACAAGCCCTTGTCGCGCATGCGGCGCGCATAGGCCACGGTGTCGAGGTCGAAGCGGTGCATCACGTAGAAGTGGCCGCTGGCGGCCAGCTGTTCGGTGATGGCCTCGTCGACCACCGTCTTCATGTTGGCCGGCACCACCGGCAGCTTGAAGCGGCGGCCGCCGAGCTCGGCCGAGGGGTCGCATTCGGCGCGGCTGTCGACGCGGCACTTGCGCGGCAGCAGCAGGATGTTGTCGTAGTCGAAGATTTCCATGGCAGCTCTCGTCGGGCTCGTCAGGAGGGGGGTGCGGTCGGGGTCAGCGCCGCGGGCAGGCGTCGCTGGCCAGCGCCAGCATGCGCCCATCAGCCGCCTCGATCCAGGCCTGGGCCTGCACCCGGCCGGGCAGCGCGCCGTCGGGCCAGCGTACCGCATGCAGGTGGCGAATGGGCTGGCCCGCGCGCGCGGCGGCCATCGGCAGCGGCCCGACCACCGCACGCACCAGGCGCCGGCCGGCCACCGAGCCTTCGGTGCCGGCGGGCAGCACCTCCACCAGCGCCAGCCAGCCGCTGCTGCCCGGCGGCGTGGGGCCACGGGACTCGAACTGCAGGCCCAGGTAGCCGTTGAGCGGCAGGCCGGCCTGCACCCGCAGGCGTGGCCGGGCGCCGGCCGGCACGCCGTGGCGGTGCAGCACCAGGGCCGCCGTGTCGGGCAGCGCGAGGCCGCTGCGCTGCGCGCGTTCAGTGGCTTCGGGCAGCGCGGCCGGGGCCAGGGCCGCATCCGCCGTGCGTGGGGTGATCCAGTCCAGCACCCAGTCGGCCGCCGTGCCCGGCAGCGTGGGGCTGGCCCAGCAGGCCGGGCAATCGGCGCTGGTGAAGCGCTCCACCACCTCGGCACGGGCCGGCGGGCAGGCGGGCGCCGCGTGGGCGCAGCCGGCCATCAACAGGGCCCCTCCGGCCAGGCGGCAACGTGCATGCATCGGCCGATTGTCGTTGCGGCGCCGGAAATGAAAGAGGGCCGGCATCGGCCGGCCCTCGGGTCAGGCGGGAAACCGCGGGCTCAGGGGCTCGGGGTCCAGATGGCGCACTTGTGGTCGGCGGCGAACTTGGTCGTCACCGCCACCGCGCCGGGTGCCAGGCTCAGGTACTGGTCGCCCGCGGCGGTGTAGGCCGGCCAGGTGCTGGTGCCGGCGGCATTGGGGTTGCCGCTGCGCGCGAACTCGGTCCAGTAGCCCACCATGGTGTCCGACAGGGCCTGCTGCGCGGCGCTCAGCGTGGTCCGGGTGGTGACCAGGTACTGCAGCTCGCTGTTGTGCGAGGCGCCGCTCGGGAAGCTCAGCGTGCCCGGCAGGAACTGCGGCGCGGTGCCGTCGGCGAACTCGTAGGTGTACACCGTGCCGCGCGCGGCCAGCAGCCTGGCGGCCTGGCGGCCCGAGCAGGCAAACACCACGTCGGTGCCCATGGCGCCCAGCGCCAGGCTGGCGCTCGGGTAGGCCGACAGCGGGTACACGCCGGTGGCCATCTGGGTGGCCACCTCGGTGGGGAAGCTCAGCGCGGCCACGATGCCCGGCACGTAGGTGGCCGCCGTCAGCGGCGCGCCGGTCAGCAGCTCGGTCTGGCCGACGAACAGGCGCCATTCGTCATGCGTCGAGCCCGTCATCACCGGCACCTTGTTGTAGGTGCCGTCGGTGAGTGCCTTCTTGGCGTCCATCGGCAGCACCTTGGTGTCCACGTGGGGCGCCAGGCCCTGCGGGTACACCGCGGCCTGGCCGGCAAGCACCGAGGCCAGCGGCGCGGCGCGCAGGCAGGCCAGCGACTGGTCGGTGCAGCCGGCGGCCTTGGCGACGTTGCTGCCCTTGGCCTGGGCCTGGGCCAGCGTGTCCTGGCCCATCGCGAACGGGTAGGCGCCGCTCTGGATGATGGCCTTGTGGAACAGGCCCGCCGAGCCCGGCGACACCATGTGCGACATCACGCTGAAGCCGCCGGCCGACTGGCCGGCGATCGTCACGTTGCCGGGGTTGCCGCCGAAGTTGGCGATGTTGGCCTTCACCCAGCGCAGCGCGGCCTGCTGGTCCATCAGGCCGTAGTTGCCCGAGGCGCCGCCTTGCTCGGCGCTGAGGGCCGGGTGGGCCAGGAAGCCCAGCACGCCCAGGCGGTAGTTCAGCGTCACGACCACGGTGCCCTTGGCCACCAGGCGCGAGGGGTCGTAGCCGTCGCTCTCGCCCAGGAAGAAGGCGCCGCCGTGGATCCACACCACCACCGGGAAGGGGCCGTCGCCCTTGGGGCGGTAGACGTTGAGGTACAGGCAGTCCTCGGTGTTGGAGGCGGTTCCGTAGAAGGTGGCGCCTTGCGGGCAGTGGTTGCCGAACTTGGTGGCGTCGCGTTCGCCCGCCCAGGTGGCGGCGGCGGCGGGGGCCTTCCAGCGCTGCGCGCCCACCGGGGGCGCGGCATACGGAATGCCGAGGAACTTGTAGCCGGTGCTGGTCTCGGCACCGCGCACGAGGCCCGTTTCGGTATTGGCCAGCTGCGGATCCGGATCATTGCCGCTCAAGCAGCCGCCCAGGCTGCTGACCACGACCACACTTGCCAAGGCCCTTGCCAACAGGCCACCCCATGCCGAACACTTCATTGCACTGCCCTCCATGCCACGCTGCGCGGCTGCGCAGTGCGCGGCAGTCTGCCGGAGCGTTTCACGCTGCGGGCTCGGTAGAAGCGAGCAACGAACTGTTCGGCAAGTGACATCGTGCACGGCCGGCGTGCACACCAGCGGGCCTCTCAAGCTCTCAGGCGCCGGCCGGGCCCAGCGATCCGGCGTCGGTGGACAGCGCCTCGTGGCAGTGCTGCGGCAGCACCAGCCCGCGCGCGGGGTCGTCGATGGCGCTGGCGTGGATCAGCGGCGCGTGCGAGCGCACGCCGCCGAAGATGGTGGCAAACGCCACGTCGGCCGCATCACGCCCGGTGCCCAGCCGCACGAAGCCCATCGGCACCCCGGTGCCCGAGGGGTCGAAGATGTACCAGCGCTGGCCCAGGTACACCTCCACGTAGGCATGGAAGTCCGGCGGGCCGAGTGCGGGGTCGGCGCCGTAGTCGGTGCCGGTGGCAAAACGCGCGGGGATGCTCAGCGCGCGGCACAGCGCGATCATCAGGTGGGCGAAGTCGCGGCACACGCCCACGCGCTCGATCAGCGTGTCGGCCGCCGAGGTGTTGGAATTCGTGGTGTTGGAGCTGAAGGCGACATGCCGGTTCACCCAGTCGCGGATGGCCTGCACCCGGCTGTGGCCTTGCCAGAGGCCGCCGAATTCGCTGATCGCCCACCGGCCCAGCCGGTCCGACTGGCAGTAGCGGCTGGGGTAGAGGTAGCCGATCACGTCCTGCGGCAGCTGGCGCACCGGCACCTCGGCCAGCAGTGCTGGGTCGGCCCGGTCGTGGCTGAGGTCCACCGTGGCCGCATACGACACCCGCAGCTCGCCGGGTTGCGCCCGCAGCCGCAGGTAGCGGTTGCCGGTGGCCGGATCGGTGTGCAATTGCGCCGGCACCGGCTGGCTCAGCACCAGGCGTTCGTTCGAGACCGCCTGGCAGCGCGTCTGGGCGGCGTGGATGTTGAAGATGAAATCGGCGCCATGCGCATCGACTTCGTAGCGCAGGTCGACCTGCAGTTCGATGCGGACCATGGCGCCGACTCTACCGCCTGGCGGGGCGGCGCCCACCGCGTGCTGCGCAGGCCCGGTCATCGGCCGCCTCAGCGGCGCAGGCGCACCGGCTGGTCGCCCTCGGTGATGTAGATCTCCACCCGGCGGTTCATGGCGCGGTTGGTGTCGGTGGTGTTGGCCGCCACCGGGTAGGACTCGCCATAGCCGGCGGTGGCCATGCGCTGCGCGGCGATGCCCATGCCCTTGAGCGCGTTGTCCACCGAATCGGCGCGCCGCTGCGACAGGCGCTCGTTGGTGGCGGCGGCACCGACGTCGTCGGTGTGGCCCTCGATCAGGATGCGCCGGGCCGGGTACTGCTGCAGGAAATCGGCCAGCCTGCGCAACGAATCCATCGCGGCCGGCTTGACCTCGGAGCGGTTGGTCTCGAACAGCACGTCGCCCAACGTGACGAGCAGGCCGCGGTCGGTGGGCTGGGCCTGCAGCGCGTCCAGGCGCTGCTGAAGCTGGCTGGCCTGGCGCTGGGAATCGGCGGCGCTGGCCTGGGCGGTGGCCGTCTGCTGCTCGGCCTGGCTGGCGCGCTGCTCGGACATGGCGGCCTGCTGGCGTGCCGCGCCGGCCTGGGCCTGGGCGGTGCTGGCCTGCGCCTGCGCCGTGCTGGCCTGGGCCCGGGCGCGCTGGGCGTCGAGGGCCTGCATCTCGCCGCGCACGCGCTCACGCTCGGCCTGCGAGCCGGCGACCGCGGCATCCGCGGTCTTGGCCTGAGCGATCGCCACTGCGGTGTTCACCTGCTGACTGGCAATGTACGCGGCCGTGTTGACCTCACTGTCCGGTTCGCCCGCGGCCTGCAGCCGGTTGGCGCGGTTCAGCGTGTCGGTGGCCTTCTTCAGCTCCAGCGGTGCCAGCGCCAGCACGGCCGGGTCTTGTTCGGCCCGGCTGAGGGCGGCGCGTGCGTCCTGCAGGGCCGGGGATGTCGGGGGCGCGGAGGCGCAGGCGCCAAGCAGCAGGGCGCTGGTCAGTGCGCCGGCGGCCAGGGCGCTGGCGGTGAGGGTGCGGTTCATGGTGTGGTTCTCCAGTGGCGTGCGCGCGGCAAGGCGGCGGCCGGGGTTCATGAGCGGTTCATCTGGTCGCGGAGCTGGCGGATGCCTTCGCGCACCTCGGTCAGCGCGCGCTGGCTGCGGGCCGTGCGGGCCTGCGCCTCGGCCAGCGTGGCATCGGCCTCGG
Organism: Burkholderiales bacterium; assembly: GCA_016213205.1. Taxonomy (GTDB): domain Bacteria; phylum Pseudomonadota; class Gammaproteobacteria; order Burkholderiales; family Burkholderiaceae_C; genus Pseudaquabacterium. The sequence continues at coordinate 74,029 of JACRAZ010000025.1, forward strand.
CCTGCTCGGCCAGCTGGCGGGCCAGGGTGTAGTCCTTCTCGGCATAGGCCATGTTGGCGCGCGCGATCTTGTCGCGCGCCGCGGCCAGGGTCACCGGGGCATCCGTCGCCGCGGCGGCGTTGGCGCGCTCCACCGCGGCGCGGCCCACGGCCATCTGCTCCTTCGGCGGCGGCGTGGAGGCGCAGGCTGTCAGCAACAGCAGCAGCGCCGAGGCCACCCAGCGCCGCGTTGGGCCAGGGGGGGGCAGGGACCATGCGTTCGATGCGTCTTTCATGCGGGCTCCGTCTCGGTCTGGCTTCTTGGCCGGCGAAGGGGCAAGATGCCCGGCCGCCGCGTTGAAGTGATACCGTTGATGGTGTCCGCGGCGGGCTGCGCGGTCCATCGGACAGGAACGCCGCGCCGCGTGGGAATTCCCCTACAGCGCGGCAACGGCGGCGGCCGATGCAGCGAGCGCTGGCGCCGTGCAACGGATGAGGGAGAGTCAAGACATGGGCATACAGCTTGACCCCCGATCCAACCACCTGCTGGCGGCGCTGCCGCCGGCCGAATGGCAGCGCTGGGCCCCGATGCTCGAATGGGTGGACCTGCCGCTGGGCAAGGTGCTGTACGAATCGGGCACGCAGCTCGACCACGTGTACTTCCCCACCAATGCCATCGTGTCGCTGCTGTACGTGATGGAAGACGGCGGCTCGGCCGAGATTTCGGTGGTGGGCAATGAAGGCCTGGTGGGCATTGCCCTCTTCATGGGGGGCGGCACCACGCCCAGCCGCGCGGTGGTGCAAAGCGCCGGCCAGGGCTACCGGCTGCGGGCACGCACGATGAAGGACGAGTTCGACCGTGCTGGCCCGGTGATGCACCTGCTACTGCGCTACACGCAGGCGCTGATCACGCAGATGGCGCAGACGGCGGTGTGCAACCGCCACCACTCGCTGGACCAGCAGCTGTGCCGCTGACTGCTGCTGAGCCTGGACCGCCTGACGGGCAACGACCTGGTGATGACGCAGGAGCTGATCGCCAACATGCTGGGCGTGCGCCGCGAGGGCGTGACCGGCGCGGCGACGAAGCTGCAGGAGGCGGGGCTGATCCGCTACGCGCGCGGCCACATCACCGTGCTCGACCGGCCCGGCCTGGAGCAGCGCACCTGCGAGTGCTACGACGTGGTCCGGCGCGAGTACGCGCGCCTGCTGCCGCCCGGCTTCGCCGTCTGAGGGCCTCTCAGCGCTTCACGCCGCCGGCCAGCAGCAGCAGGCCGCCGACGACGATGGCGCCGATGCCGGCCCACATCGGGATGTTCACCTGCTGCTTCTCCTTCACCGACAGCTCGATCGGCCCGATCTTGGCCTGGTGCGTTTCCTTGGTGAAGCTGAAGCCGCCATAGGCCAGGCCCAGCACGCCGGCGATGATCAATGCCACCGCGGCCAGTTTGATGCCGTTCATGTCATCTCCTTGGGTTGTGGGCGCGCGCTAGATGCGCCGACCCTGGATGACGCGCACCAGGATCACGACCACGGCCAGCACCAGCAACACGTGGATCAGGCCTCCCATGGTGGTGGAGGTGGCAAAGCCCAGCAGCCACAGCACGACCAGGACGACAGCGATTGTTTCGAGCATGGTGCTCTCCTTGGGGTAAAGCGGGGGGGGGGGGGCGCTGCGGCGGGGGCCTCAGCGGTAGGTTCTGCCGGCGGCGAACCAGGGGTCGCCGGCGTTGCGTTCGCATTCGGCCAGCAGGCGTTCGGCCTCGGCCATGGCCACGCCGTAGCGGCGCTGGATGCGGGCCGCGAACTGCTCGCGGCGCGCGGCGGCGATGGTGCGCTCGTCGTGCGTGAGCGTGCCCCACTGCTCCCTGGCCTTGCCGCTGGCCAGTGCCAGCAGGCCTTGCAGGCGGTCCCAGCCCAGCGGGACGCTCTTGGGCTGCGCATCCAGGCAGCGCCATTGCGCGCGCAGGCCGGGTGCAGGCGCCTGGCCGGTGGGGCTGACGGGGCCGGCCAGGCCGGTGGGGGTGGGGCTGTGCATCTGGGTTCTCCAATCGTGGTGGAGCTTAGGCGCCGGTGGCGGGCGGGTCTGTTCGCTGTCGAACAGAAGGCGCCGCTGGCGGTGCTTCGGTGGCGAGCTGCCACACCGCCATCAGCATGGCCGCCAACGCCGGGCCGAGGATGAAGCCGTTGAGTCCGAACACCGCCATGCCGCCCAGCGTGGACATCAGCACCACGTAGTCGGGCAGCCGGGTGTCCTTGCCCACCAGCATGGGCCGCAGCAGGTTGTCCACCAGCCCGATCACCAGCGTGCCCCAGGCCAGCAGGCCCAGGCCCGACGCGGTGTCACCCACCGCCAGCAGGTAGATCGACACCGGCAACCACACCAGCACCGGGCCCACGGCCGGCAGCAGCGAGAAAAACGTCATCAGCACCGCCCACATCAGCGCGGCCGTGATGCCAAGCCACCAGAAGGCCAGGCCGCCCAGCAGGCCCTGAACCGCGGCCACCAGCAGGTTGCCCTTCACGGTGGCGCGCACCACGGTGTTGAACTTGTCCACCAGCGCCTGTGTGTGGGCCGGTGTCAGCGGCACCGCGCGGCGCAGGGTGTGCACCACGGCCTCGCCGTCGCGCACCAGGAAGAAGGTGAGGTACAGCGTGATGAACAGGCTGGCGATGAACTCGATGGTGTTCTGCCCGATGCTGAAGGCCTGCGTGGCGACGAACTGGCTGCCTTGCAGCAGCGTGGCGGTCAGGCGGCGCTGCAGCACATCGAAGTCGGGCACGCCAAAGCGTGCCAGCAGCGCGTGCGCCCAGGGCGGCAAGGCGTCGAAGCTCTCGCGCAGGTAGAGCACCGGGTTCAGCTCGCCGGCCTGGATGCGGTGGTACACGCCGGCCGCCTCGCCCGCGAGCGATGCGGTGATCAGCGAGAAGGGCACGATCACCACCACCAGCACGATCAGCAGCGTCAGCAACGCCGCCAGCCGATGCCAGCCGCCCAGCCGCCGCAGCAGCCAGCGGTGCACCGGCACGAACATCAGCGCGATCACCACGCTCCACAGGATCGGGCCATAGAAGGGCAGCAGGATCCAGCCCACCGCCAGCGCCGCTGCTGCCAGCAGCGCCAGCAGCGTGCGGTGTTCCTGGCGGGGTGACATCACCGCCCCCCGGCCCCTGGCCTACTTGAACCAGGCGTCACTGGCCTTGCGCTCCCACTCGGCCAGTTGCTGCTCGGCGTTGTCCTTGGCCACGCCGTAGCGCTCCTGGATCTTGCCGACCAGTTGTTCACGCCGGCCGGCGATCACGTCCAGATCGTCGTTGGTCAGCTTGCCCCATTGCTCCTGGGCCTTGCCGGTCACACGCTTCCAGTTGCCCTGGATTTGGTCCCAGTTCATGGTGTTTCCCTTCTTGGTGTGCGTGCGCTCAAGGGCGCACGGCGATTTCGTTCTTGACCTGCTTCACGCCGCTGACCTTCCAGGCCAGGGTCTCGGCGGTGGCCTTCTCGGTGGCGCTCTTCGCAAAGCCCGAGAGCATCACGGTGCCATTGAGCGTCTCGACGCTGATGCTGGCCGCGTCCACCTGCTTGTTCTCGATGAAGCGGCTCTTCACGGCGGTGGTGATGGCGGTGTCGTCGACATAGGCGCCCACGGTTTCCTGGCCGCGCGTCACGGCACAACCGGCGGCGGTGAGCAGGGCTGCCGCGGCAAACGCGGCGATGAGGGGGGTGCGGATCTTCATGGTGGTGCTCCTTCAAGCATCGTGGATGCACGGGTCACCTTCGCCTGTTCCAGGCGGGTCCCGCGTTCTGCCACCTTTGCAAGGTAGGGGTTTGCTCGCCCGGGGTCTGTGCGGCAGCGAACATTGGCGCGATGTGGCCCTGGGGCTTGACACCTCGCAAGGGGCGCGCACATTTGCGGAGCAACGCCAGTCAGCCCGCCTATGGCTGCCCAGGCTTGCCGAAGCCCCTGCGCGTTGTGACCGGCCCCGACACCCTTCCAGGTTGCAAAGCCCGAGATGCCCGACCGAATCGATCCACCGCGAAACCTGCTGCTGCGCGCCGTGCCACCGCCCGTGTGGGCGCGCTGGTGCGCTGAGCTGGAGCCGGTGCGGCTGGCCAGCGGCGAGCTGCTGTACGACGTCGACCGCGCACCGCGCCATGTCCACTTCCCGACCACGGCGCTGGTGTCGCTGGTGTACCCGATGCTCAATGGCGAGCCGGCCGAGATTGCCGTCATCGGCCACGAGGGCCTGGTGGGCACCACCGCTTTCATGGGCGGCAGCTCGACGCCGAGCCAGGCGGTGGTGCACAGCGCCGGCTGGGCCCTGCGCCTGGACGCGCAGTCCCTGCGTGACGACTTCGAGCGCGACGATGCGTTGCGCCACCTGCTGCTGCGCTATGCGCAGGCGATCATCACCCAGATCGCGCTGACGGCGGTGTGCAACCGCCGCCACCAGCTCGATGCGCGGCTGTGCCGCTGGCTGCTGCTGAGCCTGGACAGCCCCCCCGGCCCCGAGCTCACGATGACGCACGAGCGCCTGGCCAACATGCTGGGCGTGCGGCGTGAGGGCGTGACCACGGCCGTGGCCGCGCTGCAGCGGCAGGGGCTGCTGCACTGCACCCGCGGCCACATGGTGGTGCTCAGCCGTGCCGGCCTGGAACAGCGCGCCTGCGAGTGCTACGACGTGGTGCGCCGCGAATACCACCGCCTGCTGCCCGAGCCCCAGGCGAACTGAACCCATGGCGGCACGGGCATGAATGAGGCCCTTCTGTGCGCTGGCAGACAGTCATGCCGGGTGGCTTGTGCACACACTGCGCGTACTGTGGAAAACCAACTGATCGAGTTGCTGCCGGACAAGGATCGATCACGCCTGCTGGCCGCGGGCGAGCCTTTCGAGCTGGTGCTGCCAGCGGTGCTTGTCGAGCCCGGCCATCCGGCCAGCCATGTGTACTTTCCGCGCGTGGGCTATGTCTCGTTGCTCACGCTGCTGGACGGCCACCCGGCGCTGGAGGTGGGCATGGTGGGCCCCGAGGGCGTGGTGGGCGTGCCGCTGGCCCCGGGCCTGGGCGCGCCGCCGCTGCGGGCCCAGGTGCAGGCGCCGGGCACGGCCTGGCGCGTGGGCTTGGGGCCCTTCCGCCGCCAGCTCGCCGAGAGCCCGGCCCTGCGCCAGCTGATCGAGCGCTACCTGTGGGTGTGCGTGGCGCAGCTGGCCTCGGCCGCGGCCTGCCTGCACTTCCACATGATCGCGCCGCGCCTGGCGCGCCGGCTGCTGATGAGCCAGGACCGCGCGCAGGCCGACGGCTTCCACGTGACACATGAGCTGCTGGCCTCGATGCTGGGCGTGCGGCGCGTGGGCATCACGGTGGCGGCCGGCGTGCTGCAGCGCGATGGCCTGATCCGCTACCACCGTGGCGAGATCACGGTGCTCGACCGCGCCGGCCTCGAGGCCGCCGCATGCAGCTGCTACGCCGGCGACCGCCAGGCCTACGCGGCCCTGCTGCACGGGCCTGAACTGGCGCACTGAACTGACGCACTGAACACGCGCGCTGCGCGACTGGGAGCCCGCCATGCCCGAGACCCGTGTCGAGACCGACAGCTTCGGCCCCATCGACGTGCCGGCACAGGCCCTGTGGGGTGCGCAGACGGCGCGCAGCCTGCACTTCTTTGCCATCGGTGAGCAGCGCATGCCGCTGGCGGTGATCCACGCGATGGCCTGGGTGAAATGGGCAGCGGCGCATGCCAACGCCACGCTCGGGCTGCTGGAGGCCCGGCGCGCCGAAGCCATCGCCGCGGCCGCGCAGCGAGTGGCCCAGGGCGAGCTGGATGCCGAGTTCCCGCTCTCGGTGTGGCAGACCGGCTCCGGTACCCAGAGCCACATGAACGTGAACGAGGTGGTCGCGCAGCTCGCCACGCGCGCGCTGGGCAGCGGCCGGGGGGCGGGCCGGGCGGTGCACCCCCATGACGACGTGAACCGCGGCCAGTCGTCCAACGATGTGTTCCCCACCGCCATGCACCTGGCGGTGGCGCTGCAGGCGCGTGACCTGCTGCTGCCGGCGCTGCAGGCGCTGCACCTGGCGCTGGCGTCCCAGGCGCGCGGGTTCGAGGCCGTGCTCAAGGTGGGCCGCACGCACCTGCAGGACGCCACCCCCATCACGCTGGGCCAGGAGTTCGGCGGCTACGCGGCCCAGCTGGCGCTGTGCCGGCAGGCCATCGAGCAGGCGCTGGGTCCGGTGCACACGCTGGCCATCGGCGGCACCGCAGTGGGCACCGGCCTGAACACGCACCCGGCCTTCGGCGCGCATGTGGCGGCCTTGCTGGCCGAGCAGCTGAACCTGCCGCTCACGCCCGCCGCCAACCTGTTTGCCGCGATGGCCGGCCACGAGGCGCTGGTGGGCTACCACGCCGCGCTGCGCATGCTGGCGATCGCGCTGACCAAGATCGGCAACGACATCCGGCTGATGGGCAGCGGCCCGCGCGCCGGCCTGGGCGAGCTGCGGCTGCCCGAGAACGAGCCCGGCAGCTCCATCATGCCGGGCAAGGTGAACCCCACCCAGGTGGAGGCGCTGACGATGGTGTGCGCGCAGGTGATGGGCCACGACACGGCGATCGGCTTTGCGGCCAGCCAGGGCCACTTCGAGCTCAATGTCTACAAGCCGCTGATCGTGCTGGACACGCTGGACAGCGCCCGCCTGCTGGCCGATGCGATGCACAGCTTCAACCACCATTGCGTGGCGGGGCTGCAGGCCAACGCGGCGCGGCTGGAAGAGATGCTGCAAGGCTCGCTGATGGTGGTGACGGCGCTGGCGCCGCACATCGGCCACGACCTGGCGGCGCAGATCGCCCGGCGCGCGCACGCCGAGGGCGTGACGCTGCGCGAGGCCGCGCTGGCGCAGGGCGCGGTGTCGGCCGAGCAGTTCGACGCCTGGGTGGACGCGCGGCACATGCTGGGGCCGCGTGCCTGAGTGGCGGCCTCGCTGCAAGCATGACGGGGGCACCCCGAAACCGGCGACACCGCCCCGGCGCGCGAGAATCCACCGATGCACCATGCCGATTCCATCGAGCCCCGGTCTGCGGACACGTCGCCGCTGCTGGCCAACCTGAACCCCGAGCAACTGGCCGCGGTGACGCTGCCGGCGCGGCCGGCGCTCATCCTCGCCGGGGCCGGCTCGGGCAAGACCCGAGTGCTGACCACCCGCATTGCCTGGCTCTTGTCCACCGGCCAGGTGTCGCCCGGCGGGCTGATGGCGGTGACCTTCACCAACAAGGCCGCGAAGGAAATGCTCACCCGGCTGTCGGCCATGCTGCCGGTGGCGGTGCGCGGCATGTGGATCGGCACCTTCCACGGCCTGTGCAACCGCTTCCTGCGCGCGCACTGGAAGCTGGCCGGGTTGCCGCAGTCGTTCCAGATCCTGGACACGGCCGACCAGCTCTCGGCCGTCAAGCGCATCATCAAGGCCATGGGCCTGGACGAGCAGCGTTTCGTGCCCAAGCAGGTGAGCTGGTTCATCGCCGGCAGCAAGGAAGACGGCCAGCGCCCGCGCGACGTGGACGCACGCGACCCGCAGACGCGCAAGATGGTCGAGATCTACCAGGCCTACGAAGACCAGTGCCAGCGCGAAGGCGTGGTCGACTTCGCCGAGCTGATGCTGCGCACCTACGAGCTGCTGCGCGACAACGACGCGCTGCGCGAGCACTACCAGCGCCGCTTCCAGCACATCCTGGTGGACGAGTTCCAGGACACCAACCGCCTGCAGTACCGCTGGCTGAAGATGTTCGCGCCGCCCGGCGGCCAGCAGGGCGTGTTCGCGGTGGGCGACGACGACCAGAGCATCTACGCCTTCCGCGGCGCGCAAGTGGGCAACATGGCCGACTTCGAGCGCGAGTACGGCGTGCAGCACGTCATCAAGCTGGAGCGCAACTACCGCTCGTTCGGCAACATCCTGGATGCGGCGAACGAGCTCATCGCGCACAACAGCCGGCGCCTGGGCAAGAACCTGCGCACCGAGGCCGGCCCCGGCGAGCCGGTGCGGGTGAGCGAATCCACCAGCGACTATGCCGAGGCCCAGTGGCTGCTGGAAGAGATGCAGCAGCTTCATCGCGGCGGCCTGCGCCGCAGCGAGATCGCGGTGCTGTACCGCAGTAACGCGCAAAGCCGTGTGATCGAAAGCGCGCTGTTCAACGCCGGCATTCCCTACCGCGTGTACGGCGGGCTGCGCTTCTTCGAGCGGGCCGAGGTCAAGCATGCGCTGGCCTACCTGCGGCTGATCGAGAACCCGAACGACGACACCTCGTTCCTGCGGGTGGTCAACTTCCCGGCGCGCGGCATCGGCGCGCGCACGGTGGAGAGCCTGCAGGACGCCGCGCGCAGCGCGCAGACCAGCCTGTACCAGAGCGTGGGCGCGGTGGCGGGCAAGGCGGGCGCCAACCTGGCGGCCTTCAACGCGCTGGTGGACGGGCTGCGTGAACGCACACGCGGCTTCACGCTGCGCCAGATCATCGAGGAGATGCTCAAGACCAGCGGCCTGATCGACTTCTACCGCACCGAGAAGGAAGGCGCCGAGCGCATCGAGAACCTGGAGGAACTGGTCAACGCGGCCGAGGCCTTCGTCACCCAGGAAGGCTTCGGCAAGGACGCGGTGGGCCTGCCGGTGGACGAGGTGCGCCCGGGCACGCTGGCCGAGGGCACGCCCGCGGCGGTGGCCGCGGTGGACCTGGCGCCCGATGCCGAGACCGGCGAGATCCTCTCGCCGCTGGCCGCCTTCCTGACCCACGCCGCGCTGGAGGCCGGTGACAACCAGGCCCAGGCCGGGCAGGACGCGGTGCAGCTGATGACGGTGCACTCGGCCAAGGGCCTGGAGTTCGACGCGGTGTTCATCACCGGGCTCGAGGAGGGCCTGTTCCCGCACGAGAACTCGATGTCCGACGCTGACGGGCTGGAGGAAGAGCGCCGGCTGATGTACGTGGCCATCACCCGCGCGCGCCAGCGCCTGTACCTGAGCTTCAGCCAGACCCGGCTGCTGCACGGGCAGACGCGCTACAACGTGAAGAGCCGCTTCCTCGACGAGCTGCCCGAAGCCGCGCTGAAGTGGCTGACGCCGCGCAACCAGGGCTTCGGCTCGGGTTATGCCCGCGAGTACCAGAGCGCCTGGTCGCGCGGCACCGGCCTGGGCTCGGTGGTGGGTGCCGGCCGCGTGGAGGGCCGGCCGGCCTACGCCGCGCCGCCCCCGCCGCCGCTGCCGCCGGCCATGGCGGCCAAGGCCGCGGCGTCACACGGCCTGCGGGTGGGGCAGTCGGTGTTCCACACCAAGTTCGGTGAAGGCGTGGTGCTCACGCTCGAAGGCAGTGGCAGCGATGCGCGGGCCCAGGTGCACTTCTCGCGCCATGGCGCGAAGTGGCTGGCACTGTCGATCGCGAAGCTCACGCCGGTGGAGTGAGCGGCGGGCTCAGGGCGCCACGCTGTCGTCGGCCCCGAAGGTGTCGGTGAACATGAACCACAGCGACACGTAGAACCCGCAGCTCAGCGCCACGAGCAGCAGCACGCCCAGCATCAGCGCGAGCGGGCCGGCCCCCACCAGCGCGGCCAGCAGTGCGGTGGCCAGCCCGGCCGCGAGGCTGCCCACCAGCGCGCAACCCAGCCAGGACAGCAGGTACACGGTGAACGCGCCCTTGGTGCGCCACAGCGCGAGCGTGCTCGAGAACAGGGCCTGCGCGGCCGATTGCCCACCCCAGTGCACCAGCGCCAGTGCATGCCAGTAGGGCACCGAGAGCAGCGCGGCCAGCATCGTGATGCCGTTGACGAAGGCTGCCACCGGTGCGCTGCCCACCACGGCCAGCAGTTCCTGCGGCGAGACCTGCGGCTGCGCCAGCGGCTTGAGCGCCAGCACCAGCGCCTCGCCGCCCAGCCAGAACAGCAGCTCGATGCCCAGGGTCATCACCACCCCGAAGCCCAGGCTCAGCAGCAGCAGGGTGCGGCGCTCGGGCGCCGGCGCGCGCCACACCGCCCACAGCGTGGCCATGCGCACCGGCTGGCCGGCGCACACATCGCGCGTGGCCTGCATGAAGGCCAGCGACAGCAGCGGCATCGTGGCCGCGGCCAGCACCGGGCCGATGAAGGGCAGCGCGCCCAGCACGGTGGTGATCAGCAGGTAGCCGATGAACAGGCTGGTGAAGCCCAGTGGCCGCTTCAGGAAGGTGGCCAGGCCCTGCCGCAGCCAGGCCTGGCCGCGTGGCACGGCCACCGTGCGCAATCGAAGTCCCATCGTCAGTGATGCCTCGGGTGGGGAAGGGCAGGCCGCATCATGCCGCGTGCTCCGGGTGCCAGGGCGTGGCCACGCGTTCGCGCAACACGCGCTCGAAGTGCGCCGGGTCCTTGGGGTTCAGCAGCTCGGCCTCGCGCGGCAGGTGCAGGTCGCCCAGGCGCGAGAGCCAGAACCGCAGGGCCGCGGCGCGCAGCAGCGCGGGCAGCAGGCGCAGCTCGCCCGAGGTGAGCGGACGCAGCTGCTCGTAGGCCCGCACCAGGGCCTCGGCGCGGGCTTCGTCGAGCCGGCCGCTGTCCAGGTCGATGCACCAGTCGTTCAGCGCCACCGCGAGGTCGTAGCCGAAGGTGTCGGTGCCGGCGAAGTAGAAGTCGAAGCAGCCGGTGAGCTTCTCGTGGCCGGGCAGGCCATCGAACAGCACGTTGTCGCGGAACAGATCGGCATGCACCGCACCGCGGGGCAGGGCCTGGTAGGCCGCGGATTCGGCCACCTGCTGCTGGAACGCCAGCTCGTCGGCCAGCAGCGCGCGCTGGGGCGAATCGATGTGGCGCAGCAGCTTGGGCGTCATGTCCACCCACCAGTCCAGCCCCCGCAGGTTCGGTTGCTGCAGCGGGAAATCGGCCACCGCCAGGTGCATGCGGGCCAGCAGCGTGCCCAGCTGGGCACAGTGGTGCAGGTCGGGCGCGAGCTGGTGCGCGCCAGGCAGCGCGTTCACCAGCGCGGCGGGCTTGCCGGCCAGGCGGTGCACCACCTCGCCGCTGGCGTCGGCACGCGGCTCGGGCACCGGCAGCCCACGCTGTGCCAGGTGCTGCATCAGGCGCAGGTAGAACGGCAGCTGCTCGAAGCCCAGGCGCTCGAACACCGTGAGCACCCAGCGCCCTTGGGTCGAATCGACGAAGTAATTGGTGTTCTCGATGCCGGCGGCGATGCCCTGCATCGCCAGCAATTCACCCGCGCCCAGGCGGGACAGCAGTTCGCCGGCATCGCCGGCCGACAGGGGCGTGAAGACCGCCATGAAAACCAGCTCAGGAACGGGGGGTGGCGGGGCTCGGCATCGACGGGATTCTACGTGCCGGCCCGACGCACAATGCGCGCCATGGACCACCCCACGCCCACCCCGCCCGCGCCGCACGTGCCGACGCTGCTGCTCGTCGACGGCTCGAGCTACCTGTACCGTGCCTACCACGCGATGCCCGACCTGCGCGGGCCCGATGGCTTTCCCACCGGCGCGATCCATGGCCTGGTGGCGATGATGAAGCGGCTGCGCGAGCAGGTGGGCGCCGGCCACGCGGCCTGTGTGTTCGATGCCTCGGGCCCCACCTTCCGCGACACCTGGTACCCCGAGTACAAGGCCCACCGGCCCCCGATGCCAGACGACCTGCGCACCCAGATCGCGCCGATCCACGAAGTGGTGCGCCTGCTCGGCTGGCCGGTGCTGGAGGTGCCGGGCATCGAGGCGGACGACGCGATCGGCACGCTCGCCCGGGTGGGCGCGGCCAGCGGCCACCAGGTGATCATCTCCACCGGCGACAAGGACCTGGCCCAGCTGGTGAACGAGCGGGTCACGCTGATCAACACGATGAGCAACGAGCGGCTCGACGTGGCTGGCGTGACGGCCAAGTTCGGCGTGCCGCCCTCGGCCATCGTCGACTACCTCACGCTGGTGGGCGACACGGTGGACAACGTGCCCGGCGTCGAGAAGGTGGGCCCGAAGACGGCGGCGAAGTGGATCGCCGAGCACGGCTCGCTCGATGGCGTGGTGGCCGCGGCCGACAGCATCAAGGGCGTGGCCGGCGAGAACCTGCGCAAGGCGCTGGACTGGCTGCCCACCGGCCGCAAGCTGGTGACGGTGGTGACCGATTGCGACCTCAGCGGCCACGTGCCCGGCTGGCCCTCGATCGAAGGGCTGGCGCTGCGCGAGGTGGACCAGCCCGGCCTGCTGGACTTCTACCAGCGTTACGGCTTCCGCGCCTGGCGCAAGGAGCTGGAGGCCGCGCTCGGCGTGGCCGCGCCGCCGCCGCCGCCGGCCACCGTGGGGCGCGTGGAAGCCGAACCGCCGCCCGCCCCGGACCCCGGCGGCCTGAAGCGCCACTACGAGAGCGTGCTGACGCACGAGCGCCTGGCGCACTGGATCGGCCTGCTGCGCGGCGCCGAGCTCGCGGCGCTGGACACCGAGACCGATTCGCTGGACCCGATGCGCGCGCGCATCGTCGGCATCTCCTTCGCGGTGACGCCGGGCGAGGCCGCCTACGTGCCGCTGCGGCACGACTACCCCGGCGCGCCCGACCAGCTGCCGGCCGACGAGGTGCTGGCCGCGCTGCGGCCCTGGCTGGAGGACGAGGGCGCCGCCAAGGTGGGCCAGAACATCAAGTACGACACCCACGTGCTGGCCAACCACGGCATCACCGTGCGCGGCTGGCGCCACGACACCCTGCTCGAGAGCTACGTGTTCGAGGCCCACCTCTCGCACAGCCTGGAGAAGCTGGCCGAGCGCCACCTGGCGCGCCAGGGCCTGAGCTACGAGGACGTGTGCGGCAAGGGCGCGAGCCAGATCCCGTTCTCGCAGGTGGACATCACCCGCGCCACCGAGTACAGCGGCGAGGACAGCGAGATGACGCTGCAGGTGCACCAGGTGCTGTACCCGCGCATCGCGGCCGAACCGGGCCTGCTGCGGGTGTACCGCGACATCGAGATGCCGGTGTCGGCGCTGCTGGCCCGCATCGAGCGCCACGGCGTGCTGATCGACAGCGCCGTGCTCGCGCGCCAGAGCCGCGAACTGGCCGAACGCATGCTGCAACTGGAGCAGCAGGCCTACGAGATCGCCGGCCAGCCCTTCAACCTGGGCAGCCCCAAGCAGATCGGCGAGATCCTGTTCGGCCGCCTGGGCCTGCCGGTGAAGAAGAAGACCGCCTCCGGCGCGCCCAGCACCGACGAGGAGGTGCTGCAGGAACTGGCCGCCGACTACCCGCTGCCCGCGCGCATCCTCGAGCACCGCAGCCTCTCCAAGCTGAAGGGCACCTACACCGACAAGCTGCCGCAGATGGTGAACCCCGCCACCGGCCGCGTGCACACCAACTACGCGCAGGCGGTGGCGGTGACGGGGCGGCTGTCCAGCAACGACCCGAACCTGCAGAACATCCCGATCCGCACGCCCGAGGGCCGGCGCGTGCGCGAGGCCTTCATCGCGCCGCCGGGGCATCTCATCGTCTCGGCCGACTACTCGCAGATCGAGCTGCGCATCATGGCCCACATCAGCGGCGACCCGGGCCTCACGCGCGCCTTCGCCGAGGGCATGGACGTGCACCGCGCCACCGCGGCCGAGGTGTTCAACATCGCGCCCGAAGCGGTGACGAGCGAGCAGCGCCGCTACGCCAAGACCATCAACTTCGGGCTCATCTACGGCATGGGCGCGTTCGGCCTGGCGCAATCGCTGGGCATCGAGCAGAAGGCGGCACGCGACTACATCGACCGCTACTTCTCGCGTTTTGCCGGCGTCAAGCGCTACATGGACGACACCAAGGCCCAGGCCGCCGAGCGCGGTTATGTCGAGACGCTGTTCGGCCGCCGCATCGAGCTGCCGGACATCCGCGGTGGCAACGGGCCGCGCCGCTCGGGCGCCGAACGGCAGGCGATCAACGCGCCGATGCAGGGCACCGCGGCCGACCTGATCAAGCTGGCGATGATCGCGGTGCAGGGCGCGCTCGATGCCCAGCAGCGCCGCAGCGCGGTGGTGATGCAGGTGCACGACGAACTCGTGCTCGAGGTGCCCGAGGACGAGATCGACTGGGCCCGCAGCGAGGTGCCACGCCTGATGGCTGGCGTGGCCCAGTTGAACGTGCCGCTGCTGGCCGAGGTGGGCGTGGGGCCCAACTGGGAGCAGGCCCACTAGATTGACAGCCCCGGCCGCCGGGCGGCCGCCCCCGAGGGGCTGACCAAACCCGACTGGGAAACCCAGATCGGGTTTGGCTCTTCGTTCGCCGCCGCGCTCCCCTGGTCGCTTCGCGACCTGTCCCCTGCCGGGGTGCGGGTGAGTCCTGCGACAGCGTCATCGATGAGCGGCCGAATTCTCGAGGAAACGGCGCAACTCTTGGAAGGTGACGCTGCCCGTGCGCTGGGTGTCGATGCGCTCGAAGTGCTGGCTCACGAAGCCGAGGCCGGCGCGCTGCGCCTGCGCCGCGGTGATCGAACCGTAGCCCGCGGTGTCGGCGGCGGCGAAGCGCTGAAGCAGCTTCGCGTTCACCTGCGCCTGCAGCGCGGCGCCTTCGGTGGGCGGCAGCAGGCTGGGCCGGCGCGCGGCCGGTGGCACCCAGGGGTCGGCACGCGGGATCATGGACTCGTCGGCCGCCTGCGCCGGCAACGCCAGCAGGGCCAGCCATGCGGCAATGCGGGCTGTCTTCATGGGCTTGTCCTCAGCCTGCGGTAGAAGTCGGCCAGCGCCGCGCGCTGCTGCACGCGGGCGTTGTCGTCCAGGTAGGTCATGTGGCCGCCGGCCACGTGCTGCAGCGCGATGGTCGGCCGCGGGCCCAGCCGGCGCAGGTCCCGCACGGTCTGGTGAAACGGCGTGGCCAGGTCGTGCCGGCCGTTGAGCGAGAGCACGCGCAGCCGCGGGTTCAGCGTCATCGCGGTGGCCAGGTCGGGCACGGCGTCGGGCAGGTCCTTGCCGTCGTGGTGCCATTGCCAGTGCTGCCAGGCATCGCTGCCGCTCGCATAGGGCGCCGCGCTGCGGTAGTTCAGAACCTGGACCAGGTGTTCGCGCGTGGCCCGCACGAACGGTGCCTCGATCACCGCGAGCGACGGGTCGCCAACCGCCAGCGGGCCCGCGGCGTCGGCGGCGATGCGGCTGTCGTAGCGGCCGAGCAACTGGCCCGGCAGCAGGTTGCGGCGGAAGTCCACGGGCCTGAGGTTCAGGCTGCGTTGCCACAGTGCGGCGGGCGCGCCGGTGAGTGCCGCGAGTTCGGTCACCAGCGTGGTCGACGGTGCGCCGGTGCTGCCGATGTAGGCCGCCAGCGCCGGCGCAAAGCGCTCGTCGGCATAGCCCATGGCCTGCAGCACGAAGGCGTTCACGTCGGCCGGTGGCGGGACCACGCGGCCGTGGTAGCTGCCGGTGGCCGCGTAACTCGGCAAGTAGCCTGCGCAGCTGCTGCGGGCATCATCGGTCACGCCGCAGTTGCTGTTGTAGTCCAGCACCGACGACAACAGCACCACGCCGTCCAGGCCAATGCCCGAGGCCTCGAGTTCCTCGGCCAGCACCGCGGAGCGCAAGGTGCCGTAGGACTCGCCGAAGATCACCCGCGGCGACGCGTTGCGGCCATTGACGGCCAGGTAGCGTGCGATGAAGTCACGGAACACGCGTGCGTCCGCGTCGACGCCCCAGAAGCTCTGGTTGGTGGCCGGCGCGATGGCCTGCGACTGGCCGGTGCTCACCGCATCGACGAAGACCAGGTCGCTCTGGTCGAGCAGCGTCTCGGCGTTGTCCACCAGCGCAAAGGCGCTGGCGGGCTGGTTGCTGGGCATGTGGGTGGCCAGCCGCTTCGGGCCGAAGGAGCCCAGGTGCAGCCACAACGAGGCCGAGCCCGGCCCGCCGTTGTAGAAGAAGGTCACCGGGCGGCTGGCGGCATCGGTGGCGTCCGCCGTGTAGGCCACGTAGAAGAACGAGGCCTGGGGCACGCCGCTGCCCAGCGCCAGGGCCGTCAGGTGCCCCGCGGTGGCGGTGTAGTCGATCGTGCGATGGCCCAGCACCAGCCGGTGGTGCGTGACGGCGCGGGTTTCCACCGGTGCCGCGAGGGAAGCCCCGGCGGCCATCGAATAGGCGGTGCTGTCGGTCAGGCCGGCGGTGTCCGGTCCGGCGGGCGTGGCCGGTGGCTCGGCACTGCCCCCGCCACAAGCGGCCAGCGCCAGCAGCCCCGCCAGAGCCAGTGCGCCCAGCATGGCCTGGCCGGGCCGCAGCACGGGGAGCGGGCAAGCGCTGGTCGTCGTCATCGCGGCCCGATGATGGCAGGCCCGGCCGTCGAATCCAAGCCGTGGCCACGGCTGTCACGGGGCTGTCGCACAAGCGTCATAGACTGGACCGATGAGCCCCGCCAGCCTCGCGCAGCCGCTGCTGCCGCCCCTGCTGAACCGCGAGCACGCGATCCTCGAATTCAACCGCCGGGTGCTGGCACAGGCCCGGCGCGCCGACGTGCCGTTGCTCGAGCGGCTGCGTTACATCACCATCGTGTCGTCCAACATGGACGAGTTCTTCGAGGTGCGCTTCGCCGACGCGCTGGAGGCCATGCGCGACCTGCCCGGCGGCGGCCCGCAGCGCGCCGCCCTGCGCTCGGTGGCGGCCGAGGCCCATGCGCTGATCGACCAGCAGTACGCGCTGTTCAACGACGAGCTGATGCCCGCGATGCAGCGCGAAGGCATCCTCATCCTCAACCACGCCGAGCGCAATGCGGCGCAGCGGGCCTGGGTGGCGCGCTTCTTCGAATCGCAGGTGCGGCCGCTGCTGGTGCCGGTGGGGCTGGACCCGGCGCACCCGTTCCCGCAGGTGGCCAACAAGTCGCTGAACTTCATCGTGCACCTGGGCGGGCGGGATGCCTTCGGCCGCGAGAACTCGATCGCCATCGTCAAGGTGCCGCGCGCGCTGCCGCGCGTGATTGCCTTGCCGCGCGAGCTGTGCGCACCGGGCACGCAGGGCTTCGTGCTGCTGACCAGCGTGATCCGGGCCCACCTGGAAACCCTGTTCGGCGGCCGGCCGGTGGATGCGTTCTCGCAGTTCCGCGTCACCCGCGATTCCGACCTCGCGGTGGACGAGGAGGACGTGGCCAACCTGCGCCAGGCCATGCGCAGCGGCCTGACCACGCGCCACTTCGGCCAGGCCATCCGCATCGAGGTGGTCAGCAGCTGCCCGGAGGGCCTGTCGCGCTTCCTGCTCGACCAGTTCGACCTGCCCGAGGCGGCGCTGTACCGCGTGAACGGCCCGGTGAACCTGGTGCGGCTGAACCAGCTCATCGACCAGGCCGATGCCCCAGAGCTGCGCTTCCCGGCCTTCGAGCCTGGCTGGCCCCAGCAGCAACTGCCGCGCGGCGAGTGCATCTTCGCGCGGCTGCGCCAGGGCGACGTGCTGCTGCACCACCCGTTCCAGAGCTTCGAGCCGGTGGTGCAGTTCCTGCGGGAGGCGGTGCACGACTCGGAGGTGCTGGCGATCAAGCAGACCATCTACCGCACCGGCAGCGAATCGGTGCTGATGGAACTGCTGATCGACGCCGCGCGCCGCGGCAAGGACGTGACGGCCGTGGTCGAGCTCAAGGCACGCTTCGACGAAGAGGCCAACATCAACTGGGCCGAACGGCTGGAAGCGGTGGGCGCGCAGGTGGTCTATGGCATCGTCGGCTTCAAGACCCACGCCAAGCTGCTGCTGGTGACGCGGCGCGAAACCGGCCCGCGCGGCAACGGCGTGCTGCGCCGCTACGCGCACCTGTCCACCGGCAACTACAACCCGCGCACGGCGCGGCTGTACACCGATGTGGGCATGCTCACGGCAGACGCACAGCTCACTGCCGATGCCGATGCCGTGTTCCACCACCTCACCAGCCTGACCCGTGTGCGCTCGCAGCGGCACCTGCTCACCGCGCCCTTCGTGCTGCACCGCCGGATGATGAGCCACCTGGCCGAGGTGGCGCAGGCCGCGCGCGAGGGCCGGCCCGCCCGCGTGGTGGTGAAGATCAACGCGCTGACCGACCCGGCGCTGATCGGCGCGCTGCTGGGCGCGGCCCAGGCCGGCGCCGAGGTGGACCTGATCGTGCGCGGCGCCTGCATGCTGCCGCCGGGGCTGCCAGGCTTCAGCGAGCGGGTCAGGGTGCGGTCTGTGGTGGGCCGCTTCCTCGAGCACACCCGGGTGATCTACTTCCGCTGGGGCGCGGGCGAGGCCGACGAGGTGCTGTACCTGTCCAGCGCCGACTGGATGGGCCGCAACATGTTCCGCCGCATCGAGGTGGCCTGGGCCGTGCGCGATGCGCAGCTGCGCCAGCGCGTGATCGATGAATGCCTGGTGCCTTACCTGCACGATGAGCGCGACGCCTGGGTGCTGCAGGCCGACGGCAGCTACCGCCGGGTGGCCGAGCAGGGCAAGAGCGCCCAGGCGGCATTGATGGCGCGTCATGGCGCGCAGGGGTGAAGCAATGGACCTGATCCTGTGGCGCCATGCCGAGGCGCGTGAGGCCGAGGATGGCGAGGACGATCTGGCACGGCCGCTCACATCACGCGGCATCAAGCAGGCCCAGCGCATGGCGGAGTGGCTCAACCGCTTCCTTCCCGAGAGCACGCGCGTGCTGGTGAGCCCGGCCCTGCGCACCCGCCAGACGGCCGATGCGCTGGGCCGCAAGTACCGCACGCTCGATGCGCTGGCGCCCGGCGCCAGCGCCAGCCAGTTGCTCGCCGCCGCGCGCTGGCCCGACAGCCGCGAGCCCGTGCTGGTGGTGGGCCACCAGCCCACGCTGGGCCAGACCGCGGCCTACCTGATGGCCGGGGCCGACGCACTGCAGGCGCCGGCCTGGGGGGTGCGCAAGGGGGCGGCATGGTGGCTGCGCCACCGCGTGCGCGACGCCGTGCCCGAGGTGGTGCTGGTCTCGGTGCGCACGCCCGAGAAGCTGTGAGTCGCTAGCGCGGCTGCAGCAGCAGGCGCGGGGACTCCTGGCGCGCCCAGGCCTCGGCCTCCTCGCGCAGCAGGTGCAGCGTGCGCGGGTGCGTCTCGGCCCAGCGGCTGCCGAACGCGAGCGTGGCGTGCCGCCCGCTGCGCGACAGGCTCAGCGCCTGCGGATCGACGGCGGTGCGGGCATGGCACTTGATCACCGCCAGCCGCAGCGCCATCACCTGCCAGGCGAAGAGTTCGCTGCACAGCTGCGCCTCCACCTTGCGCAGGCCGCCGCGCTGGCCCAGCACCAGGTCGGCGATGCGGCGTTGCTGGCTTTGCGAGAAGCCCGGTGCGTCGGCATGCGCCATCAGGTACGCGCTGTGGCGATGATGGTCGTGGTGCGAGACCATCAGGCCGATCTCGTGCAGGTCGCAGGCCCAGCCCAGCTCGCGCAGGGCCTCGTCGTCGGCCTGGGGCTGCGCCCGGCTGAACAGTGCGCAGGCGACCGAGCGCACCCGCGCAGCCTGGCTGGTGTCGATGCCGAAACGCGCCTGCAGCTCCATGGCCGTGTGGTCACGCACGTCGCCGCCGTTGGCCCGGCGCTGCGCCGCGTGGCGCTCGTGCAGGTCGACGATCACGCCCTGGCGCAGGGCACCCTTGGCCGGGTGCAAGGCCTCGATGCCGAAGTGCGTGACCAGCGTGTACAGCAAGGAGAGCCCGCCGCCGAGGATGGCCTTGCGGTCCTCGGCCAGCGAGGGCAGGGCCAGGCGGTCCACGTGGCCCGCGGCCAGGCATTGCGCGATGCACCAGCGCAGGCCCTCGGGCGTGATGCGGCCGTCGGTGCGGCCCGCGGCCTGAAGCACCTGCGACACCGCGCCCGCGGTGCCCGAGGAGCCGAGCGCCTGCCGCCAGTGGCGCGGTGCGAAGGGTTCCAGCGCTTCCTCCAGCTCGGCGCCGGCGGCCACCTGGGCGTCGCGGAACATCTGTTCGGTGAACCGGCCCTCCGGGAACCAGCGCATCGACAGGCTCACCGACCCCACCTTGAACGACTCGGCCACCTGTGGCACGCGGCCTTGGCCGAGGATCATCTCGGTGCTGCGCCCGCCGATGTCGATCACCAGGCGGGTCTCTTCGGCCGGTTGCAGGTGGGACACGCCGGCATAGATCAGGCGCGCTTCCTCGCGCCCCGAGATCACCTCGATCGGGAAACCCAGCGCGGCCTCGGCGCGCACCAGGAAGGCGTCGCGGTTGCGCGCTTCGCGCAGCGTCTGCGTGGCCACGGCCCGCACCTGCGCAGCCTCGAAGCCCTGCAAGCGCTGCGCAAAACGGGCCAGGCAGGCCAGGCCACGCTGCGCGGCCTCTTCGGTGAGGTAGGCGTTGGCATCGAGGCCAGCGCCCAGGCGCACGGTTTCCTTCAGGTACGCGGTGCGGCGGTAGCGCCCGTGCTGGAGCTGGCCGATTTCGAGTCGAAAACTGTTCGACCCCATGTCGATGGCGGCCAGCGCAGCGCTGGCCCGGGGCAGGCGGGAGGGCATGGGGTCGATCGTAGCGGGTTCGGGTCGGTTGGCCGTGGGGGGAAGCCGCGCCAGCTCTCTAGAATTCGTCGTTCGTCCGACCCCCCATGGAGACACCGCATGCTGAAGCAGGACATCGACAGCCTGGCCCCCGCCCAAGCGTTCAGCCGCCGTGCGTTCGTGCGCGGCAGTCTGGGCACAGGCTTCGCCGCCGCAGTGCTGCCGGTGGTGGCACAGACCGCCATCAAGACCGATGCCGAGGGCCTGGTTGTCGGCGAGGTGAGCATTGCCGTGGGCGACTTCAAGATGCCGGCCTACCGGGCCGCACCGGCGGGCAAGACCCGCGCGCCGGTGCTGCTGCTGGTCAGCGAGATCTTCGGTGTGCACGAGTACGTGGCCGACGTGGCGCGACGCTTCGCGAAGCAGGGTTACTTCGTCGTGGCGCCGGAACTCTTCGTGCGCCAGGGCGACGCCAGTGCCTATGGCGAGATTGCCAAGTTGCTGAGCGAGGTGATCAACAAGGTGCCTGACGCACAGGTGATGGGGGATCTCGACGCCTGTGCCGAGTGGGCCCGATCGCAAGGCGCCGATGCGGCGCGCCTCGCTGTCACAGGCTTCTGCTGGGGCGGGCGCATCACCTGGCTCTACAGCGCACACAACCCGGCCGTGAAGGCGGCGGTGGCCTGGTACGGCCGCCTGGTGGGGACGAACTCGGCGCTGACACCGGCGCACCCGATGGACCTGGCCGGCAAGCTTCATGCGCCCGTGCTGGGCCTGTACGGTGGCCAGGACGGCGGCATCCCGCTTGACACGGTCGATAAGATGAAAGCCGCGCTGGCCGCGGGCAGCGCCGCGGCGCGGCGTTCGGAGTTCGTCGTCTACCCGGATGCACCGCATGCGTTCCATGCCGACTACCGGCCCAGCTACCGGAAGGAGGCCGCGGAAGACGGCTGGAAGCGATGCCTGGCGTGGTTCAAGGCCCAGGGCATGGGCTGACGCGTCCTCGCACCACGATCTACCGCGCCTGCCCCGGCGCGGTTTTCACTTTCGAATTCCACGATGAGCTTGACCCTGCTTCACATCGTCCTGGCCACCTTCGCCGGCGGATTGCTGTCGGTGCTGATCGCGGCCTCGCTCACGCTGGCGTTGCTGGGGCGGCTGGTGCAACACCTGGTCAGCCTGTCGGTGGGTGTGCTGCTGGGCACCGCGCTGCTGCATGTGCTGCCGGAGGCCTTCGAGTCGCAGGTCAGCCCGCATCGGCTGTTCATCACCCTGCTGGCCGGCCTGTTCTTCTTCTTCCTGCTGGAAAAGGCCGAGCTGTACCGGCACGGCCACCACCACGAGGGCGACGGCCACCACCACGACCACCACTTCGACGCCGAGCAGGCGGGCCGCGGCGGCTGGAGCGTGCTGGTGGGTGACAGCATCCACAACTTCTGCGACGGCATCATCATCGCCGCCGCTTTCCTGGCCGACACCCGGCTCGGGCTGGTGACGGCGCTGGCCATCATCGCGCACGAGATCCCGCAGGAGGTGGGCGACTACATCGTGCTGCTCAACGCCGGCTTCAGCCGGGCCAAGGCACTGCTGTACAACGCCTTGTCCGGACTGGCGGCGGTGGTGGGCGGCGTGCTGGGCTACTTCATCGTCGGGCCCTGGGAGGCCGTGTTTCCCTACCTGCTGGTGGCCGCCAGCAGCAGCTTCATCTATGTGGCGGTGGCCGACCTGCTGCCGCAGCTGCAACGGCGCCTGCCGCTGCGGTCGACCGTCGCGCAGCTGGCCTGGATCGCCGCCGGCCTGGGCGTGGTGGTGCTCGCGCGCACGCTGCTGCACGACACGCACTGAAACAGCGGGGGCGCTCAAGTTCGGCCCGTGATCGCCGATCTACCGAGTCAGCGCCTTCCCCATCCCACCCGTGCCGCTGCCGCGATGAACCTGCTTCCCCTGGTCGAGCTCAAGGACTGCCTGGCACCCGGCCTGCCCCTGCCCTGGGGCGTGCGCGATGCGCACGGCAACCTGCTGCTCGGCCGCGGCCATGTGGTCAGCAGCGAGGTCATGCTCGAAGCACTGCTGGCGCGGGGGGTCTTCGTTGATGAGCGCGAGGCTGCCGCGGTGGCCCCACCGGCCGAGCCGCCATCGCAGGACGTGCCGGCGCCGACAGGCACCCCTTTCGAGCGCTGGGATCAGCTGTGCAACAACCTGGCGGCGGTGCTGTCCAGCCCGCGCGAGCGCCACTTCCTGCAGCGGGTTCGGGAGGCCGCGTTGCATGTGCAGGCGCTCAGCGATGTCAACACCGACCTGCTGCTGTTCCTGATCCTGCGGCAGGACCATGGCCGCTTCGAACACTACGGCACCACGCATGCGCTGCACGTGGCCTGCGTGTGTGCATTGATGGCGCGCCGCATGGGCTGGGGGCTGGCCGACCAGCAGCGTGCCATCGGCGCGGCATTGACGATGAACCTCGCGATCATCGAGTTGCAGGGCCAGCTGGCCGGCCAGGCCACGCCCCTGACACGGCGCCAGCGCGAGCAGATTGCCGGGCACCCCGGGCAGGCCTCGATGATGCTGCGCGCTGCCGGCCTGGACGACGAGCCGTGGCTCACGGCGGTGGAAGACCACCACGAGCGCACCGGTGGGGGCGGCTATCCGGACGGGCGGGCCGAGCCAGGGGTCTTGTCGCAACTGCTGCGGCTCACCGACCAGTTCACCGCCAAGCACAGTGCACGTGCCACACGGCCGGCCTTGCCGGCGCAGCTGGCGGCCCAGCAGCTCTTCATTGAGAACCCGAACGAGCCGATGGCCGCGATGCTCATCAAGGAGTTCGGCATCTACCCGCCAGGCAGCCTGGTGAAGCTGGCCTCGGCCGAGATCGGCATCGTGGTTCGACGTGGGCGTAGCGCCAATCTGCCGATCGTGGCCACGCTCACCGATCGGCATGGCCGCGCATTGCCGCTGCCCGCCCTGCGCGACACTGCGCACCCAGGTTATGCGGTGGCCACCAGCGTCCAGGAACCGCTGCAGCGCCTGCGCATCGCGCCGCAGGCGCTGTATCCCGAGGCCGCCGAGCTCTAGCCGGAGCCCGCCGCCGCTACTTGATCACGAGCACGGGGATCGGGCTGTGGGTCAGCACGCGGCTCGTTTCGCTGCCCAAGAGCAACGCGGCCACGCCCCGGCGGCCGTGTGACGCCATCACGATCAGGTCGCAGCTCTGCTGCTTGGCCTGGTCGAGGATGGCCTCCCAGGGATGCAGGGCTTCCACGGTGAACCCGTCGCAGGCCACGCCGCCGGCCTTGGCAGCATCCAGCACCAGTTTCACCCGGCCGGATGCGATGCGCTCCTGGGCGTCGTAGAACTCCTGCGGGGGCACCGGCTGCATCTCGGAGATGGCGCTGTACGGGAAGGGTTCCTTCACGCTGATGGTGGACAGCGATGCGCCCATGGCCTTGGCGAGGCCGATGGCCGTCTCGACGGCCTTCGCGGTGATCTCGGAGCCATCGGTGGGAACAAGGATGCGTTTGTACATGGTCACCTCCTGGGTTCGATCGACGTGGGCGCCGGGGCCCGACATGCGGTCAGTGTGCGTCAGCAGGCCGTGTTCGGCTTGAGCTGCATCAAGGCGCGGGGACGGTCAGGATTCGGCAGTGGGTGCGTCGGCCTGCGGTGCGGCCTTGCGGCGCAGCACGGTCGCGCCGACGCCGGCGCAGATGATCAGTGCCATGCCGGACAGGGCCATGCCGGTGATCGGGTCATCGAACAGCCAGACACCGTAGCCGAAGGAAAACACGATGCCCAGGTACTGCAGGCTGGCATTCACCAGCGGCCGGCCGATGGCGTAGGCACGCGTCATCAGCAACTGCGCCACGGTGGCCAGCGTGCCGATCGCCAGCAGCAGGCCAGCGCCGGCCAGCGTGTGGGCATGCAGGCCGCTGATCGCGGCGAGCGTGGCGCCAACCAGCACTCCGCCGATCGAGAAGTACAGCACCACGCGCACCTCGGGTTCGCCGGCGCGGCCGAGCGCGGTGACCTGCAGATAGGCCAGGGCCGACAGCATGCCCGACAGCAGGCCGGTCAACCCGTGCCACAACTGGTTCTGCTCGATCGTCGGGCGCAGGATCAGCACGACACCCGCAAAGCCCACCATCACGGTCAACACCAGGCGGCCATCCACGCGTGTGGCGCCCATCAGCACCGCACCGCCGATCAGGAACAGGGCCATCCACACCGAGGACATGTAGTTCAGCGTGACGGCGGTGGCCAGCGGCAGGTTGCCGATGGCGTAGAACCACAGCGTCAGTGCACACACACCGCTGGCGCTGCGCCAGAAGTGCATGCCGGGTACCGGCGTGCGCAAGGACACGCCGCGACTTCGCGCCAGCACGGCCATCATCACGGCGCCCACCAGGCCGCGGTAGAAGACGATTTCGCCAGTGCTGTAGTGCGCCGAAGCCAGCTTCACCGCCACGCCCATCGTGGCAAAGAGCAGGGTCGAACAGAGCATGAGCAGGGCGGCTGGCATGCCCGCATTGTCGCCACTCGAGCGAAGGCAGTGCTGGTCAGTCTTGCAATGGCCTTTAAAGCCATGCTATAGTGCAAGACTTGCTTGAACGCCACGGAGTGGTAGTTCAGTTGGTTAGAATACCGGCCTGTCACGCCGGGGGTCGCGGGTTCGAGTCCCGTCCACTCCGCCAAAAAAATCAACGGGTTAGCGCTGCAAGGTGCTAACCCGTTTCCTCTTGTGGAGCCTCAGGGGTAAACCAAGGGGTAAACCGCGCAGCGGCTGCGCGCGGTGCGCTGCGAATGGCGACGAACGACGTGAAGTTCACGGTCGGCGCGCGTAGTCAGGATCAGCGGCCAACGCCAAGGCCCACTCTGTCCCGGAGGCGTGCACTTCCGTCGGCATGCACTTGAAGCTCGACAAACGATGCGACCCCTTCGTGGGACGCTCGACAGTAGACTTGGCCGGCCGCTTGCCTGGGCTGAGCGCCGCGGCGATCACTTCCCCGCCGGGGAACTTGGCGCCGCCGTCCAGCTAGCGCTGCTGTTCGGCCGCCGCACGCAACTCGCCAGGCTTATCGCGGCACTTGAGGCGAGAGCGCGCGATCTCGCATGCGTAGCCGCCCGCGCGTAGCCGCACGAGCTGCTGTCGGTACGGGAGCATCTCGATTCTCCTGCGACCTTTCGCCAGCGCAGCCTGCGTAAAGGCCCCAAGGCGCTGCCGTGGGTGAACGAAGCTTCGAGAGACGCCTTCGGTGGTGCTGCTGGCCGGTATAGATAGTCTGCGCCGCGCCGACTTGCCGACTTTCGCTTGGCCGGCTTACGCCGACTCTGATGTGGCCTGAGTGCGCCGGTCGCCGACAGGTGCCAGGCAACCGCCTTGACCAAGGCACTACGTTGCTTGGTACCGCGATGCTATCGATCCGACCGCTGTTGAGCCGGCAGTCATTCCTTTGGTCGTGCCCTTTGGCATGGGTTCGGTCGCCTGGAGCGTGAGGAGGGCCAAGCCGCCGCTCCCGTTTGGCGCGCCAAAGACGCCGCGGTGCCCACGATTCGCGGACGCATTGATTCCGTCGTCGACCAGCGCGCGAGACCGCGTGCGTCGAAAGTTTGTCCAGCGGGCTGGGGCGTCCAACCGTCCAACGACAAATAGCTGACATCGCAATTTGGGCCGATTCAGTCGAACGCTTTGGCGCGGCGAGCCCACGCAGAAAAGTATGCCGATCACGCGCCCTTTGGTGGCTGCGACATGAACATGCGCTTGTCCAAACATGCGCGTGGGTCAAGTCGTATAAACGCTGATCGCAGCGTTGCCGTCGGTCGTGCTGCGGTGGATTGAGGGTTCCGCCTCCGCAGAGTTCGATATGGACAGTGTTGAGGGTGCCCTCTAAGATGCGTCGCACACAACACTCTCGGAGGACACGTGGACGCAACCCGTAGCCTGAAAATTGAGGACGTCTCCTTGGATGTAGAACTTGAGGAAGTACAGTTTTCGTACTCCTTTGGGGAAGCTAGGCCGGGTCGAGGAGGCGCCGCGCTTGCCGGCGCGACTGCACAGCAACGCATCCAGTCGGCGGCCACGGATTTCGAAGCGATGCACTCGATCCGGGCCGTGGTAGAGGCCTACGAGTCGTTGCTGCCCTCGGATGTCAAGGCGTCCTTCGGCCTGCTTACCACCGCCCCCTACACATCGATCAGTGGTGGCGTAGCGGAAACCATTGACGGCCCTGCCCTGGACGCCTGGATCCAGTCCCCAGCATTTGCTGCTGCGATCTCTACCTATAGCGGAAACCAAAAGCACAACGTGCAGTTGGTTCGCTTCGATGCAGTGCTCATCGACGAAAGTACTGCCTCAGTGCAATATGTGATCCGAGATGAGGTCGCGGCCGGCAACGTGCAGTACGCAGCATCCGCGGCCGTACTGATTAAAGATGTTGACACGTGGCGGATCGCGGTGCATATGCAGCATCCCCTATGACTGACCCCGACGCCTCTAGCGCAACCCCATGCTGGAGGGCAAACGTCAACCGCCTGGGGTCACGATAGATCGCAGCGGGCTCCAGTGGCTATTGATTGCCGAAGCTGGAGTGGGGGTGACTATTGAAAGTTCGCGTCGGCTTGGTCTGAGACGAACCGGCAGGTCGTCAGAAGCCATTCGCGCAGAACTCTCGCGGCGGGGTCAAGCGGTGTCGGCAGCAGCGGCACTCGCCCCGCTCAGCAACGAAAGTGCGCGCGCGGTTCTCATGTGTGCGCTTCATAAGGCAAGGTCCCCTGGCGACGAGCTGGGGAGTATGCCGTCGTTCTGCGAGTCGCCGCGTGTCGCGTCATGGGACGAGTCGTCGCTCTTGGACGCCGAAGATCAGCTCCACAGACTGATCGCCTCACTACCGCAAAACCTCTCTTCTGCGATCTCGTTCCATCGCACGAGGAAATACGTCAGCTTCTATAAGGCCGGCTCCGTGGTTTCGGAACTTCGCGAGTTGTGGGGTGTTGCCATCGATTTTTGGAATAAGACATCCCATTCCGACGGGGTTCTGTACAGAGAGGCGGGCGGAACTGGCGTGCCTCAACTGGCAACGTTTGTCAGACACACGCTAGCGGATATTGAGCAAACCGCGGACCTTCTCTTGTCACCGACAAGAATCCCCGTAGACATTGACACCTTCGTGCTTTCTGCGAAGGCAGCAAGCATATTCTTCCACGAAGCTATTGGGCACTCCCTGGAACAGCGGCACATGAGCCGGGCGCTAGCTGATGTTCGTGCTGGTGATGAAGTCTTGCCGACTTTTGTCAATGTGACCGATGACCCGACTGCAGGTCAGATGTTTGGCTACAGACAAGTCGATGATGTCGGCAACATAACTTGCCATTCGACCCTCATTGACAGCGGGCGAATATATGGGTGTTTTGCCGATGCAGAGTTCTCCGAAAGCCGAGGACTGCTGTCCGTCGCGGCTCGCTGGCGGCAAGATCCGAGATTTCCAACTAGAAGCAGGATGAGCAACCTGGTCGTGCGTTCCGGAAACGGAACAATCGAAGAATTCATAAGAGCAACCGCGCACGGCTGCTATGTTGAACGTGCGTCTGAAGGCAGCATCGATAATGAATCCGGCTACTTCTCGCTTCGGATCAATGAGGCCTACTTGATCGTCAATGGACGACGACATGAGCGCTTAGTTCCATTCTCTTTGGTTGGGCACTTCAGAGATCTCAAAAACGGTCTTGCCGCGATATCTGCTGAATCAACTGACACCGCCATGTATTGCAGCACCGGGGGGTCAGTATGCCCGACAGGCATGAGGGCTCCCGGTTGCCTACTGCGTGGTCTACGAATTGAATCAGATTGATGTGAGAGAACGTTGGCTATCCCCGCAACTGTAGTGCTCGATCCACACTGGGATCCTGTTCCGATAGGATCTGGAGATGTGTTTCTGGACAACATATATGGAGAGCACCGTCGAATACGCAACGCCGAGCCGGTTCTAATTGACCTGCTCAAAGAACTTGTTAGGCCGCGGAGCACTTGCGAACTACTCTCAAAGATGCTGGACCGGCACGGCTTAGAAGCGAATGGCCGCGCAAGCACGCTGCTCGAACGACTACTGGAAAAGGGGATAGTGCGCGACTATCTCGAGATACGGCGACCGGATCTAACACCAGATGCCGACCTCTACGAGCGATTCGCGACTGAAATTAGTTGGCTGGCCGGCCTTGGGGGGAGTTTCGAGGCGGGTCATCGCGCATTTTCGCGACTTCGGCAGGCGCGGGTTGTAGTCATCGGGTTGGGCGGCGCAGGAAGCATACTTACACAAATGCTCGCGGCTGCTGGTGTCGGTGAACTGATATTGGTTGACGGCGATACAGTGGAGGACTCCAATCTCTCTAGGCAGATATTCTATTCTTCAGAGTCAGCGAGGAGGTCCGAAGCGAAGACAATTGTGCTGGAGCGATCGATCCGTGCATTAACCACATTTACTTCTGTTGTGGCGCACAATGAATTCGTCGCGAATCAGCAAAGGATCGAAGAAATTGTCAAGGGCTCAGACGCAATTGCGCTAACCGCCGATACTCCGCGAATAAAGCTTCAACGCTCAGTAAACGGCGCTGCGATCAAGCATGGAGTTCCGCTGATCTATTCATTTGTGGGGCAGGTCGGCCCATTCTTCATCCCAGGGAAATCAGCCTGCTTTGGGTGCTTGGAACATCACTGGAGGCGGAAGAGCGGCGAAGCGCACGACCTGATTGTCGAGGGCTACTCGAATATTGGCAGGCGGGAGCAGCCCGCCACGGTCTTGGCCGCGGCTCGGATTGCGAATGGTCTTTGCTCTGAGATCCTTGGTCATCTGACCCAGCTGATTCCCGTCGAAACCATAGATCAGATGGTCCACTACGTCGGGAATCATGGCAGTTCGTATGAACGGTGCCTACGCGACAAACACTGCGCTTGCAGTATTTGGCGTGGAACTCCACGACGGCCATGAGAGTAAAATTTAGGTTGGGCGACTTGTTAGAGGCGGTCGGGGATACAGATCAACTCCAACTCGCCGCGGAAGACCCCCTTAAAACTCTGGAAACATGCACTCGAGCATCGAAGCTTGCCGGTGTATCGCGCCTCACAGACCTTACGCTGCTTGACTGCCTGGGAATGGATACCTGGCAAGCTGTTCGACCACTGTCAAGGAATCTCGTGGTTAGCCAGGGTAAGGGCGGGAACCCCATAGCTGCAAAAATCTCAGCATTGGCCGAAGCGATTGAACTCTCGTGTGCGGAGGAGCCAGCTTGGGATTCGTGGGCATCACCAATAGATGCTGCATCAAAGCTGACGTATGAATACGCGCAGTTGCCGGGACTTCGGGATGTGTCGGGGGAATTTTGGGGGATTCCTCGCCGCTGGACGCGGGCCTACGACCTAGCGGTAGGCGAATGGTCATTCATTCCCACCGAACTGGTCTGCATAGACTTCACCTCCAAGGTCCTTGATCCCCCGTCGTTCAGAGTGACGTCTAACGGACTTGCTAGCGGCGATACCGTCGAACAAGCGGTATTGCATGGGTTGCTGGAGGTGATCGAACGTGACGCAATCGGACGTGCGCAGGACGGACTCGCGCCGCGAATTCCAGTTAGGTTTCAACCCGAAGATCTGAGTGAACCCTGCCGAAGTATTCTTCAAAGAATCGGAGATATGGGGGGCTTCGTTGAAGCCAGCTATATTCGATCTTCAATCGGGCTACCAGCTTTTGAAGCCAGAATTGTAGGCGACGATGGAAGAGTCTTCTTCGGAACAGCAGCACATTTTCAGCCTGTCGCCGGCCTGGTTGCAGCGATCTATGAGGCTGCTCAGTCCAGGCTAACCGCAATCTCTGGTGCCAGAGATGACATCTCAGATCAAACCTACCTACCGCGTGGCGGGAACAGAACCGTTAAGGCAGCGTTTCGAGCAAGACGGCCAATGGCCAGCGGTGCAAAGCGGATCGAGGAAATCGACGGCCTCAAGGTCGGAGGAAAGAGAGAGGCAATAGCTCGCTGCACTGAACTCCTAAAGGAGGCGAGATACACCTGCTTGGTGGCGGACATTGGAAGCGTGGCTAGCGACTTTCATGTCGCTTTTGTTGTGATACCAAAGATGCAGAGAACGCGAGGGCATTCTTGACATGACAACGAGGTATGCCTTTGTCGGTCCAACTTTCCCCAACTTTCATCATTCTGGCGTCCTCGTATTGCCTCCAGCAAAGCGAGGGGACATTCTAGAGATAATGAAACGTTCACCAGAAGGGATTCTTCTGGTTGATGGATTCTTCGGTCAGCAACCGTCGATTATGCATCGTGAATTGCTGCAGGCTGTTCGAGCGGGCATCCAGGTCGTTGGGTGTTCAAGCATGGGGGCGCTCAGAGCAGCCGAGTTGCATGAATATGGAATGATTGGCGTTGGCAGGATCTTTGAATCGCTGAGGTGTGGCGACATAAATGGTGACGATGAGGTGGCAATGCTTCATGGGCCGCCTGAACTGCAATACTGTGAGGTTACATTTCCACTTTGCAATCTACGCTCAACTGTTGAACTGGCCTCGCAGCGCTACAAGAGTATGAGTGGAGATTTCGCGACCGCTTTGGAGCTCGCATCACTATTGCCGTTTCATGACAGAACCCTTGGTCAGGTCGAGAGCCTCTTGCGAGCTACTGGCACTGGCGAAGATCCGTCGTCAATCATCAATGCGTTACGGAGCTGTTGGGTAGATCAAAAGAGACTTGATCTCATTGAAGCAATTCCTGCTCTATTCGATCGCCCTCGCCCGGAGATCGTGCAGCGCCTGCAGGCTAGTTGGGCGGAGACTAGTTGGCTACGCCTTCGCAAACAAGATGGCAATATCGAGCCTTCGGGGGTATCGACGCGCCTAGTCGGGGCCATTATAAGATTCTACGACCCGACCTTCGAGAAGCATCTCCTCGGCGCATTCAACGAAATCATCATCAGTCGAATACCAAGCTCGAGAGTCGAGCAATCGAAAGATATCAAACGCAAGGTTGAATGCCGGTTAGCTGAGTACAACAACAACTGGCCTGATGCAGACGTGAACGGTGCGGTTGGCGCTGCCGTTTACATGCATCCGACCTGTGATGTCGATGTTTGGCGGCAGTCGCCGCCGAGGCAAATCAATAAGAGCACAATCCTTGAATGGGCTCGGAGGGAGGTTGTTGTCATTGAACGAGCTATCAACAACTACCGACTCGCACCAAACTTCGGCTTAGCCTTGAGCTGTGCTCAGTGTATTGAGAAGTTTACGGGAGTTCAGATGAGTAGTTCTACCCTTCGACCGGAGGGGATGACCGATTGGGAGCTCTGGGAGAGCCTAAAGAGGACGCGCCATTGGCTAACCGAGCCAACTAAAGCTGCCAACGAACTGACATTCGACGATGCGAGTGAAATGCTCGAGCAATACAGGCAGATCGCGGCGTTTGAATTGGCCGCATTGGGGCGCGGCGTCCAACCTTGGTGGGGAGTTCAGCAAAAAAATGCGGACTGC
The DNA here is from genome assembly GCA_016213205.1 of Burkholderiales bacterium. Lineage (GTDB taxonomy): Bacteria > Pseudomonadota > Gammaproteobacteria > Burkholderiales > Burkholderiaceae_C > Pseudaquabacterium. The sequence goes on from JACRAZ010000025.1 coordinate 105,900, forward strand.
CTTACTGATCTTCTTTCCGCGGCCAGCGCACTTATCGATGAGTAATTCTGCACTCAATTGGTTGGATCTCCAGGCGCGGATGCTGTCCGCAAAACTTGATCTCGATGGCCGAGTTGACTTGCTATTCGTTCCGAAGCCGCGGGCTGGAACTGGAGCAGCGGCGGGCGCCTTAAACACTCTAAACGGCACTTGGCTCCAATTCTTGAACAACACATCCATCGCCTCGCCAAGGGCCGCTGGGGGTGTCGTTGGACCGCAACTGGCGAGCGCCCCTAGATTCGAACTCTATGAGAACCTTGGGCTGGCAGTCGCGTCAGTGAGGGCAAGCGAAGTTGGTCAACTACAGTCGGTAGCAGACGCACTCGAGGAAGTCCACGTGCTTCCGCCGCTTGAACTCATTCGGCCTGAGTTCACTGGTGCACTTGCAAACATACCCGCTGGAGTTTCGTGGGCAATCAAGCTCCTAAAGATTGACAAGCTGTGGGAGAGGGGGCTACGCGGGCAGGGTGTTGTGGTTGGGCATCTGGATACCGGAGTGGACGTTAAGCATCCCAGCTTGATCCACGCCGTTTCATGCTTTGCCGACGTAAGGTCGGATGGCCAGCTTGAGGAGAACACAAATCCCAGGGATTCGGGCCAACATGGAACGCATACTGCTGGACTGCTTTGTGGGTCAGTTCTAGACGGCGCTGAGTTTGGGTGCGCCCCACAGGCCCAGTTGGCCAGCGCGATCGTTATCGAAGGCGGCGACGTCGCTCGCCGCGTACTTCGCGGCCTTGATTGGTGTGTCGGGAAGAAGGTACGAATTGTCAACCTTTCAGTCGGCGTTCCGGGATTTAATCCTGCATTTCAACCCGTTATGAGTGCTCTGCGGGCGAGGGATGTACTCGCGATTGTCGCTGTTGGCAACGAAGGCCCAAATACTAGTCGATCTCCAGGCAACTATGCGGAAGCACTGTCAGTAGGGGCAATTCAGCCCGACGGTGCAGTATGGCCTCGAAGCTCAACTCAATCATTTGATCGGACAAGTGACCCGCTCGTGCCAGACATCTATGCTCCCGGCGCAGAAGTTTGGTCTACATGGCCAAACGGTGCCGCGATGATGCTATCCGGCACGTCAATGGCTAGTCCGCATGTTGCGGGACTCGCCGCACTTCTGCTACAGGCGGCGCCGAATGCGTCTGCAGGCGACCTAGAGGTTGCAATACGGACATCAATTGAACAGCCGGTTGGCCTAGCTGTGGCTGTGCCCAATGCTGTCCGTGCTTTGGAGTCACTTGTTGGCGTTTGACCAGGCGAGCGGGAGTCTCCAGTGCTTGTCTCACAGGGCTTTGACACATCAACGATGCGTGGTGATGTGAGTCAGCACCAAGTTGAAATTTTTCACACTGCTGTTCTGTCTCGCCTTTCGCTTTCCCTCGGGCTCGAACCGGATTCCAAGAGGCCACGTAGTTGGTCATGGCCCTGCCAACACTGGTCGCTCTGGAAGCTTCGGCATCAAGGCGGTACAGTCGGCGCCGAACAGCGATCGGCAATGCTGAATCTGCTGCGGGAACAGTATGAACTCCGGCCGTCCCCTCTAGTCATGAGTTCACCCGAATCTGAACTATGGTCGGTAGAGGGGCTCAGAGTCTGTCAGGGAAGCGACGCGAACTTTCGACGCACAGCGTTGCTTCTCGATCGAGCGGGCCTAGAAAAATTCCTCTCTGATCTGCGCGATGTCTGCGAAATTCTGCGGAGTTGCGATCCTCAAGCTTTCGATCGTATTCAAGAACTGGTTCGAGACGTTGTACCCGTCTGCGGAGGCGGACTTCGCTCGGCCACCACGCCCCTGGTTTTTGGTGCTGTCTTTGTAAACGTCGATGCAGTGGAGCAGCCAATCGACTTGATTGCGTTGCTAGTGCATGAGTCTTCACATCTCGCTTTGCACATTAAGGCGGCGAGCCAGAAGTTGGTCTCTGATTCCAGAGCTATGATGAAGTCACCTCTCCGTCTGGACCCTCGTCCACCGATCTTTGTCTTGCATGCAACGTATGTGAGCGCGAAGGTCGCAGATTGCATGCTTGCCCTAAGTGATCAGCTCACAAGTTGCGCACGGGATAGAGCATTTCTCTTGGGCGTAGAAGCCCTCCACGACTTGGAGTCTGGGCTAGCGGCACTCTCAGGGTCAGACCACCTTACTCCACAGGGCGCCGAGCTAGTTGACGGACTTGCAGAAGTCCACCGAGCACTTGCACGTCGTCGGCTTCCCAAGCGGACGAGCGCTTCCTGATCTTGATCCTTGTGGAATGGCCGCGGAGATATGCGAAAGCGTCCGACCTTTGTTCTGCCGCACTATCCCGATCCAAGCCCCGACCTTGCAATTGAGCGAGGCCCGGCGAATGAAGGCGTCGGGTGGTGGGTGCCGCACGTCAAGCATACATACTTGGCCAAGTACATCAATGGGACGCGCAAGGCGCAGGTGAAATTCCCCAAGCGGGTGCTGATTGATACGTTTTGTGGGCCGGGGCGAATTCAGGTTCGAGGCGAAACGTTCACTCGCGACGGTGGGTCCATGGTTGCATGGCACCAGTCAGTGACCTCGCAGTGCCCGTTCACCAGCGTGATGGTTGGCGACTTGGATGTCGAACGCTCGCGGGCCTGTGAAGCTCGGTTGCTCGCCGTAGGCGCGCCAGTGAAGCGCTTCGACGGGCCGGCGGCTGAGACGGCACTGAGGATGGCCGATGCCGTGCCGAGTGGCGCGCTTTGCTTGGCCTACATCGATCCGTACAACCTGGAGTACCTGTCGTTCTCCATCATCGAACGGCTCGCGCGATTGCCGTACATCGACTTCGCCGTGCACTTCAGCATGATGGATCTGACCCGCAACGTGGACATGGAGCTCGACCCGGACAGGGATCGATTCAGCGGCGCCAATCCAGGGTGGCGCGATCGCGTGCCCACCAATACGGCGAAGGCAAGCCTGCCCGTTTGGTTCTTCGAGGACTGGCGCGATCAGATCGCCAAGCTGGGGTTCAGCGTGAGCCATGAGATGCCGCTGGTGAAGGACGGCCAGGGCCGAGCGCTTTACCGCCTGGTGTTCTTCAGCCGGCATGCCTTCCCCGACCGGATCTGGGGCGACATCGCGCGCGATCCCACGCGTTCGCTCTTCGACTGAAGCTGCCACGACTGCGGCCGGCGGTTGTCCCTTTCGCTGGCGCAGTTTGGTGTACGTTCGTACACTAATGCGATGGGCCGGCCGAACAACGATCTCGACCACGTGGGGCGTTTGCGCGACCACTACGCGCGGCACCGGGCACTGCCGTCCTATGCGGGTCTCAGTGAAGCCCTTGGCTTCCGGACCAAGAACGCCGCCTTCAAGCTTGCCGGCCGCCTGATGGCCTCTGGTCATCTGGAGTCCGCACCTGGCGGGCGCCTGGTTCCGGGCAAGCGGTTCTTCGAGCTGCCGCGCGTCGAGGACCAGCTCTCGGCTGGCTTTGGGAATGCCGCGGGCCCTTCCGGCGGCATCGAGCATCACGAGATCGACCGCCTGCTGGTGGATGTGCCATCGCAGACAATCTTGGTGCCGATCCGGGGAGACTCGATGTCCGCGGCGGGCGTGCTAGATGGCGACATCGCCGTTGTTCGGCGTACCGAAAATGCCTCGGCCGGCGATTTCGTGGCGGCGCTCGTAGATGGCGAGCTCTTGGTGAAGGAGCTCCGCTTCGAGCGCAGTCAGCCGGTGCTCATGCCACACAACAAGCACTACCGACCGATCCATCCGAAGAGCGTGTTCAGCATACTGGGTGTCGTGACCGGCATCGTTCGACGGTACGGTCGCGGTACTGCAAGGGTACGAGGAGAGACGAAATGACAACGATCAGCCGTATCGAGTGGACCGAGCAAACCTGGAATCCGACGGTCGGTTGCACCAAGATCTCGCCCGGCTGCAAGCACTGCTATGCCGAGGCGATGTCGCGGCGCCTGCAGGCCATGGGCACGCCGGGCTACGAAAACGGGTTCGCGCTGACGCTGCTGCCAGAGCGCCTCGAGGACCCGACCAAACGCAAGAAGCCCACGGTGTATTTCGTCAACTCCATGTCGGACCTCTTCCATGAGAAGGTTCCGGACGAGTACATCGAGCGCGTCTTCGACGTCATACGGAAGACGCCGCAGCACACGTACCAGATCCTGACAAAGCGCGCGGCGCGCATGGCACGCTTCTTCCGCACGCGTCACGTGCCACGCAATGCATGGATGGGCGTATCGGTCGAGGATCGGAAGTACGGTGTGCCGCGGATCGACCACCTTCGCAAAGTGCGAGCGTCGATTCGGTTCTTGTCGGTCGAGCCCTTACTGGAAGATGTCGGCCAGCTCGACCTCACGGACATCCACTGGGTGATCGTCGGTGGCGAATCGGGACCGAAAGCTCGGCCGATGCAAAGGGCATGGGCGCTGTCTGTTCAATACCAGTGCGAGGCGCAGGGGGTCGCTTTCTTCTTCAAGCAATGGGGCGGATGGGGAGCCGACGGAAAGAAGCGCGCGAAGAGCGCCAACGGCCGGCTGCTGGACGGACGCACCTGGGACGAGATGCCATCCGGCGTCACGGAGCGGCTGCCTGCGCCATGAGGCTCGCAATGCGCGGGTTGCGCTACTCGACGCGGCTCAGGCACATTTGAGCTTGGCAAGTCAATCTGCGATCGGGGAGGTCGCGACGCCGGCAGATGGCGATCAACCACTACGAATGGTCCTGGGGAGGGCCGCTTCCTGAACTGCTTCGCCACAGTGAGGTGAAGCATGCGCTGCTGCGCGACTATCTCGTCGAGTATTTCCTGACGCTGGTGTCGTCGCCTCATCAGGACCGCATCCAGCTGACCGTGGTGGACGGCTTCTGCGGTGGCGGCCGGTACCGCAACGGTGCCGGCGCAGCCGTTCCGGGATCGCCCATCGTCATCCTCGAGGCACTCAAAGAGGCGAAGGCGCGCGTGCTGCACGAGCAGCAGCGGCGCAAGCCCATCGAGTTTGACGTCAAGCTCGTGTGCATCGATGCGGACGCGTCGGCCGTGAACCATCTGCGGCATGTCCTTGAGGACCATGGCTACGGTGATCAACTGCGCTCAGGCGCGATCGAGACGCTCGTCGGGGAGTTCGCCGGCAAGGCCGAGGCCGTCATCGCGGAAGCCCATCGCCGTTCACCCAAAGCTGGCCGGGCCATCTTCGTGCTGGACCAGTATGGGTACGACAAGGTCCCACTGTCCGTGATGAAGCAGATCTTCGGCGTCCTCAAGCGCGCCGAAGCTATCCTGACCTTCAACGTCGACTCGCTGATCAACTTCCTGAGCGACAAGAATGTTCGAGACTTCGAGCGCAAGACCGGCGTCATGGGCGCCATCACGGCAGCCGACATGGACAAGGCGCTGCGTGGGCCTGCTTGGCGGCTTCGAGTGCAGGCCGGGCTGTACCAGAAGATCACCCAGGGGTCGGGTGCTGGCTACTTCACCCCCTTCTTTGTGCGACCCGAACGTGGCCACGGCGACTTCTGGTTGCTGCACCTGTCGCAGCACTGGAAGGCGCGCGACGTGATGGCCGACGCGCACTGGAAGCACCACAACCACTTCGTGCACTATGGGCGCGCCGGCTTCGACATGCTGAGCACCGGCTACGCGGCTCGCATCGATGACGATGCAAGACCCCAGGCAGCCTTCGAGTTCGATGACGTCGCCTCGACCGCCAGCCAGGATGAGATGCTGATGCAGATCCCGCAGGTGTTGGCACAGCATCGTGCCGGCATCCCGTTCAAGCAGTTCTTTGTCGAACGAGTGAACACGACGCCGGCGACTGAGGCCATGGTGGAGCGAGCTGTTCTGCAGTTGGTGCGTGACCGGCAGGTGCTGGTTATTGGCCCAGATGGCAGTCAGCGAAACGTGAGGACCGCATTGAAGCCCGACCACGTGATCAAGTTGCCAGACCAGAGGGCGTTTTCGTTCTAGTCGAAGAGTCAAGACCGCAACCCATGGAGCGCCGAGGCATCGTGCGTGGGCGAGTCTGCCGACTTGAGGGCCATCGACGTGCCGGGCTGCTGCTCAGGGATTGAGCAACTTGGGTTCGGCAGTGCGCCGTCGTTCAAGATGGCGTCGAGTCGGTCGCCCAGACGGCGCCACGCGGCGCGCTTCTCGTCCGCATATTCGTGGTGAAGGTAGTGGCGCCGCACCTTGGGTCCCGGCAGCTTGTGATTCTGGCATCTGTCGATCGTGTCCAGCGCGATACCCATCGCCTGCATGAGCGTGGCACCGGTGCGGCGGAGGTCGTGTGGCGTCCACTCGCCCCGTTCGCCGTTGGCAAGCACGAGGGAATCGTCGTGCTTCCGATGATCAAATGAACCGTCGCGCTGCATGAAGCGCACTTGCCTATCACCGACCTGCTTGCTGACGCTCTTCTCATACACGTGGTTCGTGGGTGGAGCGGCACCCTCTCGAACTCGCCCCTTTGACCGCGCCGGGAAGCACCACTGCGTATGCCCCGTCAGCTTATGGAGCTCCTTGAACTGGCGCAGCGCAAATGGCGAGAGGTAGACGATCATCGCGACCTTTGTCTTCGTGTTGGCGGCCGGCAAGAACCATTCGCTCATGTCGAGGTCGACGTCCTTCCACGCCGCCTTCAGCGTCTCGCCGGCGCGGCAAAGGGTTGAGAGCATGATCCAGAGTGCCAGCTCGCTCTCGCGCTTCAGTGGCCGTGCACCTTGGTGGCGTCGGCCTGCTGGCAGCGATTCGTACGCCTGGCGCTGGCGCAGCAGGATGTTGTGAAGTTCGCGGATCTCGGCTTCCGAAAGGACCCGCTCACGAATGCCCTCCTCGTAGTCGTCGTTGACCACTTGGCGCGCATCGACAAGGTCTGCGGGGTTGCCGTCACGAATGAGGGTTCGCCACGGATTGCGTGACATTGACCAGCGGTAAAGCTGGCGCAGCTCGCTGAGCATGCGTTGCGCAGTGCGCCCAACGCCGCGTTCGCGGCCGACACGGCGCAAGACGCTGCGCAGATCATTGTCATCCACGAGGCGGACCGGTTTGTCGCCAATGAAGGGAACGACATCCTTCTCGAATGTTCGCTTGAGCTCGGCGTTGCCGTCGTCGCGTGACACGCCGTCTGCCAACCACGCCTCGAACATCGCGCGGAACGAAAGATCCTCTGATTCCCGCCGACGAGCTTCGGCAAGCGTAGCTTCTATCTGCGCTTGCGATTCGACGCGAGTCACCTTCTTGTGGTCGTTTGGATTGATGCCCTTCTTGACCAGCTGGCGAGCCTTATCGCGCTCTTCGCGTATCTCGGCCATGGATACGGCTGGCCAGGTGCCGCACTGGTACCAAGCGACCTTGCCTTCCCATTTGAAAGCGCTCTTGAAGCGAACGGAGATCGCGCCGCCCGAAGACACGCGGACCTCGCCCGACAGCCCGTCACCATCGGCGAGTGTGTCACCCTGCCAACTCGTGGGGATGGACTTGAGTTCGGCGGCGGTCCACCGGGATCCCTTTCCGCTCTTTGGGTATCGAGTCATTGATGACTACCGCAGGCAAAGGTTTGAGAAGCGCGGGATGACGGTGCGAACCGTCTAGCTGGTCTCGCCGCGACTTGCGGCGAGTCGCTCGATCCATCGCGTGATCTCGACATCGATCCACGCGCTCGCAGAGCCGACCTTGACCGGTCGCGGAAACTTGCCGGCCTTGATCAGCTCGTACACCGCGGTTCGGCCCATGCCGACACGTTCTTGCACGGCAGGAAGCCTGATCAGCCTTGCCTCACCGAGAGGGGTGTCTGTTTGAGCGGCGGCTTCATCGCTGCCTGCGGTGATGCGGTTGTCGGTCCGATCCCCGCGTCGAGCAGGCAGGTGGCGTGCTCCGCGTTGAGCGGAACGATCCTCCAGGGGCTGGGAGGACAGCAGTTGGTCCATGGCGACCTCCGATGTCTGTGATGGGTGCCGAACGGCCGCTCGCAAGGAGCCGCCGGGTAGTTGGCAGCACACCGAGCGCGTCAGCAGGGGTGAACGGGAACGGACGGCGACACCGCCATCGCGACGCACGGGGAAGTTGAGTGCGCCGGGAAGGGCTCAGCGGTGCGCTGTTGCTGGATTCATGCTCGGGACGCTAGGACCCAAGACCTGCCGGTGCGATGCAACCGGCGCCTCTGCGGAGGTCAATGCTTGTGCGGGTCACGACCGCTAACGGCTGCAATGTTGAGGCAGCACTCATCGACATCACATCGAGACGGGAGACGTGAGTCTCGATGTGCGCCGGAGCCATCTTAAGCGCAAGCCCCCCCGGCGCGTCAAGTGCGCTTCGAGGAGATTCCCGTTGGGAGCGGCCATAACCGTCGGTGGCCTGCTGGTCGGAGCCAGGCGGTGGAGCGTGACGCGTTTGAAGTTCGACTTTCCGGGTGTTCGCCGCTTGTTGATAAGGCCCAATATCAACGAGCGCAAAAAACTCTGCCAAATCGCCACCCCCGGCCGGACTGTGCGCCAAGTGGTTGTTGGGCAACGTGATTCGGGAGCGGTGTCTATGACGCGATGTGGTCCCCGCCGATCGATCGGCGACCGTGCCGGCCTCGAGGAGGATGGCTTCGAAGCACTTCAGCGGCTGTACGCGGAGGCGTTCAGCGACGAGCAAGAGAAGGGCAGCGTGTGCGCGCGCCTGCTGCTGGGGCTGTACAACGGCGGTCGCTTTCCGTTCGACCTCACTGACCTGCGCACGCTGCCCGCGGAGCTCTTCGAGGACGCGATGCTGGTGCTGCTCATGGACGCCCGTGTCACGCGCCAAGAGGTCCACCAATACTTCGCGCAAGGGTCCAAGAAGTTCGAGGACTTGGTCAGCGACTACCGCGTCATCGATGTGCAGCGGCTGAGAAGCGGCGGGGATGGTGCTCCGCGGCCGCCGGCCGAAAGAGGCACCCTGTGCCACGACGACCACGTCAGTGCCCAGCTGGTGACCTATGGTGACGCACCGGGCTATCGCGACGTCACGCTGACGCTCGACTGCGAGGTGGTGGGCGAGCAGCGGCATGCGGTCGGCCCGGTGCGGCTGGCGGTCCATCTCAACGGCAAGGACGCGGTGGCGGTGCTGCAGCACATCCAGCGGGTGAATGCCTTCGCTTGGCGGAGGGGTGACCGCGGTCCTCTCGATCTGCAGCCGGGGGAGCGCCGCCCGGCCTGGCTCGACCGGGCGCCGTCTTCATCGCTGGCCTAACGGAGGCCTAACGGCATGTCGGGGATCGTTTCGTGCGCCGCCATTCGTGACGGCAAGCACTCGGACGATTTCGCCCACAGGCGTGCAGCTACCTGCTCACGGTCGGATCCGCCCCTGCTGCTCGGCATCGCCGAGCAGTCTCGGTGACCTGCACAGAGCCTCCGAGAGAATGGCCAGGCCGGCAGCGCACCATCGCAAGCTGAACGCCGCGCACTTCGCCTTCATGCGGGGCCTGGTGCAGGGCTTGCCATTGCGGGAGATGTGGGAGCGATACCTGCAGGGGGAGGGTAGTTCGTCCGATCTCCGCGTCGTCCGGTCGACCATCGCCTGGATCCGGGACGCTTTCGCCGCGGCAGCGCGGCGCGAGGCCCGCTTCGGCACGGCGCGGCTGGTGCTGATCGACGCTGAGCAGTTGCCAGAGGATCTGCAGGCGATGCCGTCGCTTGAGGAGTTCGCCGAAAGCCGCGGCCTGGAGGACTTCTCGCAAGCGGAGCAGATCGAAGCATTCGAGACCGAGTTCGGCAAAGCCAGCCAGCACCGGTCTCGACGCTCGCGCATCGTTCAGAAGCAGCTCGAGGCCTTGCGCTGGCTCGAGGGCCTTGTTTCGCAGCCGCCGGGACCGGGCGACTCCGTCTGCGCATGGCTGAATCCGACCATTGCGCGCCGTCTGGAGGGTGCCGGCATCTTCACCTTGGCGCAGCTGGTTGAGCGGGTGAATGGACTGGGACAGGGATGGGCGCGGTCAATCGCTGGCGTCGGCAAGGCGAAGGGCGATCGTGTCGTGGCCTGGCTGCTGGCCAATGAGGATGCGATCGGCATGCCGATCGGTCGCCACGTGCAGCGGCGTAGGACGGATCTGCTCAGGCAGGAGCTGGCCAGGGTCGTGGCGCCGGCGACCGACATCCGGCCACTCGAAAAGCTGGTGGTCCCTGCGGAACTCGATGGCACCCAAGGCCTCTTCCGCCGCCCGCAGGCTCACTGCCTGATCGACGCTTCCAACGACTACGCGGCGCTGCTAACGTGGCTGCAGTCCAAGGCGAGCTTGACGCCGGAGCAGCGAGCGGCCTGCAAGGCGCGGCGCAGAGGTCGGGACACGGGTGTCGATGGAGTCGCCGAGTGGCTTGGCTTCCTGTCCCACACGCAGCGCGCCTACAGGAAGGAAGCAGAACGCTTCCTGTTGTGGGCCGTGGTCGAACGGCGCAAGCCGCTGTCGTCGATGGCGACGGAGGACTGCATCGCTTACCGGGACTTCATCGCTGACCCGCAGCCGCGTGCCCGGTGGTGTGCGCCGCGCAATCGCGAACGGTGGTCGCCACTGTGGCGGCCCTTCGAGAAGCCGCTAAACGCAACGTCTCGGCGCTTCACGGTCACTGTCTTGAAGAACCTCTATGCCTTCTGGGCGGACAAGAACTACGTGATGGGTAACCCGTGGACCGGCGTGACGGTGCCGCGGTCGTCGGAGCCCCGGATCAACACCGGCCGCAGCCTCACGATGGCGCAGTGGCGCTTCGCGCTGGGCCAAGCGAAACAACTACCCAAGACCTCGACCGGGGCACGACTGAGGTTTGCGCTGTCGCTGCTCTACGCCACCGGACTGCGGCTGTCCGAGGCGGTTGCCTCGAAGGTGGACGCGCTGGAGTGGGTGGAGTACCCCCCCGACGAGGAAGATCAGGATCACGTGAAGGGATGGCTCTTGAACGTGCTCGGCAAGGGCGGCCGGTTGCGACAGGTTCCCGTTCCTCTCGAGGTCATTTCCGAGCTCGCTGCGTACCTCACATCCCGTGGCCTCCACTCGGATCCAGAAGATCCTTCAAACGCTGGCGTCTTCCTGTTGGGGAAGGCCACCGATATCGCTGACCTGGCACCCAGCCTGCAGCCGGCGGGAGGCGTGGACGTGAAGGCCGGTATCGTCGCCAACACGCTGTACGACCAGCTCAAGCGGTTCTTCGAAGATTGCGGCTCGGTGCTGGGCGCAGATGGCGACTCCAAGGGGGCGGCCCAGTTTGCGAAGGCCAGCACGCATTGGTTGCGGCACACGCACGCGTCGCACTCCATCGCGCGCGGCACGCGCGTGGAGATTGAGCAGCAGATCCTGGGCCATGCTTCGCTGGCAACTACCACGGTCTACGTCACCACCGAGGGCAAGCGTCGCATGAAGGCTATCGCGTCTTTCTGGCGGCGCTGAGCGCGCGGTCATGTACCGCTACGATGAAGCAGTGCCGCGAGGGAGACAAGAGCATGAGCGAGATGCAGCATCGCAGTAGGCGGCGACATCGCCAAGACTGCGCGTTCGGGTACCTCACCGTGGCGCCAATAGACGGTCATCTTGAGGCAAGGCATGCGACCGAGATTGATGCGCGCGTCGACCCATATCCCCCGGGCGACGTGGATGGCTCGACCAGGAATAAGACTGCGGTGGTGGTGGTTCGCCGGCTGCAGCGACGAAAGGCGGACATCGTCGAAGGAAGTCCACGGTAGCCGGATCGTCGTTGATCGATCCAGCTGTCGAGAAGTGTGCAACAGGGCAGCGGGTGCCAGGGCCGGACCTACGCGTTGGAAAGCAGTGAACCAAAGAAAAAGGCCCTCGCGAGGTGCGAGGGCCTGAACGGTGTTGTCAGGCAGCGAGGGCCTGGTCTTCGGCCTCCACGGCCTGGCTTCCGACCTCGTCTTGATCGAGGTCCAGCTCCTTCGCGAGTTCCCGCTGGCGGGCCAGCAGGTCCGCCAGTCGGTCCTGGTGCTCGAAGGGGCGCCGCAGTTCATCCTGTAGCTGCTGAAGCTTCTTGCGCAACGACTCCAGTCGCTCGGCCGCGTCCTTCCACCTGTCGGGCATGCCTTGAAGCACGCGCAGCAACTCCGAGTAGAGGGCCGGGCCCGTCTGGTACGCAGCACAATCGTGAGCAGCGGACCCCCTCAGAAACACGTGCACCTCGTCGGGTTCCGGATGCACCAGCAACCACAGCTGCAGGTCGCCGACTTGGCCCACCCGCTCCTCGCTGGCCCGCCGCACGCCGGCGTGCCGTGCTCGTCGAACCGCGACGCGCAGGGCGTCGCCGATCGCTTCGCGGCCCTGGACGGCCAGGCCGCCGATCTCAGCTCTGACATCCGTGCTTGTCAGTACGTGCTCGGCACGCCGTGCGTCCTCTTCGAGACACTGCACCAGCCGGGCCAGGCTCTCGATGCGCATCGGCAGCGACGCCACCTCCGATTCGTTGCTGAACCGCTGGTTGCGCCACACCGAGAACAACGACGAGTAGCGCGCCACTTCGGCGTCCACACCGGCCTTCTCAATCACCTTGGGGTTGCCGGATGCCAACGCCTTCACCTCCGCATAACTGAGCGTCGCCAGTTCCACATCCTCGACCGACCGTAGCCCCTTGTCCCCGCTCATCACCTGCGCGATGAACTTGGCCTTCGTGAGTACCGTCTGCCAGCTGTAGGCATCGAAGCTGCCTTCGGTCACGTAGCGGATGATCTCCACTTCGTCACAGCGGTTGCCCTGGCGGAGGATCCGTCCCTCCCGCTGCTCGACGTCGCATGGACGCCATGGGCAGTCGAGCTCATGAAGAGCAACCAGCCGATCCTGCACGTTTGTGCCAACGCCCATGCGAGGCGTCGACCCGAACAGCACACGGACCACACCGTCGCGTACCTTCTTGAACAGGCGCGCCTTCTGCGTGTCGGTCTCGGCGTCATGCACGAAGGCAATCTCACCTTCTGGTATGCCGAGCCGCACGAGCATCTCACGTGCGGCGTCATAGACGCTGAATTGAGCGTCCGCCTTCGGTGTGGACAGGTCGCAGAACACCAGCTGAGCGCGCCGGTGGTCGGCGGTTTCCGACCAGATGCGATGCACTTCCTGGGCGCATAGTGCGACCTTGCCCTCCGGGTCTTGTGAGCCCAGCGGGTTGATCAGCCGCATGTCCAGCGCGGCCTTGCGGCCGTCGTTGGTGATCTTCAGCATGTTGTCGACGCGAGGGTCGACACGCTGCGTCTTCAGCCGCTCTGCACGCTCCACCAGCGACTTCACGAGGCTCTTCAAGGCGGAGCTTGGCCGGCAGCTCACGGTGCGTGGCTTGCCGCCCTTCAGCGTCGGCACCGGCAAATTCAACATCTCCCTCGTGCGGACGTCGGAGACGTCGCAGAAGACCGCCATCAGATCGGGCACGTTGATGAAACGGGCGAACCTGGTGTTCAGCCGATAACCGCTGCCGTCGGGCGCGAGTTCAAGCGCCGTCACGGTCTCGCCGAAGGTGGCCGCCCACGCATCGAACTGCTCCAGGCCCAAGGCGCGCAGCGTGTTGGGCTGCAGGTATCGCTGGAACGTGTGGATCTCAGCCATGCTGTTGGCCACCGGGGTAGCGGTGGCCAGCACGACTCCACGATGCTGGTCTCGATAGAGGCTCATCGTGTATCGAGTCTTCAGGTACAGATCGAAGGCCCGCTGCGAGTTGGCCAAGGGCAACCCTGCAATGCGCGACATCTTGGTGTGCCGCCACAAGTTCTTCGCGAGGTGGGCTTCGTCGTAGGCGATGAAGTCGATCCCGAGTGCCTCCCAGTGGAGGAAGTCGTCCTTGCGCTCCTGGTTTTCCAGCCGCTCAAGGCGCACTCGCCACACCTTCTTCATCCGCTCCAACTGCTTGACGATGCGATTGCTGCGATCGTCGGCCTTCGTGGCCTTCACGGCCCACTCCAGCTCGCGCACGATCCCCGTGATGTGCTCCTTCGTGTGCTCCTGCGACATCGGCAGCAGCTCGAAGGTGGACTGCGTCATCACCACGGCATCCCAGTCGCCGGTCGCCACGCGCGAGACGAACTCGCGCCTTCGATCGCCGGCAAGGTCATCCTTCGTGGCCATCAGCACCGAGGCGCAGGGGTACAGCCGCACGAACTCCGCCGTGTACTGCATCAGCATGTGGTTCGGCACCACGTGCACCGGCTTGTTTGCCAGACCCAGGCGGCGCAGCTCCATCGTCGCGGCCACCATGATGGCCGTCTTGCCGGCGCCGACCGCATGGAACAACCCGGTGTTGCCCGACTGCACGATGCGCCAGATGGCGTTGCGCTGGCTTTGGTGGAGTTCAAAGCAATGCGAAAAGCCGGGCAGTCGCAAGTGCGAGCCATCGAACTGCCGCGCTCGCAGGCAGTTGTCGGGTAGGGACAGTGCATTGCTGCACCATCCCCCCCTAAGAACCCGGCGTGCGAGTTTCCCCGCACCGGGCTCAAGCCTCCACAAAGCTCCGTGTGACCGGAGCCGGCAGTTCACTGCAACCGCGGCTATGGA
>JACRAZ010000026.1 GCA_016213205.1 Burkholderiales bacterium
GCGGGGCGGCCGGGCGCGGCTCGGGCTCCACCGCCCGGGCGGCGGGCGCCGGGGCCGGCGGCGGGGCGGGCTCGGCGGCCTTGGGCGCCATGGGCATCGGCTCGGCGGGCGCGGCGCTGCTCGGGGCCGCAGCGGTGCCGCCACCGGCTGCATTGCCCGGGTTGGCGCAGCCGGCCAGGTGCAGCACCAGGCCGGCGGCCAGGGTGGTGGACAGCAGCGGATTCAACAGCGCTCGACGCATGGGTCTCCTTCTCGGGATCGGGCCGGCCACCGCCGGCCCCGGGGGGCTGGCGCATTCTTTCCGCCTTCAACCAGGGCCGGCCCCGGGCTGCGCCGTAAGGGCGTTCCCGAAGCGTGGCATCACCCGACAATGGGGCATGGTGCTGGCAACGACGATTTCCACCCCCGCCGCGCAACGGCGCAGGCTGCGCCTGCCCCTGCCGCTGGTGCTGGCCTACGTGGTGGTGTTCCTGCTGCTGGACTGGGTGAGCTACGTGCACCCGATGCGCGGCACCAACATCACGCCCTGGAACCCGCAGGCCGCGCTGGCGGTGGCGCTGCTGGTGTGGCGGCCCGGCGGCTGGTGGCTGGTGTGGCTGGCCCTGGCGGGGGCCGAGACGCTGGTGCGCGGGCAGCCGGCCTCGTGGCCGGCCGAGGCCTTGTCGTCGGCCATGCTCACGCTGGGGTACGCGGCGGTGGCGGCCGCGCTGGTGCGCTTCATCGGCCCGCTGCCGCAGGGCGCCACGCGGCGCAGCTTCGGCCTGTTCGTGCTGATCGTGGCGGCCGGCGCCGCGCTCAATGCGCTGCTGTACGTGGGCGCGCTGGCGCTGTTCGGCATGCCGGCGCCCGAGCGGCAGGGCGCTGCGCTGCTGCGCAGCTGGATCGGCGAGGGCGTGAGCCTGGTCGTGGCGCTGCCGCTGCTGTTCACGCTGACGCGGCCGGCGCGCCGCGCGCTGGTGGCGGCCATGCTGCGCAGCCGCGAGTGCTGGCTGGTGGTGCTGGCCGCGGTGCTGCTGGCGCTGGCGGTGTTTGCCCAGTCCACCGAGGACCAGTTCAAGCTGTTCTACCTGTTCTTCCTGCCGGTGGTGTGGGCGGCGGCGCGTTTCGGCGCCACCGGCGCGGCCTGGGCCGCGGCGCTGGTGCAGGGGCTGCTGATCGTGGCCGTGCAGTCGGCGCGTTATCAACCGCTCACCGTGTTCGAGCTGCACATGCTGCTGGCCGCGCTGGCGGCCACCGGCCTGCTGCTGGGCACCACGGTGGACGAGCGCGAGCAGGCCGAGCGCGCGCTGCGCGCCACCCTGCGCCTGGCCGCGGCGGGCGACATGGCCGCTGCGCTGGCGCACGAGCTGAACCAGCCGCTGGCCGCGCTGAGCGCCTATGCGCGCGCCGCCCAGCTGCTGGCGAAGCGGGCGCCGGACCAGCCGGCCCCGGCCATGCCGCTGGCCGAGGTGCTGGACAAGCTGGTGGCCGAGGCCGGCCGGGCCAGCGGCGTGGTGAAGCGGCTGCGCGACTTCTTCCGCACCCGCAGCACCGAGCTGCGCCCCACCGAGCTGCCGGCGCTGCTGGACGAGGTGATGCGCTCGCAGGCCGAGCGCGCAGCCGGCCTGCGGGTGGCGCTGCACTGGCAGTGCGATGCCACGCTGCCCGCGGTGTGGCTGGACCGGGTGCAGATCGAGGTGGTGCTGCGCAACCTGGTGGCCAATGCGCTGGAGGCGGCCGCTGGTGGCGCCGCGTCGGCGGTGCAGGTGCTGGCCACGCTGTCGGCCGGCCAGGTGCTGGTGACGGTGCACGACAGCGGCCCGGGCGTGCCGGCCGAGGCGCTGGCGCACCTGTTCGACACCCGTGCGTCCACCAAGCCCGGCGGCATGGGCATCGGGCTGGGCATCAGCCGATCGATCGTCGAGGCGCACGGCGGCCGGCTCTGGGCCGAGCCGGGGCCCGGCGGAAAATTCGTGTTCAGTCTGCCGCTGTCCCTGGACGCCCTTCATGCCTGAGTTGACCCACCGCCGCAGCGTCTTCATCGTGGACGACGACGCCTCGGTGCGCGACGCACTGTCGCTGCTGTTGAGCCTGCGGGGCTACGCCACGGCGGTGTTCGCCAGCGCAGAAGGCTTTCTCGGCGCGCTGCAGCCGCACTGGCGCGGCTGCGTGCTGACCGACATCCGCATGCCCGGGTTGTCGGGGCTGGAGCTGCAGGCCGCGCTGGCGCGCCAGGCCCCGGCGCTGCCGGTGATCATCATCACCGGCCATGGCGACGTGGACGCCGCGCGCCAGGCCTTCAAGGCCGCGGCGGTGGACTTCTTCGAAAAGCCGTTCGACGAGGAACTGCTGGTGCAGGCGATCGAGCGCGCGCTGGCCGGCCTGGCGGCCGCGGCGCCGGCCGGTGCCCCGGTGCGGACCGCCGCAGCACTGTCGCCCCGCGAGCGCGAGGTGATGCACCTGGTGGTCGATGGCCTGGACAACCGGAGCGTGGGCGAGCGCCTGGGCATCAGCCCGCGCACGGTGGAAGTGCACAAGGCCCGGGTGATGGCCAAGCTGGGCGCGCGCAACCTGGCCGAACTGATCCGCATCACCCACGCGATGCCGCGGCCGCGCTGAGTGCCGCCCGGCGCCGGGGCTGCGGGTCCACCCGTACGGCCGGCTGCGGATGGCGCGGCCGGCCCGGGGGCGCTAGCCTTTGTGGTTTGCTGCGGGCCAGGCGGCCCGCTGGAGTGTTCCCGATGAAACTGCCTGTCCTCACCCCCCTGTTCGCGCTGGCCACCCTGCTGGCGGCCTGCAGCAGCACGCCGCTGCCCCCGGAGCCGACGGCGGCCACCAAGCCCGCCGCGCCGGCCACCGGCACCACCGCGGCCACTCCCACCAGCGGCGCGAAACCGGCACCCACCACCACCTCGACCGTGACCGCGGTGGTGCTGCCGCCGCACAAGGATGCAAACAACGCGCTGGTGAAGGAGCGCAGCGTGTACTTCGACTTCGACGAGTTCATCGTCCGGCCGCAGTTCAACGCGCTGGTCGAGCGCCACGGCAAGTACCTGCTGCAGAACGCCGCGCTGCAGGTGCGCATCGAGGGCAATGCCGATGAACGGGGCAGCGCCGAGTACAACCTGGCGCTCGGCCAGAAGCGTGCCGAAGCGGTGCTGCGCATGCTCAAGCTCAACGGTGCCCGTGACAGCCAGGTCGAGGCGGTGAGCTACGGCAAGGAAAAGCCGCGCGCCACCGGCCACGACGAAGCCGCCTGGGCCGAGAACCGCCGCGCCGACGTGGCCTACCGCTGAGCGCCAGCCGCCCGGCGCGGTGGCCGGGCACCCGCCCGGGCCGGGCGGCGCGGCGGCCCTTGCGCTGAAGCAAGCCGGGTTGGCCGGCGCGGGCGCAGCATGGTTCGCACAGCGGTGTGCGTGTGCCCGCGCTCCGCGAGGAGCCATGATGAAACAGCTTGCGCGCCTGTGTTCAGTGCTGTGCATGTTGTGCGTTCCAGCCCTGGCCTGGTGTGCCGAGCCGGTGGTGACGCTGCGTGCCAACGGCGGCCGCGGCCCGGTGGTGGCGCTGGCGCAGCGGCCGGTGCAGCTGACGATCGGGGTGGACGCCGGCTCGCAGCCCGGCACCGCGGCCGACTGGTGGCTGGTGGCCCGCAGCGGCGATGCCTGGTACTCGTACCAGCTGCAAGGGGCCTGGCTGCCCGGGCTGCTGCCCACCTACCAGGGCCCGCTGCAGAGTTTTCCCACCCTCACCGTGACCACGCTGAACGGGCTGCCGGCGGGGCGCTACACGCTCTACTTCGGCATCGACCGGGTGGTCAACGGCCAGGTGGACGCCGACCTGCGCTGGGACGCGGTGGCGCTGGAGGTGCCGGGCTGGCGCTGCCCGCCGGCCAGCGCCGACTCGCAGGCCGCGCTGAGCCCGGTGCAGCAGCGCTTCATCGCCTCGCGCGGCAACCCGGCGCTGTTCACGCTGCTGTTCATCACCCAGGGGTTCGATGCCCAGCGCAAGCCGGTGGCACTGGCCGAGCCGCGGCGGGTGGAGACCTGGGTCTACAACCAGACCGCACTGGTGTCGGACACCTTCGACAGCGGCCACTTCGTCGGCGAGACGGCGCACGGCGAGCCCAACCCGGCGCTCAAGCCCACCCCCTGGAGCCCGAGCCGGTTCGGCCCCTGCATGACGCGCGAGGACGTGGTGGCGCTGGTGGGTGAACCCGCCTGCACCGTGACCGAGGACTACGGCGCCCGCCGCTACGAGTACCTGAAGTACCCGCCGTCGGTGCGGCAGCCGGCGGCCACCGTGGTGCTGGAGAACGGCGTGCTCAACGCGGTGATGGCCGGCTACGCCTGGCTGCGCGCGCCGCAGGGCAGCCTGGCGCTGTGCCCCTGAAAGCGAGGCCGATGATGTTTGCCCGTGCCAGCCGCGCCGCGCAGCGGGGTGGCTTCTTCCTGACGATGGGCCTGATGGCGCTGTTCTTCGGCGTGGTGGGCGGCGGCGTGGTGTACGTGCTGGACCAGAGCAACGAAGCCGGCCGCCGGGACATGGCCAACTTCGAGGCCAAGATCCTGGACCCGCACTCGCAGCTCAGCGACGAGGAGATCGAGCGTGCCCGCGTCGCCCCCTACCAGGCGGCCCAGCGCGCCGGCGCCGCGGCGGGGGTGCTCAACACCGTCACCAACATCGGCACGCCCGATGTCGGCACCGCGGTGGGCGTGGGGGCCGACGTGGCCATCGGCAAGATGATGGACCGCGGCCTGGCCGACGCGCCGGTGCCCACCGGCTCGGCCACGCTGCCGGCGGACATCCTCGGCGCGATGCCCTGCGCGGCCACCACGCTGCCCTTCTGCACCACCCCCGCGGCCTGCCGGGCCGCGGGCGGCCACTGGTGGTCGGACAACCTGTGCCGCAGCAAGCCCGAGCCCGTGTGCGCGAGCGATCGGCTGAACCACTGCCGCACGCCGGCGGCCTGCACCGCGGTGGGCGGCAGCTGGATCGACGACCTGTGCACGCGCCCCGGCTGCTGGCAGTTCATCGACACCCAGCGCATTGAACCGGCGCTGGGCACCGGCTACAGCGGCACCGCCACGGCGGTGGGCAACCTGATCTCGCTGACCTCGCACCCGAGTGATCCGAAATGGAGCCACCTCCTCACCGCGGTGGAGTTCACCTGGTCGTTCGACGGCGCCGATCCGGTGGACGGCCAGCCCGACCTGTACTGCCCGCAGCAGACCATCACCGGCTGGGCGCAGATGCGCAACACCGGCAACCAGCTGGTGCGCTCGGGCTACTCGCCCAATGCCTACCTGTCGCTGTTTGTCGGCAGCGGCGCCGGGCACTGGACCTCGGTGTGGGCCTTGTCGTCCGCCGAGCTGCCGGCGCCCGGCGAGGCGGTGAAGCGCGCCTTCCTGCCCGGCCTGAAGGCCCCGCCGGGCAGCGCCGGCCAGACGATGACGATCGTGGCCGCGGGCCACGCCGGGCGCACGGTGGAATACCGCTACCGCTTCGTGATGATCCGCCAGCCCTGAGCACGCAGGCGCAACACCTGCCGGCCGGCGGCACCGGATGGCTGTGCCACCACGCTGAAGTGCGAACAGGCGTGTGAACCGGCCCTAGTCGGCGACGGCCGCGGCCAGCCCGCCCGGCCGGGTGACGCGCTGCAGCACCGCCAGCAACTGGTCGGCATCGATCGGCTTGGAGACGAAGTCGTTCATGCCCGCGTCCAGCGCCTGGCGCTGCTCGCTGGCCAGCGCGGCCGCGGTGAGCGCGATGATCGGCAACTGCCCGGCATCGAAGCGGTCGCGCAGGCGCAGCGTGGCCTCGATGCCGCTGAGCACCGGCATGTGCATGTCCATCAGCACCGCGGCGTAATACCGGCCCTCGGTGTGGGCACGGTGCACGCAGTCGATCGCGGCGCCGCCGTCGGTGGCCTCGTCCACCGTGGCACCCCAGCGGCGCAGCATCTCCACCGCGATCATCATGTTCACCGGGTGGTCCTCGGCCACCAGCACCGGCAGGCCCGCCAGCGGGCGCGGCTCGGCCGGTGGCTGGGCCGGCCGCTCGGCCAGCGGGACGGCCGGGGCCAGCGGCAGCTCGGCCCAGAAGGCGCTGCCGCGGCCTTCTTCGCTGTCCACACCCACCTGGCCACCCATCAGCTGGGCCAGCTCGCGGCAGATCGACAGCCCCAGCCCGGTGCCGCCGAAGCGCCGGGTGGTGGAGCTGTCGGCCTGCACGAAGGGCTGGAACAGGCGCTGCTGCACTTCGGCCGGCACGCCGATGCCGGTGTCGCGCACGGTGATGCGAACGCCCTCGCGCGCCGGTGCGCCCGCCTCCACCGGGGCCGGCAGCGGCTGCAGCATCAGGTCGACGCGGCCGTCTTCGGTGAACTTGATCGCGTTGCCCACCAGGTTGACGATCACCTGCCGCACCCGCACCGGGTCGCCGTGCACCGTGCGCGGCACGCCGGGCGCGATGACCAGGCCGAAGCCCAGGCCCTTGGACTGCGCCTGCGACTCGTGCACCGCGTGCACGCCCTCGGCCAGCGCGTGCAGGTCGAACACCGTCTGCTCGAGCTGCAGCCGGCCCGATTCCACCCGCGAGAGGTCGAGGATGTCGGTGATGATGCTGGCCAGCGACTGCCCGCTGGCCTGTGCATGGCGCAGGAACACCTCGCGCTGGGCCGAGTGCGCCGGCTCCTCCAGCGCCAGCCGCAGCATGCCCAGCACGCCGTTCAGCGGCGTGCGGATCTCGTGGCTCATGGTGGCCAGGAAGGCGCTCTTGGCCTGGCTGGCGGCCTCGGCCTGTTCCTTGGCGGCGGCGAGCTGGCGCTGCGCGCGGCGGCGCTCGGTGATGTCTTCCAGCACCCAGATCATGCCGCTGCCGCGCGGATCACGCGGGTTCACCGAGCGGCCCCGCAGCCGGGCCGGAAAGTCGCTGCCGTCCTTGCGGTGCGCCCGCACCTCGACGTCGATGCCGTCGCGCGACATCGAGCGCACGGCCAGGTCGCGAAAGCGCTGGCGGCTCTCCTCGTTGGCGAACACCACGCCCGTGCTCTGGCCGGCCAGCGTGCCGGGCTCGTAGCCCACGAGCCGCTCGTACATCGGGTTCACGCGTTCGAAGACCTTGTTGCGCGTGAGCGCCAGCCCGACGGCTGCGTGTTGCAGCAGCAGCGCGGTCTCGGCGCGTTCACGCTCGAGCTCGCTGACGTTGCGCGCCACCGAGACGATGTGGTCCACGCCGTCGATGGCCAGGCGCGAGGCGGACATCAGCATCGACAGCGCCCGCCCGTCACTGGCCCGGAAGCGCAGCGGCAGGTCGCGCACCTGGCCTTCGGCCAGCAGGCGGGTGCGCAGCTGGTCGCGGTCGGCCGGGTCGGCCCAGATGCCCAGGCTGGTCATGTCGCGGCCCACGGCCTGTTCCGGCGTCAGCCCCACCAGCGTGGCCAGCTGCTGGTTGATCATCACCACCCGGCTGTCGTCCAGCGTGGTCACCGCCATCGCGTCGGGCGAGGTCTGGAACACGCGCGTGAGCAGCCGCTCCGAGACCTCGCGGCGCTGCGATTCCTGCAGCAGCCGGGTGACGTCGTGGCCCACGCCGCGCCAGCCGGTGCAGCGGCCCTGGGCATCGACCACCGGCTCGGCACTGAGGGCGATGAGCAGCGTGCGGCCATCGTCGGCGCGCAGCCGCACCATCATGTTCTGCAGCGGCGCCCCGCGCGCGTAGGCCTCACGCAGGGCCTGCAGGTCCGGCTCGGCCAATGCCAGCGCCGGCAGGTCCCAGAGCGTGTGGCCGATCAGCCCGGCGGCGGCGATGCCGCTGTGCCTTGCAAAGCCCTCGGAAACGTGGGTGAAGCGGCCCGCGGCATCCTGCTCCCAGATCCAGTCGGTGCTGATGCGCAGCATCGCGCGCAGCCGCTCGCGCTGCAGCGCCGCTTCCTCGAAGGCGCGCAGGTACAGCCGCGACATGGCCACCGCCGCCACCAGGCCCATCACCACCGTGAGGCCCAGCGTGTAGGCGCGGTTGATCGAAGGCATGGCCGCCGAGACGCTGCGCCCGCCGATCCAGCCCAGCGCCTCGGCCTGGTACAGCGCCACCACCAGCGCCAGGCACAGGGCCGCCAGCGCCACCGCGGCGCGCAGCCCGCGCAGCACGCCGGCCAGCGCCACCAGCAGTGCAAACAGCCCGAGCGATTGGCCCTGCACGCCCACGCCCATGGCGCTGGCCAGCATGGCATTGACCACGCAGCCCGACACCAGCGCCACGTTCACCGCCAGCCCGGCCCGGCCGCGCGCGGCCAGCCGGTACAGGCCCAGCAGCACCACAGCCAGCGCCAGCAGCAGGGCCTGCATCAGGCTGCGCACGCCGGTGTTCACGCCGTCGTACAGGAACATGACCGGCGCGGCCGCCGCCACCGCCAGCGCCGCGAACAGCGCAAACACGCGTGCGGCCTGTGCATCCAGCTCCTGGCGCACCTCACGCAAGGTGGCAGCGTCGGCCGGCAGGGTGCCGGTGTCGGCAGGCTGTGGTGGTGGGGCCGGCATGTGGCGGCTCACCGTGGCGGCAGGCCGGCCCGGCCGCGGTGCTGGCGCCACGATGGTGTGCTGCAGGCGATTGGCAGGCTACGGCTCATGAAGGCCCCGGGGGTGCTGACCCGGGCAGCGATTGTGCGCCCGATGCCCGCGCGCAGGGCTTCGGGTTTGCCGTGCTTGCCGGAAGTGCACGTTAGAGTGCGGCGCATGGCCTTGAGCGCGCAACTGCCCCAGGATGCCGACAGCCTGCTGAAGCTGGCGGCGCAGACCATGTTCGACCTGTACGCGCAGACGGTGCAGGGCATGATGGTGGTCGACCGCGAGCACCGCATCGTGTGGATCAGCGAGGGCTACAAGCGCTTCCTGCCCGCGCTGGGCTTCGAGGCCGAGGCCGATTTCGTCGGCAAGCGGGTCGAGGAGGTGGTGCCCAACACGCTGATGGCCGAGGTCATCGAGACCGGCCGCCCGATCATGGTGGACCTGCTCACCAACAAGGCGGGCACCTTCCTCGTGAGCCGGGTGCCGCTGCGCGGCGCCGCCGGGCAGGTGATCGGCGCGCTGGGCATGGTGCTGATGGACCACCCCGAATCGACGATGCAGCCCTTGATGGCCAAGTTCGGCCGCCTGCAGCGCGAGTTGGAAGATGCGCAGCGCCAGCTCGCCGCCGAGCAGGTGCGCAACCGCCGGCCCAAGTACACGATCGCCGCCTACATCGGCGCCAGCCCGGCGGCGCTGGAGGTCAAGCGCCATGCGCGGCGCGTGGCGGCCACCGAATCCACCGTGCTGCTGCTGGGGGAGACTGGCACCGGCAAGGAACTGCTGGCGCACGGCATCCACGCCGCCTCGGCCCGCGCGGCGCGGCCCTTCGTGGGCGTGAACATCGCGGCGGTGCCCGATACGCTGCTGGAAGCCGAGTTCTTCGGCGTGGCGCCCGGCGCCTACACCGGCGCCGAACGCAAGGGCCGCGACGGCAAGTTCAAGCTCGCCGACGGCGGCACGCTGTTCCTCGACGAGATCGGCGACATGCCGCTGCCGCTGCAGGCCAAGCTGCTGCGGGCGCTGCAGGAGCAGGAGGTGGAGCCGCTGGGCAGCAACCAGGTGCTGCGGGTGAACGTGCGCGTGATCGCGGCCACCAGCCGCGACCTGGCGGCGATGGTGGCCGAAGGGCGCTTTCGCGCCGACCTGTACTACCGCCTGAACGTGCTGCCGATCCGCCTGCCGGCGCTGCGCGAGCGCATCGCCGACCTGGAGGCGCTGGCCGATGCGCTGCTGGACGACATCGCCCGCCGTGGTGGCCTGCCGCACAAGAGCCTGTCGTTCGACGCACTGGACCTGCTGGCGCGCCAGCCCTGGCCCGGCAACATCCGTGAGCTGCGCAACGTGCTGGAGCAGGCGGCGCTGATGACCGACGACATGCGCCTGGAGCCGGCGCACTTTGCCGGCGCGCTGCGGCTGGATGCGCGGCTGCGGGGGGCGGTGCCGGCGGCGCCTGCGCCGGCACTCTCCAGGCACGAGCCGGCCGCCCCGGCCCTGGGGGCGGCCCCGCCCGATGCCCTGCCGCTGCCCGCGGGCACCGGGCAGCCTGACGGGCCCGAGGCCGGAGCCAAGGTGCCGCGCCCGCTGCCCGAACAGGTGGCCGAGCTCGAACGCGCGGCCATCGGCGCCGCGTTGCGCGCCACGGCCGGCAACCGGCAGGCGGCGGCGCGGCTGCTGCAGATCTCGCGCGCGGCGCTGTACGACAAGCTCGGCCGCTACCCCGAGCTGGCGCTGCTCAAGCGCTGATCCAGCCCCGTTCAGCCCCCGGGCACCGCGAACCAGCTGGCGTCCAAGGTGAGCGTCTGGCCCACGATGCTGGTGATCTCCACCGTGTTCAGGTCCAGCGTGCTCACCAGGGCCAGCAGGCCGGCCTGGGTGTAGGTGCCGTTGCCCACCAGCGTGGTGTAGGTGGCCAGCGCGTCCAGCGGGATCTGGGTGCCGGTGATGGTGCTCCACAGGTGGGCCACCAGCACCTCGTCGGGCAGGCCGGGGGCGTAGGTGTTGAGGAAGGCCTGGGCGGTGTCGGTCAGGTTGCCCAGGCGGTCGAGCTGGGCGGTCCACTGGCTGAGCATCGCGGTGGTGGGGGCGGCGTTGAACACCGCGTTGAGCATCGCGTAGGCCAGGTAGGTGTTGCCGCCCGGGGTGGTGTCGCTGGCCAGCAGCACATCGCTGAACTGCAGGCGTTCCACCGCGGTGAGCGTGTCGGTGCCGTCGGTGCCGTCGGTGCCGCCGCTCACCGTGCGCTGCGTGGTGCTGCCATTGATCACATAGGCCGCGCGCGGGGCGGTGAAGACGACGGTGTCGATGCCGTCCTTGCCGTCGAAGCTGTTGTTGGCCGCGGTGCCGGTGAAGGTGTTGTGGCCGGCGTTGCCCAGGCCGTTGAGCGCGCTGCCGGTGAGCACCAGGTGCTCCACGTTGTCGGGCAGCGTGAGGCTGATGCTGGCCGTGACGGTGTCGATGCCGCCGTTGGGGCTTTCGGCGATGCGGTCGAACACGCTGGTCACGGTGTACTGGTCGTTGCTGCGGCCGTGGCTGAACAGCGTGCCGCTGCTGTCGTTGTCCAGCAGGGTGACGACCGTGTTGCCGGCCGGGCCGATGGCGTTGACCAGCTTGGTGGCGGTGACCAGGACGGTTTCTGTCGTTTCGAAGCTCGTGTCGTCGGCGAGCACCAGGTACACGCTCTTGACCGTCTCGCCTGGCAGGAACACGAGCTGGTCCACGAGCTGGTAATAGTCGCTGGGCGGGGGATAGGTGTTGGCCGAGCCGGCTGAGAAGGGCACCGACAGGCGCACCTCCTCCCGCGCCGGGGCGCTGAGCTGGACCAGCACGGTGGCGAAGGTGTCCCCCTCGGACACCGTGACCGGGGTGATGGACACCGTGGGCTCGGCCACGCGCGGCGTGTCGTTGCGGCCAATCATCACGCTGCCCGCCGCATCGCCCAGGGTGCCGTTCACCGCATTCTTGAGGTGGACCTCGAAGCGTTCGTCGCTTTCGGCCAGCGCGTCGTCCCACACCGTCAGCGTGATCGCCTTCACCATCTCGCCGGGCGCGAAGCTCAGCGTGCCGGTTGCGGCCCGGTAGTCGGTGCCGGCCTGGGCTGAGCCGTCGGCCGTGGTGTAGTCCACCGTCACTGTGCTGGCCGAGGGCCGGTCGAGCGTGACATACAGGGTGACGGTCTGGTCCGTCTCGTTGACGGCCTGGTCATCGAGGCGCAGGCTGGGCGTGCCGCGCGGGGCATCGTCGTCCACGATCGTGGCCGGGATCTTCGCCTGGCCCACGGTGACGTTCGGGATGTCCTGTCCGACGGTGTGCATGAACAGCCAGAACACCTCGCTCGGTTCGGCCTGCGCATCGTCGGTGATCAAGGCCTGCACCAGCTTGGTCGTCTCGCCGGGCGCAAAGGTGATGGGAGGGCCGCCCAGCAAACGCACGTCGTCAAAACTCCAGGCTGTGGAGACCGCGTCGAACTGGGCCGTCACCTGCACCGGCGATTTGGACGGGGCGCTGAGCTGCACCACGAAATTGGCGTGGGTGTCGCCCTCGGCGACCGTGAGGGTCCGGGCCGTCACCACTGGCATGTTCGCGGGCTCGCCATCGCTGCGGCCGATCATGGCCACGCCCACGCCCTTGGCCAGCGTGGCGCCAGTGGCTTGGCTCAATGCCAGGCTGAAGCGTTCGTCCGGCTCGGCCAGCACGTCGTCGCGAACGGGCACGCTGACGGTCTTCACCCTCTCGCCGGGCGCGAAGCTCAGCGTGCCGGACACGGCCGTGTAGTCGCTGCCGGCCAGTGCGCTGCCGTCCACGCTGCCATAGGCGACCGTCACGGTGGACGCCGAAGGCTGGCTGAGCGTGACGAAGAACTGCGCAAGGCCGAGCGTCTCGTCTACCACTGGGTCGCTGACGCTGAGCGCGGGCGTGCCCCGGGGCCCGTCGTTGTCGAGCACGGTCACTGGGACGTACCACTGAGTGCTGATGCCTGACCCATACACATTGATCCAGAACACTTCGGTGGCCTCGACAAGTGCGTCGTCGGTGATCGTGATCTGCAGCGTCTTCGAGGTCTCGCCGGGTGCGAAGACCAGTTCACCGTCCTGGGAGACATAGTCCGCCGGTGCGTCCGAGCGAGCCGTGGCTTGGTCGGTCCAATAGCCGATCCTGATCTCCTGCTGCGCGGCCTGGCTCAGTTGTAT
This sequence comes from Burkholderiales bacterium, assembly GCA_016213205.1. GTDB lineage: Bacteria > Pseudomonadota > Gammaproteobacteria > Burkholderiales > Burkholderiaceae_C > Pseudaquabacterium. The sequence continues at coordinate 12,731 of JACRAZ010000026.1, forward strand.
GCGCACGGTGGCCTGACCCGCCCCTTCGTCAACCACGGCCGGCAGCACGCGCGCCACCACCTTGTCGGTCTCCGCGCCCACGGCCATCGGGACGCTTTGCGGGTATGAGTTCAATGGCATGGGTTCCTCCTGAATGTCGGTTTTCTTGGTTGGCGCTGACGCAGGAAACCACAGGACCGCGGCATGCGGCCCGGTGGCGTCGTCGGGGATTCTGTACCAGGCCCTAGGCAGGCACCGGGAACCAGCTGGCGTCCAAGGTGAGCGTCTGGCCCACGATGCTGGTGATCTCCACCGTGTTCAGGTCCAGCGTGCTCACCAGGGCCAACAGGCCGGCCTGGGTGTAGGTGCCGTTGCCCACCAGCGTGGTGTAGGTGGCCAGCGCGTCCAGCGGGATCTGGGTGCCGGTGATGGTGCCCCACAGGTAGGCCACCAGCACCTCGTCGGGCAGGCCGGGGGCGTAGGTGTTGAGGAAGGCCTGGGCGGTGTCGGTCAGGCTGCCCAGGCGGTCGAGCTGGGCGGTCCACTGGCTGAGCATCGCGGTGGTGGGCGCGGCGTTGAACACCGCGTTGAGCATCGCGTAGGCCAGGTACACGTTGCCGCCGGGGCTGGTGTCGCTGGCCAGCAGCACATCGCTGAACTGCAGGCGTTCCACCGCGTACAGCGTGTCGGTGCCGTCGGTGCCGCCGCTCACCGTGCGCTGCGTGGTGCTGCCGTTGATCGCATAGGCCGCGCGCGGGCCGGTGAAGACGACGGTGTCGATGCCGTCCTTGCCGTCGAAGCTGTTGTTGGCCGCGGTGCCGGTGAAGGTGTTGTTGCCGGCGTTGCCCAGGCCGTTGAGCGCGCTGCCGGTGAGCACCAGGTGCTCCACGTTGTCGGGCAGCGTGAGGCTGATGCTGGCCGTGACGGTGTCGATGCCGCCGTTGGGGCTTTCGGCGATGCGGTCGAGCGCGCTGGCCACGGTGTAGCTGTCGTTGCCGCGGCCGCGGCTGTAGAGGTTGCCGGCGCCGTCGTTGTCGAGCAGGGTGATGCCGGTCAGGCGCTGCGGCACGGTGGCGTTGACGGGGCTGTACAGCTCGATCGAGAAGCTCTCGGTGCTTTCGCTGCTGGTGTCGTCGTTGATCAGCAGCGTCACCACCCGGGTGGTCTCGCCGGGGGCGAACACCAGGGTCTGGGTCTGGTAGTGGTAGTCGTTGCTGCTGCCGTAGGTGGCGCTGCCGTTGGCCGTCTGGTAGCTCACGCGCACCTCGTTGCGCGCCGGGGCGCTGAGCTGCACCAGCACCTGCGCCCAGCGGTCGCCCTCGGACACCGTGAGCGGCGAGGCCGTGATCTGCGGCGTGCTGATCGGCGGCGTGTCGTTGCGGCCGATCAGCGCGCTGCCGGTGGCGTCGCCCAGCGTGGCGCCCACGGGCTGCGAGAGGCGTAGCTGCAGCAGCTCGTCGCTCTCGGCCAGCGCATCGTCCAGCAGGCTCAGCGTGACGGTGCGCACCGTTTCGCCGGGCTGGAAGCTCAGCGTGCCGGCGGCGGCGAGGTAGTCGCTGCCGGCCTGCGCGCTGTCGTCGGCGCTGGCGTAGTTGACGCTGACGACACCGGTGCTGGGCCGGCTCAACGTGACGAAGAAGCTCAGCGTCTGCGCGCTTTCGTTCACCACCGCGTCGCTCACGCCGAGGGCGGGGGTGCCGGTGGTGCCGTCGTTGTCGACCAGCAGCACCGGCGTGTAGCGCTGCGGCACCACCGCGTTCACCGGCGAGTACAGGTCGAGCCAGAACACCTCGCTGCCTTCGGTGGCGGTGTCGTTGTTCACCGGCACCTGCACCAGGCGCGTGGTTTCGCCGGGGGCAAACACCAGGGTCTGGGTCTGGTAGTGGTAGTCGTTGCTGCTGCCGTAGTCGGCGCTGCCGTTGAGGGTCTGGTAGGTCACCCGCACCTCGTTGGTCGAGGGCGCACTGAGCGACACCGCCAGGTTGACAAAGGTCTCGCTCTCGCCCACGGCCACCGGGCGCACGCTCACGTGCGGCGTGCTGAGCGCCTCGGCATCGCTGCGGCCGATCATCGCCACGCCGGCGGGCTCGGCCAGCGTGGCGCCCGATGGCGCCGACAGCACGAGCGAGAAGAACTCGTCCGCCTCGGCCAGGCTGTCGTCCTGCAGGTCGATGGTGACGGTCTTCACCACCTCGCCGGCGGCAAAGGCCAGCGTGCCGCTGGCGGCGGTGAAGTCGGTGCCGGCCTGGGCCGTGCCGTTGGCGGTGGCCCAGGCCACGCCGACGGTGCCGGTGCTGGGCCGGCTCAGCGTGACGAAGAAGCTTGCGCTGTGATTGCTTTCATCCACCACCGGGTCGCTGATGCTCACGGCCGGCGTGCCGGTGTTGCCGTCGTTGTCGACGATGAGCACCGGCGTGTAGCGCTGCGGCACCAGCGCGTTGACGGGCGAGTACAGGTCGAGCCACATCACCTCGGTGGGCTCGGCCGTGGTGTCGTTGACCAGCGGCAGTTGCACCAGCCTGGTGGTCTCGCCAGGGGCAAACACCAGCGTGTCGGTCAGGTAGTGGTAGTCGTTGCTGCTGCCGTAGTCGGCGGTGCCGTTGAGCGTCTGGTAGGTCACGCGCACTTCGTTGGGCGAGGGCGCGCTGAGCTGCACCGCCACCTGGATGAAGCGGTCGCCTTCGCCCACCGCCTGCGCCTGTGCAAAGACCCTGGGCGTGCCGGTGGGGTCGGTGTCGTTGCGGCCGATCAGTGCGCGTGCGCTGTTCTCGATCAGCGTGGCGCCGCTGGCGCCGGAGAGCACGAGCGTGAAATGTTCGTCGGGCTCGGCCAGGGTGTCGTTGGTGAGGTTCACCGTCACCGTCTTCACCACTTCGCCGGGCGCAAAGCTCAGCGTGCCGCTGGCGCCGGTGAAATCACTGCCGGCCTGGGCGCTGCCGTCGGCGGTGGCCCAGTTCACGCTGACGGTGCCGGCCGCGGGCCGGCTCAGCATCACTGCAAAGCTGGCGGTCTGCGCGCCTTCGTCCACCACCACCGGCGCCATCTGCAGCGTGGGCGTGCCGGCGCTGCCGTCGTTGTCCACCAGCAGCGCGGCGGCGTAGCGCTGCGTGATCACCGCGTTCACCGGCGAATGCAGGTCGAGCCAGAACACCTCGGGCGCCTCGGCCGTGGTGTCGTTGATCAGCGGCACCTGGACCTGCTTGGTGGTTTCTCCGGGCGCAAACACCAGCGTGTCGGCCAGGTACATGTAGTCGTTGCTGTTGCCGTAGGCGGCACTGCCGTTGTCCGTCTGGTAGCTCAGCCGTACCTCGTTGACCGAGGGCGCATCCAGCTGCACCACGAAGCTGGCATAGCGATCGTGCTCGCCCACCACGATGGGTCGCACGGTCACGCGCGGCGTGCTGGTGGGGTCGGCATCGTTGCGGCCGATCAGGCCCCAGCCGGTGGCCTGGGCCAGCGTGGCGCCGGTGGGGTTGCCGAGCACCAGCTTGAAGTGCTCGTCGCCCTCGGCCTGGCCATCGTTGACGATGGGCACGGTGAGCGTCTTGGCCACCTCGCCCGGCGCAAAGCTGAGCGTGCCGGTGCCGGTGGTGAAGTCGGCGCCGGCGGTGGCGGTGTCGGCCACGGTGCTCCAGCCCGCGCTCACCGTGCCGGTGGCGGGCCGGCTGAGCGTGACCACGAAGCTGGCGTTGCGCCCGGTCTCGTCCACCACCGCGTCGCTCACGCTGATGGCCGGCGTGCCGGCACTGGCGTCGTTGTCGAACAGGTAGGCCGGCACGTAGCGCTGCGCGAGCGTGGCGTTCACCGGCGTGTACAGGTCGAGCCAGAGCACCTCGGTGGCTTCCACCGAGGTGTCGTTGGCCACCAGCACCCGCACGGTCTTGCTGGTCTCGCCGGGGGCGAACACCAGGGTGCCGGTCTGGTAGGTGTAGTCGCTGGTGCTGCCGTAGGTGGCGGTACCGTTGTCGGTCTGGTAGGACACGCGCACCTCGTTGCTGGCGGCGGCGTCGAGCTCGACGACGAAGTCGACATAGCCAGCGCTTTCGCCGGCAGCCACCGGCGTGCTGCGGATGATGGTCATGTGGAACGCTCCCGAAGGGGGTGGTTCGGGGCCCGCGGCCCCGTGGAGCCGGCCAAGCTAGCACCCGCCCTTTCGCGGACGGGCCGTGAAGCTAGGGGGTGCGCGACGCGGATTGCCTGAAATACAGACACTCGATTCCGCGGTGACTGAATCGTGGACGATCAGACTGGCGCCATGGTGTCTGAGATCCGGGCATTTCGGGCCGCGGCGATCTGTTTTGGGGTCATGCTGACGTGAATTGTCAGGGTTTGCACTTATTCGGTGCGCCTGGCATGGCGCTTGCGCTGGCGTGTGGCGCAACGCCGCCAGCCAACGCGGCCCACATCCCAAGGAGACACCGCATGAAGCGTCGCCCGTTCCAGCAAGCCCTGATCGTTACTGCCCTGGCCGCGGCCTTCGCGGCGCCGGCCGCCCATGCCGCCGGCGAGGTGCGCATCGCGCTGATCGCCAGCAAGACCGGCCCGCTGGAGGCCTATGCGAAGCAGACCATCGTCGGCTTCACCCTCGGCCTGGAATACGCCACCGGCGGCACGATGACGGTGGCCGGCAAGAAGCTGGTGGTCATCGAGAAGGACGACCAGGGCAAGCCCGACGTGGGCAAGGCCGCGCTGGCCGCCGCCTATGCCGACGACAAGGTCGACCTCGCGGTGGGCCCCACCGCCTCGCCCATTGCCCTGGCCATGCTGCCGGTGGCTGAGGAATACAAGAAGATCCTGCTGGTGGAGCCGGCGGTGGCCGACAGCATCACCGGCGACAAGTGGAACAAGTACATCTTCCGCACCGGCCGCAACAGCAGCCAGGACGCCGCGGCCAACGCCGCCGCGCTGGACCAGCCGGGCAACGTGGTGGCCATCCTCGCCAACGACAACGCCTTCGGGCGTGACGGCGTGAAGGCCGCGAAGGAGTTCACCAAGAAGGCCAAGATCGTGCACGAGGAGTACCTGCCCGTGGGGACCACCGATTTCACGGCCGGCCTGCAGCGCATCGTCGACAAGCTCAAGGACCAGCCGGGCAAGAAGTACATCTCGGTGGGCTGGTCGGGCCGACCCACGCCGTTCAGCAAGATTGCCGACCTCGACCTCGAAAAGCGCTACGGCATCAAGCTGGCCACCGGCGGCAACACGCTGCCGGACATGGTGCCCTACAAGCAGTTCGAAGGCATGGAAGGCGCGCTGTACTACTACTTCGGCATCCCGAAGAACAAGGCCAATGAATGGCTGGTGGCCAACCACTACAGCAAGTACAAGGCACCGCCCGATTTCTTCACCGCCGGCGGCATGAGCGCGGCGATCGCCATCGTCGAAGCCCTGAAGAAGACCAACGGCGACACCAACACCAACAAGCTGATCGCCACGATGGAAGGCATGAGCTTCGAGACGCCCAAGGGCACGATGACCTTCCGCAAGGAAGACCACCAGGCGATGCAGGAGATGTACCACTTCCGCATCAAGAACGACCCGGCCTTCGCCTGGGGCGTGCCCGAGCTGGTGCGGGTGATCAAGCCCGAGGAACTGCAGATTCCGATCCGGAACAAGCGCTGACCGCCTGCAGCAGCGAACTGCGCGCCCATGCTCGAAACCCGTGACCTGACGATCCGCTTCGGCGGACACGTGGCGGTGGACCATGTGTCCTGCGCGTTCGCGCCGGGCACGCTCACCGCCATCGTCGGGCCCAATGGCGCGGGCAAGACCACCTACTTCAACCTGATCTCGGGCCAGCTGCCGGCCAGCGAGGGGCAGGTGCTGCTGGGCGGCGAGGACATCACCGCGCTGCCGGCCCCGCTGCGCACGCGGCGCGGGCTGGGGCGCGCGTTCCAGCTCACGCAGCTGTTTCCCAACCTCACGGTGCACGAGAACGTGCGCCTGGCCATCCAGGCCCGCGAGGCGGGGCGCGGCCGCGGCGGGCTGGACCTGTGGCGCGTGTGGCTGGACCGCCGCGCCTGGATCGACGAGGCGCAGGACATCCTGGCCCAGGTGCGCTTGGCCGACAAGGGCGCGGCCCACGCCAGCAGCCTGCCGCATGGCGACCAGCGCAAGCTGGAAGTGGCGCTGCTGATCGCGCTGGACCCCAAGGTTTTCATGTTCGACGAACCCACGGCGGGCATGAGCGTGGACGAGGTCCCAGTGATCCTGGACCTCATCCGCGCACTCAAATCACGCCAGGACTGCACCATCCTGCTGGTGGAGCACAAGATGGACGTGGTGCGCGAACTGAGCGACCGCATCATCGTGCTGCACAACGGCGCGCTGGTGGCCGATGGCGAACCGGCGGCGGTGATCGCCTCGCCGGTGGTGCAGCAGGCCTACCTGGGCATGGCCGCGGAAGAACCGGCATGAGCAACAGCCTGCTCGAGCTCAGCGGGGTGCACACGCACATCGGGGCCTATCACATCCTGCACGGCGTGGACCTGGTGGTGCCCGAGGGCGAGGTGACGATGCTGCTGGGCCGCAACGGCGCCGGCAAGACCACCACGCTGCGCACGATCATGGGCCTGTGGCAGGCCAGCGCCGGTGAGCTGCGTTTTCGCGGCCAGTCGCTCAAGGGCCAGGCCACGCCGGACATCGCCGCGCGCGGCATCGCCTACGTGCCCGAGAACATGGGCATCTTCACCGACCTCACGGTGAAGGAGAACATCGTGCTCGCCGCGCGCGCCGCGCGCCACGAGGGCGAGCTTGATGCAGCGCGGCTCGAATGGATCTTCGGCCTCTTTCCGGCGCTGAAGAAGTTCTGGCTCTACCCGGCCGGCAAGCTCTCGGGCGGCCAGAAGCAGATGCTGGCGGTGGCGCGCGCGATCTGCGAGCCGCGCGCGCTGATCCTGATCGACGAGCCGAGCAAGGGCCTCGCGCCCTCGATCATCCAGAACCTGATCAGCGCCTTCCGCGAACTGAAGAGCCAGCGCACCACGCTGCTGCTGGTGGAGCAGAACTTCATGATGGCCAAGGCCCTGGGTGACGGCGTGGCGGTGATGGACAACGGCCGCGTGGTGCACCGCGGCGCGATGCGCGAACTGGCCGAGGACGAAACGATGCAGCAGCGGCTGCTGGGCCTGTCGCTGGGAGCCCATCAATGAGCAGCAGCAAGGCGGAGGGCAGCGGGCCGAGCGCCGGGCCGCCCCAAGCCGGCCCGCATCCCCCCGGGGGATCGACCGGCGTTCCCGGCGGGCGAGGGGCCGCCATACCCAAGGCGGAATTTGATTGGCGCCCGCTGGCCCTGCTGGGCGCGGTGATGCTGCTGGCGCTGCCCGCGGTGGGCAGCGGCAGCACCTGGCTCACGCTCACGGCCGCCGGGCTGGCGATGGGCTTCATCATCTTCATCATCGCCTCGGGCCTGACGCTGGTGTTCGGCCTGATGGACGTGCTGAACTTCGGCCACGGCGTGTTCATCGCGCTCGGCGCCTTCGTCGCCACCACGGTGATGGGCGGACTGGCCGCCTTTGCCGACACCAACCTGCTGGCCAGCGTGGCGGCGGTGTTCCTCGCGATGGCGGTGGCCATGGCGGTGGCCGGTGCCGCGGGCTGGGCCTTCGAGCGCCTGATCATCCGCCCGGTGTACGGCCTGCACCTGAAGCAGATCCTCATCACCATGGGCGGCATGATCGTCGGCGAAGAGCTGATCAAGGTGGTGTGGGGCCCGCTGCAGATCGCGATGCCGCTGCCCGAGCCGTTGCGCGGCTCGCTGCTGGTGGGTGATGCATCGATCGAGAAATACCGCCTGATGGCAGCGGCCATCGGCGCCCTGGTGTTCGTGGCGCTGGTGTACACCCTCAACCGCACGAAGGTGGGCCTGCTCATCCGTGCCGGCGTGCAGGACCGCGAGATGGTGGAGTCCCTCGGCTACCGCATTCGGCGCCTGTTCGTCGGCGTGTTCGTCGCCGGCTCGGCGCTGGCCGGGCTGGGCGGCGTGATGTGGGGCCTGTACCAGCAGAGCGTGGTGCCGCAGATCGGCGCGCAGGTGAACGTGCTGATCTTCATCGTCATCATCATCGGCGGCCTGGGCTCCACGCTGGGCTGCTTCATCGGTGCGCTGATGGTGGGCCTGCTGGCCAACTACACCGGCTACCTGGAGCCCAAGGTGGCGCTGTTCTCGAACATCGGGCTGATGGTGGCCATCCTGCTGTGGCGGCCGCAGGGCCTGTACCCGGTGACGAACCGATGAGCGCGCGCCTGACTTTGGCGGCTGGCGGCCCTTTGCTGCCTTTGGGGTCGGGTGCTGAAAGCCGACGTTCGAGGTGCGGAGCGCGCAAGCGCCAAGGTCCGCGTGCGCAGCGGGCCGAATCCGGCGGTCAGCCTGCGGCTGACTTCGCTGCGGTTCTCGGCTTCGGGGCGCGCTGTCGGATTTATCTCCGCCCGCTGCGCGGGCTGCGACCA